>NZ_CP096511.1:4577500-4782500 GCF_056530295.1 Bacillus sp. PK6-16
GCAACTCTAATTATCTTAATCTTTTTACGTAACTTCCGAACAACACTCATCGCTGTTGTCAGTATTCCATTATCCATTTTATTAACACTCTTTTTACTACATCAATCTAACATTACACTTAACATTTTAACCCTCGGTGGTTTAGCTGTTGCGGTTGGACGTCTCGTCGATGATAGTATCGTTGTCATCGAGAATATTTTCCGCCGTTTACAAAAAGATTCTTTCTCTAAAGATATCATTCTCGATGCAACGAAAGAAGTCGCAGTCGCAATTACTTCTTCTACTTTAACAACGGTCGCTGTTTTTTTACCTATCGGCCTCGTATCAGGAGCAATCGGAAAATTAATGTTACCTATGGTATTAGCAGTTGTATATTCTATATTATCATCCTTAATCGTTGCACTAACAGTTGTTCCACTTATGGCTTTTTTACTACTCAAAAAAACAAAGCATCGAAAGCCAAGTTCTTCATCACGATATGTCGCTACATTAAAGTGGGCTCTTTCTCATAAATTCATTATTCTACTTACTGCATTTTTATTATTTGTAGGATCAATTGCAGCTTATATATTACTACCGAAAGCAAACATAAAATCTGAAGACGACACAATGTTATCTATTAACATGACATTTCCAGCCGATTATAATGCTGAATCTCAAAAACAAAAAGCATTTGATTTTGAAAAGAAATTACTTTCTAATTCAGATATAACAGACGTTATTTTACGAATGGGATCTAGCGCAGAAGATGCACAATGGGGGCAAACAACTAAAAATAACCTCGCTAGTATATTCGTAGTCTTTAAAAAAGGTTCTGATATTGATCAATATATTAAAGAGTTAAAAAAGGAACATAAAACTTTTGAGCCTGCTGAACTTGATTATATAAAAACAAGTTATTCAAGCTCTGGCGGCGGTAATAACTTACAATTTAACGTAACAGCTACTAACGAAGCGGATTTAAAAGAGGCGGCTACTATCGTTGAAACAAAACTAAAAAGCATGAATGATCTTTCTAAAGTAAAAACAAATTTAGAAGACTCTAAGAAAGAATGGCAAATTCATATTGATCAAACAAAGGCTGAACAACTAGGTTTAACACCAGAAATAGCTGCGCAACAAGTGGCATTCCTTATGAAGAAATCACCTATTGGCGAAATTACAATTAATAATGAAAAAGCTACTATTATGATAGAACACAAAAAAGAAAACATTAATAAACAAGAAGATATTTTAAATACAAACATACTATCACCTATTAATGGACCAATACCTTTAAAAGACATCGCAACTATTTCAGAAAAACAAACACAAACAGAAATTTTCCATAAAGACGGAAAAGAAACAATCCAAATTACAGCCGAAGCTTCAAATGAAGATTTGAGTAAAGTAAACACAGCAGTAAATAAAGCGATGACTGACTTAGATTTACCTGGTGGTGCAAAAGTAAATATCGCAGGAGCTACTGAATCTATGCAAGAGAATTTTACAGATTTATTCAAAATTATGGGGATTGCAATCGGGATTGTATATTTAATTATGGTTATCACCTTCGGGCAAGCACGTGCTCCTTTTGCAATCCTATTCTCCTTACCATTAGCTGCTGTCGGTGGTATTTTAGGATTAATCATTTCACGAACACCTGTTGATGTAAATTCCTTGATCGGCGCATTAATGTTAATTGGGATTGTTGTTACAAACGCTATTGTATTAATAGAAAGAGTCCAACAAAATCGGGAACATGGAATGGAAACTAGAGAAGCCTTACTTGAAGCAGGTTCTACTAGACTACGCCCAATTATTATGACAGCTATTACAACAATCGTTGCTATGCTCCCACTCCTATTTGGCCAATCCCAAGCAGGAAGTATGGTATCAAAAAGTTTAGCCGTCGTTGTCATCGGCGGTTTGGCAGTCTCAACTGCTCTTACATTAGTAGTCGTTCCAGTTATGTATGAACTATTAGATAAAATCGGGAGAAAAAGACGCTCCCGTAGGAAAATAAGCACTTCTACAGAAACACCTGATATTTAAAAACAAAAGGCGTTATCTTCACAAATGAAGATAACGCCTTCTCTCTATTTAGTCATATAATCCATCATTTTTTCCACATATTGCTCTATAGGTTTACTAGAATCCACAATCTAAATTACATCTGTTCTTCTTTATAATTAATCACAAATTCAACAATCATTACATCCATTCCTTCTATATTAAAATACAAAAGAACCCCCTACTTATAAATAGAGAGTTCCTCTTTATAATTTATGCCGCTTTTACCTTTTTCGTTGTTTTACTTTTTCTTTTCGTTCCTGTAAAGCGCTTGTGTAATATAGATGCTATCAAGCGTGAAATAACATTGAATAGTAATACCATAATAATTAATACAGCTGCAGATTTTGTCGCAATCAACTTCGCATCTGGAATAACTCCTTCAGAATTTAATTTCCAAATGTGAACCGCTAATGTTTCAGCTGGTCTAAACGGATTTAAAGGATGCGCAGGACTTGAGAAATCCGCTGCTGAATTTAAAATCGGGGATGTTAAACCCGCTGTGTAAATTAATGCTGCCGCTTCCCCAAATATACGACCCGCCGCTAAAATAATCCCTGTAATAATTTGTGGTAATGACGATGGGATAATAATACGAGCGATTGTTTGCCACTTCGTTGCACCTAATCCAAGACTTGCCTCTTTTACATTCTGAGGAACTTCTGAAATCGCATTTTCACAAACACGCGTTAAACCCGGTAAATTTAAAATAGTTAAAGCAAGAGCACCACCCATTACTGTGTATCCCCAACCTGTCATTGTAACGAACACTAACAAACCAAATAAACCAACAACAATAGAAGGTAAAGACGCCATCGTCTCTATACATAGACGAACAAAATTTAAAAAACGTCCTTGTTTTGCGTACTCTGCTAAATATATTCCAGCACCTAATCCAAGAGGAATAGATATAATAAGCGTTATAACAAGCATGTAGAATGAATTGAATAACTGCGGACCAATCCCACCACCAGCTCTTGTATTGCTTGGTTCTCCAAACAAGAAATTAGGATCCCAAAATCCCCATCCCTTTTGTAAAATCTCAAATACTAAGAACACTAGCAAAGCTACAACTAAAGCCGCAACCGCATAAAAGATACCTGTCCAAACTTTATTTACCGTTCTTGCATTCATTATTATCGCTCACCTCTTTGCCCAATCGCTCGAATTACTAAAATAAACAGGAATGAAATAACAAGTAAAATCATCGCTAAAGTCCATAGCGCATTGTTCCAAGCAGTTCCGTTCAATGTATTCGTCATGTCCATTGTTAAAATACCAGTTAACGTCGCTGTCGGACTATATATTCCTTCTGGTAATTTAATCGTATTCCCGATTACCATTTGAACCGCTAACGCTTCACCGAAAGCACGCGCTAAGCCTAAAACAACACCTGTTAAAATCCCTTTTTTCGCAGCAGGAACAATCACTCGGCTAATCGCTTGCCATTTCGTTGATCCTAGACCATAAGAAGCTTCTAAATAATCAAATGGAACAGAACGTATTGCATCAGAAGCGATACTAGCAATAGTAGGTAAAATCATAATACTTAATACAACAATACCTGCAATTAAACTAAAGCCTACTCCCCCAAACGAATCACGTAATAGCGGTACTAAAATCGTAACCCCTAATAATCCGTATACAACCGAAGGAATACCAACTAACAATTCTAGAACAGGCTTCAATACTTTATTTCCAAACTTTGGCGAAATTAAATTCATGAATATAGCAAGAGCTATAGCAATTGGTGCACTAATAATAACCGCACCTAACGAAACCACCGTTGAACCTACAATGAAAATTAAAGCCCCGAAGGATCCTTGATCAGCATTTGGATTCCATTTTGTCGATGTTAACATCTCAGTAAATGAGATACCACTTTGTGTAAAAGATTGAATACCTTTCCCACAAATAAACGCAATAATAGCTAATGTAATTAAAACTATAAAAATACCACAAAACGTAACAAGTGATCTTCCTATATATTCACTTTTCACGTAATTAATTTGTTTTTTCCCCTTCATCACAGGACAGACCCCACTTCACAGATTGAAATGAACAGGACTGGCCTTGCAGCCAGCCCCATAAAATTTTATTACTTATTTAATTTAGACATTGGAATGTAGCCCATATCTTCTACTTGCTTTTCAAAATCTTTACCTTTTACATAATCGATGTAAGCTTTCGTCGCTTCCTTCGCTTCACCTTTTGTTACCATATATTCGTAAGACCAGAATGGATATTTACCAGACGCGATGTTTTCAACTTTCGGTTCAGCACCATCAATTTTCACTGTTTGTAGTGCGCCTTTTTTCTCGCCCACCATGTAAGACATTGCTAAATAGCTCACCGAACCAGGAGTAGAGTTAATCGCTTGCTCTACTGCACCGTTAGAATCTTGTGTTGTACCAGTTCCATCATTAATTTTCGCGTCTTTCATAATCGTTTTTTCAAATGTAGCACGTGTACCAGATGAAGCTGGACGATTAATTACATTGATTTTTTCATCTTTTCCGCCAACTTCTTTCCAATTTGTTACTTTTCCAGTGAAGATATCTTGTACTTGTTGCATTGTTAAGTTATCAACTTTTACATCTTTATTTACGACAAGAGCGAATGCAATACCCGCTACCTTGTTATCTACTAATTCTTTCGCCTTTTCAGCATCTTTTATTTTATCTCCGGATGGAACATCTGAATTACCAATTTGTACTGCACCAGATGCTACTTGGTTAATCCCAGTTCCACTACCGCCACCTTGAACTTGAATAGAAACTTTTGAATTTTTCTCCATGAATTTCTTTCCAGCTTCCTCCGCAAGAGGTAGAAGAGCTGTAGAACCAGCCGCTGCAATCGTACCTGATAATTCTTGTTTTGTATTATCGCTTCCTTTAGCAGTGTCTTTACTAGTTGTATCTTCTGCTTTCCCACAACCAACTAATGCTCCTGCTACCACTAAAGCTGCTAAAGAAAATTTAATACCTTTTTTCATAACCATGTCTTGTACCCCCATTTGGATTATCACTTTTCGAATTCATTTTCTTTCGAACACAAATTCATTGTAGGACAACAATATTATGTGAGTGTTAAGCAATTTTTAATTTTAAGTAAATGACGATAATAATCTTTAAAAGCTAGAAATCCCAACATTTATAGTTAAATAATCCAACAAAAACCACACTAACTACGCCGCAATGTAAATATATTCTTAACAATGTAAATTCAATGTAAATGTTTTTCTCTCTTTTTCCCTTTTCGTTAAAGTTACATTTACAATTCCGCTGTATTTTGTAATTTTTATACACCTAATTTATGCACATTAAAAATAATTTCAGTAATATTTTTTAGTACAACTAAATAAATTGGAACAATTCTAAAAATAAATGAATATTTTTAAAGTACTAATTGACAACATAATCCAATGTAGTCTACTATATTACTAACAAAAAGTTTACCTTAGGAAACTTTTTAAACTCAAACTAAAAATATAGAGATGAGGTAACTTTTATGGTATCGGCTAATATAAAACCACTTTCCGAATTTAAAATAGGAGAGTTTGTACAAATTGAGAAGATACAATTAGAAGGAACTATGAAACGACGTTTATTAGATTTGGGATTTATCCCAGGGGCGACGATTAAAGTATTGCAACGCAGTCCACTTGGAGATCCGGTCGCTTATCAAGTGAGCAACACAACTATTGCACTGCGCAAAGAAGAAAGCTCCCTTATTTTCGGGGTATTAATAGGAGATGATTTCAGATGAGCAAACATCGTATCGCTTTAGCTGGTAACCCGAATACAGGGAAAAGTACATTATTTAATACTTTAACAGGCTTAAAACAACATACTGGAAACTGGACGGGAAAAACTGTTTTAAAAGCTGAAGGAGAATATGAACATAACGGAAGTAATTATACATTAATAGATTTACCGGGAACTTACTCACTATACTCAAATTCCGCAGACGAAGAAGTAGCGAGGGATTATATTATATTTGAAAAACCAGAAGTAACTGTAGTTGTTATAGACGCAACTGCTATGGAAAGAAATTTAAATTTAGCACTCCAGGTGATGGAGATGACAAATAATGTAGTCATTTGCATTAACTTAATTGATGAAGCCGAGAAAAAAGGGATTGTTATCGATGAAAAGAAATTAGCAAAATCACTTGGTGTACCTGTCGTTAAAATTTCAGCACGTAACCGAGTAGGTATTGGTCATTTGCTAAATGTTATTGCAAAAGTAGCAAATAAAAAACTAATTCCAGCACCAATTAAAATTACTTACAGCGAAAAAATCGAAAATATGATTCAGGAATTAGAACCACAAATTTATAAAGTGTTCGGTGATACGTATCCAGCACGTTGGATTGCGTTACGTATATTAGATGGAGATAAAAATTTCTTAACTACACTTCAAAAACACCATAATGAACCACTTGTAAGGGAGGTCGTAATTAATGGAATCTCACTCAGCCAGTAAAGCTCTTCCATTAGACTATATTATTCAACATGCACAAACACTTTCAAAAGAAGATATACGAGATGATATAGTCGGAGATATTTACCGAACATCTGCAAGCATATGTAAAGAATCAGTCCAATATACAAATACTGATAAATTATATCGTTCCGAAAAACTAGATAAAATTTTCACATCTCCAATCTGGGGATTCCCAATTATGCTCGGTATTTTATCTATTATTTTTTATCTTACAATTGCAGGCGCTAACGTACCATCTGATATGATTGCCGAATTCTTCGGATGGGCCGAAGGATATTTAACATCTTGGTTCCAAGCTGCGCATGCACCTGAATGGTTACATGGCATTTTAATACTTGGTTTGTTCCGTGGTATCGGTGCTGTTATTAGCGTTATGTTACCACCTATGGCAATCTTTTTCCCTATGTTCGCGCTATTAGAAAACTACGGATACTTACCACGTGTCGCGTTTAATATGGACCGCTTATTCAAACGATCCGGCGCACACGGGAAACAATCTTTAACAATGGCAATGGGATTTGGTTGTAATGCAGCAGCCATTATGTCAACACGTATCATTGAATCACCACGTGAACGTATGCTAGCAATTTTAACGAATAACTTCGTTCCTTGTAACGGTCGCTGGCCTATGTTAATTTTAATGGCTTCACTATTTATGGCTGCTGGTTATACAGGCAGTATGCAAACATTGATTACTGCTGGCGTTGTAGTCGGAATGGTTGTAATTGGTGTTATTATGACATTAACTGTTTCTTGGGTACTATCAAAAACAGCCTTAAAAGGGGTTCCAACTCACTACACACTTGAGTTACCTCCGTACCGCAAGCCAAAAGTTTGGAATACAATTGTTCGCGCAACACTCGATAAATCAATCTATGTTTTAAAACGAGCTATAGTTGTTGCTGCCCCTGCAGCTGCATTAACTTGGTTACTTGCTAACATTTTTATCGGTGACACAAGCTTACTTATGTATTTTGTAAATTTCCTAGATCCATTTGCTAAAATGTTAGGACTTGACGGGTTTATTCTAGCTGCATTCATTCTTGGACTACCTGCTAATGAAATTGTAATCCCAATTTTATTAATGTCTTACTTATCAACTGGGGCTTTAACTGAAATAGATGATTTTAATCAAATTAAAAATCTATTCCTAGAAAATGGTTGGACTTGGTTAACAGCGTTAAACACAATGTTGTTCTCACTTCTTCATTTCCCGTGCGGAACAACACTAGTTAACATATACAAAGAAACAAAAAGTGCAAAATGGACATTCTTATCGTTTGCAATCCCTACCGTTATCGCCATTGTTGTTACATTCCTCTCTACACAATTGGTACATTGGTTAGGGCTTGTATAAAGCAAAGCATACATAGAAGGTATCCCCCTTCACATATGCTTTGCACGAAAGAAACCTGAAATTATTCAGGTTTCTTTTTTTGCACATCAGTATTCCACGGCTGTGCTCCATACGTTGTGAGTTTTTTATGAATAAAATATATAGTTCCTGGAAGAACTGCCATTAATATCGTGCAACTAATTCCTAATCCAGTAAACAACTTTCATCACCTTATTTCACTCTTTTCGGTAAAGCTGAACCTGAATGTTCAATTGTTGGATGAACATGAACAGTAATTTCAGCATTACTAAAGTAATTTTCGCCTTGATCCCAATTCTTACTTATTTTTGTCCATTCTTTATAATTATGTCGCTTATACACTTCCCCTAACTCTAATACATCTACCTTATATTTTTTTTGAACAAGCTTAATCGATTTTTGAATACGCTCCTCCATTTCTTCCGATATATCCTTCTCTAAACGCTTTTCATTCAAAACCTTTTTATGATCACTAAAGTGCAACTCAGCTATTGTACCTTCCAGAAATAAATGAATATTAAATTTCGGTTTTGTAGCATTCGTTGTGGATACTTTAATTTTTCGACGTAACTTATGAATTTCATATGTAATAAGTTGATTCTTTTTACGGATGGTAAAAAAACCTCCAATTTTTTTACCTATTATATAATTCATCCCTACTGTTTCTTCCCCACTCAAATTGCCTACACACTTATTATCCTTTCCACGAAACAATGCTGCACCGTTCATTTGTACTCCTTGTTTTGTTAGTTCCAGAATAGGTAATACAAAACTTCGGTTAGAGATCATCTTTTCCTGCACCTCACCAATTCTTGCAGCCTCAATCATTTGGGCATTTTTCGGAGGGTGTTCAGCTAACATATCAATATACTGCGCCGGTAAATTTTCAGGCTTGGCACTTTGTTTTAAAATAGCTTCGGCATTTTTATTAGAAACGAACAAACGAATATTTCTTCTCATCTCATGATCGCGAATATATACATCTAACGTATTTTGTAAAATGTATGGATGTGAAAGTAATTCTTCAGAGAAAATAATCACCTGTATATGAGGGAAAAATAATGTACGACTAATTTTTTTGGCGATTATTCTTATTTGTTCAAATACACTATCTGCTTTTGCACTAACATTAATATAATTTTCGCTATCCCCACCCCCTTGTCCACCCTGTTGAGACAATTTACTGGGGAGTACCATCTGATAGGTCCCTTTCATAATTGGATTCGCTTTCTTCTCCTTCACAATATCGTAAGCCGCTCCTACTACAAATCCTCTTTCTTCTATCTCTTCTAACTCAGAACACCCACTCATAAATCCAGTTAAAGCCATAACCATTATAATTTTAAGAAGGTGTTTCATTTCCACCATTCCTTCTTTTTATTTTATATACAATCAAAACGAGCAAAGGAGCTAACAAAACAAACCCCATATCTATCCAAGCTAAATAAGTCCCATAACTTGATAAAGTATTCAAACTACTAGGTATCATATTCACCATAAAAATAATAGGGGCACTTACGAAAATAAAAATTTGTTTCTTCACTTTCGGAAACATAGCACAAAACAATAAAGATGCGACGTCATAATACATTGCTGTAGTGTTATAAATAGTAATAATCCAAGTCGTAAAAAAAATCGCATCAAACCTTTCTAAAAATCCTCCACCAATTTCAATTTCTTTCCCTAATTCAATTGTTGGATATGTCAATCCACGTGTTGTCATATAAGTAAAAACACTAATACAAGTTACATAAATTAAAATGTATGACAGCACGTTTACCATCACCGCTTTCGCGACTGCCATTGGCGCTTTTTTCGCTGTCTTATCATTCAGCAAAACCGCATAAAATAACGCTACTTCAAATCCAATAAACGTAAAAATAGAATTTTTAACTCCAACAGCATATTGACTTACTTTCGTTTGAAAAGCTGGTAGTAAATTATTTATTTCCATTAAATTTATATTCAATAAAGAAAGAAGTACTATCGCAATTAAAACAATAGGTAAGAATAAAACATTTAACCTTAATAAGGCTGCTCTTGATCCTGCTATTCCATAAATAACAACTAATAAGAAGAAGAAAGACAGTAGTTGTATTGGTGTATCACTAAATAAATACGTTTGAGAAATAACTGAAATCATTCGCGATTCATATGCTGTCAAAGCAGCAAACGTTAATACTAAAATACTACTAATTGTGTATGCAACAGGCTTCGTCAAATGCGCACTCGTATATTGAACAAAATTTTGTTTTGGAAATAAGATAGCCACTCTCGTCACAAACCAGCCTAAAACTGCGCAGATCAATCCACCCAAAAGCAAGATAATCCAACCGTCCGAAAATAAAGTTTGGTTAGCGATATCTCTTGGCATAGACAATGCCCCTATACCAATAATGGTCGATGATACCGCAAACCCAATTTCACGAGATCCAATCTCTTCATCGCCATACTCAAATGGTTTCACTTATTTTCGCTCCTTTGGACGTATTGTAGAATCTTTTGTTTGTAAGTACTCTGGTCTATCTTTCAACATCGATTTTGGCATGCGAATAAATTCTTCTTTCCAATCTTTATAAAATGCAGGAGCAATTGGAGTTGTATACGGTATACCAACACTTGTTAAATTTGTAATATGAATAGCAAGTGCGATCAGAGCTAGAATGATCCCATACAGCCCAAAAGCCGTTGCAGCTAATACAAAGACGAAAAGTAAAATTCGGAACGTAATCGTAATACTATATACAGGAAGCGAAAACGTAGCAATCGCAGTAACTGCAATAATAATAACTAAAAACGGATTTACAATCCCTGCATTTACCGCAGCTTCTCCAATTACAAGACCTCCTACAATCCCTATCGTTTGTCCCATCGGTTTCGGCAATCGGATTCCAGCTTCTCGTATTAATTCCATAGTCAAGGCCATCATTAACGTTTCAATATATGCAGGAAACGGAACACCTTCCCTCGCACCTGCAATTGAATAAGCCAGTTTAGAAGGAATAAGTCCTTGATGATAAGATACAAGTGCTACATACATAGCTGGTAACAAAACCGCAATTATGCCTGAACCCATACGTAAAAATCTTAATAACGTTCCAATCACCCAGCGCTCGTAATGATCTTCTACAGATTGAAAAATATCAACAAACACAAGTGGTGCAATAAGAGCAAACGGGGATCCGTCTACTAAAATGGCCGCCTTCCCTTTCGCTAATGAGGCTATAATATTATCAGGCCTCTCTGTATTCAAAAACTGTGGAAATGGGGATAAATTATTATCCTGAATTAATTGTTCAATCGTACCTGTTTCCAAAACGACATCTGTCACTATTGATTGAAGACGGCGATCTAACTCTTTTACAATGTGAGGATTAATAATATCTTCTATATATACTAGGGTTACTTCTTTCTGCGATCGCTTCCCCATAATATAAGATTGGAACCTCAACTTTGGATCGCGTAAACTGCGTCGGATTAACATTTTATTTACATTAATATCTTCATTTAATCCAACTCTCGGTCCGCGTATTAAATCTTCTGTCACTGGTGGTTCTAAACTTCGCTTCTCCCAGGCCCTACTATTAATAACGATAGCGGTTTGAATATTATCAATTAATATAACTGTATCTCCCGCTAATATCGCATTCATAATATCTGGAAACTTCGTCTTTACACCCACTTCTGCGATAGAAATAAAACGATCCAATAACGTTTGAACAACAGCTTCCTCATTTATAATTTCTTCGTATTGCAGTGTGCGAATGACATATTTATAAACATTATCCTTATCTGTCAATCCACATAAAAACACAACCGCACAACGTGTAAAACTCCCAGCAAGAGCAACTTCTCTAATTGTTAAATCATTAGGTGAACCTAACTCATCCCTAATTTCTTTCATAACTTCAAATAAGTTACCTTCAAGCTCTAACAATTTCCCCACCTAGCTTCCTTTTCAACAAGTTTTTAGTTAGATTCCGCTAATAGAAGGAAATATATACAAAAAAAGAGCTATCTCTTTTCAAAGATAGCTCTAATAAAGTAAAACTTTAATCAACCCTCACCAATCGGGCTTTTACGGACAGTTTAATCCCCACCTAACTTCTTTGCTTCCGCTGAATTTTGAGGTGGGGGTCTTACTGCCCGTTAATGCAGGATAAACGAATTACTTTTCTACTATTATAGTGTTTTTCTTTATAAATACACCTTTTGTAAATCCACTAACTACAAACATCACAATCATATTAATTAACAATGCGACTATGCCCACATTCAAATCTTTTATATACTGCGGAAAACTCGGAAACATCGTAGCTATAGTTGAGCCAGATAAGGTAATATATGCGACCACTAACAGCCCAACTCCCATTCCTGCAATCGCCCCTTGCTTCGTAATAATTTGACGTGGAAACAAGCTACATACAAGTGCAGGGAAAAGTTGTGTAACGATACTGTATCCCATTAATAGAAGTGCTCCTATTGTTTCTCCTCCTTTAAATGTAAATAAAACTGCCACGAGCGTTACTACAGGCACAAATAATTTTGCCATCTTAGCAACTTGTCTATCTGAAGCAGACGGGACTATCGTTCGGTAAATATTTTTTGCTAACAGTGTAGAAGCCGCCATAACAAGCATAGACCCTGGAACTAATGCCGTTAATACTCCCGCACTACCAATAATTCCAATAAACCAAGGATCAAAAGTTTGTAAAGCAAGACGGAATAACGAAAGATCTACATCCGCTCCCTTTAACCCAGGAACTTGCAATATAGCAGCAAATCCTGCAAAAAATACGAAAAGTAAAACTAAAGAATACAATGGCATAATTGCTGCATTTTTACGAAATACTTTTTCATTTTTTGCAGAAAAAGCAGAAGCAAATGTATGAGGCCACATATAAAAACCGAGGGCCGTTAATATAATAGTAGAAACAAACCAAGAAATACTCATTCCTTCTTCAGGTAAAGATAAAAATCCCGGTTTCGCTGCCTCTACAGCCTCAAACATCGGCTGAAATCCTCCATAATAATGATACGGCAAATATATACCTAAAAACATAACGATAAACAGTATCATAATATCCTTCAAAGCAGCCGTCCAAGCCGAACCATGTATACCTGAAACCATTACATATATAGTTATAACAATAGCACCAATCCATACTGCAACAACAGGTGACACCCTTCCGTAAGAAGCTTCTGAAACGATAATTCCCAGTCCTTTTAACTGTAAAACAAGATATGGGATGATGGAAACAACACCAACAATCGAAACAATAAGTCCAAGCGCTTTACTTCTATATTTCTTCGCAAAAAAATCCGACTGTGAAACAAGGTTATGCTCTTTCGCATACTTCCAAATGGGTGGCAATAAAAAATACGATAAAAGATAAGCTAAAGCACCATATCCCAAAATATAAAAGGTAGGTGCTCCTTTACTATACGCCCAGCCGCTTCCCCCTAAAAATGTAAACGTCGTATAAATTTCACCTGCCATAAGGAGAAAAACAAAAATAGTGCCAAATCCTCTTCCTCCAACTGACCATTGTTCTAAATTCATATCTTTTCCATGTTGTGCCCGAATCCCTAAAAATAGTGCGAGAAACAAAAATAAAATAATGATAAGTAATGCAGTCATTTTACATCCTCCTTATTAGCAGGATCAAACACGTACACAAGCCACATACAAAAAGATGTAATAAACACTGATAATAATACCCAAAATAATAAAAATGGCATCCCTAATACGTAAGGAGTAACTGAATCCGCAAATATTGGCCCAACTACTAAACAAAGAACTGGGATAAGCGCTAGAATGTGTATTTTCTTCATCTCATTCTCCTTTACTTATAAAGTTCATAATGGCTGATACAAAGACTTCCACTCCAATCGGTAATGCATCTTCGTCAATCGTAAAACGAGGGTGATGGTGAGGATATATAATACCTTTCTCTTTATTTCCCGCTCCGATAAAAAAGAATGTCCCCGGTGCCTTTTGTAAAAACGCTGAAAAATCTTCTCCAGCCATCGTTGGCTGTAAACGAACAACGCTATCCCTTCCATAAAGTTGTAATGCCGTTTGTTCAATAAGCTCTGTAGCTTCATAATCATTTACAACTGGTCGATATCCATATTCATATGAAAATGTATATTTCGCTCCGTAAGATTCCGTAATATGCTTCACAATCCGCTCAATCTTCTTCTCTGTTTCACCTCGTAATTCATGTCTTAAACTTCTTACTGTCCCTTCAATCTCTGCTTGCTCTGGTATTACATTATGAGTTGTCCCAGCATGAAATTGCGTAACAGATATTACGAGAGAATCTAATGGATTCGTGAGGCGAGATACAATTTGCTGAAGTTGCGAAACGACTTGTGTTCCGATTGCAATACTATCCACCGTTTCATGAGGGATTCCAGCATGTCCACCTTTTCCCTCTATCTTAATTTTAAAAACATCCGGTGCAGCCATTGCAGGACCATAAATAACACCTATTTTCCCAACCTCTAACGACGCCCAAAGGTGAGCACCAATAATATAATCCACACCTTCCATTACACCTGCAGCAACCATCTCCTCTGCACCACCAGGAAAATTCTCTTCAGCATGTTGGAATAGAAAACGAATCTCCCCTTTAATCTTCTCTCTTTCTTCTACCAACTTATGTACAACCCCAAGTAATATCGCTATATGTCCATCGTGACCACATGCATGCATTACACCTTTATATGTAGAAATAAAATCAAACTCATTTTCTTCATGAATAGGAAGAGCATCCATATCGGCTCGAATCGCAACTGTTTTGCCCGGATGTTTACCTACTAGCTTTGCCATCACACTATATTTAGTCGGCCGTGACACTTCTAAATATGGGAATTTCCGAAGTATATCGAACACAAACTGCGATGTTTTCTCTTCTTGAAAAGATAACTCTGGATACTTATGAAAATGCCTTCTCCACTCAACTAACTGATTTTTTGACAAAACAAGTTCCTTTGCAACATCCATTTCTCTTCTCCCCTTCTTCACCAAGTTAAATGTTATTATAACGTGAATCGTTAACTTTTAAAAGAATCTTCTGAATTTTCAGTGTTAATAAACCAAAAAGAAAAAGCCGTCCCAAAGTGAACTGAACCCAAAAAGTTAGACTGAAAAATTAAGCAGCTGTTTGAATATGAGTCCGGTATTGTACCGGGCTCATTCCTTTTAACTTCGCTTTAATTCTTTTGTGATTATAATAATGAATATAATTATCTAATTCTATCTTAAAATGTTCCATACTTTCGAATTCTTCAAGATACAATAATTCAGACTTTAATAAGCCAAAGAAGTTTTCTATAACTGCGTTATCTAAACAATTCCCCTTACGGGACATACTTTGAACAACCCCATGCTCTTTTAATGATTGTTGGTATCGCTTCATTTGATAGTGCCACCCTTGGTCTGAATGAAGGATAGGGGTTTCACCAGCGCTTAAACATTTAAAGGCCTTATCTATCATTCTAGAAACAAGAGAATATGCAGGCTTATCTTCTATATTGTAAGCTATAATTTCTCCGTTATATAAGTCTAAAACAGGCGATAAATACAACCTTTTACCATGCAAATGAAATTCAGTCACATCTGTTACCCATTTTTCATTAGGTTTTTCTGCGTGAAATTGACGTTTTAAAATATTAGGAGCGAATTTCCCTACATTTCCCCGGTACGAACGGTATTTCTTCATCCGTACAAGACATTTCAATCCAATTGAATTCATTAAGCGACGGACTGTTTTATGATTTAGTAAATATCCTCTATTTTGTAATTCTAACGTAATACGACGATAGCCATATCTACCGTGATGTTCATCAAAGATATCTTTTATCAGTTCTTTAATTTTCTCATATTTGTCTGGACGATTCATTTGTTTGATCCAATAATAGTATGTACTCCGAGCGATACCAGCGATTTTCACAAGATCGATGATCTTGTACTTGTGCCTTAATTCATAAATTACTTTCGCTTTGTCTTGTTCTGTAATTTCGTCTTTTTCTGAATTAAGGCATTTAACTTTTTTAAATAATCATTTTCCAGACGTAACCGTTTATTTTCTTCTTGTAATGCCTCTATAGAACCTTCGACGACCGTATGATTTAATTTTGGTCTTATATTTTTGTTAGCCATAGCTGGACGTCCCCTTTTCTTTGTAAGCAGGGAATCCACGCCATTTAAATCATATGCTTCTTTCCACCGACGAACTGTTTCATAAGATGGAATATTAAAAATAGCTGCTGTTTCTCTAATAGATGTCCCTTGTTTATCCATATAATTAAGTACATCCAGTTTATACTGAAGGGAATAGCTTGTATAGCGTTTTTCAAAAGCTTTTTCACCCACTGCTTTATATCGCTTAACCCACTGTTGAATTACACTTGGATGAACTTTTATAGATCTCGCAAGTCTTTTCACTCCATCACTGCCATCTAAATACTTTCTTACCACATTTACTTTTTCTTCCGGTGAAAATTTAACCATAAAAAAGCACACCTCCAATTGTCTTTTGTGTCTAACAATTGGGGTGCACATCAAAAGATGACTTTTTCATTATTATAAAATAGTAATTGCTTGTTTTCCCATTTGCTCCCAAGCTTTCTCAAATTCTGCTCGCGGAACAGCCAAACGTGGATTATTTTTAAGAGGATCATTTACATATACAAAGTTTTGATCATATCCAATTACTACTGCACTATGCTCATAATATGTAATTTTCACTTCGCCTGAACTCGTATTCCATGTTTCAAAACTACTTTCAGCTAGCGGCTTAAACGTCGTATTAATAATGACCCATACCGGAGAGCCAGAACTAATTACTTTATATATATCTTGCATGTCTCTACCTGTTAAATTAATTACTTTTTCAGGAACATATTTTTCTGCTAAATCAAAGATTGGTTTATTGTATACACCATACCCAGGCTCTGCCTTTGTATAAATATTTCCCACAAATCCCTCGTAAGGATTTCCACGCAAACCATTTTGTTCAAATGGAACACGATGAATTTCGCTAGCAAGTTGCATCTTATCTACTTGTACACCTTTATATTGCAGCAACATAGCTAAACTTGTCACTTCACACCCTCTGGGTAATTCTGGTAATTGTTTAATAAACGGAACATCCTCAATCATAGCTGCTTCTTTCATTTCAGATAGAAACTCTAAGCGTAGAACTTGCGCCTTTTGCATGATTTTATCTTTTCCTATAAAAAATGCAGCAGCAAGTATAATCCCAAAAACAAAAAGATATTTTAACTTTTTCATTATAAACAAAACTCCATTAATTATTATTTTACAGATACACCTCTTATCATTGTACCCTTCTTCTTACTAGTTTGCTAGAAAGATCATGTGAATTATCGATCATAGAATTAATTATAAAAATTCTAATTATTTTTAATAAAAAGAAAAATGAATATACATTTACAGAATATTTTGCTAAAATCAAAATTGTTAACATAGTGAAGATATCACCATGTTAACAAACATTCTTAGAGTATTTAGTCATAGTTCGTTTTTTTACATACTCCATTCATTTCATAGCAAATAAACCGAGTGTGTGTTGCATCCCCCACTAATGATTAAAAACTCAGAATAAAACGAAGTTCACATATTCAAGAAAATACGGGGTGAGGGGCATATGAATCAACAAATTGAACAAACAGATTTAAAACGAACAATGAAAAGTAGACACCTATTTATGATTGCACTCGGCGGTGTTATCGGAACCGGGTTATTTATGGGATCTGGTCAAATTGTCCATAATGCCGGACCTGGTGGTGCTATTCTTGCATTTTTAGTCGGTGGATTTGTTATGTATTTAACGATGTTATGTCTTGGTGAATTATCCGTCGCTATGCCAGAAGCAGGTTCATTCCAAAGTTATGCAAGCAAATTCATTTCACCTGGTTTTGGATTTGTTGTCGGTTGGATGTATTGGTTAAATTGGGCTGTTACAGTTGGCGTAGAGTTAACAACTGTAAGTATTTTAATGAAACGCTGGTTTCCAGACGTTTCTTCCTGGATTTGGTGCGTTACATTTGCAGCAGCACTCTTCCTCGTAAACGCTTTATCAGCAAAAGCATATGCAGAAGCAGAGTTTTGGTTCGCAAGTGTAAAAGTCGCAACAATTGTTATTTTCATCGTACTTGGCGGCGCTGTTATGTTCGGTCTACTAGACTTTAATGGAAAGCCAGCTCCAATGCTTCATAATTTCACTGAAAATGGCGGGCTATTTCCAAATGGTGCATTAGCTGTTCTTCTTACGATGATTACAGTAAATTACTCCTTCCAAGGAACAGAATTAATCGGAATCGCTTCAGGCGAAAGTGAAAATCCTGAAAAAACAATTCCAAAAGCAATTAAAAACACAATTTGGCGAACTCTCTTCTTCTTCGTCTTAGCGATATCAGTTGTTGTAGGTTTACTCCCATGGCAAGAGGCTAATCTAGTCGAAAGTCCCTTTGTACTTGTATTTGATGTAGCCGGTGTCCCATATGCAGCAGACATTATGAACTTTGTTATTATTACAGCTGTATTATCCGTTGCTAACTCTGGTCTCTACGCAAATTCTCGTATGCTGTGGGCGATGGCAAAACAAGGAATGGCAAGTCCAGCATTTACGAAATTAACTAAAAAAGGTGTACCGCTAAATGCATTAATTTTCAGCCTAATTTTCGCTAGCCTATCCTTACTAACAAGTGTATTTGCGGCAGATACTGTCTTTCTAGTTTTAACATCTATTGCAGCAATGGCTGCCGTTGTCGTTTGGATGTCAATCGCCGCTTCACAGTTTTTCTTCCGTAGAAATTTCGTGAAAAATGGTGGCAACATAAATGATTTAAAATATCGTACACCGCTCTATCCACTAGTTCCAATCGTAGCGTTTTCGCTGAATTTCATTACATTTGTTAGTTTGGCTTTCATTCCAGATCAAAGAATTGCTCTTTATTGTGGCATTCCATTTATGATTATTTGTTACATTTTATATCAAGTTAAATATAAAAAAATTGTCGTACTTGAACAGCCACGAACTGTCACACAAGAAATAAACTAAATATACAAAATATTCAGCTATCTTCCTTATGATAAGATAGCTTTTTTCTATTTCTTGGATATCCTGGTATAACTTTATTTATCTTAAAATTTTCACAATCACGTTTTTCTCTGGAAAATAGTTTACAATGTAATCAAGTTACAAATGATATTCACCTTAAAAAGTGTGCATTTGTGTCTATTTTTTAACAATATATCAAAAACTATTGCCTTCTATAAATTAATAGGTTTATATTGTTTTATTGGCATAGTTTCAATCCAAGGAGAAAGGAGATTTTCAATCGTGCAACTAAAGAAAGCGTTTTGGAAGTTGGCTTCGCTTCTTCCGTTATCATTACTTCTGTTCCTCGGTGGCTGTGATAAAAAACTCGCAGTATTAAATCCGCAAGGACCTGTTGCAAAAGCACAGTATGATTTAATTGTTTGGTCATTCTTGCTTATGTCATTAATTATCGCAATTGTATTCATTCTGTTTACAGTCATCTTGATTCGTTATCGTGAAAAACCAGAGAATATGGACTATGAGCCACCTGAACAACACGGTAACACATTACTAGAAATTATTTGGACGCTTGTTCCTGTTATTATCGTTATCGCATTATCGATTCCAACAGTAAAAGCAACTTATGCTTCGGAAGAGGTTCCGAAAGAGTCCAAACATATTAAACCAGTTGAAATTTATGTTACATCTGCAAACTGGAAATGGTTATTCAGTTACCCAGAGGAAAAAATTGAAACCGTTAACTATTTAAACATCCCAGCTGGTGTACCAATTCAATTCAAACTGACTTCTGTCGGCCCAATGAATGCTTTCTGGGTACCAGAACTTGGTGGTATGAAGTACACAATGGATGGCATGATTATGGATCTTTATTTACAAGCTGATAAGCCAGGTTCTTACCTAGGCCGTAGTGCGAACTTCTCTGGTGAAGGATTCACACACATGGAGTTCGAAGTTGAAGCAAAAACTAAAGAGAAATATGACAAGTGGGTTAAAGAAGTACAAGAAACTGCTCCTAAACTAACAGAAGCTAAGTACAACGAAATTGTTAAACCTGGTGTAGTTGGTCGTATGACATTCTCTAGTCACCACTTAAGTTATGTAGATCCAAAATCACTTGAATATTGTGATTACAACTACTACAAAAACAAAAAATAATAGCTATTATTCCAACAGATTGGAGTGAACACAGTGAAGCTTGATGAATTCTTTGTCACAGGTGACCCGATTATTTACGGTGCAGACGCTTCTATCGTTCTTGTGACATTAGCAATCATTTTCGTACTAACAAAGTATAAAAAATGGAAATGGCTTTGGGACGAATGGTTAACAACTGTTGACCATAAAAAAATCGGAGCTATGTATATTATTTCTGCGGTTATCATGTTATTCCGTGGTGGTATGGATGGTTTAATGATCCGTGCACAGTTAACATTCCCAGAAACAACTTATTTAAACGCTGAACACTATAACGGGATCTTTACAACACATGGTACAGTAATGATTCTTTTCATGGCAATGCCATTCGTTATGGGATTAATGAACCTTGTAGTACCATTACAAATTGGTGCTCGTGACGTTGCATATCCGTTCTTAAATGCTTTAAGTTTCTGGTTATTCTTTGTCGGAGCAATGTTATTCAACATCGCTTTCGTAATCGGTGGTTCTCCAGACGCTGGGTGGACTTCTTACTTCCCAATGGCAGGTACAGAGTTTACTTCAGGCGTAGGAAATAACTACTACGCAATTGCATTACAGATTTCAGGTCTCGGTACGCTAATGACCGGTATTAACTTCCTTGTTACTATCTTAAAAATGCGTACACCTGGTATGACTTTAATGAGAATGCCAATGTTTACTTGGTCAATCTTAATTACAACAATTATCATTATTTTCGCTTTCCCAGTATTAACAGTTGCTCTTGCATTAATGACATTTGACCGTCTATTCGATGCTCACTTCTTTACGATGGCGAGCGGCGGTATGCCGATGTTATGGGCCAACCTGTTCTGGGTATGGGGTCACCCTGAAGTATATATCGTTATTTTACCGGCATTCGGTATTTTCTCTGAAATCATTAGTACATTCTCACGTAAACGTCTATTCGGTTACAGTGCGATGGTATACTCAATGGTTGCAATTTCTTTACTAAGTTTCGTCGTATGGCTTCACCACTTCTTCACGATGGGTGCAGGTCCAGCGGTTAACTCATTCTTCTCGATTTCGACAATGGCGATTTCGATTCCAACCGGGGTTAAGATCTTTAACTGGTTGTTTACACTGTATAAAGGACGTATTCGTTTTACAGTTCCAATGCTTTGGTCATTGGCATTTATTCCAAACTTCGTAGTCGGTGGGGTTACAGGGGTTATGCTTGGAATGGCAGCAGCTGATTATCAATACCATAACAGCTACTTCCTAATCGCTCACTTCCACTACGTATTAATCGCAGGTACAGTATTCGCTATGCTTGCTGGATTCACATTCTGGTATCCAAAAATGACTGGTCATATGTTAAATGAGCGCCTAGGTAAATGGACATTCTGGATCTTTATGAGCGGATTCAACATCTGTTTCTTCCCAATGTACTTCTTAGGTTTAGACGGTATGACTCGTCGTATGTACACTTACTCTGAAAGTCTTGGATGGGGATGGCTAAACCAAATCGCATCTGTTGGTGCGGTAATGATGGGTATCGGCTTCCTACTTCTTTGCTACAACGTAATTTGGAGTGCACGTCATGGTGAACGTGACACAACTGGAGATCCATGGGATGGTCGTACACTTGAATGGGCAACTCACTCTCCTGTACAACATTACAACTTCGCGAAGCTTCCTGAAATTAAAGAAGCTGATGCTTTCTGGTACATGAAAAAACGCGGAGAAACAGTTACACCAGCAGCAGAAGATATCAAACCAATTCACATGCCAAGTAACTCTGGTGTGCCTATTATTGCGTCTGGATTCTTCGGTCTTGCAGGTTTCGCATTAGTATTTAGCTGGTTCTGGCTTGCAGCAATCGGTGGTATTGGTATTTTAGCTTGCTTAATCTATCGTTCATTCGATTATGATGAAGGTTACTATATCAGTGTTGATGAAATTAAAAAAACAGAACATATAGCATGAGAGGTGAAATGATATGGCGGCTTTAGATAAAAGCTTACCTTTGGAATATCAATCCGAACAAAGCAGATTGAATATCCTAGGATTCTGGATTTTTCTTGGGGCTGAAATTATGCTGTTCGCAACACTTTTCGCCTCTTATCTAGTCCTTGCTGGTCGTACGGCAGATGGCCCAACACCAGCGCAACTGTTTGAACTTAAAACGCTTTTAATTCAAACATTACTACTTTTAACAAGTAGTTTCACATGTGGTATCGTAATTCACGAAATGCGTAAGCACAACCAAAAAGCGATGCTTGGATGGTTCGTCCTTACATTACTTTTAGGTGCAGGTTTCCTATTCTTCGAGATTGAAGAGTTCATTATGTATATTGGTGAAGGCGCAACAATTCAAACAAGTGCTTTCTTATCTGGATTCTTCGTTCTTCTTGGAACGCATGGAGCCCACGTAACAGGCGGTATCATTTGGGCAATTTGTGTTATTATCCAAATTTTAAAACGAGGTTTAACACCAGTTACAGCTCGTAAAGTATTTATTATCAGCTTATACTGGCATTTCCTTGATCTTGTTTGGGTCTTTATTTACACACTAGTTTACTTGAACGGGATGGTGGCGTAAATGGCTCAAAACAACAATCAAGCAAACGGACATGCGCATAGCGGATTCCCTTGGTCACACGTTTTCGGATTTATTTTATCGCTTGCATTAACGTTTCTAGCGTTATACGTGGCACTTTACACAACATTGCCACTTTCAACAGTCTTAACAACTATTATCATAATGGCTGTTGCGCAAGCATTGTTACAATTAATTATGTTCATGCATTTAAAAGAAGGAGAAGGAAGAGTTCAAATTCTTACAATGATATACAGTTTCTTCGTTGCAACTGCAACAGTTGGTTTAACTGTATGGATCTTCTTCTCAATGTAATGTACATGAAAAAGACTGCTGAGGAATCAGCAGTCTTTTTTTATTCCGCATTAACGAGCAGTAAGATTCCCTCCCCTATTACATCCACATTACGGAATTAACAGCATAATCATGAAAAATATACTTATTATGACAAATGTTAAGAAAAGTCTTTCTTTATGAAATCGAATCCATATGCGTTGCTTTTCTACCTATTATATGGCTAAATAGGTACTATATTTATTTGAAGGGAGAGAACGCAATGGAACATCATACTTCTGTTCTATCACTTATGGTTGTCGTTGCAATCGCGTTTTTCGTTCCCCTTTTGTTACAACGCTTTAAATTAAAAGCACTTCCTGTGGTCGTTGCAGAAATTATTGCAGGAATCTTTGTAGGTAAAAGTGGGTTTAATATTATTGAGCCAGATATATGGCTTCAAGTTTTATCAACATTAGGATTTATCTTCCTCATGTTCTTAAGCGGTTTAGAAATTGATTTTTCTATCTTTAAACAAAAAGGGAAAAAAAATACGACAAACGAACCAAATACATTTCAGGCAGCAAGCATTATCTTCTTATTTATTTTCATCTTATCTTATGCCCTATCATTACTATTCGTATGGCTAGGATTCGTAGATAATGCAATGTTCATGACTTTAATTATTTCAACTATTTCTTTAGGTGTTGTTGTACCAACATTAAAAGAGAATAACTTAGGAAAAACAGCAATTGGGCAAATCATTTTATTAGTCGCTGTTATTGCGGATTTAGTTACAATGATTTTACTCGCTGTATTCGTCGGATTAAATTCCGAAAGCGGCCAAAGCATGTGGCTTCTTCTTCTTCTATTCGGCGCTGGTATTGTTATTTACTTCGTTGCAAAACGTTTTAAAAACATTCCATACTTAGATAGTTTAAAAGCTGGTAGTGTACAAATTGATACACGAGCTGTTTTTGCACTCATTTTAATCTTAGTTGGGTTATCGGAATCTGTTGGAGCAGAAAATATTTTAGGCGCCTTCTTAGCAGGTGTACTTGTATCGTTATTATCACCAAATGAAGATATGGTGGAAAAACTTGATTCTATCGGCTACGGTTTCTTCATCCCTATTTTCTTCGTAATGGTTGGTGTAAATCTAGAGGTGTGGTCTATTTTCAAAGAACCTTCTAGCATGCTAATGATCCCAATCTTAATTGTAGGACTCTTTATTTCAAAACTCTTACCATCACTCGTCTTAAGAAAATGGTATCCACGTAATATCGTACTTGGAAGTGCAATTTTATTAACATCGACACTTTCTTTAGTTATTGCGGCTGCACAAATTGGTGAAAAACTGGAGATCATCAGTCCAAGTTTATCTGCCTCTCTTATTTTAAGCGCAGTTATTACTTGTATTTTTGCACCTATATTGTTTAAAAAAATGTTCCCAAAAGTAGAAACACCAAAACCAAAAGTAGCTATTATTGGCGCGAGCAGAATTACCCTTCCGTTATCACTAGATTTAAAACGAGAAGATTATGACGTAACGCTATATATGATGCATCAAAACAAAATAAATGATGAAGAAGCGAAATCGCACGACTTCCCTATCGTGAAATTGGATGACATCACAATCGCATCATTAACTGAACAAACAGCATTTGATGCAGATCGCGTCGTTGTTGCAACAAGTGATGATGAACAAAACTTATTATTGGCAGAACATGCAAAAGAGCTAGGTGTTGAACATGTTATTGCAAGTGTAGAAGATCCACTTCTACAAGAAAAAGCAACGCAAGAACATATCGCTGTATTCTCAACAATTAACTCTACACGTATTCTATTACGTGCGCTTATTGATAAACCTAGTCTCGTTCGCTTAATTACAACAGCAAACGAAACAGTCCGTGAAGTTGAACTACGGAGCAATAAATATAACGGCGTTGCACTTCGTCGCCTTCCGTTTTTAGGTGATGTACTAGTCATTCAAATTTATCGTGGAAATAAAGCATTAATCCCACATGGGGATACAAGACTACAACACGGTGATACATTACTTGTAACAGGCTCAAAAGAACATATCGATACACTAAAAAACATATTAGAATAAAAAAATGCCCCTCACATAATTGAGGGGCATTTTTTTCCATTTCATATGGTAAAATGTTACTATCACATATTATGGGGATGGATTACATTATGTCTATTATAACTTTAGCTCTCTTATTATTAGCCGAAATACTCGTTGCCATTATTCTCATCGGTATTAGTATTGAGATTTGTAGTTACGGATGGAAAAAATCGAATGGAATAAAATATTCTTGCCTCCTACTTTCACTCCTTCTCGGAACTGCTAGCATACTCGGACTTCTCGCCGCACCTGCCTATTTCTTTATACAATTAACAGAAAAAGCGTTATAAGAAAGGATGTTAATATGATTACCGTGAAAAATATTGAGGGATCTGAAACTTACGTATTACGTCAAAAAATTTTACGCCCCAATCAAACATTAGCAGATTGTAAATACCCTTCCGATTATGAAACAGACACCTTCCACTTAGGCGCATTTATAAACGATGAACTAATTAGTATCGCTTCCTTCTCAAAAGAAATATATCCCGACTTACCAACGGGTATTCATTATCGTCTACGAGGAATGGCAACATTACCTGCATTTCGAAACAACCGTGCTGGAAGCTCCTTAATTCAGAAGGCGGAACAAATCTTGCAAGAACGCCAAGCAAATATATTATGGTGTAATGGCCGAATTACTGTAGCTGACTATTACAAACACTTAGGCTTTCAGGAATATGGTGAAATCTTTGAAATTGAACCGATTGGCCTTCATAAAGTACTATATAAAAGAATATGAGAAAAGCTTTCCTCAATACAGGAAAGCCTTTCTTATATTTCAATCTTCTCTTTTTATTTTTTTCATATATATGTATATAAACAAACTAGGGACTAAAAAACAAGCAAACATAATAAGTCCTGTCATACTAATTTCCTTTATCGAAATATCTGGTGTTACAACGATACAAATAGCTAAAATCCCAATAATAATACCCACTGGAATGAATAATAACTTCATAAAATAACGACGCGACACTCCGCCCGTATGCTCATACACTTCCACTGAATTTTTCAGATTTAAAAAGTTAATAATTATTATCCCGCCCATAAATACCATTAATAAATCTGAAACACTTTCATATCCTGCCCCTTGCAAGACATAGCGGTAAAAGACGATAGCTAGTATGACGATATTTTGTAAGATGAAAGCTAATCTAATATGTTTTAACCCTTCAATCATTAAACGTTCATCTTTCACGATTTTCATCCTACCACTCCTTTTCCTCCCAAAACAAATCATTCAACGTTTTATCTACTGCATAACAAATTTTTAAACATAAATCTAAAGATGGATTGTATTTCCCCTTCTCAATTAAACTAATCGTTTGCCTTGTAACGCCTACTTTTTCTGCTAATTGTTGCTGTGTTAAATCTAATTGAACACGCGCGACTTTTATTTTACTTACAGCCATTCATGTTCCTGCTACTAAAAATATAGACAAATGTATATTCTTAGAGTATTCCTGCTTCTACGTGCCCTGCCTCGCTAATCACTTGCTACTACAGTTTGCTGTGACACTTCACAGGCGTAAATTCCGATGTAGCCCACCGTACATATATACAATCTATTTACGTTAGTATTGTATATTTTTTTGCTTGTAAAAGGTTGATTGACGCATTTAAATCTCTATCTATTACATTGCCACATTCACATGTATATACTCGGTCAGACAGCTTTAAATCCGACTTTTTTTGACCGCAACATGAACACATTTTAGAAGATGGATAGAATCTGTCCACTTGCCGTAGTTCAATTCCATATTCCCTACATTTCGTTAATAACCATGTTTTAAAAGCATAAAAACATTGTTGCGCTACAGCTTTAGATAGATGTTTGTTCTTCATCATACCTTTCACATTCAAATCTTCTACTACAATAAACGTTGGCTTGGTTTTCACCACATCATTTACAATAGACTTTACATACGCTAATCGAATATTTGCTAGCCTAGCATGTAGTTGTTGCACCCTAAGAATATTTTTGTTTATATTCGCTCTTTTATTAGTAACAGGTTGTTCACCTCTCTTTCTTATATTTTCAAATTTGCGTGATAAAGAGCGTTGTTCACGTTTTAACCGTTTTTCTATCTTTTTTACTTGTACTGTTTTATTTATATTTTTGTGAGTTTTTCCATCGCTACGTACAGCGAAGTCTTTAATTCCCAAATCAATTCCTAGACCTACTGTATTGAGAGTTGCATTTGGTTTTACCTCTTTCACTTCACAGAGTATAGACACATAGTATCTTCCTGCTCTTTGATATACTGTACCACTTTTTACAGTTATATTTTTTGAAATATATCCATACTCTTTTAACCTTATCCAACCAATTGTAGGGACTTTTACTCTATGTCTTTCTACTGTCCAATCTGTTTTGTTGTTTTTCGGAAAGTAGCACTTCACATCTTGCTTCTTCTTTTTTTATATCGTGGAAACTTAGATAAACCTTTAAAAAACCGCTTAAAAGCTTTATCTCCATTCATAATCGCTTGTTTTACCGCTTTGCTCGACACTTCTTTAATCCACTGGTCACACTCTTTTGTATGAATATTGTTTAACCATTTGGAAAAGTCATAACCACTAAGAAATTTCCCCTCCGACTCATATACCTCTTTATTTTTAGAGATATACAGGTTATATACATATCGACACACCCCAATAGTTTGACGGATTTTACTAATTTGTTCAGTTGTCGGTTTGATTTCTATTAAATATGCTCTTTTCATAAGTCTTCATCCTCCGACATTTTCTTTTTGTATTTTCTCAACCCATATATTCTACAGCTAAATACATGAATGATAGATATTAAATCCTGAACAAGTTCTTCTTGAATACCCATATATTTCTTATACTGTTCTTCTGTATAATATCTTCTTCCTTTTGGGTTTCGGTAAGCAGGTAAAACACCTTGATTGTCCCACCTTTGCAATGTCTTAACAGAGACATTAAGCATTTCTGAAAATTCTTTCGCTTTATATTGTTTCATAATTACTTTTCACTATATATGCCTACTTTTGTCTATGTTTTTGTTTACTGTTTCTTTCTCCTCCACCCTTATTATAATATATATTCCAATAAGTAATTTATATTTTACATTACTAATTTAAGTTTCACTTTATTATACACAAAAAAGGAGCCCCTCATAAGAAGCCCCCTCTCCTATATTATAAGAATAAATGACATCCAAATAAAATTGTAAATAAGTATAGTAACGGATGCACTTCCATCCCTTTACCCTTCACAATTTTCAAGACTGGATATACTAAAAATCCAATTGCGATTCCATTTGCAATACTAGATGTTAACGGAATACCTATAAAAATTAAAAATGCTGGTAACGCATCTTCAAATTCATTCCAATTAATATCTCGAATGCTTTGTGCCATTAAACTACCTACTATAATTAATGAAGGAGCTGTAATAGCGGCTACACTTGATAAAGAAGCAATAACAGGACTAAAAAATGCCGTTATAATTGTTAGACCAACAACTACAATCCCTGTTAATCCAGTTTTACCACCTGCAGCAATACCTGCTGACGATTCAATCGTCGCTGCTGTTGGGCTTGTTCCAAAGATAGAACCTGTAGTCCCGCCAATTGCATCTGCAATAAACGCTTTACCAAAACGCTTCTCTGTATTGTCTGTAATTAAACCTGCTTGTTTAATTAAACCAAGTAATGCACCTGTTGTATCGAATAAAAGTACAAGTAAAAATGAAAATACAACGCCGTATAATCCGTATTCAATTACATCTGAAAAGGCATTGATTGGGTTTGAAACGATGATACCCTCTGGTAAATGAGGCATCGCCACAATTTTATCAGCAAACTTCAATTGCCCTGTAAAGAAGGCAATAATTCCTGTCACAATCATACTAATAAATAATGCACCGCTCACACGCAATGTCATTAATACCGCCGCTAATATTAAACCAATTAAAGTTAAAATAACAGCTGGAGAATGAAAATCACCAATCGTAACTAAATTAGACGGATGATCCACGATAATTCCAGAAAGGCGCAATCCAATAAAAGCAATAAATAGTCCAATTCCACCTGCAATTGCATGCTTTAAACTATCAGGAATTGCTAAAATTAACTTTTGCCTAAACGAAGTAAAAGATAATAAAAGAAAAATAATCCCCGTTACAAATACAGCTGAAAAGGCAACTACATATGTAATCCCTTCTGCCTTCTGTACAACAGAATAAGCAAAATATGCATTCATTCCCATAGCTGGAGCAATAACAATCGGGTAATTCGCGAAAATCGCCATACCTACTGTTCCAACAACGGTTGCAATAATTGTTGCTGTAAACGCTTGGTCAAATGGTACACCTGCATCAGATAATATTTTTGGATTGATGACAAGAATATACGCAAATGTAAAAAAAGTTGTGATGCCAGCTAAAAACTCTTGCTTCACAGAAGTGTTATATTTTTGTAATTGAAACATGCTTATGTACCCTTCCTACACCTGAATTATTATCACACATTCTTTTTCTTACTAGTATGTGAGAAAATATAATACTTAATCTTAACAATCAATAAAAAGAAGAGTCAATATATTCCCTAATAGTTAGAATTTTGAGTTTAAGTCTGACAAGTACAGATGTAGTACAGTTCATTATGATTATTTTTGTAGCATAACAGATAGAAATGTTTTATAATTTGAAATAGTTAAATATTTAGTAAACGCATTCAAATATCGTTCACTCTACAAGGGGGATTCTTCTTATGCAGCACACAAACAAATCTGGAACTTTAAATCGTGGTTTAAAAGAACGACATATTACTTTAATGTCACTGGGCTCAGCTATTGGCGTTGGGCTATTTTTAGGATCCGCTTCCGCCATTAAACTAGCAGGTCCTTCTATTTTGCTAGGCTATATGATTGCCGGTCTCGTTATTTTTTTCATTATGCGAGCGCTTGGGGAAATGGCAATTGAACAACCTGTTGCTGGTTCTTTTAGTAAATATGCATATGATTATATTGGACCACTCGCTGGTTATATTACTGGTTGGAATTACTGGTTCTTATGGGTTGTTACTTGTATGGCTGAGATTACAGCAGCTGGTATTTACATGCAGTACTGGTTCCCAGATATCCCGCGCTGGACTTGGGCATTACTTGCTCTATTATTAATGAGCGCTTTTAACTTCTTATCGGTAAAAGTATTTGGAGAACTTGAGTTTTGGTTTGCTCTCATTAAAATTGTCACAATTATCTGTATGATAGTAGTCGGAGCTGTTATTATTTTATTCGGATTCGGAAACGGTGGTATCGCTACTGGTATTTCAAATCTTTGGTCACATGGTGGCTGGTTCCCAAATGGATTTTCTGGGTTACTACTCTCCATGCAGATGGTACTATTCGCTTATTTAGGCGTTGAATTAATCGGTGTTACAGCTGGTGAGGCTCAAAATCCGAAGAAAACACTCGCAAAGGCAATCGATAACGTATTTTGGAGAATTCTACTCTTTTACGTTGGGGCATTATTCGTTATGATGGCAATTTATCCATGGAACGAACTTGGTGAGAAAGGCAGTCCATTCGTATTAACATTCCAACAAATTGGTATCGCAAAAGCAGCAGGTATTATTAACTTTGTCGTATTAACAGCAGCTCTTTCTTCTTGTAACGGTGGTTTATTTAGTACAGGCCGTATGCTATATACATTAGCTCAGCAGAAAAAAGCTCCTGAAAGATTTGGTCGTTTAAATAAAAATGGCATTCCAAGCCAAGGAATTGTAGCAACTGCTATCGTTTTACTAATTGGTGTTATATTAAACTATCTCGTACCTGCAAAGGTATTTACATGGCTTACTAGCATTTCAACTTTCGGTGCAATTTGGACTTGGGGAATTATATTAGTCGCTCAAATTAAATTCCGTAAAAGCTTGCCTACTCAAAATAAACAAAAGTTATCGTATAAAATGCCTTTATACCCATTAAGCTCATATTTCTCACTCGTTTTCCTTGTATTAGTATTAGGTATAATGGCGTATTCAGAAGATACACGAATTGCATTGATTGTCGGCCCAATTTGGCTTATCGGCTTAGCAATCGTATATTACATGAAAGGGTTTCATAAGATTGATGAAACACCTAACTCAAAAATTAGTTAAGCAAAACATCCCTTCCTTATTACTTGGAAGGGATGTTTTTATATCTATATAAATATTTCTCAACAAAATTCACGGTATTTTTACAATTTTTTAATATTTTTTATGTTTTCCGTCTTTATTTTTACAGAAAAATAAATTACATTATTAAAGCACATATATTTATTATTAGGGGGATTCTTCTATGAAGAATAAAAAATGGATTACATTTTCTTTAGCAACAGCAATTACACTAAGTATAGGGACCTCGTTCATACCGTCTACTTATGCCGAAAGCTCTGTAGACCCAGCTCCTGAAATTGCTGCAAAAGTTGTAAATCAAAACAATGGGAAGAAAGTATTATTCGATAATACACACGGTCAAACTGCTGGGACAGCTGACTGGGTTATTGACGGCGGCTTTTCTGACTTCGGAAACGGCATTGCAAAAAACGGATATCACGTAAAGGAACTTCGTAAATCAACACCTATTACGTACGAAGACTTAAAAGATTACAATGTATTTATCGTTCCAGAAGCTAATATTCCTTACAAAAAATCTGAGCAGGACGCTATGTTACAATATGTAAAAAATGGTGGTAGTATCTTCTTTATTGCTGATCATTACAATGCAGATCGTAATAAAAATCGCTGGGACTCTTCTGAAGTATTTAATGGATATAGACGCGGTGCTTGGGATAATCCAGCAAAAGGAATGTCTAATGAAGAAGCAAATTCACAAGCTATGCAAGGAGTAGAAAGCTCTGATTGGCTCTCTGACAACTTCGGTATTCGCTTCCGCTACAATGCACTTGGTGATGTTTCAGCGAAAACAATTGTATCGCCTGAACAATCTTTCGGAATTACAAAAGGTGTTTCGTCTGTAGCAATGCATGCTGGTTCTACTCTAGCAATTACAAACCCAAAACTAGCAAAAGGACTTGTTTACCTTCCAGAAAATCCATCAAAATGGAATAACGCTGTTGATAGTGGCGTTTATAATGGCGGTGGTATTGCAGAAGGCCCATATGCTGCTATCGCAAAAGTAGGACTTGGAAAAGCTGCCTTTATTGGTGACTCTTCTCCTGTTGAAGATGCTACGCCAAAATACGTTCGTGAAGATTCTGGTCAAACAAAGAAAACTTACGATGGTTATAAAGAAGAAAACGATGCGATTTTATTAGAAAACATCGTAAATTGGTTATCAAATAAAGAGACATTTACAAGTTTAGATCAAGTAAATGGTTTACAACTTGATTCACCTACAGCTCTACAAACATTTGAACAGCCAAACTTATCAACAGAACCACAACCTGAACCTTGGAGTGCACCAAATGCAGGTTATCAATGGTTTAATACAAATACTTTTAAACCAGGTTCATACGGTTATAACGGTGCGGTAACAACAAGCGACTACGTCGTTACACACCCTAGCATTCTACCAAACAATGAAATTTTCCAAATGAAGATTCAAGTAAATAACTTACTACCTAATACAACGTATAACAACTATTCTTTAGGTATCTTCACTACTGGTGGAACACAAGTGGCTAAAGTACAAAATGCAAACGGCACTTGGCCATCTACTTTCGGATATAGTAGTGCATTTTCTTTCACAACAAACAGCTTAGGCTCTGCTGAGAAAGTTGTAAATATACAGATTGATTCAAATACAACTGGACAAGCAACGCTTCGTCTACGCCAAAATACAACAACGAAATATAATGAAACTGTAACGATTAATAAGAAATAATAAAAAAGGCAATCCATACATGGATTGCCTTCTTCTCACTTCTCTTCCTTCGAGAAAAACATTCTTGAAATAACGATACCTATACTACCGACGATTAGGAATAACACTGCCCTAATCATCATCGATACCTCTGGTAAGTCAAGTAAGAATAACTTCCCTACCGTTACGACTAAAACGACTAAACCAGCATATAATATTTCATTCATATTTCTATTTCTTCCAAACCAAACCGCAAATAATGCATATACCATCCATAATAACGATACTGATACACTAATTACGCTTCCATCTGTAGATAAAACTTCACCGATTCTCGTAATTGTAATAAATACAATTATCATAAACCAATAGAGCACTATAGAATACATATATTTGCCGAAGCTCGCTAATACTTCTTTCGCTTCTCTCATGCAATAATAGAACGTTCCTATTAAAATAAGATGAGCAACAAAGCCTGCCGAAATAAATTGATCAAACGGGCTAAAAATAGTCTGTATCATTCCAATTGCGTAAACCGTCGCACTAACATACAATTTTATCTGTTGTTTTACTTTAATAGAAGTGACCATGCCGAGGAAACCTTGTAACAATAGTACAATCGCTGCATTCACTAAACTATACTCATATAAAATTGCTAAACTAAATGCTCCCATTGCGAAACCAAATAAGAGATTTGTAAATGTAGAATGTCTATTTTTCCTATATTCACATACGAACATAGCGGCATGTACGAATGCACTAATAATCAATCCCCATGTTGTAAAATCAGGTATTTTTGAAATAGCTAGTATAAAGAACACTGCATTCGCACTAAATATCGCCAAACGTGGCTCTAGTATAAAACTTCTCTCCGTAAACATATGCCAAAATAATAGTAAATGAATCAAACCATATACAATCGTTAACTGTATTTGCAAGTTCTCTACTAACATTGACATAACAGCAAAGAAAACGAAAAGGACAATGGCAGCAACAGCGTAAGAAATCATATATAAGTATTTATAACGATTTTTCAACGCATACCATAATAAACTAAGTGTTAATACTGTCTCATATCCAAAGAAAATATAAGGATTCGGAGTCGTACTATTTAACAAGAATGGTACGAAGAACGCACCGACCGCTACGAAAATAGTGAGATATTCCGATTGATATCTTTTCGCTAAATAAATACCTAAAATAACCCATGCAATATTACAGAGAAACGCGACGCTTGCCGGAATAAATGCATACAAATAATGTGCTGCAAACGTCGTTAGAACAATCCCGGTAATACTTCCTCCAGCTAATACTAATCCTAACGCTTGCCGCTCTCTTTTAATTTGAATATCTCCTATATAATACAACCCGATAGATAATGCGATACCAAACACAATTCGTATCGCTGGTGTTAATAAACCAGCATCTACCCCTGCTTTAAATAACCAGATCACTCCAAGCAACATAATACCGACAAATACACGAGGTAACCACGTTTGACAAAACTTAATAATATTAAATGGCTCTGGTTTAAAAGCAGATATATCTACTTGTTTTACCTCACGTTCTTGCACAGGCTCTTTTATCGTAACTATTTCTTCTTTTGGCTTTTCCTCCATTACCGTTTCAATATATTCCTTCTTTTCCTTACTAACATGTTGCTGAGCGTTTTCTACTTCTATTTCCCTTTGCTTCACCTTTAATTCAGCAAGTGCTTCTTGAATCGTTTCAATTGCCGTTTCGAGTGCTTCTATTTTCTTATCCAAATCCTTCTTCATATGCTACCCCCTTATTCGTAACTCTCATTAAACCTATATATTACCAATTATCTTTATCATACTCTTAGTCTATTCATTTTCAATAGTATTTTTCCAAAAAAAGAAAGGTGTCTTCCCAAAATAGGAAAACACCTTTTTACTCATTTATTCTTATTTAAAGCAATACTAACGATGAAACCAAGACACATGCCTATAATAGCTGGAACAATCCACCCAACACCTTCTGTATAAAACGGAATGTATTTTAATACTGACGTCCACTGATTCATCATTACATTTTTATTTAAAATATCAATTGCACTAAATATTGCTACAATCCAAACAGTTACTGCATATACGTATGCATACTTCCCAATATACTTATGGAATAACCCTAGAATAATAAGCGTTAATGCAATTGGATAAATAAATCCAAGAATTGGTACTGATACTTTTAAAATTTGCGTTAATCCTAAATTAGCTAAGATCATACTAACAACGCTTACTATAAATGCCCACACTTTATAAGATACTTTCGGAAATGCACTCGCAAAAAATTGACTACAAGACGTAACAAGTCCAATTGAAACACATAAACACGCGATAGTAAAAATAAGACCTAATAAAACGACTCCGCCCTGTCCAAATAATGTAATCATAACTTGTGCTAACACTTTCGCACCGTTATCAAATGTTCCTAATGAGCCACTAATTGCCCCCACATATCCAAGGATGACATAAATAATAGATAATAATAGTCCTGCCCCAATTCCAGCAATACTCATATATTTCGCTAAACCTTTATCATCTTCAATACCCTTTGCACGTAATGCATTTGCAATAACAATTCCAAAGATTAAAGCAGCTAACGCATCCATTGTTAAATATCCATCTAAAAACCCTTGAAACATAGGAGCTTGTCCATAGTTCCCTATTGGTTCTTTCATATCTCCTACCGTTGTAAACATACTCTTTATAAAAATGAGTGCAATCATACATAATAATAACGGCGTCAAGACTTTTCCAAACAACCCCATTAATTTAGATGGGGATAAACTTAACCAGTAAACAATACTAAAGAAAATAACTGTGTAAAACAATAATAATCCGTTTCCTGCTTCAGGGAATAACTGACCTGGCCCCATTTCAAAAGCTAAACTTCCCGCACGTGGTATACCAAGCCCAGGTCCAATAAATACATACACGATACATGGAAAAATAATTGCAAATGAAGAATGAACCCTACCCGCTAACGTTTGAAAACTTCCTGCTTTTGCAATAGAGATAACACCTAATATAGGAAGACCTGTTGCTGATATAATAAACCCTACTAATGAAATCCAAACATGTTCTCCTGCTTCATACCCAAGGAAAGGTGGAAATATAAGATTCCCTGCTCCAAAGAACATAGAGAATAACATAAGGCTAATAAGTAAAATTTCTTTTTTCTGTAACAATTTCATTTCTTTCTCCTTCTTTAATTTCATCTTTTATGAAATCAATTTCACATATAAAAAAGTACAATAACCCGCTTCCTTACAAAGAAAACATAGTCCATAGTCTATCACAAAAGAAACACCCATTCTATAGCTATTCCTCTTTTCCAATTTCTTCTGAAAAATCAACCTTTATTGACTTATAATAGTTAATAAGGTAAAATATTAAATGTACAAAATTATTAACTTTGTTTTTGTTTGTGTCAGGAGGAAAATAACATGGAATCAGCGATACAACTAGAAAGAGAACAACAAAGAAAAAAGAAACATCCTCCAGGTTTATACTTACTCTTCTTTACAGAAATGTGGGAAAGATTTAGTTACTATGGATTACGAGGATTATTAACATTATATTTAACGACAGCTTTAGTAAGCGGTGGTCTTGGGTTTAGTCCCGCATGGGCACTCTCTATTTACGGATTTTACACTGGAGCCTGTTATTTCACACCAATGATTGGTGGATACTTAACAGACCGTTTTCTAGGTAGACGAAAAGCAATCACAATTGGTGGTATAACAATGGCAATCGGTAACCTTACACTATTTGCCTTGCAAAACCAATTAGGCCTATACCTCGGATTAGCGCTTATTATTATCGGTAACGGATTCTTCAAACCGAACATCTCTACACTGGTTGGGGAATTATACGAAGAGAACGATCCAAAACGTGATAGTGCATTTACCATTTTCTATATGGGTATTAACGTCGGGTCATTTTTAGCTCCACTCGTTTGCGGATTTTTATCAGAAAATTTATTCAAAACAACAGTTGATGGCGTTGTACATTACGGATTCCGTTACGGTTTCTTAGCCGCTTCAATCGGAATGATTATTGGACAAATTTTATTTACAACACTATCAAATCGCTTCCTTGGTAATATCGGTAAAAAACCAACTCGCGATTTACAAACAGCTGCTGGACAACCATCAGTAGGAGATACACCATTAACAAAAAAAGAAAAACAACGTACCGCAGTTATCGTCATTTTAACATGCTTCGTTGTCTTCTTCTGGGCTGGCTTTGAACAAGCTGGTAGCTCATTAACATTATATACAAACAAATTTGTAGACCGCTCTGTGTTCGGATGGGAAGTTCCAACATCTTGGTTCCAATCGGTCAATCCATTATTTATTATTTTGCTTGCTCCAGTCATTTCTGCATTATGGGCAAAACTTGCAACTCGCAAGCAGGGTGATTTAAAAATCCCAACTAAAATGGGACTTGGTATGATCTTGCTCGGTATCGGTTATATCATTCTCGTTATCGCTACATTAAAAACAGGTAGTGATGAACATAACATTACAGAAAAAGCAAACTTACTATTTATCGTCTTTACGTATCTTTTCCATACGTTAGGTGAGCTATTCTTATCACCTGTCGGACTATCAATGGTTAGTGCGCTTGCTCCGGTAAAATTAGCATCTTTACTAATGGGTGTATGGCTAGCAAGTTCAGGTATCGCCAACATTTTAGGCGGACAACTTGCAAGCTTCACAACTTCACTTGGATACGCTGAAGTATTCACAGTTATTGGCGCTGTGGCAATTGTACTAGGTTGTGTTTTATTATTAATTTCTAAGAAATTAGTGAAATGGATGGATTAAAAAAAGATGAGGAATTTCTCCTCATCTTTTTTTATGCTGTTTTACCTTGTTCTATTGCTTGTTCGTACAGCTCTTTATGTTCTTTATATTCACTTGGTACGAAACTCTTATAGAAGAATGAGAACCAGCTGTCTCCCTTTTTATACCCTTCTTCTCGAATTTCCGCTGCTTTTTTATTCGATTTAAATCCTTCAGTAAACCATTTCTTTAACAATTCATTTCTTTCATACTTAGCAGGAACTTTTAAATCATAGTTTTCAAATGCATACTTATAGCCAGCTTTTTCTACTGCCTTTTTTGTAGATTTATAGCCTTTTTCATACGCTGTTTCATATGCCTTCACGTATACTTCTTTCTCTCTATTTCCAGGATTCTTTTCAGCTAATTCTTTCCCTGTCTTTTCCCCTAACTCAGCTTGCTCTTTTTCAATTTTTTCTGTTCTTTCTTTATTCCCTACTTTAAATCCGTCTGCAAAGTTTACCTTAAACTCTGAAGCAACTTGACTATCGTCCATCGTCTCTTGTGCTAAACCTTGTTCTTTTCCTTTTTCAAAATGCGTTTTCTTCTGCTCTTCTAAAGACCATGCGGCTGCATAAGTCGCTTTAAACGCTTGTTTATATGCATCAGATTTTCCAGCTACATGCACTTCTACATCATTTTTTCCTGCTTTAAAATCAGTTTCTCCATTCTTTTGACCTTCAAGTTGACCTTTTTCCATATCAGCTTGGTGCTGCGCTTCCTCTTGTTTACGTGCCTCTTCAGCTTTTCTTTGTTCCTCGGCTACACGTTGTCTCTCTTCTTCAGCTTTACGCTGTGCTTCTGCAGCACGTTGTTTTTCAGCCTCAGTATTGCGCTGTGCTTCTGCTTGTCTCTCAGCTTCTACAGCACTATTATTATTCTGGCTAGGAGCTGGGCTCGTTGCACCACTACTAGAAGCTGGTTTATTGTGATAATGATATTCCCCGTACTGTAATCCCCATTTCTCACAATTTGTACGACACGTATGTCCTCCATTAGCATCTGTACGCCCTGGATGCGCATAAGCTGAAATTGGAGCTACCAATAACGCTATACTCGTTGTGAAAAGAAGTTTCTTCACCTGTTGTCTCACTCTTGTTCCTCCCCAAAATAGAATTCTAACTTTATTATACATAAATAGAAGAATGTTTAAATACAAACCAAAATATTCTATTATTTCTCAACATTAGTAAAAAAAGAAGGTGAACTCTTTAAAGAGTTCACCTTCTTTTTTTACTTCTTCGCCTTCGTTCCTACTAAATCACCAGCAACAACATAACGCTTAGAATTATCCTTTACAGATACACATGTAATAAGCGTTATCTCATCTTTCCCATGATCCTCTACAACTTCCCACTTATCAGGAGTCACTTCAGATACACCAGTAACCGCATACTCATATTCATTTTCATTGTCATACAAATAAATTTTATCGCCTTTTTTCAAAGAAGCTATATCACTAAATAAAACACCTTTTTTAGACATGTTATGTCCTGCTAATGCGTAATTTCCTTTTCCCATAACTTGATTCTCTTTTACTGTCGCTGCACCTGATAATAAGTTTTTTTCAGTAGAAGCTTTTAAAACAGGCAGTTCTACTGAAACACTTGGAATCGAAATACGACCAATTACTTGTTTCTTATCTAATGATGCATTCGCTACTTCCGCCAAGTCTGGTTGATTAATTTTGGAAGCATCTACAAATTCCGTCTCATGCTTTTCATAATCCATCTTTTGAACAGCCTGCACATTTTCAGTCTGTTTCTTTTCGGCCTGATATCCATCATAAAATGGCTTTCCAATTAACACGCCACCTACAACAAATAGCAGAATTGCTACTATACTATAAATTCTTTGCTTATTCATACACAGTTCCTTTCCCTTACAAAATCTTACTCTATATAAAATGATAAAATAATATCGCTATATGTACAAGTATTAGCTTGAAAAGAAACCTTCTTGCCGGTGCAAGAAGGTTTCTTTTCAAGCTAATTTATTTCTGTATAGTGATACGTGAAATACTGTCATTTGAATAAAGAAAATAGAAAATAGAGTATATAATGGGTATCCAGGAAGATATTCATTAATAATAGGCGAAAAAGTTAAAAATCCAACTGCACAAGGTAACACAAACCATAACGATACAAATGTTGTTCGACAAGCTTTATCCGTAATCGCTTTTTCACGTTCATCTTCTAGCGGAAATAATAATGGATACATCCAAAAAGATAAATTCTTATATTTTTTCTTTTGAATTCTATAAAAAATTGTAACTATAATAGCTCCAATAAATAATAAAATAAATGGTACTCCATTAACCGCTACTTCAAACGGGAATTTCTCGTTTTTAAATATATCTGCTAACTCTGTAATAACACTATAAAATTCAACAAATGTCCAGCATGCTAAAGCAGTATAAAGCACGTTTATGATATAAGAAAAAACAATTCTATTCATCCTCTTCCCCCTCCTTATTTAAAACAAACACATCTTCCATCTTTAACTGAAACACATCACAAATCGTAAGTGCTAATAACAACGAAGGAACGTAATCCCCTTTTTCAATTGCAGCAATTGTTTGTCTCGTTACTCCAACCTTTTCTGCTAATACACTTTGCGTAAAGTTAAAACGAGCTCTTAATTCTTTTACTCTGTTTAAAATGGTCAAATTTACCACCTCTCACCATTATTGTATGCTATCCTTAACAAAATGTAAACTCAACTTAACATTAATTTTATAAAAAAATCCAACTCTACGTATTGTAAAGTTGGATTACTTGTTAGTTTAAAATTGTAACTTTAACTGTTCTTCTGCCCCAGCTACTTGATGAACCTTTATCTGGCATTAAAACATCAATTCTATGCCCCTTAATAGCTCCACCAGTATCGGCTGCAATTGCTACTCCATAACCTTCAACATTTACAGTCTTACCTAATGGAATAACACTTGGATCTACAGCAATTAATTTCATTCCTGGGTTTGCAGTTAAGTTATAGTGTCCCCATGCAGAAAATACTTGTTGACCTGGTGCATAACCATTTTCCGCTGGATCAGCTGTATAAGCTGTAGCTTCTACATAAATTTCTTTCCCACCAGCAGTTGGCTTAGAAGATGGTTCAGGTTGTGCAGGTTCTACCTTCGAATTATTATTAGCAACTGGTTCAGCCGGTTTACTAGCTTTTTCTTGCTTTTGCTTTTCAGCAATTTCCGCTTGCGCTTTCGCTAAAGCTTCTTGTTCTGCTTTTGCAGCCGCTTCTGCTTTTGCACGCTCTTCTGCCGCAATTCTTGCTGCTTCTTGTTCACGAGCAATTGTTTCTTGTACTGCCTTCATATTTGATTCAATTTTAGCTTTCTCTTCCGCTGCTAAATTAAGTTGGCTTGCAACTTCATTATATTTAGCTTGAACTGTTTGCAAGTTATCTTGACGTTTTTTCAAGTTATCTTGCAGTTCAGCTTGCGCTTTTGCTAATTTTTGTTTGTCTACTACTAAAGATGCTTCTTTTTCGTCAATTGTTTTCTTGTCCTCTTCAATTTGACGAAGATCTTGTTCTTGTAGACGTAAAATTTCTTTATCAGCTTCTAGAATAGTAGAAACTGCGTTCATACGTTGTAAGAAGTCTGCAAAGTTTTTTGACTCTACTACAACTTCTACTACTAAACTTGTATTTGAACTGTTTTGAACAGAAACCATACGTTTTCTCATAATATCTTTACGAGCAAGGACTTTATCCTCTAAAACGATAATTTCTTCCTTTTTTTGTTCAATCTGCTTATGTGTTTCATCAATTTTACGTTGAATAGCAGCTTGATCCTCTTTATTTTTTGCAATTGTATTATTTAAATTATGTAGTTCGTTTTCGATACCTTTAATTTCTTTACTAACAGCTTGCTTTTCTTGCTCTTTCTTTTGCATTTCTGCATCGTTTTGTTGCAATTGCTGTTGCATGTTGTTAAGTTTCTCGTCGTTTGACTCTGCTTTAACAGCGACTGTACTAGAAAGACCGATAATTCCTGCTAATACTAGACAGCTGATTCGCTTAAAATAGTTCATAATCCGACTCCCTTCTTATACAGTTATACATGATTTATTTTACAGTTTGTTTACAAAACGATTAAATACAGTTTATTTTTCGTGACGAAAAAAAGAGAATTATGAATAAAATGTAATAGATTCTTAAATATTTAACAATTCCTATATTTAAAAAATACAAAAGATGCTAAAATCCAAATATAGAGAAAATATAACTTTCGAAGGCGGTTGAAATAAATACATGTTTACTCAAAAAAAATCACTCCAACATACAATTGCTCAATTAGAAGAGCGTATACAAGAATTAGAATTAGAATTAAAACAAAAAGATATTGAAAAGCAAGAGACTATTTCTACTATCCACGATCGTGTACAAAGCGTTGTCCAAGAGCATCAACTTGTAAATAACCAACACAATACACTTCAAAATTTAGTTCAACAATTAAGTTCATGTTTCGAAAATGTTTCAACACGTACGACACATTCCAATGAGTTAAATAATGAAATGTTACAAAAGGAACAAAGCCTAATTCAGTCTATTGCAGAAATTATTGACTGCTCTAATGAAGGAAAAGAATCCGTTCACCGTTTACTTATTGTAATTAATAAATTAGGTGAACAATCTCAACGCACGTCTAATAGTATGAATCATCTAAGCGAACGCTCAAAGGAAATCGAGCAAATTGTAGAAGTCATTCAAAACATTGCAGCACAAACAAATTTACTTGCATTAAATGCGAGTATTGAAGCCGCACGTGCTGGGGAGCACGGTAAAGGATTCGCTGTCGTTGCCAATGAGGTAAGAAAGCTAGCGGAAAGTACAGCAGAAAGTACAAAAAACATCGGCAACTTAACCAAAAAAATTCAAGAAGAAATTGAAAAAGCATATGATAACACAAAAGATAATTTACATTTAGTCGATGAAGGTGTAGAAATGAGCGCCGATACAAATGCTAGAATTGAAAATATTTTAGTTATGATTCAAACGTTACAAAATGGTGCTACAAATGTTATTAAGGCTATCGAAAACCAAAAGTCTTGTAATGATGACATATTACGAGAATTTGCTAACACACAACAAATGTTCCAAAAATTAAATACTACTATTATGAATCATATTCATGATGCTGAAAAAGTCGATGTTCAATTGTCTAAAAGTCTTCAAGAAACAGTAACTTCTTAATTAAAAATAAAAATCCCTTATACTGCTATAAGGGATTTTTATTTTATTTTGAATATTTATTTCTTTTCAATATTCATCCATATCTTTGTTATAATGGAAAAGTTGTTTCTTTCAACTAATAAACAAGGAGGTTATTATGGAACAATTTTACTACGTTTTAAAATATTTAATTCTCGGTCTGTTCCAAGGACTAACAGAACCAATTCCGATTTCTTCAAGTGGTCATCTCGTTTTAGCACAACATTTGCTAGGACTAAAAATAGAAGGATTTAGCTTCGAACTACTTGTTAATTCAGCTTCATTATTAGCTGTATTACTTATTTATAAAAATGATTTAATTCGTCTAACGAAGAATGGTCTCTCTTATATATTTACAAGAGCAGAAGACGCAAAATCAGATTTCTTCTTTATTATTTATCTTGTTATTGCAACCATTCCAGCAGGTGTTATTGGTGTTTTATTTAAAGATTACATCGATCAGTACTTAAAAGGTGTGAAGATGGTTGGGATTTCCCTTCTTATTACTGCTGTCGGCCTTTGGATTATTAGAAATTTACGCGGTCGTAAAAATGATGGCGACCTTTCTATGAAAGATGCAATCATCGTCGGATTAGCACAAGCTTGCGCACTGATTCCCGGAATAAGCCGATCTGGTGCCACAATCGTAGCAGCAATGTTACTTGGTATGAAGCAAGAAACAGCTCTTCGCTTCTCATTCTTACTATACATTCCTGTTAGCTTAGGTGGCTTGTTGTTAAGCATTACAGACATTGCAAATGATCCAAATCTAGACACATTATTCGTACCATATGTCGTTGCATTCATCGCAACATTTATCATGACGTATATTTCACTAAAATGGTTTATGAACATTATGGCAAAAGGAAATTTAAAATATTTCTCTTTCTATTGTATTATCGTAGGTGTACTTACTCTTATTTTCTTATAAAGTAAAACTTACAAATTGAAAGCGAGTCATCTAGTGTAATAGAATGACTCGCTTTTTTATACCTTTATTAAGTTAAAACCTATCATTTACTTTGAATTTTCTGAATAGTATAATATTATTCAAGTTCACTATTACAGTAATTCTATCTTTCCTACTATTATCGTAAAAGAGGTGTTTATATGTTTATAGTTACTAAACTCATTCACATTAAGTACGGATATGAAAATGAGCTATTTTATGGGCTTAAACAATATTATCCTTCCCCTGGAACGAACGGTTGTATTAACATAGAGTTTTCACATGTTCATCGTACAAATGATAAGGCAGAATATATGATTCGTATGTTATGGAAAACACAACAAGATTACCATACATGGCTTTCTCAAAAAGAAGGCAATGAAACTTTGAAGCACAAAATACAAGGCTATATCCTTTCTTCCAAATCAAATGCTACCTATGTGCATTAACCCTTCTCTTTTTATTCCTTACGAGGGACAAAATGATAAAGTGAAACTTTAATCAGCCCTCATCAATTGGGCTGTTCACAAATAACGAGGTAAGGACCCTCTTACTTTTCATACTGTAAGAGGGCTTCTCTTATGCATACACTTTCTTCTCTTGACAATACAAACGAATAACATGTTTATTTTGTTGAAATACATCATGCGTCAGCCGAATAATAATAAAGTTTCGTTTTGTTTGATCATCATGAACAAAAATCTGTTCTCCCTCCTGAAAACGCCATGCACTTTCAAAAGTCGTAATATGATCCCCACTTACAGAAAAAAGTTCATATCGCATCTCTTGTACCCTCTCTCAACTTATATAATCATAATATCCTTATATTAAATTTATTATAACTTAATTCCTATAAAATTAGTAATTATTTCTATTTCGAAAGATTTTAACTTTGTATTTAAATATTTTTAGCGCTATAATGATAAACGAATTTTTATTGAAAGGAGTTTTACTTTGACTGCATATTTATTTCCAGTGAAAACAGCATTTATTTTATTTCCCTTTTTAGCAATGTTTCTTTTAATTCCTTTTTTAATATTTAATTATCGAAAATACGGTTATTTAAATAAATGGCGCTCATTTATTTTATACTCATTATTACTTTACTTATTAAATGCCTATTTTCTTGTTATTTTGCCGTTGCCACAAACGTTTGATACTTGTAGCCTACAACCGGCTAATACACAACACATGCAACTCTCACCATTTTATTTCATACAAGAGATTAGTAGTCATACATCGGCAGTTTTAACGAAACCAACTACTTATTTCTACTTATTAAAAGAGTCTGCGTTTTTACAAGTTGCCTTTAATGTTCTATTAACTGTTCCATTCGGCATTTACTTACGTTATTATTTCCGACGTAGTTTCTTACAAACAATTTGCATTTCCTTTTTCCTTTCACTATTTTTTGAGCTAACACAAGTGACTGGATTATACGGTATATACAATTGTGCATACCGATTATTTGATATCGATGATTTGTTTTTAAATACATTAGGTGGCGTAATTGGTTTTATCATTGCACCAATATTTACGTACTTCCTTCCGAAGACAAACGAGTTAGATAGTCATATTAATTTGGAAACGAAACCAGTCGGATTCATTCGTCGCCTTATCGCAATGCAAATTGATTGGATTTTCTTATCTATCGTCGTACCTGTCGTTAAAAACAAAGGAAATTCTTTCTTCGTTTCTAATATGCAATCTTACACGAATATGTATGAACTCATTTTCATTACGTGTTCAATCCTTATTTACTTTATTATTATTCCATACTTTACGAATGGAAAAACAATTGGGAAAGCATTGCTTCGCATTCACCTGAAAGGAAAATCAGATCGTATTACATTAAAAGAACTATTTATTCGCTACGGTATATTTTATTTTGCGTTAGGCGGAATCAATTACATTCTTTCTAGTAGCTCTATTTTAAATCACACAGAACCTTTAGTATTACTCGTTACATTGTTATTCCTATTTATCATTAACGGCCTATTTATTATTCATGTTTTACTGCATGTATTTAGCCGTGATAAACTACTATTTTATGAACATATTAGTCATACAAGAAATGCAATTACGCTAAAAAAAGCTGACAAATAATTATTTGTCAGCTTTTTCATATACATAATGTGAAACCTTAATCAGCGGGGGTCTTACTGCCCGGCAAATAGCGGGATAAATAATTTTTCTGCATAAGGATTAAAAAACATTCCAAGTTCATCTAGAGATTTCCTCACCTGTAAAAACGAATGAAACTCTGGATATATATCTTGTAATTGCTCATATGATAATGTATGCATTTTCCCCCAATGCGGACGCCCTTCATACTTCAGAAAAATTTTTTCCACTTCGCCAAAGTAAGCAGCATATTTCATACCTTTATACATATGAACAGCGATATACGCTGAATCTCTTCCATAGGCTGGACTAAGCCATATATCATCCCCTTTTACATAGCGGCATTCGATCGGAAAGTGCACCTTATACTTTTTCTTTTCAATAAGATTTGAGATTTCTTCTACAACCGTCCTCATATACTTTGAAGGAATGCTATACTCCATTTCATAAAATGGTACCGTACGTGATGTAGCAAATACTTCATAGCTCGGGCCAATTATTTTTGTGTTTGGTACAGCTTTAGCTGATAATCGACTCACTCCTTTACTTATAGAAGGAAACCATTTACACCCTTTAGATAGTAAAGAGAACATCCTATTTTCAAGTAACTCCACCTTTAGTTTATGCCATTTCAAATCACTGCCTTGATTCGTTGTTTCGTTCGTAAGTTTTACTTGTACTTCATCAGAATAAGGAAAAACGAAAAATTCAAAATGACGATGCTTCTTATATTCTTCTAGTTTGTTCATTACAGTGGATAATGACTGTTTTTCACTTTCATAAACGAGTGAATACGCTGGAATAACCTTCAATTTTATCTTTACAATGATACCTAACATTCCAAGTGACAACTGAAACGCTCTCCAATATTCTACGTTCTCAGCTTCCGAACAAACTATACTCTCACCATTAGATAGAACTGCCGTAATCTCTATAACTTGTGTTGATAAGCTCCCAAAGGTAATACCCGTTCCATGAGTCCCCGTACTAATCGCTCCTGCAATAGATTGCGAATCAATATCCCCTAAATTTTCTTGCGCATACCCTTTTTCCTCAAGTAACTTCCCTAAATCATATAACTTTGTTCCTGCCCATACTTCAGCAACCATCTTCTCTGCATCAATATTCACAATACCCTTCAATTCATCTAAAGAAACTAAAACTTCTTCCGTTTGCACAAGGGGTGTAAACGAATGTCCTGAACCGACAACACGAATTTTCTTCCCCTTTTTTCGCGCAAGTCCCACAACTTCTACTACATCTTGTATACTTTCTGGATACATCGTATAATGCGGCGTTCCTTCTACATTCCCTGTCCAATTTCTCCACTTTTGTCCCTTTATAGAAAGCATTGGCCATCCCCCCGATATGTTGAATACTCCCCAACAATCTCTCCTTTTTTAACACGATACAAAAAGGGAAAACGCTCACATAACTCACCAGCTTTACTATGGCGAAACAAAATGGACTCTCCTATATCCACTCGTTCCTCACCTTTATAAAAAATTGGCGTTTGTACCTCGCCAGCACCTTCTAAAGCTAATAGTTTTGCACCCTTCGGTCTCCAAACTTCAGGCTCTTTATCTTTTCCAACTGCTCCTGAAGCAATATATCCACCACCTAGGCAAGTGTAAATAAACGGGACTGGTTTACGCACAACTGGTAAGGCAAATCCGACCGCTGGATAAAATTTCACCTCTTTATAATAATCAAACAGCTTCGGAGAATAAAAAGCAGAACCTATTGTAATCTCTGAAACTGAATTATCTTTCTCGGTTGTTTTTATACTTCCTGTTCCGCCTCCATTTACAAACCTTAGCTCAATACCAAGGTTTTGTATTGCTTTTACAATATGTTCTCTTCTTTCTTTCACTTCTAGCACTGATTTCTGCTTTAAATATGAAATTATTTTACTTTTCAACCATTGATTCGGTATATGATCTCCCACCCCAGCAATTTGAGCTTCATAACCCATTACACCATCTAACATTAAATATGATGACCTTCTCACCTTTTCTACTACTTTCAACGCATCCTGCACATTTTTTACTGGGGACCTTTGTACACCAAAATGAAATTGAAAGAAACGACTACTCATATCAATATCCAAACAAACACGAAAACATCCTTTAGATTTCTCAGCAATGCTTTCTAAATACACAATATGCTCTTCACAATCCACCATACAAGTTATAATGAAACCTTTCTTTGTTAACAAACTAATTTCATACAGAGCTCTTTCATCGTAAGCAGGATATCCAAGCAATAAATCATTAAATCCTTGTTCTATTAAAAATAAAATCTCTCTAGGTGAAAAGCACATAATACCTTGAAATCGATCATTTGCAGCTAAAATCTTTTGCATAATCGGAACAGAGCGTAACGATTTACTCGCTATACGAATCTTCTTATTTCCACTTAACTCTATAATCGATTGAATATTTCTATCTAAAGCCATTTCATCCAAAAATGCACACGGTAATGGAACTTCTTTAAAAATTCCTCGATCCACATTTTTCTCTCCTCTTCTCAATATGTCTTATACATATTGGAAAGAAAGTGTGATTTTCCTGTTTGCAAATAAAAAAAGTTTCTTCTTTACGAAGAAACTTTTTGAAACTACTTCATAGAAATAGTCGCCTCTACTGGATAATGATCAGAGTAATCATTATACGTATATTTTTGGAACCACGATGTAACAGTCCATTGTGGAGATTTCGGCTGTAACACCTTATTCTCTATATATGATGGGTTCGCATGGTCTTTACTTGCAATAATATAATCTAAATACTCAGCAGGACTATCAGGGAAATTATATTTTGCAATACTGTTTGTCGTTGCGTCCCAAGTCGCTGTATGTCCAGTATAAGATGGTACAGAAGCGTTCAATGTTTTAAACATAGATGCATACTCTGAATCATTCTTGTTCTCTGCATTAATTTTATTTACGTTCATATCACCGCCAATTAACACATACTCATTATTTGGTATATTTTTATTTTTAATAAAGTCTTGAATTTCTTTTAATTGGTCTGTACGTACAGATGCAGGTGAAGTTTTTCCGCACATACTATCTTCCGCTTGCAAATGCGTACCAATCACGTGAACGAAGCGATCATTTTTCTTAATTTTCGTGTATACAAATCCTTTATTCGATAAATTATCTGGCCCGCATCCTTTTGCAAATACATATTGAATCTTTTCAGCGATTGGCCATTTGCTCACAATCGCAACGCCACCATCTTCAGGAGTTGAAGATGAATAGTTTCCTAACGTTTTATCCCATTCACTTCCACTACTACGACCTAATACTGCTGTTTGATTTGGATATTCTTTCTTCAAATTCCCTAATAAACGATCTGAAGCGCTATTATCAAACACTTCATTTAATATAACTACATCTTGATTCTTTATATAATCTGCCGCCCCGATTAAATCAGCACGCTCAGTTTGTCCCCAGTTCGGATATAAGTTTGTTGATAGCATATATACATTATGCGTCATCACTTTTAATGTATCATTTTGATTTGTAGACACTTCTGCTTGAGCTGACGTTCCGCTATATAAAGCTCCTAAACCAACACCTAAGCTAAGTACACCTTTTAGCAATTTACATTTCACGTTTCATACCCCCATGTATTGTATAGTGATAAAAAGGCCAAATACTCTATTCTGAGATTTGACCTTTTTTAAATACTTAACGATTTCCGTACGTATCAAACCAAAGCTGAATATATCCAGCAGTAACACGTTGTGCATCCATTAAACGCTTACCTGTCATTGGTGTAACTTCAGCGCGCCATTTATCTGCATATTCTTGTGATACAGCAGCTCTCACGAACCAATCTTTCGTATTATCATTTACAATGCCAGCGTAATCTTGTTTCGCAACTACTGCTGCTCCATGAATCCAATCTTCTGGATTCGTACCTTTCCAGTTCCAATATCCATTTCCATCCGTTACTTTATAATTATCTTTTATCGTATCTACAAAGTTTTCATATTTAGAATGGAATCCTTGTGGATACGATAGATTCGTAAAGTTTGCCGCATGCATCGGTTGGTTTACATCCCCTAAATAATGAAGAGATAATCCTAAATAGAAGAACGCTTGTTTCATATCTTTATTTTTATAAGACTCACCAGCTAATTTAAAATATTTAGCTCCTGTTTCCTTTGCTTGCTTTGCATACGGAATATAAGTTTTCCCATTGTCAGGGTCATAGAAATGTGAAGCAAATGTGCTATTATCATAATAAGGATTTTCATAGTCAGCAGCATAAATACCGTTCTCTAACTCCGTACGCCATTCATTTAATAGTGCAACTCGATCTTGTTTTACAAGTGTTGTATTACGAGACATAATATCAATTGCACGGTTTACAATCCATAAATGAGAATTCACGCCTTCTTTATGTTTATCTTCAGCAGACCAGCGCGGAATAACTCCAAATCTCTGTGCCCCATCATTTTCATGAGCAAATGCAACACTTTGTAATGGAGCAACTAATGTAATAGCTGCTGCTAAAGCAAGTACTTTCTTTTTCATATAAAATCCTCCATTTTATAATTGAATTATTGTAAACATTTTGTTAGGATCCTATGATGTCGTCCGGTTAACCTATGACTAGAATATCCCACCTTTCACGAAATTTCTATCACTAAATTAAAATATGCAAATGTTCATATCATTATAACTTTATACACAGTGAATATAATGAATGAATACACTTTCATTTTAATAAACTATTATTAAGGCTTGTCTAAACTAATGTAAAAAAAAAGTAAAGCATCTGAATGCTTTACTCTTTTTTTCTATTCGATAATATACTTGGCAATTGTACATTAACTGCTAACTTATGAATAAATCCAAACACTAGTCCAATCCCAATAAATATGTATAAGATTGTAAATATCTTTCCGAAATCAGTTTGCGGACTAAAATTCCCATCACCGACAGTCGTCAACGTGACCACACTAAAATATAAAGCGTCAATAGGACGTAATCCTTCAACTGTACTATAAAAAATCGTACCCGATATTAAAGTCAGAATTGTTAATACAAATAATACTTGAAATTCTTTATCTTTCCACGCTCGTAAACAGGCTCTTAACATTCGCTTTAAAGTTAACAAAAATGAAAGCATTAGATTCTCCCTTCCAAACAAAAATACATTGAGTCAAAGGAAAGTCTATCACCTTTCAGTATAGAAAAAAAGTAGCCCTCTTCTATTTCTAGAAAAGAGCTACTTTATTCGATTCTATCTTATTTAGGTGAAACAAGAATTTTCACTTGTGTTTTATCTTTTACAAGTGCTTCAAATCCTTCTTCAACAACTTGATCGACTGTAATTTTTTTCGTAATTAATTTCTCTGCTTGAATTTGACCAGAGCTAATTAATTTAATAACGGCTGGGAAGATGTGACGGTATCCTAAAATACCAATAACTTCTTTTTCTTTTAATACTAAATTATTTGGAGTAATTGTTGCGTCTTTTTCCCATACACTAACAATTACAGTTTGTCCTTCAAAGCTTGTACTTTCAATCGCTTGACGTAGTACAACTTCAACACCTGTTACTTCAAAGCTAACATTTACCCCTAAACCATTTGTTAAGTTACGAATTTCAGCTAACACATCTTGAGTTGCTGGATTTAATACATAATCCGCACCTGCTAATTTCGCTAACTCTTGACGTTCTTTAGAAAGTTCAACTGCAATAACAGGAGTTGCTCCTGCTGCTTTAGCTGCTTGGATAACAAGAAGTCCAATTGGACCGCAACCAAATACCGCTACAGCTTCCCCTTCTTTTAATTTACTTTGACGTACTGCATGAACTGCTACTGCTGCTGGTTCTACAAGCGCACCTTGTTCATACGTCATTTCATCTGGAATGTGATGAACCATATCTTCTGGTACTACTGTATATTCAGAGAAACCGCCGCCTTCTCCGCCAAGACCGTGGAAAACAAGTTGTTCACAAACATTGTAATGTCCATGTTTACAAGCTTCACATTTACCACAAGAATAAATTGGCTCTACAACAACGCGGTCTCCCACTTTATGAGATGTAACTCCTTCACCAATCTCTATTACCTCACCACTAAACTCATGACCTAAAATAACAGGTGCTTTCACATGTGTTAATGGATGTTCTTCTGTTGGAATAAAAATAGGCCCTGCTAAATATTCATGCAAGTCTGTCCCACAAATACCACACCATTTAACTTTGATTTTCACTGTTCCTGGTTTTACTGTTGGTTCTGGTACTTCTTCTACTCGTACATCACGTTGATTATGCCAAAGTAGTGCTTTCATTTTATACATCCCTCTCTATGTATATACTTAACCTGGTGAAGTTTACAATTCTATTATAATACTTCTATCCATATATTTCAAAAAAACAATCACATTCCCACTAATTTTTTACAAATAACGTTCAATATTTTGTCACTTTGTACTTTTTTCCACATCTGTTAATTCAATTTCATTGCAGGTGAAATTAGCATTGTGCCATAATAGCATAGGAGAGGTGAATATCGCTTGAAATATTTTATTTACTTTATCGTTATCGTGGCATTTTTAGATACATTTTCACAATTACCTATTATGAGTACTTTCGCTCAAAGCCTTGGAGGAACTCCTCTTATTATCGGGCTAGTTGTCGGTATGTACTCATTCGCTAATATGATCGGTAATATTATTGCTGGAGCCGCTGTCGATAAATTTGGTGCAAAAAAAATCCTTTATATAAGCATGGGAATTACGAGTTTCATAGTCTTGTTATACACCGTTGTTCAAAGTGGTGAACAACTATTAGTTGTGCGCTTTATGCATGGATTTAGTGATGGCTTTTTAATTCCTGCTGCCTTTACATTTTTATCAAAACAAACAAATGCAAAAAGACAAGGAAAAGCAATGGCTCTATCTGGTGCTGCTGTTGGAACAGCCGCAATCGTAGGACCTGCTTTCAGCGGTATTATGAAAGCAACAGCTGGCGTAGAATGGGTCTTCATTACTATTTCTATTTTAATGGCTCTTGGTACGATCGTATCTCTATTCTTCTTACCAAATAACGTATCAAGAAAAGATACATCAAGAACACAAATGATGAACAAAGAAGATATGGTTGAACTTTTAAAATCAGAACCGTTATTACAAGCATATATTGGTGCTTTCACATTAATGTTTTCACAAGGAATTGTCACTTACATGTTACCAGTAAAAGTTGAGGCATTAGCGCTTAAAGCATCCACAACAGGCATGATGTTAAGTGTATTTGGTATAACCGCTATCCTCTTCTTCTTACTTCCAACAAATCGTATTTATGATCGATTTAATCGTTCGAAACTAATGCTAATCGGAATTGCAGTTATGGCATTCGCATTATCTTTACTCGGATTATTTGCTACAAAAGGTATGCTCTTTATCGTAATGATGATTTATGGAATTGGATTCGCAATCCTCTTTCCATCTATTAACGCTTTACTCGTTGAAAATACTACAGACGATAATCGCGGAAAGGCATTCGGATTATTTTATGCCTTCTTCTCATTAGGAGTTGTTGCTGGCTCCTTTACAGTCGGCGCAATCGGAGCATCACCTAGCGTCAGCTTCATTATCGGGACAGCATTTTTATTAACATTTGCTGGGATGATTTATGTAAGAAGCAAAGTAAAAAAGACAATGATGGGATAATCCATCGTTGTCTTTTTTTTAATGCATATTGATATAACTCGTAATATAATGGAAGCGTTGGAATAATGCCAATTAATTTAAATATAAAAGGTAACCGCTCATCTCCTTCTTCATATAAACGAAAAACAAAAACTGTAGTTAAAGTCCAAATGACGCTAAACAAGAAGATACATTTCCAAACAATTGAGGTTAATATTTGTATATCAAATACAAAACCAAAGAGCCCTATCGAATAGAACTCTTTTTGCCCAATATATTACTTTTGTGTATAACCAAATAACAATGTAAATAAATTGAGCCGCAGAGGCAATAATACATCTCTTCTTTTAAACAGAAAGTTTATAAATACTGACGATACTTCGACAATTTCCTCGGAAATATTTCCTTTCCCCACATAATTTGATACAGTACACATGAATAAACACTTGTATTACATAAAGTGAAACTTTAATCAGTGGGGGTTTGGTTCCTCCCCACTGATTATTAGTTGAACCAATCGGGCTTTTACGGGCAGTTGATCTCCCAACTAACTTCTTTACTTCCACTGAATTTTGAGGTGGGGATCTTACTGACCGTTAATGCGGGATAAACTAAAATAATAACTTACTGTACAAATCAAAAAGCACACTCTTCATATGAAGAATGTGCTTTTATGTTATTAACGTTTAATCCAAACAGCGCCTGCCGATTTATCTTCTGCCTGTCCAACAACTTGGAATTTAAGTCCAAGGTTTGGAACTTTTCTTCCTGCGTCTGCAATTTGCTTGTTACTATATACTTTTGAATCATCAAAAGTTGTAACACCTTGTAATCCAGAATAGTTAAACTGACCACGTGTTAATGAATTTACACTCCATGCTGGTGTTTTATCAAATGAAAATGCAGCATCTGCAATTTGCATGCCCGTATTACCGTATGCTGGTTTTCCGTTTAAATTACCAACTAGCGCTTCTGGATGAGAATCTACAACACCCAGGAATCCTTCACCTGGATGCATCCCAACCCAGTTATCTTTGAAACTATCATCTGCATACCAAACGACAAGGCCTGTATTATACACTGGACCTTTTCCTGCTTTTAAACCATTATCTGATCCCGCATAGTTTCTCCACTCTAAGTAGTAATAATGAGCTTTCTTCTCTGTCCCATCAGAAACAACAAAACCATTTAAATTCATTTTAGACTGTCCTTCTACATCATCAGAAAATACAACTTGTCCATCAACAGTTACATTTACATTATCCATCGCAAAACCTTTATATGTTACAGCCGGATCTGTAATATAGTCGAATTGTAGTTTCACTTTTTTTCCTTTAAATTGACTTAAATCATATGATTTATCAATCCATTTCCCATCTGTTGTATCTTTATCTCCTTGGACTACTTTTTCCCCAAGTCTATCAATTAATGTTTTCGTTCCATCTTCTGTTACTGCATGTACTTCGACGAAATCGCACTCTGCTTCTAACTCATAATTTGCTTTATAATCGAATTTTGCATTTGTTCCTTTCGTTAAATCAAAGAATGGTGTCTCTAACGTTGTATGCATATCATCGCCTCTTGTACTATAATATGCATGCTTTCCAAACTCCGGTTTAATCGTTTCAACACTTTTACCTGGTAAGTTAACACGTACAACTCCTGGACGATTTGATTTCGTAACACTTTGATCAATATAGGTAGGAACTCCCACACCACTCTTAATTTTATCGTAATCTACTTCTAATATTTTTGCCCAGTTGCCACCCATATTCTTTTGTAAGAAATCTTTATTTTGTGGTGAAAAACTAGTCGGCTCTGTTCCTGCGATTTTCCCTGTCCAACTACCTCCACTCATTAATGACCAAGCTTCGACTGGTGAACCATTTCCAGTATATTTCGTGTCATATTCATCTGGTAATCCAAGATCATGTCCAAATTCATGTGCAAACACACCTACAGCTCCATCTTCTGGTTCAATTGTGTAATCATGTGCTGCTACTTTACCACCAAAGTAATCTACCTTTGATTTCGTACCTTCAATCGCTACTGGATCTACTGATAATTTTGAACGATGTGACCAGATTGCATCATCACCTAATTTACCGCCACCAGCTTCTTGACCAACACCAGCATGGATTACCATTAAATGATCAATTACACCGTCAGGTTCATTTTGATTCCCGTCCCCGTTTGTATCATATCTATCAAATTGATCAAACTGGGATAAATCTAGTCCTTTCTCAGCAGCTGCATGCAAAGCTTCTTTCACTAAATCACGTGCACCCTTTGGACCTTTATTATCGTGACCACTGCTACCATCAGCCCCATAATCAGATGCTTTTCCTGGAACAGTTAGCCACTCCGTTACATATCCATCTGTCGTATAACTACCACCAGACTGCTCTTCATAGTATTGTTTAAACGTTTTTACTTTTGAACCATCAAATAAAGTATACGGCTCATTACCGAACAACATCTTTTGATAATGTTCTCTACTAAAGTCTTTCGAATACATATAACCTGGTGTTTGATCAATATTATTATGTTTATAATCACTAAATTCAACGAGTAACACTAATACTTTATCCGATCGAACAGATCCCTTATATGGAGCTTGCTTTGCTTTTGAAGTTGGAACTTGCCCATTCAATTGCTTTTTATTTGGTTCTGGCTTTTGCTCAAGGCTAACATTTTTTTCAGCCTTTTTTACATTTTCCTTTTCTTCCATCTTTTTCTCTTTTACTTTTTTTGTGAAATCAGACGTTTCTTGTGAGTGAGCATCTGGAAGAATTTCTTTATTCGCCTGATCTCCTTGTTTCTTTTCAATATATTGCTCAACAGCTTTTTTCGTCTCTTCTTTAGAAGATGCTGGATTAATTGTTCCTCTTTCTTTCAGTGCTTCCGCTAAACGATCTTCTTGAATTAAATTGTAATCAATTGGTGTTGTAGATACATTATCTTTCTCTTTTGCTGGCGTTTCTGCGTATGTTAATGGAGCACTCATTACAGATGTGCATCCGATAATTGCCGCAATTGCTAATGACGATAACACTTTAAATGGCGCTTTTCTTCTCATTCCATTTCTCTCCTTTTATAAAACTTAAAATTCAGATAAATAAGTACATTTTTGTCGAAATCCCCGTTTACTACCCTCCCTATATAAAAAGGCATAATTCTATAAACGTTAAGCTTTCTGTTATAGAATCATGCCCTCCAGTTTTCTGGTCAGACCCTCTATCTTTTTATCCCTTGGTTCAATTAATAATCAGTGTGGGGATGAACAAAGCCCCACTGATTAAAGTTTCACTTTATATCGAAATATGAAAAATAAAGAGTTATGTGATATATATTAAATATCTTATATAATAAATTTAAAAGACAATATGCAAAATTGCATGAAAATTCTTTTAAATAAAAAAGAATCCTAGTCAATTAAACTAGGATTCTTGCTTTTCTATTATTTCTCTTGTGTTTTTTCCCAATCAGCTAAGAATTTCTCAATTCCTTGATCTGTTAATGGGTGCTTCACTAATGAAGCAATTACGTTTGCTGGGATTGTTGCAATATGTGCACCGTTTAATGCTGCGTCAGTTACGTGAACACTGTGACGTACAGATGCTGCAATGATTTCTGTTTCGATGCCATGAATCGCAAAGATTTCTGCGATTTGACGAATTAAGTCCATACCGTTATGACCGATATCGTCTAAGCGACCTAAGAATGGTGAAACGTATGTTGCACCAGCACGAGCTGCAAGTAACGCTTGAACTGCTGAGAATACTAATGTAACGTTTGTACGAATTCCTAAGTCAGAGAATGCTTTTACTGCTTTTAAACCTTCTGTTGTCATTGGAACTTTTACAACAACGTTTGGAGCAATTTTCGCTAATTCTTTTCCTTCTTCGATCATTTTATCAGCTTCTAAGCTAATTACTTCTGCACTTACAGGTCCTTCTACAACGTTGCAAATTTCACGAATGCGTTCGTGGAAATCTACGCCTTCTTTTGCTACAAGTGATGGATTTGTCGTTACTCCAGCTAATACGCCTAATGCATTTGCCTCTTTAATTTCGTTAATGTTTGCTGTATCAATAAAGAATTTCATTTGTTATTCTTCCTTCCTAATTTTCATTTTATATTTATTTATTTTTCTTAATAAGCTCTAATTCAATCGGAATAGATTTGTCCACTTTTTTACCTTGTGTTATCTCTTTTGCTGTTTGCATCGCCTTCTCTCCGATTAATTCTGGTTTTTGAGCGACTGTTGCAGCCATACGCCCATCGTTAACCGCTTTCACAGCATCTTCTGTTGCATCAAATCCAACAACTACTACATCTGTTTTTCCAGCAGACTTCAACGCTTCAAGTGCACCTAATGCCATCTCGTCGTTATGAGCAAACACGGCTTTAATATCGCTATTTGCTTGCAAAATGTTTTCCATAACAGATAATCCTTTCGCCCTATCAAAATCAGCCGCTTGTTTGGCAACTACTTTTAAAGACTTATCGGCTACGTTATGGAATCCTTTCCCACGTTCACGAGCAGCAGACGATCCAGGGATTCCTTCTAACTCAGCAACGTTTGCTCCTTCGCCGACTAATTCACGAATGTAATCACTAGCCATTTGACCACCTTCAATATTATTAGATGCAATGTGAGAAACAACCTTACCTGAATTCGCAACGCGGTCTACTGTAATAACAGGAACATTTGCTGCATTTGCCGCACTTACTGCTGAAGCAACAGCATCTGAATCGGTCGGATTAATAACAACTACATCGACACCCTTTTGAATTAAATCTTCAACATCGTTCGTTTGCTTTGCTGCATCATTTTGCGCATCAACAGCAATCAATTCGATGCCACTATCTTTCGCTTTCTTTTCTGCCCCCTTTTTCAAAGTTACAAAGAAGGGATTATTTAAAGTTGAAACAGAAAATCCAACTTTAATAGTTTTATTTCGACCTTTATCGCTAGAATCCTTTGCCCATTCTGGTGGTTCCATTGAACAACCAGCAGTAACGACCATAATACATGCAACGAGTATAAGTAACCATTTCTTCATGAACTGTCCCTCCATTACGCTTCTTTTCTGCGATCAATTAATACAGCTAGTAAGATTACAAGTCCTTTTACAACTTGTTGGAAGAAAGAAGATACACCTAATAAATTTAAACCGTTATTTAGTACACCAATAATAAGTACACCGATGAATGTACCAACAATCCATCCTCTTCCCCCAGAAAGACTTGTTCCACCTAATACAACTGCTGCAATTGCATCTAATTCGTAAGAAGTACCTGCAGTCGGCTGTGCAGAATCTAATCGTGATGTTAAGACAATACCTGCAAGCGCTGCCAAAATTCCGGAAAGACCGTAAATCATTACTTTAATTCTCGTAACATTAATACCTGATAGTGCTGCTGCTTCTTCATTTCCACCAATTGCAAATGTACGGCGACCAAATGTCGTTTTCTTCAAAATGAAGTACAGTACTGCGAAAGCGATCATCATTGTAACAGCTGGTACCGGAATACCAAGAAAATAACCGCGGCCAAACATTTGGAACATTAAATGATCACCAAGACCAGTGATCGGACGTCCGTCCATATAAACAAGCGTCAACCCACGAAAAATAGTCATTGTTGCTAAAGTTGCAATAAATGGAGCTACTTTTCCTTTCGCAATGATGATACCGTTTACAATTCCCATTACAAGACCTGCTAATAGTCCAACTGCCATTGCAAGGAACGGATCCATGCCACTTGCCATCATTCCAGCAACAAGTGCACTTGATAATGCTAAAATAGAACCTACCGATAAGTCAATACCCCCTGTTAAAATTACGAAGGTCATTCCGAATGCAATAAGCGCATTAATCGATACTTGACGCAGTATATTAAATAAATTTGGAATTTCAATAAACGCTGGATTTAAAGCTGTAATTACGACGATAATTAATACTAAACCAATTAAAGAACCAAGTTGTTGTAATACATTCCCCTTCTTAGCCATCCTTACTCTCCCCCTGTAGCTAGTGCCATAATAGACTCTTGTGATGCCTCATCTTTCCCTAAAATTCCGCCGACTTTTCCTTCATGAATAACAAGAACTCGATCACTCATCCCTAAAACTTCCGGAAGCTCAGATGATACCATAATAACGGCATCGCCTTGCTCTGTAAGCTTATTCATAATAGAGTAAATTTCTTTTTTCGCTCCAACATCAACACCCCTTGTTGGCTCATCTAAAATGAGTAATTGCGGATGAATGCCTAGCCATTTTGCGATTACAATCTTTTGCTGATTTCCACCAGAAAGAGATTTCACTGCCTGCTCTCCGCTAGATGCTTTCACATTAAGAAGCTTCATCATATCCTCTGTAAACTGTTGTTCTAGCTCGTTGCTTAGAACACTTCCCTTTGAAAGACTTTCTAAATTCGGTAAAGCTAAATTTTCTCGAATTGAAAAATCTAACACTAATCCTTCAGACTTTCTATCTTCTGTAATGAAAGCAATTCTTTGTCTAATTGCATCTATTGGACTATCAATCTTTACTTCTTGTCCATTTATAAAAATTTGTCCAGAGTCTAAAGGTTCATAACCAAATATCGCTTTCATAATATCAGTGCGACCAGCCCCCATCAAACCAGCTACACCAAGGATTTCACCTTTCCTCACTTGAAACGAAACATTTTCAAATTTCCCTTTCTTCGTTCCGTTACGCATTTCAAAAATGACATCACCAATTTGACTATTTCGCTCTGGGTAACGTTCACCAATGCTGCGCCCCACCATCATACTCACTACTTCATCAAATGATGTTTCTGGAATTAATCTCTTTCCCACGTATTCTCCATCACGCAAAATCGTAATAGCATCACATATTGAGAAAATCTCTTCCATACGATGCGAAATGTACACGAATGAAACACCTTCTTTACGTAACTTATTGATTACTGTAAAGAGCGTTTCGATTTCACGATCCGTCAGTGCCGCAGTAGGTTCATCCATAATAATAACGCTCGCGTTTGTCATTAATGCTTTCGCAATTTCGATAATTTGCTGTTGTCCAACCGATAATTCCTCTGCTAACATAGCGCCTCTTACATGCAACCCTAACTCCGCTAGTTGCTGCTGCGCAATCGCATTCATTTGTCGAGTGCGTAAAATACCTGTTTTCCCGTACATTAACTCTTTACCGAGAAACATATTTTCAGCTACTGTTAAATTCGGCAATATGTTTAGTTCTTGATGTATAAATGCGATGCCGTACTCTTCAGCTTCTTTCGCATTTTTAAAGGTGCGCTCTTGCCCATCAATCGTGATTGTCCCACCATCTTTTTTGTATACACCTGTTAAAATCTTCATGAGCGTTGATTTACCCGCTCCATTTTCCCCCATCAATGCATGGACTTCTCCTGTTTCAATCATAAACTGTGCATTCTTCAAAACAGGATTTCCATTGAACGCCTTTGAAATGTTTTTCATTTCAATATGCATTCCCATCACTTCCCTTTATTAAAAAATCACGCCTGCATGTAAAATTACATTTGCATAAGGCGTAGCCTCGCCTGTACGAATAATCGCCTTCGCTTTCTTTGTATGCGCTTTAAATTGCTCATGAGATACATACTCAAATGCTGGCTCTATTAATTTCTGCTCTATTTCTTTATTTACTTCCGCATTATTTATAATGACTTCTTCTGCTAACGTCACTTTTTCGATTGCCATATCATCAGCTACCACTTGCAATACATCTAAAAAGCTAGGTTTTCCAATCTCAACAGCTAAATCAATTCGTTTTACTCCATCCGGAATCGGTAACCCGCAATCAGCAATTACAATCGTATCTGTATGCCCAAGTGAAGCAAGGACTGCTGCGATTTCACTATTTAATACACCATGCTTTTTCATCCAACAATCACCTGCACTTCACGTACTCGATCTCTCGTTGGCATACCGCCCTGTGCTCCAAGTTTCGTTACAGAAAGACCACCGGCAATATTCGCGAAACGAATTGCTTTTTGAAGTGTCTCTCCTTCAGAAAGTGCAACTGCTAACGCACCATTAAATGTATCACCAGCTCCAGTTGTATCCACTACATCAACAGCAATGCTAGGAACATGTACAATCTCCGTGCCATTATGGAAACGAACACCGTTAGAACCTTCTGTCATCAATAATTTATTGGGATACTTCGCCAATAAATCTTCAATTGGTGATGTAAAATCATCTAATACGATGCGGCACTCATGTTCATTTGGCGTAATATAAGTTGCCTTTTCTAAAATGTCTTCTGATAAAACTTGTGCTGGCGCTGGATTTAACATAACAGGAATATTATGTTCCTCACAAATAGCCAATACATATTTTACTGTTTCAAGTGGAATTTCTAGTTGAAGAACAACCATATCCGCTTTTACAAGAAGGTCTTTGGAGCGATCTACAACTGACTTATTTACAAGAGCATTTGCCCCTTGTACGACAACAATACTGTTATCTTCTTCTGCTAAAACGATATGAGCAATTCCTGTCGTTCCATCTGTAACCGGTACCACATAATCGATAAAAATGCGTTCGTTCTCTAGATTTTTTCTAACTACTGTTCCATAATCATCATTTCCTACCGCTCCAACCATTGCTACATTTGCTCCTAATCTAGCTGCAGCAACTGCTTGGTTTGCCCCTTTCCCTCCTGGGATTGTATGAAACGCTTCACCAATTACTGTTTCTCCTGCTTTCGGGCGTTTTTTTGAAACAGCCACTAAGTCCATTGAAATGCTTCCTACTACTGCAATATTTGGCATCTGTTTCATCTCCTTACTTCGTTGTATTTCGTTCTATAATTTCAATCGGCAAACGATAATGTTTCTCTTCTAATGTATTTCCTTCCATTTGCTCTAACAACAACTCTGTTGCAATTTTCCCCATTTCATATATCGGTTGTGCAACTGTCGTAATAGAGGGATACATCATTTCCGTTAAAGAAATGCCATCAAATCCGATAATTTGTAAATCATCTGGAATGGCAATCCCCTTTTGAAGTGCCGCCTTTACAATACCGATCGCAATTAAATCATTCCCAGCAACAATACCATCAATATGCGGGTATTCTTCTAATAATTCCATCGCTACACGCTCACTATTTGCTGGATCAAACGTACTCTCTGCAATCATATACGAAAGATTATTTTGCGTAATAACGTCTACAAAACCTTCAAAGCGTTCATTTGCAGTACTCACATCACGTGGACCGCGAATATGTGCAATATGTTTACATCCTTTATCTAGTAACAACTTTGTCGCAGCCTGACTTCCTGCATAGTTATCTGCATATACAGTAGGAATACGCTCATTAAACATACGGTCAATCGCAACAACCGGAACAGATAAATTCATGTAATTAACACTATTTTGTGGATTTGTTGCTACAATAAATCCATCTACATTATTTTGTCTAAGTACATCAATATATTGTTTCTCTTTTTCTAAACTTTCATCAGAGTTACAAAGGACAACTGTGTAACCTTGTTTATGTGCTACATCTTCTACGGCACGTGCAACTTCCGGAAAGAATGGATTCACGATATTTGGAACAACTAAGCCAATTAAACGAGACTTTTTATTATACAGTGAACGCGCTACTGTACTAGGCTTATAATCTAACATCTCAATTGCACGTTCTACCTTTTTTAATGTATCTTCGTGAACATATCCATTTTTATTTAGAACCCTGGAAACGGTCGCAACAGATACTTCCGCTAATTTTGCAACGTCTTTAATCGTACTCATTCTCTTTTCTCCTCATTTCATGTAACCGTTTACAGAAAATAATATAACGTATTTCTAAAAATACGTCAATCATTTCTCACTAAAAAGCTTTTAAGGTTATACTCAAAAAAGCACCGCCATAAGACGATGCTCCTTCATTACGAGTATGATACAGTTTTTTCTTTTTCTTCTAAAGCAGGCTCTTCAGCATCTTTTTTACGATCTGATAGTTTAATTTTTTGTAGGAAAATCGTAAAGATGGCACCTACTACGATAAATACTAATCCTGTTAAGAATACAGTATGAAGCGAGTCTACTAAAGAGTTTTTCAAAATAGGTACAATGCTGTTAGCGAACGCTTCTGGCATTTGTTTTAATGCCTCTGGGCTAAATAGCATTGAATATAAACCTTGTGGATCTGTGTGAATCATATCTTTAAATTTCGTTACCATTTGTCCCGCTTCTTTCGGGAATGTATCTAATACAGGTACTAAATTTTTTGTTAATGTCGTACCTGAAGTGTTATTCATAATTGACCCTAAAATTGTAATACCAAATGTACCACCGATTTGTCGGAAGAATTGACTTGATGACGTTACGACACCAAGGTCTTTTTTCGGGAAGCTTTCTTGTAACGCTAATGTTAATGTAGGCATTACAAGACCCATTCCTAAACCGATAACCATCATATAAGAAGTAGCTGTAAGCTTCGTTGTGTGCATATCCATCGTTGTTAATAACCAGAAACCACCGGCCATAATAAGCATACCTGCGATAATTTGTGGTTTTACACCAACTTTTAATACAAGTTGCCCACCGATAATACTCATCACAATCATTGTAATCATCATTGGAGTCATAATTGTTCCTGATTCAGCAGCACTTACTCCTACAATCCCTTGCATGAAGAATGGTACGAACATAATCGCACCGAACATTCCAATACTCATAAAGAATCCAATCGCATTCAGTATTGTAAATGTGCGATTTTTAAAGAAGTGCATTGGTAAAATTGGCTCTTCAGCTTTCGTTTCAACGATAACAAAGCTAACGATACCAATTACAGCTAGTGCAAATAAACCGATAATTTGCCAAGAATCCCATGCATAATCTTTTCCGCCAAACGTTAGCGCAAGTAATAAACTTACAACACCGAGAATCATCGTAAAGATTCCAGCGATATCAATTTTAATTGGTCCTGTTTGTTTATGTGATTTTAATCCCATTGCAATAAAGATTGTTGCTAAAATACCAACCGGTAAGTTAATGTAGAATACCCATCTCCAGTTCACTGCATCTACAATCCAACCACCAACTTGTGGTCCAATTACAGAAGCAAGGCCGTATAACGCCCCAAAAATACCTTGCCATTTCGCACGTTCTTTTCCCGTGAACATATCTCCAATAATAATCATAGCCATTGGCATCATAATACCGCCACCAAGACCTTGAATACCACGGAAAATAATTAATTCTGTCATACCATTTGCCATACCACATAACGCCGAACCAATCATGAAAATAACTAGCCCTGTTATATATACGTTACGACGACCAAGTAAATCAGCTAATTTACCTGCAATTGGTACAACTGTCGTTGATGTTAACATATAAGCTGTTGTTAACCATGTCATTAAGCTTAATCCACCTAGGTCACCGACGATACGTGGCATTGCTGTACCGACAATTGTTCCATCTAATGCAGCAAATAGCATCGCGATAATTAAACCGATTAACAACAACTTTCTATTTTGATTTTCTTGTTGCTCCATGTAATCTCCTCAATTCCTCTTAGTTATTCTCTTTTTTCTCTTGTGTCCCGCAAATAATGGTTTCTAACTTCTCAAAGAGACGTAATAAATCTTCTCTTTCTTGCAACTCTAAATGTGAAAAGTATTTTGCAATATGCTCGTTACGAGCTGTCATTGCCTCTTCTACTCTAGCTTTCCCCTTTTTCGTTAACTCGATGATGACAACGCGACGGTCATCTTTGTCGTGATAGCGTTCTACAAGTTCTTGATCGATTAGACGATCAATCATCACTGTAATCGCGCTAGGCTTCACATACATCTTTTTCGCTAATGTTGTCGCTCTTGAAGCCCCATAATGATCTAGAATCTTTAAAATATAAAACTGCGGTGGTGTAAGTCCTGTCGCTTGCATTTGTTCTAATAACTCCGTTTGCATTTTCTTTCCAATCGAAAAGGCAAGAGCTTGAATTTTATCGATATGCGTCATATCATTTGGCATGTTATCCACCTCTTATTTAAACAATAAAATATTTAATGTATTTAAATATTAATCCCACGAATAAAATCCGTCAATACTTTTATTCATAAAAACGTTTACATTTTTGTCACAAAGTTGTATAATTTTCGACGAAGTTAATATTGACAGTCACGGAGAAACGGAGTACACGGCTATGAATCATAAAAAAGGAAACTTTTTTATATTTCATGGCCTTTTTATGTTCTCTGTCTTAAAACGCTTCGAATTAATTAGGGGAGGATTTTCATTTTATGTTTTTCACACAATTATTTAAACCTGCGCCCCACGCGGAACGCTTACCAGCTGATCGCGTTGATAGCGAATACCGTAAATTACGTTTACAAGTATTCTTAGGTATCTTCATCGGTTATGCAGGTTACTACTTTGTTCGAAAAAACTTTTCACTAGCAATGCCATACTTAATCGAGCAAGGCTTTAGTAAAGGGGAACTTGGGGTTATCCTTTCAGCAGTTTCTATTGCTTACGGATTAAGTAAATTTCTTATGGGTATCGTATCCGATCGTTGTAATCCTCGCTACTTTTTAGCAGCTGGGCTATTTTTATCAGGTATCATTAATATTATTTTCGGCTCATTTTCTTTCATTACAACGAGCATTATACTTATGTTTGTACTTCAGTTTTTAAATGGATGGGTACAAGGTATGGGATGGCCTCCTTGTGGTCGTACGATGGTTCACTGGTTCTCTATTAGCGAACGTGGTACAAAAATGTCCATTTGGAACGTCGCTCATAATGTTGGCGGAGCGCTTATGCCTTCCCTTGTAACATTAGGCTTATACTTCTTCGCAGATGACTGGAAAAGTATTTTTTACTTCCCAGGTATTCTTTCAATTTTAGTTGGTATTTATGTATTAATTACGATGAAAGATACGCCTCAATCTTGCGGACTACCTTCTATTGAAGAACATACTGGGGAATATCCACCAGATGAAAAAGTAAAAGATCGCGAACGCGAGCTTTCAGTAAAGGAAATTTTATTTAAATACGTATTAAACAATAAGTTTTTATGGTACATCGCTATTGCGAACGTTTTCGTATATTTCGTACGTTACGGCGTTGTAGACTGGGCTCCTACTTATTTAGTAGAAGAAAAAAGCTTTACTCATAGTAGCTCACGTACTGCTTACGCTCTATATGAATGGGCTGGTATTCCAGGTACACTTCTTTGCGGATGGATGAGTGATAAACTATTTAAAGGACGTCGTGCACCTGCTGGTATTTTATTTATGGTTGGTGTATTTATCGCAGTTCTTGTTTACTGGTTAAACCCTCCTGGTAATCCAATGGTTGATAGTATCGCACTTGTCGCAATTGGATTTTTAATTTACGGACCGGTTATGTTAATTGGTCTACACGCTCTAGATTTAGCACCAAAGAAAGCTGCTGGAACTGCAGCAGGCTTAACTGGATTCTTCGGTTACTTAGGCGGAGCAGCTTTCGCTAGTGCAGCTATGGGCTTTATCGTAGATGCATTCGGATGGGATGGCGGATTCATCTTATTACTTGCATCTTGCGTACTTGCAATGTTCTTCCTTGCTCTTACTTTAAATACAGGGTCAGTAAAATCAAAACAAGCTTAAATAACATATAACAAGCATAAAAATAGCTCTTAGCATTTACATACATGCTAAGAGCTATTTTTTATTTTCATTGCTGTTCCTACTAATGATAACAACCAATTCCTTCCCTACTATAAAATTAAAAGATTTGATGAAACACCTTTATTAAAACAGCTAACGTAACAGATGCAGCAAATCCCCCTAAACAAATAAGACTGACACCTTGGCTATATGACAAATTTTGAAATGATTTCATTGCTTCCATCCTCCCTATCTCCCCTTTGATACTTTTATTTTACCAATGGGAAAAATTTCATAACATCGATTTCTCTAACAACTAACTTACAAATTTGTAAGTTAACATCTTTTCAACTTATATATCTAGTATTTCCACAAATAAGAGTCATTTATACATAAAAAAAGACCTCAGTTATACTAAGATCTTCGTTACATTCTATTTCATTTTACAATCATCACTGGACATTTCACACGCTTTGCTATTTTATGACTTACACTTCCCAGCACCATTTCTTGCAATGTATTTAACCCTCTACTCCCAGCAATAACAAGATCTATATCTCCTGTATTTACGTATTGAACAATTGTATCTCCAGGATCACCATGTAATATCGTAATTGTATAAGAAATGTTCTCTTTCTTTAATAAACCTTCAATCTCTTTTAATTTATCTTTTCGACTAGCTGATATTGTTTCTAAATCTGTTTGACCTTGTATAATATCTGATTTTGCCGTTCTATTATCTACTACGTACACAACTTCAACATTTGTTTCTTCGCTACATTTTGCAATATATGTTGCATGTTCCGCTGCTCGAAGTGCATGTTCAGAACCGTCACATGCTAATATAATTTGTTTGTACATATGCTGAATCCCCTTTTCGTTATCCTACTCGTATTATATAATAAAGCCCCCTAAAAAGGAGGCTTTTAACTAGCAATTCTTTTATTATAAGTAGCTAAATTTGCAACAAGTTTTGAGCTACGTTCATTTAATCCTGTTATACTTACTTTCACACCACTTTGTTCATACTTCATGATAACTTTATCAATTGATGCCACTGCTGAATCATCCCATACGTGTGCGTGAGTAAAATTCAACTCAATTTCTTTTACATCTTTCTCAAATGAAAAGTGATTTATAAGGTCCGCTGTAGATGCAAAGAAAAGTTGACCATGAATTTCGTATATTTTCTTATTTTCAATATATAAATGTTTCACGTGAATCTTTGCCATATTGAATGCAAATAAAACCGCACTAATTACTGTTCCGATAATTACACCTAATGCTAAATTATGTGTAATTAGGACAATCACAACTGTTACGATCATAACAAATGAGTTTCCTTTTGGTACTTTATGAATTGTTGTTACAGAGTTCCAATCAAACGTTCCAATTGAAACCATAATCATAACTGCAACTAAAGCTGCCATCGGAATATGAACGACATAATCTCCTAAAACGAATAGTAATACGATTAAAAATCCGCCCGCTACAAATGTTGATAGGCGACCTCGTCCACCTGATTTAATATTAATAACAGATTGACCGATCATTGCACAACCTGCCATTCCTCCGAAGAAACCAGCAACAATGTTTGCGATCCCTTGTCCGCGTGCCTCTTTATGCTTATTACTTTCCGTATGCGTCATATCATCTAAAACTGAAGCTGTTAATAATGATTCTAGTAAACCGATAATTGCAAGCATAACTGCATACGGTAAAATAATCCCTAATGTCTCAAGTGTAAAAGGCACGTCAGGAATACTAAAGAACGGTAATTCTTTCGGCAAGCTTCCCATATCTCCTACTGTTTTCAACTGTAATCCGCTCATAAGTGCAATACTCGTCACAATAATAATTGAAATAAGCGTAGAAGGTACAACCGTTGTAATACGTGGAAATAAATATATAATTGCAAGTCCTAATACAACGAGTGCATACATTTGCCAAGTTGCATTTTTAAAATGTGGCAATTGCGCTGTAAAAACTAAAATTCCAAGTGAATTTAAAAAACCACTCATAACAGATTTCGGAACAAACTTCATAAATGAGCTCAGTTTGAACACGCCAAAAATAATTTGGACAATACCTGTTAATATTGTTGTAACAAATAAATATTGCAAACCATAATCTTTAACAAGCGTTACCATTAATAATGCCATTGCACCTGTTGCAGCTGAAATCATTCCAGTTCTCCCGCCAACAAATGAAATGGTAACTGCAATACAAAAGGCTGCGTATAGTCCAACTGTCGGATCCACGCCTGCAATAACAGAGAAGGCTATCGCTTCAGGGATTAATGCTAAAGCAACGACAATTCCTGATAACACGTCCCCTCTCACATTAGAAAACCAGTCATTTTTTATCGTTTGAAACAAAATACCACTCCTCTACTCCTTTATAATTTGATTTTCTCCATAAGAAAATCTAGCCGACTGCACGAAAGCTATTATATAACGAGTAGAAGATTTTTTGCTATGTAAAAGTTCCCTAAAGAAAAAGACACTACCTTAGTAGCATCTTTGCTCATTTCATTAATGTCCACCGTGTCCTTGACCACTTTCCTGAGCAATTTCTAACCTCTCATCTAGTATTCCTTGTGTTTCAAATGAAATATCACTCGTACTTCCTAATAAGAAACTGTGATTATATGGTCCAAGTGTTGGATCATCTTTGAACTTCGGCTGAATGCTTGCAAGGAAGTCATACACTGGTTGTGAAGCTTTACCTTCTTCTAATAATACAACAGGTGCATGTTTACCCATATGTGAAAAAGGTGCCCCAGCAACTGCTAAATCTGGTGTTTTACTTGAAACAAATGATAAACCGTGACCAGGTTTTGTGAATCCCCAGCCAAATTTTGTTTTTTCATCTTTAAATTTAGCGAACGCAATCGAGTTTTCTGTAGGGGTCTCTCCACTAATACGCGTTACTTTCCCGTATTTGCTTAGCTCTTTTTCTACTTCTTTTGAAACAATTTTTTCTGGCCCTAATACATATATATTTGCTTTATCTTTTCTCATTTTTAGTGCCTCTATTGTCGCTTCTGGCACTTTATTCTTTTCTGTATAGAGTAGTGGTTCCGGCATATGAGAAATCCAATTTACAGCGGGGGTTGTATATAAACGTCCTTCTTCTGCAGACGAACCGATAATAACACTATTTGGGTAGCTTCCTGTTATATCGGCATACTCCTTATCAACATCCTTCGCAAATATAGCTGGGTCCGTTTCTTTTATTTGTTTTACTTTATAACCTTTTAATTGTTCAAGCGCGCTAGTACCCACATCTCCCATCACCATAATTTGTGTTCCATCTTTCGTTCCGATTGGATTTAATCGTTTTATTTCTTTTAACGTCATTTCCGGTATCTTTTCTTTTTCTATAAATAAAATGGGCCCGTTATTCGGATGATGAATAAGATCTGCACTCGCAATACCTAATTGCCACTCGCTTGCTGGTACTAAAATAACAGCACCTGGCTGGTTCTCCTTATGAGTTGCTGGCCATATCGTTTGCGAAGTTAATACTGCCATTTGCGAAGGATCATTTGTGTTTAATCTCGTTACATTTTTTAAACTTGTCGTTAATAAATCATTAGATGCACCTTGGTTCATTTCTTTTGGCGCCGTTACCTCCTGATTCATTTTCATTTCCTTTTGCTCTGTTTTCTTCTCTTTTGTAGATTCATGGTTTTTATGGTCTGTATTCGTTTGTCCGCATGCAGCAAGACCAACTGCTGTAATTATTGTTATCCCAAAAATTCGGGTCATTTTTTTCACTATACCGCCTCCGTATTAATCATTTTTGAGCCAATATGATTACCTAAAATGTAATTTCAACTCCACAATAACAAGCAATTCTGAAGAAATTATGCAGACACATCATAATCTGCACCATTTCTTCATGATTTTGCATTACACTTTAAGTAACGATTATAAATATGGAGGGCTCTCTATGATTGATATACTGCTCGTAGACGATGAACCGAGAATGCTTGAATTATTAACGCTTTATCTTACACCAATTGGATATAACTGCGTATGTGCGACTTCAGGAGAAGAAGCTATTTTACATATAGAAAATCGAAACTTTAAATTTGTTTTACTCGATATTATGATGCCAAAGATGGACGGATGGGAAACGTGCAAAAAAATCCGATCTTTTAGTAACCTTCCTATTATTATGGTTACAGCTCGTGATCAAACAGTAGATGTCGTTCAAGGATTAAAACTTGGAGCCGATGATTACGTAACGAAACCTTTCCATGAAGAAGAACTTTTCGCAAGAATTGAAGCCGTTTTAAGACGTACAAATGAACATAAACAAATCCAATATCACGGTATTGTATGGGATGAAACAAAACACTTCGTTTCTGTCCATAATGAAGAACTCCTTCTCACACCAATTGAATTTTCTTTACTCGGATTATTTTTACGCCATGTGAACTACGTATTAAACCGTGATCAGCTCATCGAACGAATTTGGGGATTAAACACAAATACAGAAGATCGCACAGTCGATTCACATATTCGTAATTTACGTGATAAATTGCGAAAAGCAAATTTTCCTATTGATCATCATTTAAAAACCGTGTATGGAATAGGTTATCGATGGATTGATACTGAACAGTAAGGGGCAAAACGATGAAACGAATTTCAATTCAATTCGGATTTTATTTTTTAATTGTTACACTTTTAATTGAAAGTGTTCTCTTTATTTTGCTCTATTATAGTCTTGTAAACACTAGAGTAAATGAAGAAATGACAGCTTTATTAAAGCGAGGAAATAGTCATCGAGATGTACTTGAAAAATATTACGATGAGCAAACCATCTCTCACGTAGCATTAATGGAATCTGAAGCTGAAACAACTGTCGTTATTACAAATGCAAATAAAGAAATACTAGCTAAATCTAACGAAATAAACACGACTATAAACGATCATATTAGTAAAATGCAAACTCGAACAGACCATAATGGAGCGATTATAGAAAATCATTGGAAAACATCTAATTATATATGTACAGTTAGCCCCATTGTAGTAGATGGAAAACATGAAGGCTATGTGTACATGTTTCTTGGAACAGAATCAATTGAAAAGTTAGTTAATGGATTAACGAAACAATTCATTATTGCTGGTGCCATCACATTTCTACTCACAGTCATCACAATTTTCCTATTATCACGTTTATTAACAAAACCATTGTTACACATGAAACATGCAACTGAAAAAATGAGTAAAGGCGATTTGTCCGTTTCGTTAACGACTACTCGTAATGATGAAATTGGTGAACTGGCATCATCTATTCAAACGCTCGCAAATGATTTGCATTATATGAAAACAGAGCGAAGTGAATTTCTAGCAAGTGTTGCTCACGAATTACGAACACCGTTAACATACGTAAGAGGTTATGCTGACATTGCTTTAAAAGAAAGCACCCCTTCTGAACAACGTTTGCGATATTTATCAATTATAAAAGATGAGTCTGATTACATTACAAACTTAGTTCAAGATTTATTTTCACTTGCACAAATGGAACAACATAACTTTTCTATTCAAGTAAAGGAAGTGCATTTACACACCTTCCTTACGCGTATATGTGAAAAAGTAAACGCCATGTATAAAGAAAGGTACATTAAAGTTTCTTTCTCTTGTCCTCCTACACTGCTAGTAAACTTAGATGAACAACGATTCGAACAAGTTGTGGTGAATATTTTAAATAACGCTTATAGACATTCAAAAGAGCATTCTCATATAAACATTTCTGTTACAGAAGAACATAAACATATTTCCATTGCAATTGAAGATGAAGGCGAAGGTATTCCGCTTGAAGACCTCCCTCACATTTTTGACCGCTTTTATCGAGTTGATAAAGCAAGATCACGAGCTACAGGTGGAACTGGTTTAGGACTATCTATCGTGAAAGAAATTGTAGAGTTACACGGCGGGACGATTACTGTCACGAGTGAAGTTGATCATGGATCTTGTTTTATCATTTCATTACCATCTGTAAAGAAACACGACTACCATCAGTAGTCGTGTTTCTTTATCATTTTACTTTATAATATAAATTTACAAATTGCCCAAAACGTTTCGTATCCGTCAAAGTTAAATTAATTTCTGGGTTCTTGTCTTGAAATAACGGAACTCCAGAACCTAATATATGCGGTGTAATCGTAACAATATATTCATCAATTAGATTATTCTTAAAGAATTCTCTCAGTAGCTCTCCTCCACCAACCATCCATATTTTAGATCCTTCTTTTGCTTTTAACCTTTTTGTAAACTCCACTACATCTTCATTTACAAACTCTACGTTTCCGTCTGAACCTTTTTCTGAACGAGAAAAAATATAACATGATTTATCTAAGTACGGGAATGTTTCCGTATGCTCTACTACATAGTCGTACGTTTTCTTTCCCATAATTATTGTATCAATTGTTTCATACATTTCTGTATAACCGTTATCTCCCTCTCCTTCTGTTTCCATTAACCACTCTAAATCATCACTTTCTTTCGCAATATATCCATCTAAGCTCGCCGCAATAAATAAAACTATTTCACGTGACATATCTTTTCCTCCTTGCATCTCACCTTGATAACATATGATGTAAACAATATACTAACAATAAAACATGACAATTTATGTCATGTTAAAAAGAAAAAAGGTGATACATTTGTCAAAAGCTAAACGCTTATTAGATATTCTTATATTTGCTTCTGCCAAAAAGACATTTACAGCGCAAGAAATAGCTGATGAATTTAATATCTCCGTTCGTACTGTCCATAGATACATTTTAGATTTAAGTGATATGGGGTTGCCCATTTACGCAGAACAAGGTCGTAACGGCGGCTATAAAGTATTAACGAATAGAGTAATTCCGCCTATTTTATTTACGGAAGAAGAAGCAGTCTCTATCTTTTTTGCTTTTCAATCTTTAAGTTACTATCGCGACTTACCTTTTAACACAGAAATCAATTCCGTTACACATAAACTGTATAGCTCCCTACAACATGATGCAAAAACGAAAGTTGATAAAATACGTTCTTACATCGCTTTTTGGAATCCGAAGCGCACAATTGATACACCTCTTTTAAACGAAGTGTTAACCGCGGCTATTGAAAATAAAAATTTACACTTTCAATACGAATCTAAATCGGGGTTAAAAACAAAACACGTTCATCCTATCGGTGTATATGCTCATGACGGGCTATGGTATTTACCGTCCTATGACTTCAGTAGAAAAAAAGTATTACTGTATCGCGTTGATCGTATTCTTTCTATATTATCAACAGAAGAAAGTGAAAGTACGTTCATGAATTTAGAAGAATGGTTTGACTCTAGCTCTAACGTCATAAACATTCCTATCCAGTTACATGTTTTATTAACGACAGAAGGTGTGCGCCAATGTAAAAGCGTGCCTTACCTTGAAGAATTCGTTGTAGTAAATGAGGACGGGACAGGATATATACATTCAACAATTGATAAAGGTGAAATTAATTTTATTACCCCTTTATTTTATAGGCTTGGAAAAGATGTACAAGTGTTAGAACCGAAAGAATTAATAGATGGTTTACGTATACGTGCGAAAGAAATTTTACATATGTATGAAGACGAAAAAAGCTGCTAGATGTAAGCAGCTTTTTAGTCTCTTTGTTACTATTGACGAATATCAATCCACCAACGATATGATGCATTCATATTTTCAGTACTTCCATTCCCTCTGTAATGGAAAGCATCAAGGAAGATTGAATCTAGTTTATCCTCATCTACAAAATAACCTAAGTTAACTTTCACCGTTTGTCCTGGTGTGATACTGCCAATATTGTAAAAGCTTTTCCCGTCTCCATGAGGCTCTAAATAATCAACTTCGCCCGTCATAATATTTTTTTCTGCGATTCCATCTTTCCCAGCATACTGCCATGCATTTCCTTTATCTTCAAGAACTTTTATAGATGGAGTCATATAGATTTCTTCTGTCGCCTGTTTACCTATATTTTTCACTGTTGTTGTCAGGTAGACAAATTTAGGATGAATTAATTTTGATTCTACTAATTGATCAATTGAATCTTTACCATTTCCAATTTTATATTTATCCCTTCTATATGGTATCAATTTTCCAGCTTGATCCAAAGCTTGATTCCTGCTTAGTATTCCTAAGCCCATTTCATTAAAGTTCTCTTGTTTAAAATCTTTGATTGAATCAAAGGCTTCAACTTTTTCTATCACATATTCAATTTGACTGTTATCCATAGATATCGTTACTGGAACCTTTTGCCCTATATGAAATAGTCGTTTGCTATCCTTCTTCAAAGGAATTACCTTAGTTGTTTTACTTTCTTGGCTAAAATACTTTTTATCATAATCGCTTATATATGATGACTTTTCTTTTGACGTGGGCTCAAGTGAAATGCTCCCTAGCACATCTATCATTTGTTCTTCGTTTATATCATTTCCAATATAACTTTGTAACATAATTCCTTCTTCCTCAAAATAGAGAAAAATTACTCTATTAAACATTAAATCTTTATTACCATTTTCTCTATAAACAATTACTGCCTTCTTACCATTTATCTCTTTTTCTTCATAATTTTTCGAGTACAGAGTTGGAAAATCTGAATTCCCTCCTACTCTCCAAAGAACGAATGAAAATCCACCCATTGCGTAGTTATCTTTAAAGGAATATTTCATAGCAGAGTCATCAATTGCTTCCATATTTTCTGGCAATTTACCAATCTTCAACTTATACCACTGATCACTCTTTTTCGAATCCTTATTTGTTAAGGAAACATTTACTTCGTAATTTTGTTTCTGAACAATCATATTATAGACTTTTACTGCACCAAAAACGGTTGTCGGCATACCAATCAATAAGCAAGCAGCAGCGATTAACATACGATGTTTTTTACGCTTTTTCTGTGGTTGTCCATTTTTCAGCTTCATTTCCTCCATAAACAACTTCTTTTTGCGCGTATATGTATGTGAAAATTCATGTTGTTCTTTGAGTTTATCAAAATCATCTAAAGCAATTTTTTCAGCAAGTTCATATATTTCTTTGGAGTTCTTTGAATTCGTCATGTTTTATACCTCCTATCATATTTTGGACTCGTTTTCGAGCACGCTCAAACTGCTTGCGGACATTGGCCTCGTTTATCCCCATGACACTTGAAATTTCTTGATACGTTAAGTTATAGAAGACTTTGTACTTAAACACCTGTCTATTAGACTCATTTAACTCTTTTAACAATGCATCAATTTGAACCTCGGACATTACACGTTTTTCCCACTCTTCAATATTTTCATCTACTGCTTCTGTTGATTCTCTTTCGTATTCTTCTAAAAATGTTTCATGTCGTTTGTTTTTCCGGTAACTATCAATCGCCTTGTTTTTCGCGACCCTCAAAATGTAGCGTTTAAGCTCTTGAGTAGCCAAGCTATGGAGCTTTTCCAAGTTCTTATAAAGAGTAATAAACGTCTCTTGAACCGCATCTTCAGCCTGTTGAATATTATTTAAAATAGAATACGCTACATAATAAATCTTTTGTTCATACAACTCATATAGCTCTTCCATCTTTTCATAATCGTTGTTTGTAACTTTCATATAATTCCTCCTCTCACTCTATATAACGAATAAGCGCTATACTTTGTGACACTGCAAAATCTTTTTATGTATAAAATTTAATAATAGAATAAACAAAAGCCCAATTTCTCTATTTTAACTGAGAAATTGGGCTTTTTAATATTAGAATTTTCCTGACCGCTACGCCTTTTCAGTAAGCAGCATATGCTCTATCGCTTCTTTTAACAAATTCTTTGTCTCTTCCAAGTTATGATTCTGCTTTTCTGCTGGCTGTACCATATAAAACTCAGCAAACGAACGCTCTTTATATCTTGGTACGACATGCATATGATAATGTGTTAACTCGTTAAATACTCCACCATTTTGACAAACTGTAATTCCGTCAGGTTTATATAATACCTTAATCGCTTTTGCAATCAGCTTAGAAGCATCCATAATGGATTTTGCTACAACATCATCTAATTCGTCTACTTCTACAACATGTTGCTTTGGCACAATTAAAGTATGTCCTGTATAGAAAGGTTCATGATCTAAAAAACATGTTACATAGTCATCTTCATATATTTTATATATTTTTTCCTCTTCATTTGCTAATTTACAACCTAAACATTCCATCATACTTTCTCCCTTTATTAAAAACATAAAAACGTGAGAGCCGTATTCTCACGTTTTTATGTTTCATTTTATTAGTTCAATTGTTTCCGTAACCTTTATACTATCTTTTACAGATTGAACAATCGTACAATTTTTCACTGCAAGTTGCAGCGCCTTGTCCAGCTGCTCTTCTGTAATGTTTTGCGCTTTAATTTTATAGTGCAAATGAACACTTTCAACTGGCTTCGATAAAGCTTCACTTCTACCAATTTCAGTTTCGATTGTAAACGTATCATATGTAATACGTTTCTTTTCTAAAATTGTTCGAAAGACAATTGCACTACATCCTGCGATAGAAGAAATGAGTAATTGTAACGGTGAATACCCGTTTTCTTTTCCAATCGCTAATTGACCATACGATAAATCTGCTTCTATATCATCGTGTTTGATTGTTAGTTTCATTTGTTTTTTCCATCTCCACTTTCATCGGTTTCTGCCGTTTCTTACTAATATAATAATATATATAGCAGAAAATGATAAATGGAATACCACAGTATAACGCCATTCTTTGTTCAGGAATAAACGCTAAACTAATAACAACAATGCTATTTGTAATTAAGGCTAAAATCGGGACAATTGGGTATAGTGGTGTTCTATACTTTAAGTCCTCTAACTTTCCTCCGCCTTTTATATACTGACTTCTAAAGCGAAGTTGCGATAGAGCAATAATGATCCAACTTGAAACAGCCGATAAACCAGCTATCGATAATAAATACATGTATACTGTATCTTCTGCAAGGAAACTTGTGAATAGAGATAATCCAGCTACCGCAATCGTTACGACTAGCGCTGTAATTGGAATACCACGCTTATTTACTTTCTGGAAGGAAGTTGGTGCCATTCCCTCATTTGCAAGTGACCATAGTATACGCGTCGCTGCATATAATCCAGAGTTCGCTACAGATAATAACGCAGTAATAATAACGAAGTTCATAATATCAGCTGCGTATGGAATACCAATTTTATCAAATACGACTACGAATGGACTTTCAATTACGCCTGCTTCTTTCCAAGAAATTAATCCTACTAAAATCGTCATTGTTAAAATGAAGAATAACATAATGCGCCATACCGTATTACGGATCGCACGTGGAATTGTTTTTTCTGGATTTTCACTTTCTCCCGCTGCAATCCCGATTAACTCTGTTCCCTGGAACGAGAAGTTAACTGTAATCATTGTAAGTAATACGGCAGCTAGTCCATTCGGGAATAATCCACCATCGCTTACAAAGTTAGAGAAAAGAGGTGCTGCTTCTTTTCCGTCATATGATATAAACCCTAATAATGCACTACCACCAAGAACAACAAATGCAAGAATTGTAATTACTTTAATACTAGAGAACCAAAATTCTAATTCAGCATAACTTTTCGCCGAAATTGCGTTTGAAGCATATAAAATAACGCCGAATACAAGGCACCATACCCAAACATCAACATTTGGAAACCATCTTTTCATCATTAAACCGATTGACGTTAATTCTAGTCCTACTGTTACTGCCCAGCCAAGCCAATATAGCCAGCCGATCATAAAACCCGTTCCTGGTCCAATAAACTTCGTCGCATACTTTTGGAAAGATCCTGAAACTGGCATTGCTACCGTTAACTCTCCAAGACAAAGCATTGTTAAATACATAATAAATCCGCCTACTAAATATGAAAGGATGGCTCCCCCTGGTCCAGCCTGATTAATGGTGTAACCTGAACCTAAGAAAAAACCAGTCCCGATTACACCACCAAGTGCGATCATAAATAAATGTCTACTCTTCATCGTACGATGTAATTTCTCATTCGTTGGTTGCTGCATCTAAATCCTCCCCCTACCATACCCCTATATCCTGTTAAAATTTTCTGATAATAAAAATATACACGAAAGCGATTACATTTTCTATATAAAATTAAAACTTTTCTGATAAAACAATATAAAAATCGAATTATCGCAAGATTTAGATTCTATTTAGAGGAAAATAAGGAGAAACAAGGAAAAAACCCTTACATATATTGTAAGAGTCAACGGAGTTCTAATCTTCTCGATAAAATTGATAAACTATAATTTACTATAAAGTACATACAAGCTACTACTATAAACGTCGGAATCATGTAATTCACATTTTGCCCGCTAATAATTTGAGCATTATGAATAAGCTCTGGTAGTGATATAACGACTGCTAGCGCTGTATCTTTCAGCAATGAAATAAACTGACTGACAAGTGGCGGGACCATTCTTCTTAATGCTTGTGGCAAAATAATATGCCACAGCGCTTGAACATACGTTAATCCGGAAGACCTCGCTGCTTCGATTTGCCCTTTTTCGATAGATAATAGACCACTTCGAACAATTTCAGATATCATTGCAGCTTCAAATATTGTTAAAGCAACAATTGTAGCTGTTATAATTTCTAATTTCAAGCCTGCTTCTGGAAGTGCAAAATACGTGAAAAATATAATTAACAGTAGTGGTAAGTTTCGAATCACTTCAACGATAATTCCTAATATTTGTGAGACGACAGGTATTTTCGTGTAGCGCAATATTCCTATTACACTACCGATAATAAAGCTAAGTACAATTGCTACGAGCGCTACCTCTAACGTTATAAGTAATCCTTTTAATAAAAATAGAATATGATCCCCTGTAATTGCTCCCTTAAAATCCATTTACACCGCCTCCTTTGCTAAGCGTTTTTCTAAATAACGCACTAGCATACTGAGCGGAATTGTTAATATTAAATAAAACATCCCGACAAATATATAAACATCAAACGTAACAAACGTCTTCGTTGAAATTAAATCTCCTTGATACATTAAATCAGCACCAGCAATAATTCCAAGTATTGAAGAGTTTTTAACTAAATTGAGAAACTGGTTTCCTAAAGGAGGAATTACAATTTTCATTGCTTGGGGTAAGACAACATAATACATCGCCTGCACATACGTTAGCCCTGAAGAGCGAGCAGCTTCCATCTGCCCTTTCGCAACTGATAAAATACCGGCGCGAATTACTTCTGCAATAAAAGCTGCCGTATATACCGTAAGCGTAACTGTTCCTGCTACAAAACCATTTAAAGTAATTCCTATTACAGGTAAAGCAAAATAGAATATAAATGCAATTAATACAAGTGGAATATTTCTTACAAACTCCACAAAAGCTGATCCTATCCAATTTAAAATGCGAATAGGTGCAATACGCATTACTGCCAAAATTACTCCTAAAATAAAACTACCTATCAATGCAATTACACTAGACATAACTGTATATTTAAACCCTTCTAAATACATATCAATGTTATTCGTTAATATAGAAAAATCAGGCACATATTCTCCCCTCTTTCTTTACAAGAAGAGGATGAGTACTCTCATCCTCTCACTTTTACTATCTACTTTTCTGGTTTTTGTCCAATCCACTTCTCATATAATTTGTCATACTCCCCGCTTGCTTTCATGTCTTTAATTAAAGTATTAATCTCTTTCGTTAAATCATCTGCCCCTTTTTGCACTGCAATTCCATACGGTTCATCTGTGAAAATTTTTCCTACTACTTCATAATTAGAATCTTGTTTTGCCATTCCGTAAAGGATCGCATTATCTGTCGTTAACACATCACCTTTACCTGCCTTTAACGCTGTAAATGCCTCACTATAATTTTCAAACTCTAATACAGTCGCTTCTGGTGACTTTTGACGAATGTTATTTGTAGATGTTGATCCTTTTACAGCTAATACTTTAACGCCTTGTTTTATATCATCGACGCTCTTAATATTGCTTCCTTTTTTCACAAGTAACGATTGTCCTGCTTTAAAATATACATCTGAAAAATCCACTTCTTTTTTGCGTTCTTCCGTAATTGTCATTGTTGCAATAATTGCATCAATATCACCATTTTTCAGCATTGGAATACGTGTTTTAGACGTTACTTCTTTCAGCTCTAGCTTCTTTTCATCTCCAAGAATCTTTTTCGCCAGTGCCTTCGCGACATCAACATCGAATCCTTCTACCTGCCCTGTTGAAGGATTTTTTAATCCAAATAAATTCGTATCATTCTTCACCCCAACTACTAATTTCCCTCGTTTCTTAATTTGCTCAACAGCCCCGCCTTGCTTCGTATTTGTTTCCTTTGCCTCATCTTTCTTACTTCCGCATCCAGCAACAACAAGCACGAATAAACATGAAAATACGATTAAAGTAAATAACTTTTTCATTTTAAGCATGAAATTCCTCCTCTAATGATTTAGCACCCGACTTAAAAATAAACGAGCTCTTTCTTGTTCAGGGTTTGCAAAAAAGTTCGCCGGTGTTGTATCTTCAATAATTTGACCATCATCCATAAATAAGATCCTATCTGCTACCTCTCTAGCAAATCCCATTTCATGCGTGACAACGACCATTGTCATCCCTTCTTTAGCCAGTGCTTTCATAACATCAAGTACCTCTCCAATCATCTCTGGATCAAGAGCAGACGTAGGCTCATCGAATAGCATAATTTCCGGCTGCATTGCAAGTCCTCTAGCAATTGCGACCCGTTGCTGTTGTCCTCCGGATAATTGATGCGGATATACGTTAGCCTTCTCCGGGATTCCTACTTTCTCTAAATAAAACATCGCTGTTTTCTCTGCTTCTTCTTTGGAAACTTTATTTACTTTAATCGGTGCTAATGTAATATTTTGCAGAACTGTTTTATGTGGGTATAAATAAAAATGTTGAAAGACCATGCCAATATTTCGCCGCAATTCATTCATGTCCGTTTTTTTATTGTGTACCTCTGTATTTTGTACAATTAATTCTCCATCTGTAATTGCCTCTAATTGATTTATACATCGAAGCAATGTACTTTTTCCTGATCCTGAAGGCCCGACAACTACTACCACTTCGCCTTTTTTCACTTGCACATTAATATTTTTCAAAACTTGAAAGTTACCATAATATTTATTTACATTACGAAATTCTATCAACATACTCCCCCTTCCCCTAACAATGCATGTACATTCTTTTTATATTCAAAAATAGTCCCAAAAATAACTTTTAGCTTCAATTTGTCCATAAAAAAAAGCAAAGGGTTTCTCCTTTGCTTCTTCATTTTTATTCGATTAAGATACTTCTTCTTTCTTATCTTTCCCGTATTCATGCTCCCAAAAATCAGCATTTTTAATTCCTAATGGCCCTGGATCGAATACTGGATCTTTTCCTTCTTTTTTCTGTTTTTCATAATCCTTTAATGCGACTAATGCAGGTTTTTGTAACAATAAAATCGCAATGATATTTACCCATGCCATAATTCCTACCCCAATGTCGCCTAAAGCCCAAGCCGTTGCTGCTGTTTTTATACATCCATAGAATACAGCTCCTAAAAATACAAACTTTAGTACCATAGACATCCAAGGACGGTCTTTATCGCGATTTAAGTACGCAATATTCGTTTCTGCAATGTAGTAATACGCCATAATTGTTGTAAACGCGAAGAATAATAACGAGATTGCAACGAAACCATTTCCAAATCCAGGGAAAACAGATTCTACCGCCGCCTGTGTATATCCTGGTCCTGGCTGAGCGCCGTTTAGTTTATTAACGATAAAGTTTTTTCCGCTTGCATCAAATACGTTATACATGCCTGTAATAATCATCATAAATGCTGTTGCTGAACAAACAAATAATGTATCAATGTAAACGGAAAATGCTTGTACTAAACCTTGCTTAGCTGGATGTGATACTTCGGCTGCAGCTGCTGCGTGTGGTCCAGTCCCTTGTCCTGCTTCATTGGAATAAATACCACGTTTTACCCCCCAAGAGATTGCTAAACCGATAATACCACCGAAAGCAGCTTCTAATGCAAATGCACTTCTTATAATTAACATAAATGCTTCTGGCAATTTTTCAATATTCATAGCAACAATGACGCAAGCTACTAAAATATAGCCTATTGCCATAAACGGTACGACAACTTGCGCTACGTTAACAATTCGCTTTACTCCACCGAAAATGATAAGAGCTAATACGACAACTAATATAGCCCCTGATGCGGTAGTATTAATACCAAAAGCAGTTTCTAAACTTACAGCAATACTATTTGCTTGCACACCTGGTAGTAAAAGCCCCGTTGCAAGAATTGTCGCTGCAACGAATACTAAAGCATACCATTTCACACCTAAACCTTTTTCAATGTAATAAGCAGGTCCACCACGAAACTGTCCTTGATGTTTCGTCTTATATATTTGCGCGAGTGTTGATTCTACATAAGCTGATCCTGCTCCTAAAAAGGCTACTGCCCACATCCAAAATACAGCTCCTGGTCCACCGAATGCAACGGCTGTTGCTACCCCAGCGATATTTCCTGTTCCAACACGTCCTGATAACGAAAGTGCTAACGCTTGGAATGAAGAAACACCAGCTTCTGATTTTTCTCCTTGAAATGTCAGCTTCACCATTTCTCCTACATGTCTTACTTGTAAAAACTTCGTTCGAATAGAAAAATATAAACCTACTCCTAAACATAAATAAACAAGTGCTGGACTCCAAACAATATTATTTAACCAATTTACGAAAGCTTCCAACATTCCCCCTCCTCTTTTATAAAGAATATTCAGAATATATATAAAATTATAAGTGTATACCGAATCTAGGACAATATTATTTTAATAAAGTAAACATATTTTTGTATAAAAAAACAAAGTATATATTTGTTTTATATACTTTGTTTTGAACTAAATGTATTATATATTCACAATTGCTTCTCTTTTAATAATTCTTTCGTATAGCTCTTCTGATAATTTCAAGAAGTTATCAGGCATATCTTTCCCTTTAAACTTCTTTTGAAGCGTTCCATATAAACCTATATCACGTAAACGTAAAAATAGTGGTAACGATTCATACCAACTATCCGCCAGCCTGTGCTCATACTCATATCCTTTTCGTAACACTTGTAACTGTTTACGAGCAAAATCTGTCTTCTCTTCTGCTGTCCACGGTGTAAATAGAACAGAGTAGTATAAAACCATCGCTAAATCATGTATAAAGTAATTATAAGCAGCATCATCAAAATCAAAGATTGTTAGCTCTTTACCATCATAATGAAAATTACCTTGATGAATATCACCGTGCATAAGACCGAACGTTTCTCTTTCAACTGGAAGAGCCTTAATTTCATCCATTAATACCGCTGCAATCTCTTTCACTTGACCATCTTCTAATTCATTAACAATTCCACTTTCGTCTTCTTCCCACGTATCACGGTAGTCTGTTTTAGGATAATCCATTGTAAGGCGATGCAGTTGCCCAATCGCTTTTCCCCAAGCTTCAAAATAAGCATCTCCCCAATAAGGCGATTCTGCTCCTTTTACTTGCTCACCTTTTGCATATATAAATAAAGAAGCGAAAAAGAAAGTCCCATCCTCTGCTACGATTTCTTCTACAAGATTTCGAGACGTTGAATAAAGAGGTCCTGCTACCTTTGCCCCATTCTCCGCAACATATCGTAAAAAATCTAGTTCAGCCTCTACCTCTTGTTTAGAACGATGAGAAGAATGTGTTAAACGTAATACATAATCTTCATCATTATCACCCTTCGCCTTAAAAATATAATTCTCAAAATCTCCAAGTGGCTTTTCTTCTACTGTTACATGAAACAAATTCGCTGCTCTTTTTAAAATCTCTTTCGTAAAAACACGTTCTACAGCTATTTCCATATATATCCCTCCTATATATCTTCTTAATTCGACACAAATGTTAGAAGTACTGCTATGAAATTGAATAATGCACAAAAGACAATGTAACGTAACCTTCAACCCTCTTTTAAAAAAATAATTCAAGCATAAATTTCTCACAAACGACAAAAATTAACAGAAACAATTGCACTTTAAAAGAGGTGGAAATTATGACAGAGAAAAAAGAACAACAAGAGAGTAAAAAACAAAAGCATATGTTTCCATCACTTCCGGAGAACATTAGTTACATTGAAAATAAACTTTCTCATTCTGATGATATAAAAAAATTAGATCTCCCTTTTCAAAACGGAAAAGGAATAATCTTATATATCGAATCTTTAGCAGATCCAAATCTAATTCATCAGTTAGCTCTTGAGCCTTTATTGACACGGTCAGACTTAGCTATAGATAAAGCTTTTTCTACATTAAATATGAAAAAAGAAACGAATTTAAATTATGGTGTGCAGCTTTTATTACAAGGTAAATCCTTATATTTTCATGAACACGTCGACAGTTTTTGTATTTTCGAAACAGCTCTATCCTTAAAGAGAGATATAGCAGAACCTGATAATGAAGGAATTGTCCGTGGACCGCATACTGGTTTTGTAGAAGACTTAGCAACCAATTTAGCTTCCATTCGCAAACTCATAAAAAGTCCACATGTCGTCATTAAATATTTCACACTTGGTGAAGAAATGCATACGAAAGTGGCAATTGCTTATATGCAAAACATAGCGAATGACGATTTAGTTACAGAAGTAAAAAGAAGGTTAGAAACGATTAAGACAGATGCACTTATGCCTCCAGGATATATACAAGAATTTATAGAGGATACGTCTTTCTCACCATTTCCGCAGCAATTAAATACAGAGCGTCCAGATAGAGTCGCAGCAAATTTAATGGAAGGACGAGTTGCTATTTTATCTGATGGAGATCCAACAGCTCTTATCGTTCCTGTTACATTATTTGCTTTTTACCAATCACCAGATGACTATAATAACCGCTGGATTGTTGGTTCTTTCGTCCGAATGATTCGCCTAGTAAGCTTCTTGATTGCCTTTCTCTTACCAGCTATATATATCGCAACCGTAGCCTTCCATCCTGATGTATTGCCGCTCGAACTTGTGTATACAATTAAAGCTTCATTAGAGAAAGTACCACTTCCTCCTATTTTTGAAGCGCTCTTAATGGAATTAATCTTTGAATTATTACGGGAAGCTGGTATTCGCTTACCAAGCCGAGTTGGACAAACAATCGGTATTGTAGGTGGTTTAGTAATTGGTGATGCGATTGTAAAAGCCGGACTCGTTTCTTACACAATGATTATCGTTGTAGCTTTAACTGCAATCTCATCTTTTCTCGTTCCATCAAACGATATGAGTTCAGCAGTTCGAATTCTTCGTTTTCCATTAATGATTCTTGCTGCTATATTCGGATACGTCGGAATATCATTCGGTCTCATTATAACTTTCGTTCATTTATGTCAATTACATTCATTTCATACGCCATATCTTTCTCCTGTTGCCCCGATGCGGATAAAAGATATGAAAGATTCTTTTGTAAGACTTCCAATTTGGTCGTTTTGGGAACGACCACATGATCCAAAACCGAAAAAAATGCAACGACAACATGTAACGAGAGAGGATGAGGACGGTGACAAACACGCAAAGTAAAATTTCGCTCGTTCAATTTACCTTTTTCGTTATTCAATGCCAAATCGGAGTTGGTATCCTTTCTCTACCTAACCGTCTTCACCCGATAGCAAAAGGTGGCGGATGGATTTCTGCTCTCATCGCCGGGCTTGCAATTCAGCTTATTATTTTACTTATGTGGCTTTTTTTAAAACGATTTCCTGATGCAGATATGTATGAAAGTGTTTGTATGCTATTTGGTAATAAGTTTGGAAAACTATTAGGTTTTGCTTATGTTTTTTATTTTACGCTTATTGGTATGACGGTTATGTTGAATGCTTGTAATGTCATTAAAGTTTGGATATTACAAGCCACTCCTTGGTCTGCCATTCTCATCCTATTTACAATAGCTTGTTGCTATGTAGCCTATAATACATTTAAAGTAATTGTACGATTTTATGTCATGGCTTCTATTCTTATTTTCCCAATGGCACTTTTAATTGGACTTGGGCTCTCACGGGCTGATTTTTCTTATATTTTTCCAATTACAGAAGCTGGATGGTGGAATATTATTCAAGCATCCAAAGAAACAATTACAGCTATGTATGGTTTTGAAATCATTCTTATCGCTTTCCCAAAAGTAAACGGGAGTTCTGTGGCAAAACTGAAGGCAATTTCTATCGCTAACGGATTTGTAACTCTTTTTTATACTTTTACTGTTTGGATTTGCTATATCGTATTTAGCCCAAAACAAATCGAGCTTATTCCAGAACCAGTTGCTTACTTATTACGCTCCTTACATATCGGGATTATAGACCGGACTGATTTACTATTTATACCAATATGGATGATAACAGTTGTGGCTTCTATTGCTAGTTATTATTGCGCTGCTTCAATCGGAGTTGGGCATATATTCAATCTTGCTAATCATAAAAAAGCTGTTCCAATCGTCGGTATTATTGCTTTTAGTGTAGCCTTATTTATAGATACACCTGAAGAATTAAAAGTAATTTCAACTTTCACTGATAAGTTCACGTATATTTTCATCGTTGTCCTCCCTCTTTTATTTCTACTTTATTCAGTAATAAGAAATAAGAAAGGAGAACAGTATGTTCCAAAAAAGAGTTAAATTACTTTTTATATTATGTACTAGTTCCCTCCTTTCTGGCTGTTGGGATCAAGAGCCATTAAGAGAAGCCAGATTAGCTTATAGCATTGGTTATGATATTACGGAAGAGAATAAACTTCAGCAAACGCTTGAACTCGTAAAAAGTTCAAGCGGCGAGCAATCTTCATTCGAAAATGAAATACATTCAGCAAACGGGCATAACATAAGGGATACAAGCGATGCCCTAAAAAAAAATGTGACTGGGAATATTCGCTATTTTAAATATGGCGTTCAATTACTCGGAACCAAAATCCTAAAAAAAGGTATATTACCTTATTTAGATGTCAGCTTTCGGGACCCAACAAACCCAACTGCTTTAGTAAAACTTATTGCAGTAGATGGTGAAACATCCGAGATACTAGAAAAAAAGAAAGTAGGAAATTTACTAATTGGAGATTTTCTAAAGAAAAAAGTGAAAAGTTTAGAAGATATGAGTGTGTTTCCAAAAGAAACTTTAGAAACAGCTTCTACAAAAATGTTAGATCCCGGTAAAGACTTTACCCTCCCTTCTATAAAAATAAAAGGAAAAGAAGTGATTACAAACGGTCTAGCTTTATTTAATAATGATAAATTAACTGGGCATTTACCTTTGAAACAATCTGTTTTATTCGTATTATTAACTGGAAAAATGGGAACAAGTGCCCGTATAACCCAAAAGCTTACTAGCGATGAATCAGAGAAAACATCTGATTATTTAACAATGGAAATTAGCAATCGAAAGTTAAAACGCGACTTAAAAATAACAACAGATAAAAAAGGAAATGTTTATGCTCACATTAAGCTCCAACTAAAAGTTATAGCGCTTGAAGCTCCGAGAGATAATCTTTACAAAATGGATGAAAGAAAAAAACTAAATAAAGAATTGTCTACACAACTTACGAAAGAAGCTAAAAAGATAACGAAAAAGTTACAAAAAGCAAACTGTGATGCTTTCGGTATCGGCAGACACCTTATCGCCTATCACCCTGACTTATGGAAGAAGAAAAATTGGAATAAAGATTATGCAAAAGTAAAATTCAAACCTGAGGTAGAGGTAAACATTTTGTACAGTGGTGTCCTAAAATAAAAGGTTGTATGCCGCATGGGCATACAACCTTTTTATTTCGTATATCGATACACAATTGATTCATATGGTCTTAAGTTAAGTTTTGCAATATCCTTGCTGGCATCTTTATAATTCGACAGTAGTACTTCTTGTTTCATTCCATCTAATTGAACGTGCGCTGGTACAGAGTACGTTATTTCTTCTCCATAGAAGTTATTTATAACAAGTAGTACTTCACTTTCTGTAGTACGAGTATATGCCCAAATTTTAGGGTCATTTTTATCCAAAATAGCATATTCTCCTTCTGTAATTACATCATATGTTTTTCTAAGTTCTATTAACTTTTTATAATGATAAAATACGGACTCTTTATCTTCTAATGCCTTCTCTACGTTTATTTCTTTAAAGTTTTCAGCCGCTGAAATCCAAGGTGTACTTGTTGTAAAACCACTGTTCATCTCTTCATTCCACTGCATCGGAGTGCGAGAGTTGTCACGAGATTTTTGCTTTAAAATCCCGATAATCTCTTCTTTTGATAGCCCTTCTTTTAGCTTTATATCGTATATATTTAACGATTCCACATCACGATATTGCTCGATGGACTCAAATTTAGGATTCGTCATACCGATTTCTTCCCCTTGATAAATATAAGGCGTTCCTTGCAGCATGTGCATGGCTGTCGCTAACATTTTTGCAGATTCGTTTCGGTACTTTCCATCATCACCAAAGCGTGACACGATGCGAGGCTGATCATGATTACACCAAAATAACGCATTCCATCCTCCGCCCTTTTGCATTTCAATTTGCCAGCTAGACATAATCTCTTTTAATTTAATAAAATCAAACTCTGCTTTCGTCCACTTATCACCATTTGGATAGTCTACTTTTAAATGATGGAAACTAAACGTCATGCTTAATTCATTACGCTCAGGATTAGAATATTTAATACAATTATCAATTGTCGTAGATGACATTTCTCCAACTGTAATGACATCTTTTCCTGCAAAAACATTTCGGTTCATCTCTTGTAAATATTCATGAACACGCGGACCATCTGTATAATACTTGCGTCCATCACTTGTCGCAGTACTACCTTCATCGTTTAAGAAACATTGGTCTTTTGAAATTAAGTTAATGACATCTAGTCGGAATCCTGTTACTCCTTTATCCAGCCAAAAACGCATCATATCATATACTTCTTCACGAAGTTTTTCATTTTCCCAATTTAAATCAGCTTGTGTTTCATCAAATAAATGTAAATAATATTGCTCCGTCTTCTCATCATATTTCCAAGCAGATCCACCAAACTTAGACTGCCAATTATTTTTTTCATCACGCCAAATATAGTAATTACGATATGGACTATTTTTATCTTCCTTCGCTTCTTTAAACCACTTATGTTCAGTCGAACTATGATTTACAACAATATCAAGCATAATCTCAATGTTACGTACTTTCGCTTCTGCTAAAAGTTCTTCAAACTCTTCCATCGTTCCGTAAGATGGATCAATGATGTAGTAATCACTTACATCATATCCATTATCATTTTGTGGTGATTGGTATATCGGTGTTAACCATATATAATCCACTCCGAGTTCTTTTAAATAATCTAGTTTCTCTGTAACACCTTTTATATCCCCGGTTTCTCTATTGTAATAACTATTAAAGCTCTTCGGATAAATTTGATAGACTACACTTTTATGCCAATCCTTCATGTTTAACTTCCTCCTACTTCTGTTTGACTCTTTTTGCAAATAACCATGTTAAAGTAAACGGGATTACAACTGCAATAATCATTCCTACAATAAACATTGGAATCGATTTCGGAATGATAGAAATAAATGCTGGCAATCCGCCAATTCCGATAGCAGGCGCTAATACACCATTTAATGTAATGAATATCGCTGCCACAGCAGACCCTATAATCGCTGCATAGAACGGGAACTTATTTCGTAAATTCACCCCAAACATCGCTGGTTCTGTAATACCGAAGTATGCTGAAATGGCTGATGTTGATGCCATACTTTTATCATTTTGATTTTTAGAAATCCAGAACATCGCAAGTGCCGCACTACCTTGCGCAATGTTAGAAAGAGCGATCATCGGCCAAATAAATGTCCCGCCATGTTGTGCAATCAATTGTAAATCAATTGCAATAAACATATGATGCATACCTGTAATTACAAGCGGTGCATATAACGCTCCAAATAATACTGCTCCAACTACTGGTACTGTTTCATATACACCTACTAATCCTACTGTTAATAAATCTCCAATATGACGTGTAACCGGACCGATAATTCCTAGTGCTAACACACCTGTCACAACGATTGTTGTAATTGGTACAACTAATAATTGAATTGCATTTGGTACATGTTTCTTTAAGAAAATTTCCACTTTACTTAATACAAATGCTGCTACTAAAACAGGTAAAATTTGTCCTTGATATCCTACCTTCTCAATTTGGAATAGTCCTAAAATATTGAAGTACTCAATCTTTTGACCCTCTAAACCAGTCGCTGCTTTTCCATAGTCCCAAGCGTTTAATAAGGCCGGGTGCACAAGCATTAATCCCATAACAATCCCTAGTATTGGACTACCACCAAAACGCTTCGTTGCTGACCAACCGACAAGTGCTGGTAAGAATACGAATGCTGTATTGGCCATCATATTAATTAAATCCCAAAGCCCGCCTAAGTTCGGATAAACATCTAATAAATTTTTCCCATCAAAAAATAAGTCCTTTGCGCCTAATAGATTGTTAATACCCATTAGTAAACCAGCTGTTACGATCGCTGGTAATATCGGCATAAATACATCCGAAAATATTTTCACAAACTTTTGAGCTGGATTTAACTTCTGATTTCCAGAGTCTTTTACGTCCGCTACAGTCGATTCTTTCATACCTGCAAGCGTTATCAATTCAGCGTAAACACGATCTACATCCCCTGGACCAATTACAACTTGAAATATACCAGCGTTATGAAACGCTCCTTTCACTAATGAAACAGACTGTAATTTATCATTATCTATTTTACTTTCATCTTTTAAAGCGATACGGAGCCTCGTCACACAATGTGCAGCTTGTTCAATATTGTCTTTCCCACCAATATACTGCAACACTTCCTCTGCTGTTTTACGATAGTCTTTCCCCATATTCCCGTCCCTCTTTTCTTTTTTTGATACCGTTTACAATTACATATTAACTCGTATATATAAGTTAGTCAACACTCGTATATACGAGTTTGTGTTTTTTTTATAAAAAAAAGAGATGAAACAATATTTTGTTCCACCTCTTTACTTCCTGCGTGCCACATCCGAAAAGTGAAAAATATCTAAACGGTGGCGTGATTCTGTATATTCAAACTGACTTCCATCATACAAATGTGTAAAGTTTTTCACAACGACAACATAGTCTGTTCCATTTAAATCTAAATACTTTCTGTCATCCTCTGTACATGGCTGTACTTCTATTACCCTCTGCGAATAACTAATATGTAGCCCAAGCTCTTTCTCGATGTATTTATAAATCGATGCAGTTGCAATTTCTTTCGTTAATCCTGGAATAAACTCAGATACAAAATGATTTATATCTAAAATTACTTTTTCTCCATCAATATTTCGTACACGTTTAATATGGTCAATCTCTGTTTTTTCTTTTACATTTAATAATTTCGCAATGTCTTTTGTGGCTTTTTCTTTGTCCATTTCCACAACTTCCGTAATACAATGACGTCCTAAACGTTCATTTTCTTCTTGGAAACTTACAATACCGCCAAAATTAAATTCAATATTTTTTCGCTTTAAAACAAAAACACCTTTCCCATGAATTTTTTGCACATATCCACGCTCTTGCAGTAAATCTACAGCTTTTCTTACCGTGCCTCGGCTTGCCTCATACTGCTTCATTAATTCTGTTTCTGATGGGATTTTGCATCCCTCTTTTAATTGTTTATTATCAATAGATTTACTGATTTCTGTATAAATTTGTTCATACTTACTCATCATCTACAATAGCCCCTTGTCACCTTCTAATTCTATATGTATTATAACATGCTTCACTCTTCTGCCAATCTCTCACTTATTTTCCAGTACAAGAAAAATATAGGTAAATATTTAATCTTTAAAACGTATTTTTATAAAAATTTTTATATTTTTCTTTTCATTCAAAAAAACATGTAGTATACTAACTTCAAAATCAGAGGAGAAAGGGAGCAAAGAACTATGCTTACTTATACAACAACTGTAGTTACATTTGCACAAAAACATCATCATCATACGTAACCCTTGAAACCTAGCGGAAAAATTACGCGTAGGTACAAGGGTTATTCCCGTTGTACCTACGCTTTGGCGAAAGAGCCATGTAGGTATTTTTTTATCTACATGGCTCTTTTTTTATTGTCAAAAAGCTAGTAAAAAATGATGTTTAAGCAAAACTTACTACAAAGGAGTTAACAAAAATGGAAACGAAAAAATGGGGATTATGGGTTTTAACAGCATTTGTTATCGGGAATATGGTTGGCGGTGGCGTATTTATGCTTCCAGCAAATTTAGCACAAGTATCAGGGCCAATGGGTTCTACACTCGCATGGAGTATTACAGGCCTTGGCGTATTTATGATTGCACTTGTATTTGGAAATTTAGCGATTCGGAAACCAGAATTAAAAGCTGGACCACAAAGCTATGCTCAAGCGATGTTTCCTTCAAAAAAAGCTGGTAAAGTTGCAGGATATAGTATGGCATGGGGATATTGGGCTGCTAACTGGGCTGCAACAGCATCTGTTATTATTTCCTTTGCTGGATATTTATCAACATTCTTTCCAGTTTTACAAAGTAAGCAAATTCTTTTTTCAATAAATGGATTTTCACTGGAACTCGGAAAAGGATTAACTTTCCTCGTATGTAGCCTTATGCTGTGGGGAATTCAATATATTCTTTCTCAAAATATTGATCGAGCTGGAAACATGAATCTACTTGCTACCATTGCAAAAATTATCGGATTTACAATGTTTATTGTAATTACATTATTCATTTTCAACGCCTCTAATTTCGGAGACGGTCAAACCTTTATGAATGAAGCAGGACAATCAATCTCATTAGGTGGACAAATCAATTCAGCTGCTATTGCAACACTCTGGGCATTTATCGGTATTGAATCAGCAGTTATGCTTTCTAATCGTGCAAAATCACAGCGCGATGTAAAAAAAGCTACGATTTTCGGATTAATTATCGCTCTTCTTATTTACATGTCAATTACTTTACTTACAATGGGAGCTCTTCCGCAAGATGCTTTAAAAGAGTCTCAAAAACCATTAGTAGACGCATTAAATTTAGCAATTGGAAATAAAGGTGCATATATAATGGCTTTACTCGCTCTTATATCTTTATTTGGATCTACAGTTGGCTGGATTGTTGTTAGTTCAGAAGTACCTTACCAGGCAGCAAAAAATGGACTTTTCCCTAAGTTTTTCGGGAAAACAAATAAAAAAGGTAGTCCTTCAAAATCACTATTGATTACAAATGTAATGACGCAAATTTTCTTATTTTCAACGATTTCTGGTACTGTTTCAGAAGCGTATAGTTTCGCTATCGTCGTAGCAACATTAGCCTATTTAATTCCATACCTTGTTTCTACCTTGTACCAATTAAAATTAGTTATTACAGGAGAAACGTATGATATACTGCCAGGATCTCGAGTAAAAGATGGAATCATTACGACATTAGCGTTGATATACTCCATTTGGGTTATCAAAACGGGAACTGCTGATTTAAAAACATTCTTCTTAGGAATTGGATTGTTCGTATTAGGTCTTATTCTTTATCCAGTACTAATGAAAGACTCACAAAAAACGGATTAAATAAAGAGAAGCTGCTGGCTTCTCTTTTTTATTAAAAATCTGTAATTAACTTTTCTTTTAGCTCTCCTACAGATAAAGGTTTCGCATAATAAAATCCCTGTACATAATCACAGCTCATTGATTGTAACAAACTCTCTTGCTCTACTGTTTCTACTCCTTCAGCAACTACTGCTAAATTTAAACTATGAGCAATTTCAATAACGGATTTTACAATCGTTCGTTCTGGTTGTGCGTGATCATAATGAAATTCACGAATAAAATTACGATCAATTTTTACAATATCCAGTGGTAGTTGTTTTAAATAATATAAGGAAGAATAGCCAGTCCCGAAATCATCCAAAGCAATTAAAACACCCATATTTCTTAATTCTTGTAATGTAGCAATAATATAATCAAAATGACGGACTGCAATGCTTTCCGTTATTTCTAATATTAAACGGTTCGGAGGAAAGCCAGTTCTCTTTAAAATGCTACGTACTGATAAAATAAAACGTTTCTGCATTAATTGTTGTATAGATAAATTCACAGATAACTTTAGTCCTTCTTGATAATTCGGCAATGTTTTAAACAAGCGACATGATTTTTCTAATACCCAGTCTCCTAGTTTTATAATAAGTCCAGACTCTTCAGCTACAGGGATAAATTCGCTTGGTGAAATAGGTCCGTCTTCTGTCATACAACGTACTAGAGCTTCTATACCAGAATATCTCTTCGTTTTCAAATCAATAATAGGCTGCAATGCTACATCTAACTCTTCATCACGAATTGCCTTTTGCAAAGCAAACTCAACTTTCATTCTACGATTTATTTTCGCACGTAGCTCATCTGTAAAGAAACACGCAGCGTTTCTCCCCTGTTCTTTTGCACTATACATAGCTAAGTCAGAGTTTTTCAATAAAGTTTCCACATCTTGTCCGTCTTGTGGATAAGAACAAAGTCCTAGACTAGCTGAAATGTATACTTCATGGCCTTCCAGCATAAATGGTGCCTGAAAACATGACAACACAGATGTCGCTAACTGACTCATATCATCTTGTCTATGATTTTTTGTTAACAGCACAAATTCGTCGCCACCTAGCCTAGCCAGAACATCTTTCTCTCCTAGTACATAATGCAACCTTGAAGCAACTTCGCTTAAAAGTAAATCCCCTATCATATGACCTAATGTATCATTTACTAATTTAAAACGGTCCAAATCAAAGTAAATCATACCAAATTCTTTTTTATCTGCAATCAATTCGTTAACGGTCGTTATTAATTGTAAACGGTTAGGCAAACTCGTTAAAGCATCATGATAGGCAAGTTCCCTATAACGACTTTCACTTAGCCGTAATCTATGTTCCGCTTCTTTTCTACTACTAATATCATTTCGAATTGCGATAAACTGGTATGGCTCTCCTTTTTCATTTAAAAATGGAACAATTGTTGTTTTGACCCAATAATATGTACCATCTTTTGCTCGATTCCGAATCTCACCTGTCCATACTTTCCCATTCAAAATACGTTTCCATAAGTCTTGAAAAAAGGTTTTTGGATGATGTCCTGAATTTAAAATACGGTGATCTTTTCCAATTAATTCTTTTCTTTTGTATTTAGAGATTTCACAAAATTTATCATTTACATATGTAATAAGACCTTTTCGATCTGTAATTGCAACAATTGAAGACTCATCTAATGCTAACTTTAAATCTCGCAATGAAGAGTCATATAATGCATGACCTCTCTGTTCTAGCATGCGCATCTCTCCTTGCTTCTATCTGACTAAAACACAACCTGTTTCTCTTCATAGAAATAGAGATATTTCATTTTCTAATACTAGCCCATTACATAAATTATCTTTTTGAATAGACCGATTAAAATAACATAATATTATTTGTAATAAAAAGCAATATTATACCGTTCTAATTATAAATAGTAGCTTCTCATCTCCCTAATTATTTCGCGCCTTATTATACTGCAATCCCTTTAAGTGTCTCTATGCAAGCCTTGTTTCCAACTAATACCACTCATATCTGATCTCTTTGTTTTTAATAACGAAATAGAAATTAGAGCATACTACATAACTATTCACGAATAATAATATAAAACTCTACATCAATGTATATGTTTTTGAATTACAATAACAAAATATTAACATATTTTCACCTTAATTTTGGAAGTATTTTATAAATAAATACCGTATTAAACTAAAAAAGAGGATAGCCTCTTTTTTAGTTTAATACGAATATGGTATTTGCTGATAACTTGGGTATGGCATTGGATACGTTACAGGGTATGGTGATGGATAAGCTACTGGATATGGAGCGGGATAATACCCTCCACTTGTTGCACCTGTTAATGCACCAGCTGTCAGTCCGCCTAACACTCCTCCTGCAAAGCTTCCAGGGAAAAATCCGCCTCCCCATGAACTACCACCACCCCAGCCCCATCCGCCTCCGTGATGATGATGGTGATCATAGTGATTGTGTCCTCCATGGTGATGATGTCCACCGTTATGATTGTGCCCACCATGATTGTGTCCTCCATGATGATTTCGATAATACAATCCATTATTTTCTATATAATTCATGTTTCTCCGCTCCTTTTCGATTTTTTCATTTTCATATGCGTTAAGAGTGGGATAAAAAATGGGATAGTACACTGTATGTAGGACAAATGCGGAAAGTATAGGTGAAATGTCTATATTTTGTAAAAAAAGCAAAACACCTTATAATAAAGATGTCATATTACATCTTCTATTTAAGAAGTCTATATTGAAAAAAGATTAGGGGAATTATATAGAAATGAAGAAGCCTATCGTTCAATTACTATTAATATTTACAATTGTATCTATCGTTCTGTTCCTATTAAATACATCTTATATCTCGTTATATACATTTGTCGGTGCTCTATGGTCCATCACAATCGTAGGAATTTCATTCGTTATTTTTATAGAAAATAGATCTCCACAAAGTACATTAGCATGGTTTTTAGTATTAGCACTTCTTCCTATTATAGGTGTGCTTTTATACGCTATTTTCGGACGCAGCCGCTGGAGAAGAAAAAAACATCTCCATCGTTCAGAAGAACAAAGAAAATTATTCCGTGAAATATTAGAAGGAAGAAGACTAGAGTTATTACTCACAGTCCCACTAAATGAACGTTCCATACATTTAACAGAAGTCATACAAAAATTTGGAGGCGGTCCTGCCGCAGATAGAACAACTACAAAACTTTTAACAAACGGAGATCAAACATTTTCAGAAATTTTGCGAGCTATAGAGCAAGCAAAACATCATATACATATTCAATACTACATTTATAAATCTGATGAAATTGGTACAAAAGTTCGAGATGCTTTAATACAAAAAGCAAAAGATGGTGTTATTGTACGATTCCTTTATGATGGCCTTGGAAGTAATACGTTAAGAAGACGATTTTTACAACCTATGAAAGAAGCTGGGATTGAAATTGTAGAATTTGACCCTATTTTTTCAGCTTGGTTACTTGAAACTGTCAATTATCGTAACCATCGAAAAATTGTTATTGTAGATGGCGAAATTGGTTTTACCGGAGGACTCAATGTCGGTGATGAATATCTTGGCCGTTCAAAGAAATTTCCTGTTTGGCGTGATAGTCATTTAAAAATAGAAGGAAAAGCATTATATAAATTACAAGCAATCTTTCTAGAAGACTGGCTCTATGCCTCTAGTGGTTTAAATACTTATTCCTGGGATCAATTCATGAATAGACAATACTTCCCAGGTAAAGAGATTTCAAATGCAGAAGGTGCTGTTCAAATCGTAGCAAGCGGACCAAGCTCCGATGATAAAAGTATTCGTAATACATTATTAGCTGTTATGGGCTCTGCAAAAAAATCCATTTGGATTGCTACACCCTACTTTATTCCAGATCAAGAAACTTTAACATTATTACGCTTAAGTGCAATTGCCGGAATAGATGTACGGATTTTATATCCAGGTAAAAGTGATAGCATCATTAGTGATCAAGCATCTCAATCCTATTTCACTCCGCTTTTAAAAGCTGGTGCTTCTATTTACAGTTATAAAGATGGTTTTATGCATGCAAAAATTGTACTCGTTGATGATACAATTGCAACTATTGGAACAGCGAACATGGATGTACGTAGCTTTGAATTGAATTACGAAATTATTAGCGTACTTTATGAATCAAAAACAGTTCACGATATTAAACGTGATTTTGAAGAAGATTTTAAACATTCGACTGAAATTAAATGGAACTCTTTCCAAAAAAGAAGTATAAAAAAACGCATATTGGAGTCTTTCATGAGGCTCATTTCTCCTTTACTGTAGGCAATCAACTTCATCTTGATTGCTTTTTCTTTTCCCTTTATCCTCCTTCCTTTTCTTTGCATACCATATTAAAACAAGTTATCATAAGATGTATTACTTTATGAAAATAATGTTAGGTGGGAAATACATGTTAGAACAATTTCATATACATGCTGATTTAAAACAACAGCTTTCTACGATTCATGAAAAGAATAAGCAAGAAGCTGGTGAAAATGCACATTTAATCGGAACGAAAATATATAAAGCGTCTGATAATAGCATTATTGAAGATGCAATTACAGCACTTCTTCTTGGCAAGAACATTCTATTAAAAGGACCGACTGGTAGTGGTAAAACAGTACTAGCGGAAACTCTTTCTTCTTTATTCCAAAAACCAATGCATAGCATTAACTGCTCTGTCGACTTAGATGTAGAGGGTATTTTAGGATACAACACACTACAAACGAAAGATGGTGCATCTGAAGTTTCATTCGTTAACGGTCCTCTTATGAAAGCAATGAAGAACGGTCACTTCCTATATATTGACGAAATCAATATGGCAAAACCTGAAACTTTACCGCTACTTCACGGCGCATTAGATTACCGTAAAATGATCACAAACCCATTTACACAAGAGGTCGTATACGGTGATGACGAATACCGTGTAATTGCTGCGATTAACGAAGGTTACGTTGGAACAAGTGAACTAAATGAAGCGTTAAAAAACCGTTTCGTTATTATTGAAGTTCCTTACATTCAAGGTGACACATTAAAAGAACTATTATTAGCAGAATCAAAATTAAATGATGTTGCAACAATTGAAAAGTTTGTTGCCTTTGCAAGCGACCTTATGCCTTTAGCTCGCGATGGACGTGTAAGTGAAGAAGCAGCAAGTATTCGTGGCATTATCGACGCATGTGATTTAGGTGTATATATTCCTGTTATGCGAGCGATTGAACGAAGCATAATTGCAAAACTTAATGATGAAACAGAACAAATGACTGTCCGTGAATTAGCAGAAAGTTATTTCTTTGAGGGATAATTTATGAGACAAATTTTTAGTGACAAAAAAATTGATGCGTCGCTGTTTCTACAAATGGAAAACTTAATGTATGCCCTTCTAAAAGAAGACGATGCCTATCTTGAATATGGCTATAAAGCATACTACGACGAAATTGAAAAGAAAGTTGTCATTAGTCACTTTTGGGATGATCGAAAAGAAGAAGATACAGTAATCGGATTAAAAAGCGAAGTGTTCTTAAAAGCACTTGGTAATAAACATTACTCGGACATGACTTTAATTCGTTCTTATGCGATTGAATTGCAAGAATCGCCCCTAAAAAAGTTTTTAACACAATTATTTGTTCTATTAGAAGATTTACGCGTTGAGGAAATCGTAAAGAACTTACGTCCTGGCACGAAGCATGTTTTTAAACGTCGAAAAGAAATGTACCGCAACTATTTCGGCTCTCAAAATGAAATAAACCGCGTTCGTAATTATCACGGCGATCGTCTATTTTGCCTATGCTATCTTTCATTAACGAGTGATAAATATGAAATGTTTAATAATGAATATTTTGAGCAAATTGAAGCGATTTTACATGAAACATTCCAAGCACGTAATACAGAAGATATTATGTATATCGTTGAGAAAATTCGCTATCGCTTAGAGGCACTTCTTGAAAGTGATATGCTTAACAACTATTTCGGACATGCTCCACTTTACTTATCTGTCCTTGCAGACGAAAAGAACTGTCGCGTCGAAGATTTAGCAAATGATGATACGCAGCTTATAGATGACGATGAAAATAAAAACAAAATGGATGAAAGTTTCTCCACATGGCATCGTGAAAATAAAAATAACGAAAACGAGAACTTTTTACGCTTTGAATTAGAAAGCGGAACAAAAACTAATATGATGGGTGATACTGCCCGTGAATCAGAAGATGGCGACCAAGCACTTGGTTCTGTACAAGGTACTTCACAAAAAAGTACACAATCCAACTTTGATGGCGCTGATACAGAAGAAGCAAGGGCTTCACACGCTTCTAGCCAGCACGACGGTGCATACGGTAAGTATAATGTAGGTGCTTCTCATACATTTAAAGAAGCTCGCAAACCAAACTCAGATGAGAAAAAAGATTACCAAGCTATCAAATCAGTCGTCAATAAAGATGTAAAAGAATTAAAGAAAATTATCGAAAAAACAATTGAAAATAAAACGAATGCGAATAGTGATAAATATTACGGAAGACTTCGTAAGAAATTCCTTCGTATTTATACCGAAAAACAACCGCGTATGTTTTATAAAAAAGGACAAGAGTCACAAGAACTCGATGTTGCATTCCAACTATTAGTTGACTGTTCTGGTTCTATGTATAACAAAATGGAAGAAACGAAGAAGAGTGTTGTACTATTCCATGAAGCTTTAAAGTCTTTAAAAATCCCGCACGCTATTAGCGGATTTTGGGAAGATGCCTCTAGCGCTAAACCTGAAGATAAGCCGAACGTTATCCATGAAGTTGTAAATTATAAAAACTCAACGTTACCAAACGTTGGTCCAGAAATTATGCAACTTCGTGAAGAAGAAGATAATCGCGACGGATATATTATTCGTATCGTTTCTGAAAAACTTGCCAAAAGACCTGAGAAACATAAATTCTTACTAGTCTTCACAGACGGTGAGCCTTCTGCGCTAGACTATCAACAAGACGGAATTTTAGATACGCATGAAGCTGTTAAACTCGCGCGTAAAAGTGGTATGGAAGTAATCGGTATCTTCATCGAAGAAGGCGAAGCGAAAGAAGCAACTTATCAATTGATGAAAAACATTTATAACCATCACTTCTTAGTTGCAAATCATGCTGAAGATTTACGATTGAAGATTAAACCATTGCTGAAAAAACTATTACTGAAGACGATTGAATAGAAAATAGGAGCCTTGTGGCTCCTGTTTTTTCGTTCAATTACTTTGTTTCTGGTTGAAACTTGTATGGAATGGCTACTTCTAATAAAGATTCAAATCCTCCGTCATAGTATGGGAAACGCTCATTCGCAATTGTTCGATCTACCCACTCTATTGCAGAAATTTCACCTTCATCTTCCGCAATAAGTTCCCCTTTTACTACATTCGCTCGGAATGTAAAAAATAGTGCATGATTCCCTGATTCTTCAAAGAATTTTTCATTGATCGCAACAAGCCCCCCAGCCAAGGCGGTTAAACCTGTCTCTTCTTTCACTTCTCTTATTAGTGCTTCCTCTAATATTTCACCTTTTTCCACAGCCCCACCTGGCAATGACCAAACGTTTTGTTCTACATTATGTACCATTAATATTTTATCTGTTTCTTCGTCATGTATTAGTGCGTATACGACATCAACTCTTTGCATAAGACTTCTCTCCTCCCAAAAATAATGAAGAGCCGATTCCTAAGAATCGACTCTTCCTATTAATTCATCACTAACTCAGCTGTGAGCTTTTTTTTTAACTTAGCCAGCATGTCAGTTGTCATTTTGTCTAAATCGTATTCTGCTTTAAAGCCCCACTCTTTCATTGCTGCTGTTGCGTCAATAGAGTTCGGCCAGCTATCAGCAATTGTTTGACGAGCTGGATCTACTGCATAATCCATTGTAAACGTCGGAATGTGTTTACGAATTGACGCTGCAATTTGCTCTGGCTCGAAGCTCATTGCTGTAATGTTAAATGCATTTCTATGCACTAGCTTACTTGGATCAGCTTCCATTAATGAAATGATCGCTTGTAAAGCATCAGGCATATACATCATGTCCATATATGTTCCTTCAGCAATGTATGAGGTGTATGCACCTTTTTTAATCGCCTCATAATAAATTTCAACTGCATAATCAGTCGTTCCGCCTCCTGGAGGCGCTACGTAAGAAATTAAACCTGGGAAACGGACACCGCGCGTATCTACGCCAAATTTTTGATGATAATAATCACACAGTAATTCTCCTGCCACTTTGTTTACCCCATACATCGTAGTAGGACGCTGAATTGTATCTTGCGGTGTATTATCTTTTGGCGTTGATGGACCAAATGCACCGATAGAACTTGGCGTGAAGAACTTACAGTTTAATTCACGAGCTGCTTCTAGAGCATTTACAAGTCCACCCATATTTAAATTCCATGCAAATAACGGATTTTTTTCTGCTGTTGCTGAAAGTAAAGCTGCTAAATGAATAATTGTATCTACTTCATTACGCTTTGCGATATCATGTAGTTTTTGTCCATCTGTTACATCTAACGTTTCAAATGGACCAGACGTTACTACTTCACTATCTGTTTCACGAATATCTGTTGCAATAACATTTGATGCGCCGTATACATCACGAAGTTTCATTACTAGTTCAGAACCAATTTGCCCTAAAGAACCGGTTACTAGAATTTTTTTCATTTTCCCCACTCCTCATTTGCAAGCTATTCAAAAGATGTCGTTACTTAAATGATGCCCATTTCTTTTCCTACTTTTTCATACTTAAGAATTGCTTCATCTAACATTTCTTTCGTATGAGCTGCTGTAGGCATATTACGAACGCGCCCTGTTCCTTTTGCTACAGTTGGGAACACGATAGATTTTGCGTATACCCCTTCTTCATTTAGACGTTTACTAAATTCTTGTGTTAATACTTCGTCCCCAATGATACAAGGTGTAATTGGCGTTTCACTTTCTCCAATGTTAAAGCCAAGTTCTTTTAATCCTTGTTTCAAGTAGCGGCCATTTTCCCATAAGCGATCGTGTAACTCTGTGCTTTCCATTAAGATTTCAATTGATCTCATGCAAGCTGCTGCATCAGCTGGTGTTAATGCTGTAGAGAATAAGAATGGACGTGAACGAACTTTTAACCAGTCAATTAAGTTTTGTTTCCCTGCTACATATCCACCAATTACCCCAATTGCTTTTGATAATGTACCAATTTGGAAATCAACTTTATCAGAAAGACCGAAGTGCTTTACAGTTCCTGCACCTTTTCCAAGTACACCTGAACCGTGTGCATCATCTACGTATGTCATTAAATCTAACTCTTCTGCAATCTCAACAATTTCTGGTAGTTTTGCAACATCTCCATCCATTGAAAAGACACCGTCTGTAATTACCATTAATTTATTGTAAAGACCTGATTCTTTCGCCGCAATTGCTTTTTGGCGTAAATCTTCCATATCCGAATGTTTATAAACAATAATTTTTGCTTTTGATAGACGACTACCATCAATAATAGAAGCATGGTTTAATTCGTCTGAAAGAATTGCATCATTTTTATCCATAACAGCTGAAATCGCTGCCATATTACAGTTAAATCCTGATTGATAAGCAATTGCTGCTTCTGTATGTTTAAACTTTGCAATTGTTTCTTCTAACTTAATATGCAAATCTAAAGTACCGTTAATTGTACGAACAGCCCCTGCTCCAACACCGTACTTATGAATAGCACCAATTGCTGCTTCTTGCAAACGGCTATCTGTTGCTAATCCAAGATAGTTGTTTGAAGATAAGTTAATATATTCTTTTCCGCCAATTGTAATGATTGGTCCATTTGAACTCTCAAGCGGATCAATTACGTTATAAAGCCCCTTTGATTTTAAATCCTCTAAATTTTCTTCTAAAAATTTCGCAAGTGTTTTACTAGACATCGTGAAGCCTCCCATCGTTCATGTAAGCGGATTATTGTCTTAATAGTTCTAATAATCCCTCTACTAGCTTAACACGTTTTCAGAATTTATTATAGAAAAATAGCTTAAAGTAACCGCTTACAATTTTAGATTATATATGATTCATTACAATAAATCTATCATTTACTTTTCATATTTGATAGAATTAAAAAAATATTTCGGGAGGTTTCAAACATGGCATTTACAGAATCTGATGTATACAATAACACAGCCTTTTTCGAACAATATATGAAACGAAGATACCGAGAAAATAGCCCAAATGAATCCATTGAAAAACCAGTATTCTTTCAGCTCATTGGTCATGTACGAGGAAAACAAATTCTCGATTTAGGCTGTGGTGATGCTAGGTTTGGCGCGGAATTATTAGAAAAGGGTTGCTACTCTTACACCGGCATTGAAGGCTCCGAACTTATGTATGAAAAAGCTAAAAAACAACTAGAAAATAAAAATGGATCTGTTCATTTTTTAAACCTCAAAGATTATACCTACCCCTCTTCCACTTTTGATTTAGTAACATCTAGACTCGCCTTACATTATATTGAACATCTTGATGCCATTTTTCAAAATGTGTTTCAAACTTTAAAAACAAATGGCACCTTTACCTTTAGCGTTCAACATCCCGTTATTACTTCTTCGTTTGAAAGCTTACAAACAAGTGGTAAAAGAACGAGTTGGCTCGTCGATGATTACTTTAAACTAGGCAAACGGGTTGAACCATGGATTGACCAAGAAGTTATTAAATATCATCGTACAACGGAAGATTATTTCACATTATTACAGCAAGCCGGATTTACCATTACATCATTAAAAGAAGCTACACCAAATCCAACCTATTTTCAAAATGAAGAAGAGTATAAACGTCGCTTACGTATTCCTCTCTTCCTCTTATTTTCTTGTACCAAATAAAAAAAACGATGAATCACTCATCGTTTTTTTATCTCATTACCTGAGCAACTTCTTTAACTACACGTCTTCCTCTTCCGTGAGGTATACAAAGCGGTGTTCCAAACAACGGATCCGTACTAATTTGACACTCCATTCGGAATACATCACGTACTAGTTTCTCATCTACCACTTCTTCAGGTTTACCTTGTGCATATATTTGTTTATCTTGAATGGCTACAATGTTATCTGCATAGCGACATGCTAAATTTAAATCGTGTAATACCATAACAATTGTTCTTTGTTCTGTTTCATTTAATTCGAATAATAAATCTAGCACTTCAATTTGGTGAGTCATATCTAAATATGTAGTAGGCTCATCCAGTAAAATAATATCTGTATCTTGTGCAAGCGTCATTGCAATCCAAGCACGTTGTCGTTGTCCACCTGAAAGAGCATGCACATCACGCTCAGCAAATTCTGTCATACCTGTTGCTGCAAGTGCCTTCTGTACCATTTCCTCATCTTTTTCTGACCACTGTTTCAGCCATGTTTGATATGGATAGCGTCCTTGTTTTACAAGTTGCAATACTGTAAGCCCTTCAGGTGCTTGCGGTCCTTGCGGTAAAATTGCCATTTGACGAGCAATTTGCTTCGTTTGCATACTTTGAATAGCTTGATTATCTAACAAAATGTCACCAGTTGTTGGCTTTAATAATCTAGCTAGTGAACGTAATAAAGTTGATTTCCCGCAACCGTTGGAACCGATAAAGATTGTAATTTCACCTTTTGGAATTTCTAAATTCAACTCATCGATAATAATTGTTTCACCATAAGACAACGTCAAACGTTTCGTCTCCAATGCTTTTTGCATATTCATCTCCCTTTATGAATTCCGACTTTTATAAAGTAAATAAATAAAATAAGGTGCACCAATTGCTGATGTAAATACCCCTGCTGGAATTTCAAGTGGTGTGAAAACTGTACGCCCAATTAAATCTGCAGCAAGTACTAGAATTGCACCAACAATAGCTGCAACTGGGAGTAATGCACCGTATAAAGAACCAACTAGCCTTCGTGAAATATGAGGTGCCATTAAACCGACAAATCCAATTCCTCCGGCGAAGGCAACTGCTCCCCCAATTAAAGCCGTACTAAGTAATAACATGAATACGCGTGACTTCGTTAAAGGAACACCAAGTCCTACCGCAATATCATCCCCTAGCTCTTGCGCATTTAAATGTCTAGCAGCTATAAATGATATTACCGTTAAAATGAGAACCCACGGTGCAAGCACCATAACGTTTTGCCATGAAGAACCATAAACAGTACCTGTAATCCATACATTCGCTTGACTCGCTTGATAAATTGGTGCTAACAACATAAACAAAGTCGTTGCCGCTTTCGTTAATGCCCAAAACCCCACACCAATTAAAACAAGACTAATAGGCGATAACCCGTCATTTCTCCATGCAAATAAATATACAAAAAGCGCCACAATCGTTGCCCCAACAAAGGCTGCTAACGGCATATAATGAATACTTACAGTTAGCGCATTATTTTTATCACTAAATATAGCTAAAAACAATACAACTGCAACACTTGCCCCGCCCGTAATCCCGATGATATCCGGAGAAGCAAGTGGATTTCGAACGAGACCTTGTAAAATACATCCTGCTACAGCAAGCGCAATTCCTACGAGGATAGCAATTAAAATACGTGGCATACGAAACTTATTCACAACCATATTTGACATCGCATCGCCATTTCCAGTAATTGCTTGCCATACGTCATAAGGAGCAATTTTCATGTCTCCCATACCTGCGCTCGCAAAGAATAATCCTATTAAAACAACTAGTAAACTTAACAAGACGAGACAAGCTCGTTTATACATTAAAAACGAGAGCTCACCTTTTCCTATACGAAACGGAATATATTTCTTCATTTGCTAAGCCCTCTCTTACGTGCAATATAAATAAAGAATGGAGCTCCAATAAATGCTGTCATAACTCCTACTGGTACTTCTTGTGGCATAATGACATATCTTGCTGCTATATCAGCCAATATTAGTAGTATTGCACCTAACAATCCGCTATAAGGCACTCTCCATCTGTGGTCAACTCCAACAAGAAATCTCGCAAAATGCGGAGTAATAATTCCAATAAATCCAATTGGGCCAGCAACCGCAACCGAACCACCAGACAACAGTACAATAATAAGTAACACGAATGATTTCATTAAAATTGTTCGTTGTCCAAGTCCTTTCGCGACGTCTTCTCCCATCATCAATGTATTTACTTTCCCTGCCATCATAAGAGATGCAATCCATCCTATTAATAAATATGGGAATACAGATTGTAAAATTTCTAACTTTCTCCCTTGCACAGATCCAGCAAGCCAAAATAATACCTCTTCAAGTGCTTTTTCATTTAACACAAGTAATCCTTGTGTTAATGATGAAAATAACGCACTAATTGCGACCCCTGCTAACGTTAACTTAAGAGGAGTAGTTCCTTCTTTTCCTAAAGAACTAGAAGCAAATACAAGTACAGCTGCAACCGCCGCTCCTAAAAAGGCAATCCATGTGAAAGCTGATAATGATGTTACTGAAAAGATTACAATTGCTACAACTATGAAGAACGCAGCACCTGAATTTAATCCAATAAAATCTGGAGAAGCAAGTGGATTCTTAGTTAAAGTTTGCATAAGACAACCAGCAATGGCTAAACTAGCACCAACACTAGCTGCAATTAACGCCCTAGGCAGACGTACATTTTGAATAATAATATGTTCATTGGAACCGTTAAAATGGAAAAAAGCATCCAATGCTAGTTTCCAACTCGTATTTGTATACCCGAAAATAATACTTCCCCAAATACAAATAACGACTGCAATGATTCCAACAAATAATCCAATCCATTTTGCTCGATTTGTTTTTAATAACATGCAGCGTTTCCCCTTCAATGTATAATGATACGTTGTTAGTGTATTTCAACTTAATTCTCATTGTCAACGGAAATGAGAATTATTTTCACCCATATGTATTGACAATCAAAAGATAAAGGCTTAATATCATGCTTGCTATTGAAAAATATTCTCAACATGTAGGGGGTACATAATGAATTTCATGCGGAAGAAATCGTTTACAGTATTTGTATTTTTACTAGCATTTTCAATGCTTTTAAGCGCTTGTGGAAAATCAAATAACAAAGAAGAATCTACAAAAGAAGATAATAAAAAAGAAGTGGTTACTGTAGAACATGCAATGGGTAAAACAGAAGTTCCTGCTAATCCAAAACGTGTAGTTATCTTAACAAATGAAGGAACTGAAGCTTTACTTGAGTTAGGTGTGAAACCAGTTGGTGCTGTAAAGTCTTGGACTGGTGACCCATGGTATCCACATATTAAGGATAAAATGAAAGATGTAAAAGTTGTTGGTGATGAAGGACAAGTTAACGTTGAAACAATTGCTTCTTTAAAACCAGACTTAATTATCGGTAATAAAATGCGCCACGAAAAAGTGTACGAACAACTAAAAGCAATTGCACCTACTGTGTTCTCAGATACATTACGTGGTGAATGGAAAGATAACTTCAAATTTTATGCAAAAGCATTAAATAAAGAAAAAGAAGGTCAAAAAGTTGTAGCTGATTACGAATCACGTATAAAAGATTTAAAAGGCAAACTTGGCGATAAAGTAAACCAAGAAATCTCTATGGTTCGTTTCATGCCTGGTGATGTTCGTATTTATCATGGCGATACATTCTCTGGTGTTATTTTAAAAGAACTTGGATTTAAACGTCCTGGAGATCAAAATAAAGATGATTTTGCAGAGCGTAACGTATCTAAAGAGCGTATTTCTGCTATGGATGGTGACGTATTATTCTACTTCACATTCGATAAAGGAAATGAGAAAAAAGGATCTGAACTAGAAAAAGAGTATATAAACGATCCTCTATTTAAAAATTTAAATGCAGTAAAAAATGGTAAAGCATACAAAGTTGATGACGTTATTTGGAATACAGCTGGTGGCGTAATGGCCGCTAACCTACTATTAGATGACATCGAAAAACGCTTTGTTAAATAATATTTCCTTAACCAGCTCCCTTCTGTGGAGCTGGTTATTTTTCAATTCACTTAAATGTCACATTATTTCGTTTTGTATTTTTATTCCCAATATGTTATATTGAGAAAGTAAATAGAATATATTTTCTTTATATCAGAATAAATGTTTTAATCTAAATTTTCTGATTAATCACTATTTTATTTTCTTTTAGAATTCAATTATTACATTTGAAAACGCTTATCATCTCGTTTTCAGGGCAAAATACAGTAACGGTCGAAGAAAAATAGAACTTTTTTAGAAATTTTCTTTCTATTTCCATATAATTCTATTGACTTCTAAATATTTTGTAAATTAAAATGATTACATAAATATCCGTTATACAGGATTAGGGGGAAACAAAAATGGATGCAGCTTTAAAATTAGACAAAGCTGGAGAGCAACAATCACCAAAAAAACATCCACCAGGGTTGTACTTGTTGTTCTTAACAGAAATGTGGGAAAGATTTAGTTATTATGGAATGCGCGGCCTTTTAGTTCTTTATTTAACGACTGCTGCGGTTAGTGGCGGGTTAGGATTTGATAAGGCGTTTGCAGTGCAATTATATGGTACTTTTACAGCGGCAGTATATTTCATGCCAATTATAGGTGGATGGCTAACAGATCATTATATTACAAGACGTCATGCCATTACTCTCGGCGGAATTATTATGGCAATCGGCAACTTTGTACTATTCTCAATGAATACAAAAACAGGACTATTTCTAGGATTAATACTATTAGTTATTGGTAATGGGTTCTTTAAACCAAATATTTCTACACTGTTAGGTGAATTGTATGGTGAAAATGATTCGCGTCGTGACAGTGCATTTACTATCTTCTATATGGGTATTAACGTAGGTGCTTTCTTCGCTCCACTTATTTGTGGATTTTTAGCAGAAGATTTCTTTAAAACAAGCGTTGATGGCGTTATGGTTATGGGATATAAATACGGATTCTTAGCAGCTTGTATCGGTATGATTATTGGACAAATTGTTTTCAACTTATTAGCTCCTCGCTACCTTGGTACAGCAGGAACAACAATTGTTGGTAAAAAAACAAAAAATCAACCTGCAATCGAAAAGAAACCTTTAACAAAACAAGAAAAAAATCGCACTTGGGCAATTGTAATTTTAACTTGTTTCGTAGTATTCTTCTGGGCAGGCTTTGAACAAGCTGGTAGTTCTTTAACACTTTATACAGATAAATTTGTTGATCGTACAATTTTTGGATGGGAAGTTCCAACATCTTGGTTCCAATCCGTTAATCCAGCGTTCATCGTACTCCTTGCACCATTCGTATCTATGCTATGGTTAAAACTTTCTAAATCAAAGCGTGGCGATTTAAAAATACCAACAAAAATGGCATTTGGTATGATTTTACTAGGTATAGGTTACCTGGTTTTAACATTAGCGGTTCTAAAAACCGGAAGTAGTGAAGCTGATATAACTGTTAAAGCAAACTTATTATTCATCGTTATCACTTATATGTTCCATACAATTGGAGAACTATTCTTATCACCAATCGGTCTATCAATGGTAAGTGCAATTGCACCTGTTAAATTAGCATCATTATTAATGGGTGTATGGTTAGCTGGTTCAGGTATGGCTAACTGGTTAGCTGGTAAACTTGCTTCCTTTACACAATCATTAGGATACCTTGAAGTATTTGCAAGTATTGGCATTATCGTTATCGTCTTAGGACTTGTACTCCTTCTCTTCTCTAAAAAAGTTGCGAGTATGATGGAATAATACAAAAACAGACGCTTCTAAAATCAGAAGCGTCTTTTCTATTACTTCTCCTCTAAAGCTGTCACGTCCACATGAACGCTCTCACCAGGATTAGATACATCATACACTTGAGCACTCCCCTTCTGCTCATCACAGCTCTCAATCCATACTGGTACGCCCTCATATGTAACGTCAATTCTACTTGAAGAAGATAAAATTTGTTTCACACGTTTCACATCCATACTACTATCCCTCCTTTTGCTTACTACACTCCTTTCTATTTTTTCTTTTCCTTTTAGAATATATTCCGTAAGGCAGCATGTTGATTGATAGTCATTTCTTCCTCACATGCTAATATTTACTCTCTCGCTACCTTTCTGACAAATAAAAAAAGACGTATATTCCATACGTCTTTTTCCATAATATTCAAATTTTAAGAAAATAATGTTTTTACTACCGCACTTACTTTATCATTATGGATTTGATAATACACTTCTAATCCTCGTCTTTCAAAGCGCACTACTTTATTTTGCTTTAACTTTGTTAAATGTTGTGAAACCGTTGATTGCGGAATTTCTAATACTTCCTGTAGTTGTGTTACATTACATGTTCCTCTTTGCATAAGTTCCATTACTAGACGTAGACGAAGTGGGTGAGCTAACGCTCTTAACATTTGTACATCTTCTTCTGAAATACGACATTCGAATTGATTTTGGCTCATAAAGTTCCCCTCATTTTCGTTTTTATTTGCGTTTTTATGTTCTTTTTATTTATTTATATATCTGTTCTTATATTTCCTGTTACGACATAACTTTATCAACCTATAAAGCCGAAAAAATTTTCCATCTTTATCAGCAAAAATTCAGGAAAAAATCCTTGCTGATTTTGAATATTATACTATATGATATAACGAAAAAGCAAAATAATGGCCTACGAATACTTTGCTTGCAAACGTTGTTTTATCAGGCTTTTTGTTATATTTTCACCTCATTGAAATGCACAGTAACGGTATTGTAAAATACCGTCTATAATTGATAACCTATCGTAATGTAGTTGAACTATAATTAACCTCTTTGTTACGCTAAAAGGAATTTTCAGTAAAAAGAGATGATGTGATATTAAAAATTTGTTTCTTATTTTTTATTCGTATTGCAAGCGGTTGGATTGTTGTGCAAAACTTCCTATTAAATCCACTCACCGTTCCCCCACTAGATCAAACAGGACAGATAATTGCATATATCAAACTTTATATTTAATATAAAAGACTTCATCTAATATACGCCTATAAGGAACATGCCATCTGAATAAGCAAAATAATATGCACATAGTTTATACAGCACACTTAAATTCATTTGAGTGTGTTTTTTGTCTACTTTATGAACAAAGCTTTTCTTTTAACACTATTATGGAATAATTATACTTTTTTACGTTGACAATAGTGTTGAAGGAGAATATACTAAGCATGTAAGTTGATTGTGAATAGTTTCACAAATAATGTGAATTTCTTCACATATAATAGATAGGAGTTGTCATTATTATGAGTACTTGGACACAAATTTATGACCCATTAAACAATATTTGGTTATCTGCACTAATCGCAGCACTTCCAATCTTTTGTTTCATCATTTGTTTAATGGGATTCAAAATGAAAAGTTACATGGCTGGTCTTTATAGTGTGATTGTCGCTATTATCCTTGCAATATTTGTTTATAAAATGCCAGCAACAGTAGCTGTAGCATCTGCCGGATTCGGTGTTTTATCTGGATTTTATCCAATTTGTACTATCGTTATCGCCGCAATTTTCCTTTACAAATTAACTGTTAAAACAGAGCAATTCAATATTATTCGCGATAGTATTTCAAGCATTACAAATGATCAACGTTTACAAGTATTATTAATCGCTTATTCTTTCGGTGCTTTCTTAGAAGGCGCAGCTGGTCTAGGAGTTCCAGTTGCTATTACAGCTGCACTACTTGTAGGTATGGGCTTTAATCCATTAAAAGCAGCAGGTATTTGTTTAGTAGCTAATATTGCTGGTGGTGCTATGGGTGCTATGGGTATTCCAGTTACAGTACCAGCACAATTAACTCAACTTGACGCATTAACTATTGGTCGTCAAACTGTTCTTATTTTACCTTTCATTAGTGTTATCTTACCTTTCTTACTTGTTTCAATGGTCGATGGAATTAAAGGTATTAAAGAAACTTGGCAAGGTATTCTTGTAAGTGGTGTTTCTTTCGCTATTACTCAATTCGCTGTAACTTACTTCTTAGGCGCAGAACTTACTAATATTTTCGCAGCCGTTGTAAGTATGATTGCTCTTGCATTATTCTTACGTGTTTGGCAACCAAAATCTTCTACTAAAGAAGAAAAACAAGAAACTAAAGTATCACATACATTCAATCAAATTTTATATGCTTGGTCTCCATTCGTATTCTTAACTGCATTTGTAACAATCTTTAACTTAAAACCGATTAAAGCTTTATTTGCTCCAGATGGTGCGTTAGCAAACTTAGTATTTAACATTCAGTTCCCTGGTCTTCATAATGCTGTTATGAAAACTACACCAATTACAAAAGCTGATACACCTTTCGCAGCTGTTTTCAAATTTGATGTATTCTCTTCTACAACTACTGCGATTGTACTAGCAATTATCGTTTCACTTATCGTTTACCGCGTAAAAGGTAAAATGGTTAAAGAATTAATGATTGAAACAATGAAAGAATTAAAAGCTCCAGTATATACAATTTGTAGCGTTATCGCTTTAGCTTACGTAGAAAACTACTCTGGTATGTCATCTACACTTGGACTTGCATTCTCTTCTACTGGTAATGCATTCCCAGTTCTTTCTCCAATCTTAGGATGGATTGGCGTATTCATTACAGGTTCAGTAGTTTCAAGTGGTTCTTTATTCGCACCACTTCAAGCAGTAACAGCAGACCAGTTAAACATCGTTCCTTCTACACTCGTTGCCTTAAACGTAGTAGGTGGTACAATGGCAAAAATGGTTTCACCACAATCTGTAGCAGTTGCTTGTGCCGCAGTTGGACTAGTTGGTAAAGAATCTGCCCTATTTAAAACAGCAATGAAATATAGTTTAATCTTCTTAGCTGTTATTAGCTTACTTCAATTAAACGCTGTATTTAATATCTTTTAAAAATAAAACACCGATCCAAGTGGATCGGTGTTTTTCACATTACATTTTTTTATTTTTTAATAAAGAAGCTCCAGCAATTTCAGGGTGAGTCATTTCGAATGGATCTAAAATAATATCCAATTCCTCTTCTGTCAGTACACCATGTTCTAAACATAACTCCCTAACAGATTTCCCTGTTTCAATTGCTTCACGTGCAATACGAGATGCTACTTCATAACCAATATGAGGATTAACTGCTGTAATAATTCCAACACTTTTCTCAACATATTGCTTCAGCAATTCTTCATTTGCCGTAATTCCTTCAATACAATATTCACGGAATACACGGAATCCATTATTCATAATACTAATAGATTGAATTAAATTAAATACAAGCACAGGCTCCATTACGTTTAACTCTAATTGTCCTGCTTCTGATGCTAAGCAAATTGTATGATCGTTTCCGATTACTTGGAATGCGACTTGGTTAATCACTTCTGCCATAACTGGATTTACTTTTCCTGGCATAATCGATGAACCTGGCTGACGTGCTGGCAATTGAATTTCAGCTAACCCAACACGTGGACCAGACGCCATAATACGAAGATCGTTTGCAATTTTAGACATGTTCATCATACATACTTTAAGTGCTGCAGATACCTCTGTGTATGCATCTGTATTTTGCGTTGCATCAACTAAATGCTCTGCACCAACAAGTGGGAATCCACTAAACGTTCTTAAATGTTTTACCACTTGTTCAATATACGTAGGATTTGCATTTAATCCTGTACCAACAGCTGTCGCGCCCATATTCACTTCATATAAATGTTGACGAGACTGTTTAATTCTTTTTATATCACGCGCAAGCACTCGGCTATACGCTTCAAATTCTTGTCCAAGGCGAATTGGAACTGCATCTTGTAAATGTGTGCGTCCCATTTTAATAACATGATCAAACTCTTTTGCTTTTTTACGAAAAGCAGAATGAAGTTCTTCCATTGTAATAAGAAGCTTTTCTAACATCATAAGAGTTGCAATATGAATCCCTGTTGGAAACGCATCGTTCGTTGATTGGGCCATGTTCACATGAGTGTTTGGGCTAATTTTCCCATACGCCCCTTTTTCATATCCCATACGTTCTAACGCTCTATTCGCAATTACTTCATTTGTATTCATATTAATAGAAGTTCCGGCTCCACCTTGAATAGGATCCACGATAAATTGATCATGAAACTTTCCATCAACAATTTCTTGCGCTGCTTCTGCAATTTCATGTCCAATGTCTTTAGCTAAGTAACCAGTATCTATATTCGCAAGCGCCGCCGCTTTTTTCACAATTGCCATTGCTGTAATGAGTGATGGATGAATGCGATATCCTGTAATTGGGAAGTTTTCTACGGCACGTAATGTTTGTACACCATAATAAGCTGCACTTGGTACTTCTTTTTCACCTAAAAAATCTTTTTCTATACGTATATCCTTCGTTGCTATCATTTTTATCACCTATACTTTTTCATTCTAAATCCTTATCCAAAAAATCCGCCCTCTAAAAACACGAGTATCATTCAGAAGAATTTTTCAGTATCCACCTTCACTATATAGCACCTTTTTTGAAAGCGCAAACATTTATTTTTCTGTATATCCTTTTTATTAAAGTTTATAGAAAATCATTCTTCTATTTTCCTTATTTCCACTCGTTTAATTTGATGCATATCCTTTTCAAGGACTTTAAAATAAAAACCGTGTTTCTCAATAATATCTCCTTCAGCAACGATTTGTTTTTGTACCATAATCCAGCCACCAATTGTATCTACATCATCAGCAATTAAATGTATGCCAAGCAAATCATTTACTTCACTAATAAGCACTTTTCCCTCTACGATTTTATAACCTTCACTTACATGCTCTATAGGAGGATTCTCATCTTCATCGTATTCATCTCGAATTTCTCCAACAATTTCTTCTAAAATATCTTCTAGTGTAACAATCCCAGCTGTACCACCATATTCATCATACAATACAGCTAATGGAATGTGTTTTCTTTGCATTTGTAATAGTAAATCATGAATTGGAATATTTTCTAGCACTTCAATAACTGGCCTTGTATATGGCATAATCGAGCACTCCTCATCCCGATTACCATCCATATAACGAATAAATAAATCTTTTACATTAACCATCCCAATAATTTCATCTTTATCTTCACCAAATACAGGATATCTCGTGTACTTTTCTTGCGCGATTACTTTAATATGTGTTTCAAATGGTTCGTCCTCATATAAGCCTACAACTTCCGTACGAGGTACCATAATTTCTTTTGCTACTCTATTATCAAATTCAAAAATATTATTTACATATTTAAATTCCCTTTGGTTAATCTCTCCACTCTCATAGCTCTCAGATAAGATTAACCTTAATTCTTCTTCTGAATGAGCTACTTCATGTTCAGAAGCTGGATGTAATCCGAATAAACCAGTTACAACCCTCGCTGAACCATTCAAAGCCCAAATAAACGGATACATAACTCGGTAAAAGTAAATAAGTGGTTTCGATAACAATAAGCTAACTTGTTCTGCTTTTTGTATAGCAAATGTCTTTGGAGCAAGTTCCCCAATGACAACATGTAAAAATGTAATTACTGCAAAGGCAATAATAAATGAAACTGTACTGGAAATTGCAGGTGAGAATTTTAATTTTAAAAACAACGGCTCGAGTAAGTGTTTAATGGTTGGTTCCCCTAACCACCCAAGCCCTAAAGCAGTAATTGTAATACCTAGCTGACAGGCCGATAAATATTCATCTAAATTTGAAGTTACCTTTTTAGCTGCCAGTGCACCTCGTCTTTTTTCGCTAACGAGTTGATCAATACGACTGCTACGTACCTTAATAATTGCAAATTCAACAGCCACAAAAAATGCTGTTAACCCAATAAGAATGACTACCATCAATAATTTTAAAATATCCACATATGCTCTTTAGCTTTCTTAGCTAAAGTTACACCTCCTTTTAAAAAGAAGTTTCACTTTAGTTTCTTCAATTATCGGAAAGCAACTCTATATAAAATCCACCAATTTTCAAACCTCATACAATTCTAAAGGTAAACCATCAGGATCTTGGAAAAAGACGAATTTCTTCCCCGTTATTTCATCAATACGGATTGGTTCCGTCTCAACACCACATTGGTTTAAATGCTTCACAGCTTCTTCTATATTTGTAACAGCAAATGCTAAATGTCTAAGACCGGCTGCTTCTGGAAAACTTTTGCGCTCAGGCGGATTCGGAAATGAAAATAATTCGATTTGATACTCTTCTCCTACACATAAATCTAATTTATAAGAATCTCGTTCCTTTCTATATACTTCATTTATCTCTTTAAACCCTAATATCCTAGTATAAAAATCCTTTGACGTCTCATAATTCGAACAAATAATTGCAACGTGATGCACTCTACATATATTCATGCTCTCTCTATTCCTTTCTTTACCAAAGATGCATATTCTCCCTTGAAATGAAAAACATATATAGCAGAATATCTCTTTTAGGGGGCTTACCATGAAATTCATTACTTTTTTCGTCGGACTAATTGTTGTTTTCTTGCTCGCTTATATTGCTAGCAATAATAAGAAGCATATTAAATTTAAACCAATTTTTATCATGCTTATTATACAGTTAATTTTAACCTATTTACTATTAAATACAGAAATCGGCCTCATACTTATTAGAATCATTTCCAGTTTGTTTACCAAGCTACTCGAGTATGCTGCTGATGGAATAAATTTCGTATTTGGTGGTCTTGCAAATAAAGGTGAAATGCCATTTTTCCTTACTGTATTATTACCAATCGTCTTTATTTCTGTTTTAATTGGTATATTACAACATTTCAAAATACTACCATTTTTTATTCGTTGGATCGGGTACTTTCTTAGTAAAATAAATGGTCTTGGTAAATTAGAATCTTACAACGCTATCGCCTCTGCCATTGTCGGCCAATCAGAAGTTTTTATTACAGTGAAAAAACAATTAGCTCAAATTCCAAAACACCGTCTTTATACACTTTGTGCCTCTGCTATGTCAACCGTATCTATGTCTATCGTAGGTGCCTATATGACAATGATTGAACCTAAATATGTAGTAACTGCACTCGTTCTCAATTTATTTAGCGGTTTTATTATCGTACTCATCATTAACCCTTACGACGTTAAAGATGACGAAGATATTTTAGAAATCAAAGGTGAAAAACAAAGCTTTTTTGAAATGCTTGGAGAATACATTCTTGATGGTTTTCGTGTAGCCATTGTTGTCGGCGCTATGCTCATCGGATTCGTCGCATTAATTAGTTGTATTAATGACCTGTTCCTCATTATATTCGGTATTACGTTCCAACAATTAATCGGCTATGTATTTGCACCTATCGCATTCCTTATCGGTGTACCCAGTTCTGAAATTGTCGCGGCTGGCAGCATTATGGCAACGAAGCTTGTAACGAATGAATTTGTCGCAATGATGGACCTTAGTAAAATTTCTAATAGCCTTTCTCCCCGTACAGTTGGTATTATTTCTGTTTTCCTTGTATCTTTTGCCAATTTTTCTTCCATTGGTATTATTTCAGGTGCGGTAAAAGGACTAAACGAAGAACAAGGAAACGTTGTTGCGAGGTTTGGCCTTAAATTACTATATGGAGCTACTCTCGTTAGTATTTTATCTGCAATTATCGTAAGCATTATGTTGTAATTAGGTAAAATTTTATCATTTTCTTATCCCTATCTTTTGTATACAATAACGAATAGGTGTCTTATAAATAATCAAGACATCTATTTTTTATACATGTACAATCGCTTTTATTTAGCGTAAAATATTTTTTATGTGTTTGAATACACTTCTAAATGTATACACTTTGATAGTTTTAAAGGAGAAAAAATGATGAAATCCGACACGAACAACAATACGCGAGCCAAAAAAGGACGCTCAAAGAAAAAACGCCTACTTTGGTTCCTTCTTATTCCATTACTAATTGTAGCACTTGGAGCAGGAGGCTACTCCTTCCATATATACAGTAAAGCAAAGTCCGTCTTAAATAATGCTTATGCTGAACTAGGTCGAGGAGATAAGTCCAGTAAACGTGAAAAAGCTGTTAAACCTATGACCGACAATATTTCCGTACTAATTATGGGTGTTGATGAAAGTGATATTAGGGAAAAAGGTTATGGAAAAGCAACTCGAACAGATGCGTTATTACTTGCAACAATTAATAAAAACGATAAATCCGTTAAACTTGTAAGCATTCCACGTGACTCACGCGTCTACATTAAATCACGTGATAAATACGATAAAATCACACATGCGCACGTATTCGGTGGTGTAGACAGCACAATTGATACGGTAGAGAACTTTTTAGATGTTCCAGTTGACTACTATGTAAAATTCAATTTTAAATCCTTTATTAAAATTGTTGATTCTCTTGGTGGTATTACTGTAGACGTTCCAGTTGAGTTCACAGAGCAAAATAGTAAAGATGAAGCAGATGCCATTCATCTAAAAAAAGGACGTCAACATTTAAATGGAGAAGAGGCACTGGCACTAGCTAGAACTCGTCATATCGATAGTGATTATATGCGTGGTCAACGTCAACAGCTTGTATTAGAGGCCATTGCTGAAAAGGCACTATCTCTTAATTCCATTAATAAAATCGGTGGCCTACTAGACGCTGTCGATAAAGATTTAAAAACCAATTTAACTTTTGATGATATGATGACAATTACAAAAAATTCAATGGATTCAAATTTAAAAATGGAAAAAATGCAAGTAGAGGGTACAGATAAATATATAGGTGGTATTTATTATTACGTTCCAAATGAAAAAAGCGTCGATACTATTTCAACTACCCTTCAAAAACATCTCGGTGTTACGAATAAAAATGAACATAAAAAATTATAATAAAAAGGCTGCTAGATCTTTCTAGACAGCCTTTTTATTATATTTTTCAACATATTTTTCATACACATTGTGACAAGAAGTGACAATTATTACAGCGGTGTAACATTTTTTATGAAAACATTACACACACAGTGAAAATAATAGTATACTAGTACGTACATAATGTTATTTTCATCATTTTTATACAAAAAATGTAATACATATATTTATACATAAATTTCTGGGGGGAAATAAATGAAGCTAAGTAAAATACTGATTGGTTCTGCAATTGCTGGGGGCATATTACTTTGTGTAGGCGGTGTTGGGGGATATCAATATGTATCCAAATTAAATAATCAATTAGATACTACTGCATTACCAAATACTACATTTGAAGGTATTTCTCTCGATGGAAAAAATAAGAAGGATATTCAAGCAATTATTAATCAAAAGGTAACTGAGTTAGATCAAAAATCCCTTACCTACATATTCCAAAACGATAAACAAACTTACACATGGAAAGATTTAGGGATAAATTATAAAGAGAAAGATATTATTGACAAAATCTTCAAAGAACAAGAAGGAAACGTAATGAATCGTTATAAAATGCGTAAGCAAGCTGAAAACGGTGAATTAAAACGTGACTATAAATTAACACCACAATTAAATGCAACAGCTTATGAAACCTTTATAAAAGATAAATATAATGAAACATTAAAAAATCCTGTTAACGCAGAATTAAGTATTGAAGGCTCAACAGTAAATATTAGTCAAAGCCAAAACGGAGAAAAAATTGATAAAGGGAAACTAAGCGGTTTAACAAATGAAGCTATTACTACTGGTAAATCAGATGTTACATTACCAGTTACATTCATAAAACCAGAACGTTCTACAGAAGACATACAGAAAATGGGTATTAAAGAAGTCATTGCTGAATATTCTACTCCAATGGCTGGCCGTAACGGAAATCAATCATTTAACGTAAATAAGTCAGCTAATACTTTAAGTGGGGTTATTGTCGCACCTGATGAAACATTTAGTTTTAACGGTCGCGTTGGCGTAACTGATGCTGCACATGGTTATAAATCTGCAGCAGTATATTCACAAGGTAAAGTAATACAAAGTGCAGGCGGAGGAGTTTGCCAAGTCAGTAGTACATTATACAGTGCAGCTTTAAGGGCAGATTTAGGCATTGTTTCTCGAAGCAATCATTCTATGCCAGTAAATTATTTACCACTTGGGCAAGATGCAGCAGTAGCAGATTATGGTCCAGATTTAAAATTTAAAAATAATACAGGCAATCATATTTATATTCAAGCATTTTCAAATGGAGGTAGTATTACTACACGCATTTTCGGTACAAATACTGGTAAAAATGTTGAAGTTTCTTCTCAAGTAATTAGTAGAACTAGTGATAAAATCACCGCGGTTACGTATAAAAAAGTAACACAAAACGGGGAAGTAATATCAAATGGACAAATTTCAAAAAGCGTATATAAAAGCGCTCCAAAAGAATAGATAATATCAACCGAATAGCATAAAGAAAAAGGCGTGATTAAATCACGCCTTTTTCTTTTGCAGTAATAGTAAAAAAGTTTCAAGATGGTCTTTCGTTTCTTCTAAAGACCACATACGATTTCCTTGCTTCGCAGCTAATACACACGCCTCTTCCCACGCGTTCTTTTTCTTCATATTTATTAATTCATCACGTAATTTCAAAACAATTTCTTCGTCTTCTTGTTCAATAAACTCTTCCATCACGCTTACTATTTCATCCTCATGAATACTTAACGTACAGTACGATTTAAGAAAGTATTGTAATGTCGTATACATAATGTACTCTCCCTTCTTATTTATCAGATGGATAAGAAGTAATAATCTTAAACCCTAATTCTCCTGACTTATCTCTTGCTAAAACAGTAACAGTTTTTACTAACTTATCTTTTACACTCATATTTTTCTTTATTACCGTTTTTCCAACAGGAAATGAATGAGTTGTATTTAATACGAGACGAGCCTCTTTAGAATTTTTTAACCAATCTTGAATTTCCTTGTCATGTTGCTTCAAGCTATCTTTTACAGCTTTCGTCGCTGTTTCTTTATCATAGTATGTACTTGCGGCTGACACTTTATCTGTCTTCAAGCGATTCTTCAAATCCTCTTCTGACTTGCCTACATGTCTTTCAATCGTATGACCATTTTTAGGTGGTCCTTCCATTTCATCTAAAATATTATCACTAATTTTTTCTACCGATGTAGCTTGATTCCCTGTCTGTTTCTCTGTTTTTTGTTCTTTTCCTGCACATCCGCTTAAGATCAGCATTAATGCCAATAAACTACTGAAGAAAAGACTACTTATTCGTTTCATCATATCACCTCTTCCATGATTATTATCGCAACTTCACTAAAAGTCAATTTCACAACGAAAAAATCTATCAGTTTTCATTTTTTTCATCTATTTTTCCATATTTACCCCAGCAATTTCATCAACCCTCTATTTTTCGCCTTTTATAATATATACCCCCTATATTTTTCGATTATTTCCCAGATAAAATCACCGATAACATAACTATAAAACTCTTTTATACAAAGGTTTTTATAGTATTTTTAAAAACATTTTAAAATACCCCTATTTTTATATACCTAATACCCATATAAGGTATAAAATACCCTTCTTATCAACGTTTTCTACATTATGTAAATTTCCCCTTGCCTATACAAACGAAATGTGGTGTAATGCAAAAAAAGATAAAGGATTTTAAACAATGGCTGAAACGATTCAAAATTTCTTAACAGAATACTATTCAATCGCAATTCCACTTAGTATCTTAATTAACATCATCATTAGTCTTTTAGGTTTTATCCCTAGTATTTTTTTAACCGCCATTAATATACAGCTCTTTGGCGTAACAAATGGTACTGTTATTTCGATCGTAGGCGAAGCATTAGGGGCTATTATCTCGTTTTATATTTACCGCATGGGCCTTCAAAAGTTCACTCACGATAAAGTAAATAAATACCCAAAGGTAGAGCGTCTTCTTTATGTAGAAGGTAGAGAGGCCTTTCTACTCGTTCTATCGTTTCGCTTGATACCTTTCATCCCATCAAGTATCGTGACTTTATTTGCGGCTCTAGGTAAGATGTCATTACTCTCCTTCAGTATTGCCAGCACAATAGGGAAAATACCGGCATTGTTAATCGAAGTATATTCTGCCTATCATGTCATGAACGGAACAAATGAAGCAAAGTGGATTGTAACAATCGCAGGCGCTATTGGATTGTTTTATTTGTGGAAAAAATGGAGAAAAAAAAATAAAGAAGGAGCATAGGCTCCTTCTTTATTTTTGAGGTATTTTATTAATAGCTATCCTTTTTAATCCTTAGTTAATACCAACAGCACTAAATGATTGCTTAACTGCTGCTACTTCCGCAGAAGTCGCACCATATAAATCAGCTGCAGCTTGTACTGCACCAGCACGAGCTTGGCTAAATGTAGTAGATTGCGTGAAATATTGTGTGTTTGCACGGTAATAAATTGCACCTAACTTATCTTTACCAATGCCCGTTACAGTTACACCCGAATGCGTACCACCATTTGCTAATAAATAAGCTTGTTTGTTAATGATACCACTGTTTGTATGAACCCCACCGTTATCACTAGTACCAGTGTAACGCTTAGAATAATGGTCTGGATCACCGTATTTCGCTGGATCACTCATAGAGCGAAGCGCATCTCCTGCTTTACCAGGCGTATAAATATCTTCACCAATCTCCCAATCCGGGTTACGGTTATCATAGAATTCTACTAAAGTACCAAAAATATCAGAAATTGCTTCATTTAGCGCTCCTGATTCATTTTGATAAATTAAGTCCGAGCTATTTTCAGTAACAGCATGCGTTAATTCGTGACCAATTACATCAATTCCACCAGATAATGAAGTGAATGTTACACCATCACCATCTCCGTATACCATTTGTGAGCCATTCCAGAATGCATTATTATACTTACTTCCGTAATGAACTGTCGATTTTAACGGAGCTCCTGCATCATTAATAGAGTTTCTGTTAAATGTAGCTTTATAATAATCATATGTTCTACCTGCATAGTAATGAGCATCTACTGCTGCTGCATCATACGCTGCATTGAAAACATTATCTGCATCTACCCATAAAGTTCCTGGCAATGTAGTACGATTTTTCGCATCATATGTGAAAATTGTTGCCCCGCGCGTATTATCTTGTAAGTAGTAAGATGAACCAGATAACGTTGTATTAAGTGATTTTGTATCTCCTAATACACCTTTACCAGTTCCTACTTTATTTGTTCCTGTTACAGGTTTTACTACTGCTTTCGCATCCTGTTTAGGAGCCTCTTGCTTAACTGGTGATTTATCTTCATTTGTTACATGATCCAATTTATTATATTTATTTAATACTTTACCGCTGTCTGCTTCAATGAAATAGTAGTAGTTTCCTGGACTTGGATCTAAGAAGTTTAGATTTACAACGTATGCATATGTTGTTTCTTCACCATTTTGATATACATATAAGTCCGCTTTTGGTTCTACCTCATATTTCGGTGTTACCCCTAAATCTTGCTGCGCGATTTCAATTGCTTTTGCGCCTTCAATCTTATTTTTATTTTTCAACTTTTCCTTTTTGTCTAAATCAGGTGCAACTGTTCCAGACAATACTTTTAAAGAACCGTCTTTACTTACGTGAGCCACTTGAGTAGAACCCCATACAGGCACTCCTTCGTAAACTTGTTGCATACGTACTACTGTTGAATCAGTTACAGCATCTTTCTTCACTTGTTTCACTTTGAAAGAATCTTGCGCACTCTTTTCCCCTAGCTTGTAATCACCTTTTGCTGCATTTAAGTAATCAAACACAACAGATTCCGCTTTCTTACCAGTCGCTCCAGTTAGATCACCAGAAATAAACTCAGGTGACTGTACTGTCTCATTGTACTTCTTCGTAGAGAGTACATTTTTAGAATCCGCAAATGCAGAGCCTGTCCCTCCAAATGTTGTAACTGCCATTCCTGTCGCTAACACTAACGCTAAACTTTTCTTTTTCATGAACCTTCCCCCTAATAAAAAATTTTTTTGAAAAAGAGTAGTTTTATATTAGCATTATGTTTCCACTATTAATATACTAAAAATTCAAATAATTATTTTCTCAAGTTTTGTAGAATTTTGAGGAACAAATATTGAAAAACCCCTTTCCGGTTGGAAAGGGGTTTCTGTTAAGAATTTATTAATTCTACTACTTTTTCGCCTTGACCATAAATATCCGATGTCCAAGCATATTGCGGTTCCAATACCACTAATACAGCTACCAAAGCCAAAGCACCAATAATTATTTTTTTCATATTATTTTCCTCCCTTTTCTTCTAATAAATTAATTGCTAATTTATAGTAGTTATTACTTTCCTTAAATTCTAGTAATTCCTCGTGATATCCTGCTAGTTCTAAATACACCATTTTTAATTCCTTTTTATTTTCTTCACCTCTAAAAAATGGGATTGCCTCAACTTCTAAAAATCTTTTATAAACATCTTTCGTTTCAAAGTATTTATTCTTAAGCATTGAAAGTATATATAGCATACTTTTATACTTTTCATCCCTCTTGGCAACATCTATTCCTTTATTAATCCAATCTTTCGCTTCTTCAAATTCTTTTAATTCAATACACTGCAAAGCGATCTCATACACTGCATCAATATAATTTAAATCCTCTTCCTTTTTGTACTTTAGGCATTGTAAATAATAATCTTTTGCTTTTGCATAATCTTTTAAATTATAGTACAAGAAGCCTAAATTATTTAAAGCAATAGCTGTTATACTTTCTTTATCAGCAAAAGAATTTGCTTCCCTCAAAATATTATTATAAATAGATAGTGCCTCATTATATTGCTTTTTTTGTATATAACTCAACGCAATAAGTAACTGGCAATTTATCACATAACGGAATTTATATTCATTCTTAAATCCTTCCATTGCTACATTAGCAAAATGTAAAGTCATATGTTCAACTTCTAATTCATTATAAACAAGAGCCAAATTGAAATATATTCCATTCTCATGATAACCTTGTTCCTTTGCCATTACTTCTGTTCGAGTCAAATACTCCAATGCCTTCTTATATCTATGTTGTAAAAAATAATATAACCCTTTGCTATACGTATATAATAATTTTTGGAATGGTGAATACTTTTTGTACATCTTCTTTAAGCTCTCTAACTCTTTTTCGACAGCAGGAAAATCCCTTTTCATAATTAAATAACGTGTATACAGCAGTTTATAATAATTTATAATTTCAAAATCCAACACATGCTTCATTTCACCTTGCAACTCTTCATATATACGTTCTACTTGTTGCTTGTCTAAATGAACTAGTGCATTTAACCATTCATCCAGCTTCCCCTTCACATCTTCTTCTACATCCCTCAAATCCGTCACGGCAATTTCTAATCTTGCGCAGAGCAATTGTAGAATTTCTTCTGATGCTTCAATCTTTCCATTTTCAATCTTACTTAAGTATGAGACAGAACAAATGCCCTGACATAATTCTTCTTGTGTCATTTTTTGCTGTAGCCGTTTATAAAAGACTTGTTTGCCTATTTTTTCTAATGTTTGTTGCATTGTCCTCCTCCATTCTCATTACCCCCATTACTCTAATAATACATAAAATCTGGAGAAATATAAATTGATAAATATAAATTTTCTAAAAAATATGCATAATTTCATTTTTTTCTCTCTTGACTTCACATCAATATCTCTTCTTTGCTACAGATGGTGAAAAATTGGTATACTATAACCAAATTATGGAGGTGTTCTCGCGATGACTCATTATAAAGATGATAGTTATGCCTTACATACAGACCTATATCAAATCAACATGGCTTATACATATTGGAAAGATGGTATTCATAATCGCCGTTCTGTTTTTGATTTATATTTTCGAAAGCTTCCATTTGAGAACGGCTACGCTGTTTTTGCTGGCCTTGAGAAAATTGTAGAGTACATAGAAAATTTCAGTTTTACTGAAAGCGATATCGCTTATTTAGCAGAATTACAATTTGAAGAAGAATTCCTTCATTATTTACAAAATATGAAATTCACTGGGACGATTCGCAGTATGCAAGAAGGTGAAGTTGTATTTAATAACGAGCCTTTATTACGTGTTGATGCACCACTTGGTGAAGCACAAATTATTGAGACTGCCCTCTTAAATATTGTGAATTACCAAACATTAATTGCCACAAAAGCAGCACGTATGAAACATGCTGCAAGTAATGATGAGCTTTTAGAGTTCGGCACAAGACGTGCCCATGAGTTCGATGCTGCCCTTTGGGGGACGCGTGCTGCCTTTATTGGTGGTTTCTCCTCTACAAGCAACGTTCGTGCTGGGAAACGCTTTGGGATTCCTGTAGCTGGCACACACGCTCACTCTTTCGTTCAAGCATATCGCGATGAATACGTCGCGTTTAAAAAATACGCTGAAACTCATAAAAAGTGCGTCTTTCTCGTTGATACATATGACACATTGAAATCTGGTGTTCCAAATGCGATTCGTGTCGCAAAAGAATTTGGGGATCGTATTGATTTCTATGGCATACGTCTTGATAGTGGTGATATGGCTTATTTATCGAAAAAGGCACGAAAACTATTAGATGAAGCAGGGTTTACAAATACAAAAATTATCGCTTCTAGCGATTTAGATGAATACACAATTATGCACCTTAAATCTCAAGGAGCAAAAATTGACGTATGGGGCGTTGGGACAAAATTAATTACGTCCTTTGAGCAACCTGCATTGGGGGCTGTTTACAAACTAGTTGCGATTGAAGATACTGACGGAAAATTAAATGATACGATTAAAATTTCATCTAACCCTGAAAAAATTACCACTCCAGGACTGAAACGAATTTATCGTATTATCAATCGGGTAAACGATCATGCAGAAGGCGATTATATTGCGTTAGATTCTGAAGAACCTGGAAAAGAAGAGCGCTTAAAAATGTTCCATCCAGTTCACACATATATAAGTAAATTCGTAACAAACTTTGAAGCCCGTGAACTGCATAAAGATATTTTCGTTAACGGTGAAAGAACATATGAACTACCAAGTATATTAGATATTCAAAAATATAATGAACAGAGCCTCTCTCTATTTTGGGAAGAATATATGCGAACTTTAAATCCTGAAGAATACCCTGTCGATTTAAGCCAAGAGTGCTGGGATCATAAAATGAATTACATTCAAACAGTTCGAGAACAAGTTGAAAAAAACATACAAAAGTAAACAGAGAAGTTTCCCTTCTCTGTTTTTTCAATACTATATGGATATTTGTAAAAAATATATTAAAATAATAAGACGAATGTATTTTATTTGTAAATTTTAATATGAAGCTATTCAAAAGTAAAATAATATTTGGTATTATTTTATTGAGTCAATTTCAACAAAATCACCAATAAAAAAGAGGACGCGGGTCGCGTCCTCTTTTTTATAAATCTTTCACTCTTAATACACGCATTGCATTTAACACTGCAAGTAGTGTCACACCAACATCTGAGAAAACAGCTTCCCACATTGTTGCAATACCAAAAGCACCAAGTAATAAAACGATCCCTTTTACACCTAGAGCAAAGATGATATTTTGCCACACTATACTTCTTGTGCGTTTTGCAATTTTTACAGCTGTCGCAATTTTTGAAGGCTCATCAGTCATAATAACGATGTCTGCCGCTTCAATTGCTGCATCTGACCCTAAACCACCCATCGCAATACCAACGTCTGCACGGGCTAATACTGGTGTATCGTTAATACCGTCACCAACGAAGGCAATTTTTTCTTTTCCGTGCTTCGCTGCATCAATTTTTTCAATCTCTTCTACTTTTTGTTGCGGTAGTAATTCCGCATGAACTTCATCTAAGCCTAATTCTTTACCGACAGCTTCACCAACTGGTTTTGCATCACCAGTTAACATTACTGTCTTTTTAATACCTAGTTCTTTTAATTTTTGAATCGCTTGTTTCGAATCCTCTTTTACCTCATCAGAGATAACAATATAACCTGCATATCTTCCATCTACAGCAACATGAACTAATGTACCTACTGTTTCTGGTTGCTTAAATTCAATATTTTCTTTTCTCATTAATTTTGCATTACCTGCAAAAATTTCTTTTCCTTGTACTTTTACAACTGTACCGTGACCAGAAATTTCGTTATAATCATCGATTATTTTTTCATCAATTGATTTTCCATATGCCTTTCGAATAGATTGGGCAATTGGATGGTTAGAATATACTTCAGCAAATGCCGCATACTCTAATAACTCTTCACTTGTAGTACCTTCGCTCGGTTCCATTTTTGTAACTTTGAAAACACCTTTGGTTAATGTTCCTGTTTTGTCAAAAACAATATATTTCACATCATTTAAAGCTTCTAAATAGTTACTACCTTTTACTAACACACCACTTTTAGATGCACCACCAATACCTCCAAAGAATCCAAGAGGAATGGATACAACTAACGCACATGGACAAGAGATTACTAAGAACACTAAAGCTCTATAAATCCACTCAGAGAATGTAGCTCCTTCTAAAATAAGTGGTGGAATAAACGCCATGATCGCCGCTGTAATAACTACAACTGGAGTGTAGTAACGTGCAAACTTCGTAATAAAGTTTTCCGTTGGTGCTTTTTTACTGCTTGCATTTTGAACTAAATCTAAAATTTTCGATACAGTGGATTCACCGAATTCTTTTGTAACTTCAATTGTCAACACACCGTTTTGGTTCACAAAGCCACTTAATACATCATTTCCAACTTCAACTTCACGTGGTACAGATTCACCTGTTAATGCTGAAGTATCTACCATTGAGGTTCCTTCAATTACTTTTCCGTCTAACGGCACTTTCTCACCTGGCTTAACGATAATATAATCGCCAATTTGTACATCTTCTGGTGATACTTGTTTCGTTTCATTTCCAACCTTTACATTCGCATAATCAGGACGAATATCCATTAATGAAGTAATTGATTTTCGAGAGCGGTTTACCGCAATGCTTTGGAATAGTTCTCCTACTTGATAAAATAGCATTACTGCTACAGCTTCTGAGTATTGTTGAATTGCAAAAGCTCCTACAGTTGCAATTGCCATTAAGAAGTTTTCATCAAATACTTGGCCACGAGTTATGTTTCTTACCGCTCTCCAAACGATATCTCCACCTATTAATAAATAAGCAAGGACGAATAACGGAATTGTTACCATTTGTGGTAAGCCCGCTAATGCAGCAATTGCTGTCAAAATTCCGCCGACCACTAATCTCCCTACCATCTTTTTCACATTTGCTTCACCATGATCATGACTATGCCCGTGGTCATGACCGTTTTTCTCTTCACGAACAACTTTCACGTCTGGCTCTAACTTTTGAACGACATTTGTTATATTTGCTACAGTCGCTTCTAGTTCTCTTTTATTCGCAACTTCTACTCGTAATTTCTTCGATACGAAATCAACAGTTGCTTCTGAGACAGCTGGCATTTCCTTCACTTTATTTTCAATTTTCATTGCACAGTTCGCGCAATCTAAACCTTCTAATATAAATACTTCTTTAGCAATTTTATTTTTTTGTTCTTCTTGAACTTTAATATGCGGTTCTAATTTTGTAACGAGTTGTTTTGCTTCCGTAACAACTTCGTTTTCTTTATTTTGTGCTGTTTCTAAGATCATTGTCTTTGTTGCGAAGTTTACAGAACAAGAATTTACTCCTTCTATATTCCCAACACCTTTTTCAATTTTCATTGCACAGTTCGCACAATCTAAACCTTCTAACATCAGTTTCTTTTTCACCAATGCTTCAGCCATCGTTCTCCCTCCTCGCGTTCTTTTATTCTTCTTCGTTTACGTGTTCAAACGCTTGCTCGAAGATATGAATTACGTGCTGGTCAGCTAACGAATAATAAACAACCTTTCCTTCTTTACGATTCTTCACAAGTTTCGCTTGCTTTAACACACGAAGCTGATGCGAAATAGATGATTGTGTCATTCCTAATAAATAAGCTAAATCACAAACGCACATTTCAGCTTCAAATAGCGCATGTAATATTCTCGTACGTGTACGGTCACCTAATACTTTAAATAGTTCTGCTACTTTACTTAAACTTTCATCAGTTGGAATTGTTTGTTTTACTTGCTCTACAACTTCTTCATGAATTATCGTTTGAGAACATGTCTCTTGTGGTGTTTCTACTTTATTTCCAGCCATTATAGCTCACCTCTTTAATTGAACATATGAACAATCATTCATATATCTTATACTCTTATTATATGAGCGCCTACTCATATGTGTCAATGAAATCTGATTTTTTTTTATGAACATTCCGTTCACATTTTAATAAGTCGTATACATATTTTCCGCACCCTCTATATTCTCATACAAAAAAGGATGCACAATTCGCACACCCCTTTTTACTTACTTTTCATTTTCACCGCATCCACAATTAAAGAAACAAATCCTAACTGATTATCCCGATTTCTATGGTCAAAGCGCTTCGATCGATAAATAAATCCATCTTTCTCATTCCAATCATTATAGTGAAACTTACCATTCTCATCACAGTATTCTAAGAGCCTCACTTGAAAACCTGCTGATTCAAACATGGACGTGATTGTTTTATAGTTATGAACAATTTTATGGCTTGCTGCAGGATGATCTAATGGACCAGGTCCACCTACTTGTACCCCTTGCTGATATTCTTCATCTGGAAAAAATGCATCTGGTACTGCACAACGAATATATCCATTCTCCATTAAAAACTCATAACAAATTTTTGCAGCTTCAATTCCTTCTTCATATGATAAATGCTCCCATACATGTTCTGCCAAAATTACTGATAAAGAATTAGGTTGAAATTTATCAAGCCAAGTTTCTCTCCGTAATAAATTTAATTCTTCTTCATTCGTATGTAACCAACCAGGGTTATTATTATAACCCTCTGCTCCAACTACAACTTTTGTTTCTTCCATTTTGCTCCCACCCTTTTTTCATATTCCGACATAAAAATTCAACAAAGTAATATACATTCCCTTTATTTCAACAAAAGAAAAAGCCTTGCGCGCTCCCTAGACGCACAAGGCTTACTATACTTATATCCCTTTTAATTAAGCTTTTAATTAGCTTGTTCTAAATTATCCTGCGAACTTCCATCGTCTTTTAAATGACTATGTTTTTTCGAATAAACAAAGTATACAACTACTCCGATCGCTAACCAAGCACCGAAGTACATCCATGTTTTTAATGGTAGATTTACCATTAAGAATAGACAACATGCAATCGAAATAATCGGCAAGATCGGTACAAGTGGTACCATAAATCCACGTTGTAATTTTGGATGTGTTTTACGAAGAATAATAACTGACACACCAACCATCGCAAATGTTAACAACGCTCCAATATTCGCTAAATTCGACAATTCTTTTAAATCGATAAATCCAGCAATTAAAGCACTACCAATTCCTGTTAACCAAACTGTAAATGTTGGCGCTTCTGTCTTTTTATTAATTTTCGCGAAAGATTCTGGCAATAAACCGTCACGGCTCATCGCAAAGAATACACGTGTCGTTGCATAAATGTAAGCAAAAATTACTGCCATAATACCAATTACAGCTCCAATTGCGATTACACCTGCTACTTTATCTTGTCCTACAACTTCTAACACATATGCCATAGCTTCTGGTACATCTAATTCTTTATAAGAAACCATACCCGTCATAACGAGACAAACTACAACATAAATGATTGTACAAATGACTAACGAAGCGATAATACCAATCGGTAGATCACGTTGCGGATTTTTTACCTCTTCAGCAGAAGTTGCTAATGCATCAAATCCTAAGAAAGCAAAGAATACTGCTGCTCCCCCCGCGAAAACTCCACTTAAACCGTACGGTGCAAATGGTATCCAGTTTTCTGGTTTCACGTAGAATACACCAACTGCAATGAATAAAACAACGATACCAATTTTAATTAATACCATTATGTTATTCACTCGTTTACTTTCTTTCGTACCTCTTGATAATAACCAAGTTATAACTAATGTAACGATAACTGCTGGTAAATTCACCATACCACCTTGAGACGGAATCGTTAGCAGTGCTTTTGGAATTTCAAGCCCTAATCCACTCACTAAGTTATGGAAGTAACCAGTCCATCCGCCAGCTACTGCGGCAGTCGTTACAACATATACGGATAGTAATGTCCATCCCATTAAATGAGCTACAAACTCACCAATTGTTGCATATGAGTATGTGTACACACTACCTGAAACAGGAAGTGTAGAAGCAACCTCTGCGTAACATAATGCTGCAAATCCACAAACGATGGCTGCAATCATGAATGAAAAAATAACTGCTGGACCAGCATCTCTTGCTGCTACTAATCCAGTTAATACTAGAACTCCTGTACCAATTATCGCACCAATCCCTAGCATTGTTAGGTCAAATGCCCCTAGCGTTTTCGTCAAAGTTTTACTTTTACTTTCCCCTAACAATTGCGTAACGGATTTCTTTTTAAATAGGTTGGCCACGATGTATGCCCCCTTTTGCCAAGAAGAGCTAAGAGATCTTCACTCTTAGCTCTTATCATGTTGTTTTATATATTGTTCGATTTTGTTTTGTATAATGCTTCTATTAGCAAGATACTGTTTCTGCTTCTAATAATTCTTTAGCACCTTTGTACTCTACACCGTGAGCTTCTGCAACTGCTTCGAATGTTACATAGCCATCTAATGTGTTAATACCTTTTAGTAATGCAGAGTTGCCTAGGCAAGCTTCTTTGTAGCCTTTGTTAGCAATTTGTACTGCATATGGTACTGTTACGTTTGTTAATGCAAGAGTTGATGTACGTGGAACCGCACCTGGCATGTTTGCAACTGCATAATGAACAACGCCGTGTTTTTCGTAAGTTGGGTTATCATGAGTTGTAATACGGTCAGTTGTTTCGAAAATACCACCTTGGTCAATCGCGATATCTACAACAACAGAACCTGGTTCCATTGATTTAATCATTTCTTCTGTTACAAGTTTTGGAGCTTTTGCACCTGGGATTAATACTGCACCGATTACAAGATCAGACTCTTTAACAGCTTCTGCAATATTGTAAGGATTAGACATTAAAGTTTTTACTTGGTTTCCGAAAATGTCATCTAATTGACGAAGACGTTCTGCACTTAAGTCGATGATTGTTACATCCGCACCTAGTCCAACTGCAATTTTAGCAGCATTTGTACCAGCTTGTCCACCACCGATGATTGTTACTTTACCACGTTTAACCCCTGGAACACCTGCAAGTAAGATACCTTTACCGCCTTTGTTTTTCTCAAGGAATTGTGCACCAATTTGTGCAGCCATACGACCAGCTACTTCACTCATAGGCGCAAGTAATGGTAATGAACGGTTTTCTAATTGTACTGTTTCATATGCGATAGAAACAACTTTTTTCTCGATTAAAGCTTTTGTTAATTCTGGCTCTGGAGCTAAGTGTAAGTATGTGAACAAGATTAAGCCTTCACTGAAGTGTTTGTATTCGCTTTCAATTGGTTCCTTAACTTTCATAACCATTTCCATATTCCAAGCTTCTTCAGCTGTATCAACAATTTTTGCTCCCGCTTCAACATACTGAGCATCTGTGAAACCAGACCCTAAACCTGCACCCTTTTGAATGAATACTTCGTGATTGTTACGAATTAAATGTACAACACCTGCTGGTGTCATTGCCACACGGTTTTCGTTGTTTTTAATTTCTGCTGGTACCCCAATACGCATAATGAAATGCCCCCTTATAATTAACAGAAAAAAGAGATTCTTTTTTCTTTTTGTAATAATTAATAACTTATGTCCTTATTCTAGCATAACTTAAAAGTTATGAAAACGCTAACATATCATTTTCCTAAAGTTTTTATATTTAGAATAGTGTAAATATATAAAACATTGATTCTATTAGGGGTTTCGTGTCATTCCATTATCTTTCACTCTATTTTTATTATACTGCTTCAAAATAAACAGCAATCATTTATTATTCGACAATAATGTAACAATGTAAGAAACCTAAGCGATAACGTATACATATACAGTTATTACTTTACTCAATACTTTAGAGATATATTCTTTTCACAAAAAAACAGCTGCTAGCATTTAGCTAGCAGCTGGGTAACTTATAAATAACTTAGAAAATAAATCATCTGTCGTTTCAGTAATTTTATCAAACAGATCACTTTCTTCCGCTTCTTGCTCTTTTAACATCTTAATTGTTTCACGTGCATCTTCAGGGTAATCGGTTATAATACCATCTACGTTTAACTTATAATATGCCTTTAAATTTTCCATATCATTTACTGTCCATACGTAAATTGGTTTGTTTAACTTCCTTGCTTCTTTTACTAATTTCTTATTTAACATATATTCTTCTGCTACGTAAAAGTCAGCCTTCACATTCTTTAAGTTAGCTCTACTTGCATACAGTATATACCCTACTTTTATATCTGGATTTGCACGCTTAAACTCTTTAATAAGTGGATAGTGTAACGTTTGAATTACACATTGCTTCTCAAATTCATTATCTTTAATCGTTTTTAAGACTTTGTTTACAAAATCTTTTTCGCCCCCATGAAGCTTCACTTCTATATTAAGTTTGATTTTGCCATTTGCTAGCTTAATGATTTCATCAAGTGTACTTATTTGTCCTGAAAGTCCATCTTGACTAAGGGTAAGCTGCCTTAACTCCGCCATCGTTAAATCTGACACATGCACATTGGCATTTGCGAGACGTTTCAGCTTCAAATCATGTATAACCGCTAGTTCACCGTCTTTCGTTTGTAATACATCTATTTCAGCGTAGTCTGCTTTTGCATCAATAGCACCTTGCACAGCTTCTTTCGTATTTTCTACGCCTTTTGATATATACCCGCGGTGCGCCATAATAATCGGTTCTTTATACGAATTTGAAATAAACGTTACAATGAAGGCAACGACCATTCCCGCAGTAATAATTCCTACAATGTATACGCCAATGAATTTCCAACGATGTTTTTGGAAGAAACATTTATCTGCTTTCGTTTTCGAATAATCTAATCCTTCTTCTAATAAAACATCCTCAACTGGAACCTTTTGTAAGTATAATCGCGTAATCGCCATAATATAAAATGGCGTCACGATAAAGCTGAATAAATACAATGTACTCGTTAAAAATACAGAAATCGTTGATTCAGCTAATAATGCAAATGTTCCTTTCGGGTTTGTAAATTCATAAACACCCCATAGGCACAATAAATACATTCCCAAAAACACGACATATACAATTCCAATTGAGATAAAAAATCCTACTAAAAAGAATAGTACTTTAAAAAAGCTTTCCTTTACTAAAGTTGCACTTTTACGTGCTGCCACGCGAAATGGTTTTTGCTCTAAAACAACAATAGGTAGAACGAAAATCCATCGAAGATTCAAATACGCGACTACAGCAAAGAACGTGTAATAACCAACTTGTCCCATCGTTGTCTTAAACAGTTCTCCTGTAATAAAGTTAGGAATTTGAATTTGCGGGATTAATGCCGTTTCATATCCCATATTTAAAAGAGGCAACAATACGACAGCATATAAAATAAATCCTGGTAAGCAATATGTGAAAAGAGTAGGTAAATACGTTACCGTTTTATATAAAATCGGACGTAATTTCACCTTCTGTCTTTTATGAGCGAAATACGAAATAATAATAAGCACCGCAAATTCTGTAAAGATAAGAAACAGTGCTAACAATGATAAAATTACGATTGCTAAGATGCCATAAGGCGTCTTTAAAAACGCTAATAATTCATCATTTGTCGCATTTGCATAACCACCAAAATACAATAACTTATTAAAAATAATTCCAAATAGTGGAACAAACACAATCGCTGCTAATAATTTATAAGCAAGTTGAAAAGTTAATACATTCCAAAAAGCAAATTTAACTGTTTGAAAGGAATGTCTCAGTACTCCTGGTATAGATAGTTTTTTACGGTGTTGCATATATTCCTCCAAATTCTAAAACGGTATTTGAGATGGATTCCATATTTCTAGTCCTAATCCATCTTTTTAATAATAATATATTCCGCTTAACATGAACACTCTTATACATATAATGAAAAAAGTGATGGCTACTTCCCATCACTTTTTCATTTATTCTATTTTTTCTCTAGCCCTTGTCCAAATGCTTTCAAGAAGCTAAAACCGAATGTAATAGCTCTATTGATATCTGGATCTTTTAATACTTTAAAGAAATCCATCACTTTTGTTTTTTTACCACTATTTAATTCATCTGTTGCAAATTGCAATCCTGTAACTAAACTTGACGTAATTTGCTTCGTTATTTCTGGGTCAACTGAAGATAACGCTTCTCCTGCCCCCATCATATTGTTGAGTGCCTTTTTAACTGGTTCACGATTTAGTTGCTCCACAGCGATTTTTGAAACATCTTCCTTCGCAGCAAGTAAACTAATTGCCGCATCTAATATACCAGCCTTCTGCAACTGTGCTAAAAGCTGCATTGTTTCTTCTACTGCTTCACGATTATTAGATAGCTCATTTAGAAGTTCATCTGCTACTTGCTGTTTCTGTTCTTCCTCTGTTACAACTTTCTTTTTAATTACAGTAATTTCTTTCGCCACTATCTCCGCCCCCTAGTCCACAAGTGATACGTATTGTTTTCTTTGCCATTTTCGCTCGATTTCAACACCGTTTTGCGGATTACGCTTTTTATCTCTCGGGTTTGAAGATGGTAACGGACGATTCCCTTTTTCACGTAATACACGCATCTTTACCATTGTTTGTTTGTACGCTGGTGTACACGTATAAAGATCTGTCGCCGTTCCAGTTAAAATATTGATTGCCTCTTCATTTACCGTTGCATGCATCGGTAAATATAGCTCTTTCCCCGTTACACGATCTGTAACAAGTGCCTGTACTTTAATTTTCCCAAATGGTGATGCTAATTCTACAAGGCCACCATCTTTCACATTGCGCTCTAGGGCAAGTTCAGGCGAGATTTCAACGAACACTTCAGATACTTTAGATAAAATACCAGCCGATTTATTCGTCATATTCCCTTCGTGGAAATGTTCTAACATACGACCATTATTTAAAAGTAAATCATACTCATCTGGCGCTACAACTGGTGGTACCCATTCATCTAATGATAGACGAGCTAGTTTATCCGGGAAGTTAAATCCGTCCACATATAATAGTGGTGTATCGCTACCATCATGGCTACCCCAACATAAACTATTCCATCCTTCTAAACGATCGTATGTTGCCTGAGAATATAAAGGTGCAAGCGATGCAATTTCATCCATGATTTCACTTGGACTTGCATAATTCCAGTCCCCGCCAAGCGCACGAGCTACTTTTTGTAAAATCCACCAGTCTGGCTTTGAATCACCAAGCGGCTTCAATACTTCATATAATCTTTGAATACGGCGCTCTGTATTCGTAAATGTTCCCTCTTTTTCTAAGCTTGGTGCTGCCGGTAAAATAACATCAGCAAAACGAGCTGTTTTCGATAAGAACATATCTTGAACAACAAGGAAATCTAAATTCGCTAAAATATGTTGTACATGGTTGGCATTCGAATCTACTAAAGCCATTTCTTCACCCATAACATACATACCACGCAGTTTTCCTTCATCTGCTGCCAGTAACATTGCAATATTATTTAAGCCCGGTGCTTTCGGAATTGTAGTACCGTATGCTTTTTCAAATTTCGCACGAAGCACATCATCTGAAACCGCTTGGTAACCTGGAAGCCAGTTTGGTAATGTTGCCATATCACAAGCGCCTTGTACGTTATTATGTCCGCGTAATGGGTATGCTCCTGCACCAGGACGACGATAGTTACCCGTAACAAGCAATAGATTTGAAATTGCTGCTGAAGTTGTACTTCCTCCAGTATTTTGAGTTACACCCATTCCCCAAAGTACACAAGTACCATCTGCTTCATATACCATACGTGCCATTTCTTTCAGATTTTCTTTCGAAATCCCCGTAATTTCTTCTGTATAATCAAGCGTATACTTTTCTACCATTTTGCTATATTCATCAAAATTCTTCACATTTTCAGCTATGAACTTTTTATCGTGCCAATCTTGATCAATAATATATTTCGTAATACCAGCGAGCCATACGTAATCAGTTCCTTGGCGCGGATGAATGAATAAATCCGCACGCTCTGCCATTTCATGTTTACGAAGATCCGCCACAATTAATTTTTGGTCATGTAATTTATGAGCACGTTTTACACGCGTTGCAAGTACAGGATGTCCTTCTGTCGGATTTGCTCCAACGATAATGACAAGGCCTGCTTCCGCAATATCTTTCACTGTTCCAGCGTCCCCGCCCATACCGACAGTTTTAAATAAACCGTCTGTTGCTGGAGATTGACAATAACGGGAACAGTTGTCTACATTATTCGTTCCATATATTTGACGGGCTAGTTTTTGCATAAGATAATTTTCTTCATTCGTTACTTTCGAAGAAGAAATAAACCCAAATGCATCACTTCCATATTCTGACTTAATATGCTGCATATTGGATGCAACAACTTCAAGAGCCTCTTCCCATGAAGCTTCAACAAACATATCTCCTTGGCGAATTAATGGCTTTGTAATACGATCTTCACTGTTTACAAAATCCCATCCAAATTTGCCTTTTACACATGTTGAAATACCGTTAACCGGCGCATCTGAAACAGGCTGCACTTTCAAAATGTGGCGGTCTTTCGTCCATACTTCAAATGAACAACCTACACCACAAAATGTACAAACTGTTTTTGTTTTATTCACTTTCGTCTTACGCATCGCAGCCTCTACTTCTGAAACTGCTAAAATACTACTATATCCCGGCTCTACATCCTTTACAAAATCAATCATCGGATCTAACACATCCGGTTTCAATCCTGTCATGAATCCAGCTTCACCTAACATTGATTTCTCCATCAACGCATTACATGGACATACTGTTACACATTGCCCGCAACTTACACAAGATGAGTCATTTATACTTACACCATTGTCCCATATAACACGTGGACGGTCTAAGCTCCAATCAATCGATATAGTTTCATTCACTTGTAAGTTTTGACATACTTCTACACACTGTCCACAAGCAATACATTGATTTGGATCATATCGATAAAACGGATGTGACATATCCACTTCACACGCACTTACTTTTGGCTCATACGGATATTTCTGTTCCTCAATTCCCATCATATGTACTGTATTGTGGACTTTACAGTTACCATTATTGTTATCACAAACAGTACAATACAGTAGATGATTCTCTAATATTCGATCCATTGCCTCAGTCTGTGCCTCTTTTGCACGCTGAGACTGTCTTTCGATATGCATACCGTTCTCTAATTTCGTTGAACAAGCACGCAATAACTTTCCATTTACTTCTACAATACACGTATCACAAGTTTGAATTGGATCTACTTCTGGTACATGACAAATTTGAGGATGTTCCAAATTACTCTCGTTAAATAATTGTAGTATCGTCTTTTCACCTGATGCAGAAAATTCTTTACCATCGACGGTTACACGGACTGTCTGTTCTGCCATAGTTTCCCCTCTCCTTACAACCAACTGTACAACACAATCATGAATCCGTTTTCAAAATCGCATTACTGTACATATTTTTGAAACGCTCTACCCAAATACTTTCTTATGAAGTCGATTCTAGATGTTATAAGGTATAACTACGAAAGCTTGAAAATATCACTATTCTACAGTTCTATTATATCGTACATATACAATAATAACCAAAATAATCTGTGATCTTCTTGTTAATAGGTGTTTTTATTTTTCCCATTGTTTTATGATAAATGTGGGAGAGAAATACATATAAAAGGGGAATTAAATATGGGGCCTACGCAAGAGACTTATACAATTGTACGTTATCAATCTGGTACATTTTCAAAACAACTGGATGAGATTGTTACAGAATCTCCTATTACTATTAAATTGAATGGTGAAGAATATGTAACAGTCGTATGCACACCAAATTATATTGAAGATATGGTAATTGGTTTTTTAATTTCTGAGGGGATTATTTCTTCCTATAACGATGTTGAAGAACTATGGGTTCAAAAAGATAACGGAATTGTCCATGTAAAATCATCAAAAGTGAATCCGCTCTATCAAACTTTATATAATAAACGATACGTCACTTCTTGCTGCGGAAAAGGTAGACAAGGTTTTATTTTCGTAAACGACGCAGCAAAAGCAAAAGACTTACATGATATACACGTAAAAATTACTCCTGAAGAATGTTTTTACTTAATGAATACTTTACAACAATCTTCCACTACCTTTCGCCAAACTGGTGGTGTTCACAATACCGCGCTATGTGATCGAAATAATATCCTTCTATCAAGAATGGATATCGGAAGACATAATGCATTAGACAAAATATACGGTCATTGTTTACGCAATGATATATCTGTTAAAGGAAAAATTATCGCATTTAGCGGACGTATTTCATCTGAAATTTTACTCAAAGTTTCAAAAATCGGATGTGAAATTGTTCTATCTAAATCTGCCCCAACAAAACTAGCATTGCAACTTGCCCATGATTTAGGCATTACAGTCGTAGGGTTTATTAGAAATGACTCTTGTAATATTTACACACATCCAAAACGAATTGATGGCTATCAATCCAATGTTTAAAAAATAACTCCTCAATCGAGGAGTTATTTTAGTTATAAAAATGTAACATATTAAACACTTGAATAGTTAATAAAGTTAATATATAATTTCATTACATAATTAAAACAAAACATTGTAGCATATATCTTTTCATTCTTTTACAAATTAAAAGAGACTTCTAACAAAACGCATACACATTCTTATAAAAGCAATGGATTTATTTTATTTAAAATCGACCAAGGAGGTTACAACGATGGAAATTCGCTTATTAACGACAGAGGACGCAGAAATATATTTAAAAGTTTGTATGGAAGGTTTAACGAAGAACCCGGAAGCTTTTAGCTCTTCTTATGAAGATGTTCTTAAACATGAGGATCCTGTAGCTGCTATGGCAAAACGATTAAGCAATCCGGATAAGTATACTCTAGGGGTCTTCAAAGATAACGATTTAATTGGTATCGCTACTTTAGAAACAAAGCCTTTCATTAAACAAGAACATAAAGCAAAAATTGGCTCCGTTTTTGTTTCCCCAAAAGCGCGTGGCCTTGGAGCAGGACGAGCTCTAATTAAAGCAATTATTGAAAATGCCGATAAATTACATGTAGAACAACTTATGCTCGATGTTGTAGTTGGTAACGATGCAGCAAAAAAATTATATGAGTCATTAGGTTTCCAAACTTACGGCGTACAAGAGCGTTCATTAAAACATAACGGTCAATATTGGGACGAGGAACATATGGTTCTGTTCTTAAATGATTAATACTTCAATATAAGGTGAAACTTTACTCAGTGGGGGAGTTTTCCAAAAACATCTTTCTTAATAAGAAAGATGTTTTTTTCATTACAACAATGTAATCTTCATGTCACCTTTATCGATCGTACCAAACCTTTCCATTCATTATACTAAAAATATAAAGTGAAACTTTACTCAGTGGGGAACTACATCCCACGCTGATCGCATGTACTTGATATGTAGAGGAGAATGTGACATGAAACAAAACAAACGAGCTATGCTTTTAATATTTACTACAGCAATTGTAACTTCTGGATTAGCAATTTTACCTTGGTTTATTATATGAACACTCCCCCTAACAATGAAAAAAGCTGATTGCTCCTTAAGAAGCAATCAGCTTTTTTTATATTATAAAATCCCCAAAATTTTATTTACGCAACTTATAATAATAACCATAGATACGGCAACGCACATGACAACCGTATTACGATCTTGCTTTTCTTTTTTTGAAATTTCTTCTTTTGAATTCATGTGTATGATCTCCTTTTAAAAAAAGTGTGAGATAGGAAATTTTTCTTATCCGATGCGAGGTGAATACGAAAACCCTCTCTATCTCACATACACAATAGAATGGAATTGTCATTTTATAAATAAAATGACATGACGTTATGTCGCAACATAGGGTATTTTGTGTCGCTACGTTTTCTATTATAAAAAATAGTTGTGCAAAACTAGTGCATTTTTTATGTCAATTACTCTGAGCGAAAAAATCAGCCCTCCATTCAATCACATAAAAAGAGTTTTTTATTATTTTCATGTAAACTATACAAGTAGAATGAACAGTTTGGGGTGCACAAGATTATGGTAAAAATTTTATTAGTAGACGATGAAGAACGTATGTTACGATTATTAGATCTGTTCTTAAGCCCTCGCGGCTATTTTTGTATGAAAGCTACCTCTGGCCTTGAAGCACTAAAATTAATCGAACAAAAAGAATTCGATATTATTTTATTAGATGTTATGATGCCAAGTATGGATGGATGGGATACTTGCTATCAAATTCGTCAAATTTCCAACGTTCCTATCATTATGTTAACAGCTCGCAACCAAAACTACGATATGGTGAAAGGCCTCACGATGGGCGCAGATGATTATATTACAAAACCATTTGATGAGCATGTATTAGTCGCACGAATCGAGGCTATATTACGCCGTACAAAAAAAGATGGCTTTGTTAGTTTCAATGGTATTGAGTGGGATAAAACGAAACATACTGTCACAGTTTATGATGAAAAAATCTCATTAACTCCTATCGAATTTTCGTTACTCGGACTATTTTTACAAAATACAAACCGTGCTTATAGCCGAGATGATTTAATCGAAAAAATTTGGGGCTATGAAACAGATATCGAATATAGAACAATTGACTCACACATTCGTAATATCCGTGATAAACTACGCAAAAAAGGATTTCCGATTGAAGATTACCTAGAAACGGTCTATAAAGTCGGATATAAATGGAAAAGTGAATAATTACTTCGGTCAGTGGGAAATCGTATACCACTGACTCTTTATTATGAATAAGGTATGGTGAAAAAATGAGTAAACTTTCCCTTAAAATTGGGACATACTTTTTAATATTAGCTTTATGTATTGAAACAATTGCTTTCGTATCTTTTTATAAAAGCCTTTCAAAAATGCGTATTGTAGAGGAAACAGATGCTCTTTTAGAGAAAGGTAATCGCTATAGTAAAAAAATTAAAAGCCGCGAGAGACGGGATGAATATTATAAAGAAATGAAACACGCTGAACATAATAAAAATCCTAAACGTCCTGTGTACCCTGAGTTCGATATTACGAATGAGGCTGCACACTTAGTTGAATCGGAATCAATTTCTAACTCCGATATAGCTATCATTATTACTGACCATAACGGCAAAATTATTTCCACCTCAGAACCCGTAACAAAAGATATGCAAAAACAACTTACTTGTAAAACAGAAACTGTCCCAGACGGCGGATTGGTCGTTGAAAGGAACTGGAAAAAATCAAAGTTCATCACAACAGTAAGCCCACTTAACACAACAAAGTTTCAAGGAAAGCTATATATGTTATTAAAAACATCTTTCCTAGAAAATATGTTACTTAAACTCATGAACCAATTTCTTATCATTAGCGTTTTAACAATTATTTTAACAACAATTTCTGTCTTTGTTTTTTCACGCGTTATTACAGAACCACTTGTAAAAATGAAGAGAGCGACAGAAAAAATGTCAAAATTAAACAAGCCAATTCAATTAGGTATTAAACGAAATGATGAACTCGGAAGTTTAGCAAAAACAATTGAAGATTTATCGAGTGAACTTACGTATATGAAAAAAGAGCGCAATGAATTTCTCGCTAGTGTCGCTCATGAACTATTAACTCCATTGACCTATATGAAAGGTTATGCGAAGGTAGCAAAGAGAGACTCTTTAACAAAAGAAGAGCGAGAAGAATACTTACAAATTATTGAGGATGAAACGGATAGTGTAACCGATCTCGTCCAAGATTTATTTATGCTTGTACAATTAGAACAACACCAATTTGTTATAAAAAAACAAAAAGTGCTTCTTCAGCCATTTTTAGAACGAATGGTTGAAAAAACAAAAACAACATTAACGAATAAGCAAATGCAACTTCATGTATATTGCAAAGATGATTTAGAAGTCTGCATAGACGAAAGACGTATGGAACAAGTTATGTTAAATTTATTACACAACGCTTATCAACATTCGCCAGAAAACACATCCATTACGATACGTGTACTCATGGAAACAGATTCTTTTACAATAAGTGTACAAGATGAAGGTGAAGGTATTCCTGAAGAAGATATCCCGCATATTTTTGACCGTTTCTATCGTGTTGATAAATCCAGAACACGAGCTACAGGCGGAAAAGGCATCGGGCTAGCTGTTGCAAAAGAAATTGTAGAATTGCATAACGGTTCTATTCTAGTAACAAGCCAATTAGGAGCGGGAACAAACTTTATAATCGAGCTACCTTTTGAATAATATGCGTGTGAAAACACCAGTAGTAGTAAACACTACTGGTGTTATTTTGTTCATAACAACAGCTCATATAAGCTAAGCTTTTGAAATTATTCTTATTTCAATATAAAATAAAGGTACATTTGCAAAGATTTGGAGGGTGATATAATTGGATATCCATGTATTAACAAAAGACGAAGCAGAAATTTACTTAGAACTTCGCGTAGAAGGATTAAAGCAAAACCCTGAAGCATTCAGCTCTTCTTATGAAGATATTATTAATAAAGAGTGTGCGATTGAATATAAAGCACAAAAATTAGCACAAGACGAAAACTATACGCTAGGTGCATTTAAAGATGGAAAATTAATCGGGGTTGCAACACTGGAAACGAAACCATATGTAAAACAAGAACATAAAGCTAAAATCGGTTCTGTATATGTATCTCCAAAAGCACGCGGACTTGGAGCAGGAAAAGCACTTATTAAAGAATGTCTTGAGCTTGCTAAATCTTTAGAAGTAGAACAAGTTATGCTTGATGTTGTTGTTGGCAACGATGGAGCGAAAAAACTTTATGAATCATTAGGTTTTAAAACATTCGGTGTACAAGAACGTTCATTAAAATATAACGGACAATATTGGGATGAAGAGCATATGGTCTTATTCTTAGATGAAAATAAATAATAAAAAACATCCTCATGTTTGGAGGATGTTTTTTACTTTCTTGTAAACCATGCCGTGTGTAATAATTGAATCGCTTTCGCAATCTCACCCTCTGATAATATCGCAAACCCAAGTAAAACTACATTCTCAGGCGCCGTACCGTCTTTATAGTACGTAGACACAGGATATATTTTGATACTATGTTTCGCAGCTTCTTGAATTAATTCTTCTTCCCGCATTCCATTATGCACTTTTAATAAAATGTGTAATCCCGAATCTTCTCCTATCACTTCAACACGATTAGAGAAATACTTCTCTATTTCAAAAACAAGTCGATCTCTCTTCTTTCGGTAGACGACACGCATTTTATGAATATGTTTTTCCCAATAGCCTTCATTTAAAAATCTTCTAATCACTTCTTGGTCCATTCTTGAAACACTTTGTGTATAAAATAAATATTGCTGTTGATACTTTTTAATTAATTTCTTCGGCAACACCATATAGCTCATCCGTAGCGATGGCAATAATGCTTTAGATAGCGTCCCCATATAAATAACTTTCCCCTCTGTATCTAACCCTTGCAGCGCCGGTATAGGCTTTCCAGAATAGCGAAATTCACTATCGTAATCATCTTCAATAATATACCTGCTCTCTTCTTTCTTTGCCCATTGTAAAAGCTGCATCCTTCTCGTAATAGGCATAATCATTCCATATGGAAACTGATGGGAAGGTGTAACAAATACAACATTCGCATTGCTATTTTCTAAATCTGCAATACAAATTCCATCTCTATCTAAAGATAACATTTGGACTCTTGCTTCTCCCTGTTCAAAAACAACCATCTTTCTATGATACCCTGGGTTTTCAACTGCATAATTGCTTCCCTTTAACAATTGAAACAATAGTTTCACTAATATTTGTGTTCCCGCTCCTAATACAATTTGACTAGCTGAACAACGTACACCTCTAGATTCATACAAATAATTCGTAATCTCTTCTCTTAAGCTCGCTTCTCCTTGAGGGTGTCCTAGAAAGAGCAGTTCGTTATTATGCGGCTGCCATATTTCATTTACAATTTTCCGATACATATTGAATGGAAAAGCATTTGTATCAATTCCTGTTTGTGTAAAATCAAATTTATAACTCTTCTCCTGAAACGGTACTTCTTCTATTCTATCTCCACTATCCTCTACATGAGCCATTTGCTCAATTTTGCATACAAAATAGCCTTTTCTCGATATCGACTCAATATAACCTTCTGCAAGTAATTGTTCGTACGCTGCCTCTACTGTATTTTTACTTACTTGTAAATGTATCGCTAACTTTCGCTTAGCCGGTAATTTCGTAAAAGGGACAATCGATCCATCTTTAATCTCTTTTTTTATATACTCATACAATTGCACATACAATGCCTTTTTACTATTCATATTTAAATTAGGCGTTAATTCTAACATAATATCTGACCCCTTAATAAAACTAAAATCTGATACTTTTTACAGTACCAGATTTTATATATAATTCCTTTTATCATGTCACACATAAAAAATCAAATACCGGAGAGGAGAAACATGATAATGAACAATGGTAGACGTATCGGACTTATTATGATTATTACAGGGGCTACATTATGGGGATTATCTGGTCCAATGATTCAGTGGCTATTTCAGCATACTAATGTATCCTCAATTGATTTTTTAACAATTCGATTGTTGCTTGCAGGAATATTTATTTTGTCTTTCTTACTTATAAAGAAACAAAACATATTTCAAATTTGGAAACACCCTAGATATTCTATACAACTTATTATTTTTTCTATTCTCGGCATGCTCGGTGCGCAATACGCCTTTATCGAAACGGTTCATATTAGTAATGCAGTCACAGCAACGCTATTTCAATTTCTAGGTCCTGTTCTTATTACCATGTATGTTGCATTTGAACAAAGAAAATTCCCTGCTTCCATGCAACTATTCGCAATTATAGCCGCGCTAATAGGAACATACTTTATTATTACAAATGGCTCAATTGAAAATATTGTTTTATCCAAAGAAGCTATTATTTTTGGACTATTAACAGCAATCGGATTTGCATTTTATACCCTTCATCCGGCTTCTCTCATTAAAGAATGCGGGACAACTGTAGTAATTGGTTGGGGGATGTTAATCGGAGGAATTGCACTACTTATTTATAATCGTTCATTCGGGTGGAATCAATTTTCACAAACCCTTACACTAAAAACTTTTTCTATGCTTATTCTTATCATTATTAGTGGTACCCTTTCTTTCCTTCTATATATCGGTAGTCTTAAATATTTAGCAGCAACAGAAACAAGCATTTTATCTAGCATTGAACCCCTTGTAGCTGCCATCGTTTCAATCACTTGGCTAAATGAATCTTTTGGAACATATCAATTATTAGGCGGCGTATGTATCGTTCTGTCCGTTATTTTTTTGACGATGCCTCAAAAAGAAACCGAACCAACCTATACAACGGAACAAATATAAAATGAAACTTTAATTAGTGGGGACTATCTCCCACTAATTATTAACCTACACCAATCGGGCTTTTACGGGATAAAAATGTCAAAAGAGGTCGTACAAAACTTACGACCTCTTTTTATACTTTAAAGGAATTGTCCCGCCTTCTAGCAAATACAATTACACTAACAATAAAAACTAGGAGTGTGGCACCATGAAAAAAATCGGAACTATGCTACTTCTCTCCTTCCTCATCACTGGATGCACACAAACGCAACCGGATTCAAAAGAACAAAAAAAAGACGTAATAGCAACGTCATCCACTCAAGTGAACGCACCTTCCTTCTTTCACCTTAGTGTTTTAAAAGATGTAAATTGGGAAGAAGCACCCTCATTCATAGACGGAAAAATACCTTTAAAAGGCATCGAAGGTAAAGTCGCAATGGCTGATAGTCCTATTATCGCAAATGAACAAAATGAAATAATGTGGTACTTTCTAGATTCTGAAATACCAACTGGAAAATTGTCTATTATTGCGCTAAAACAAGGATCTGTAACTCCAACACCAGTACTCTTTCAAAAAGAAACCTCCAAACAAACTTGGACTACTTCAAATACAATCGATTCTACTACAAGCGAACTCCCTCTCGCTATGTCACTACCTTCATCTGGATTATGGTTATTAAATATATATGTGAATGAAAAATATTATAATCAGTTTGTAATCACCGCTGAGTAAAGTGACAAAAATAAGCCACTTTCTTACAACAATGTAATTTCTACGTCATGTACTTCGATAGTTGAATTATCTCTCTTCTCTTATACTTAAAGTAAGAAATGAAACGAGGAGAGATGAGAGATGAAAAAAATGATAGAAGTGATCGTAGCAGTAACTGAGGTTTTAGTGAATGGTAAACAAGTTGCAATGGAATTAAATAAATAGTGAAGAAACATAAATAATTCTACACTTCTTCATTATTTTGATTTCTTATCTCAAAAAAGCAGTGCCTTTTAGGCACTGCTTTTCGCTATTAATAACGTGGTATTTTCGTAATTTGTGCCACGCCTGAATCAATAGCTGCTTTCGCTACTGCTTCTGCAACACTTGGAACAACTCTTTTATCTAATGGATTGGGGATTACATAATTCGCATTACGTTCTTCATCAGTAATGATGTTAGCGATCCCATATGCTGCCGCTAATTTCATCTCTTCTGTAATATCAGTTGCGCGCACATCTAACGCACCGCGGAATATTCCGGGAAACGCCAATACATTATTTACTTGATTCGCATAATCCGAGCGTCCAGTTCCTACTACAGCTGCCCCAGCCTCTAATGCATCCTCAGGGAAGATTTCTGGAATTGGATTCGCCATTGCAAACACAATTGCTTTCTCATTCATCGTCTGTACAAGTTCTTTCGTTAATACGTTAGGAGCAGATACGCCAATAAAAATATCAGCTTGGTGAATTGCTTCTTTTAACGTTCCACGCACATGTTCACGATTTGTCTTTTTTGAAACTTCAATTTGTGCTTCGTTCATCCATGTTTCACCTTCACAAACAATACCTTCTAGGCTAACTAGCGTAATGTGCTTTGCACCAGCCTTTAATAATAATTTTCCAATTGCAATTCCTGCCGAACCCGCACCGTTAATAACGATTTTCACATTATCCATTTGTTTGCTAACAACTTTTAATGCATTAATAACAGCTGCTAAAACGACAATAGCTGTTCCATGTTGATCATCATGGAATACAGGAATATTCGTTTCTTCTTTTAATCGTTTTTCAATTTCAAAACAACGCGGTGCTGCAATATCTTCTAAATTAATCCCTGCAAATGTAGGCTCTAAATTTTTTACAAGGGTAACGATTTCATCTACATCCGTTGTGCCTAAACATAATGGGAAAGCATCTACATTCGCAAACTTCTTAAACAAAATACTTTTTCCTTCCATAACAGGCATAGCGGCTTTCGGTCCAATGTTTCCTAAACCGAGTACCGCTGTTCCATCTGAAACAACTGCCACCATATTGCCACGTGCTGTATAGTCATACACTGTTTCTTCATCTGCCGCAATCGCTTTACACGACTCCGCTACACCTGGTGTATACGTCAGGCTTAAATCATCCGCTGAATTCACCTCCACTTTACTTGTAATTTCAATTTTCCCTACTAATTCTTTATGCAATAACAATGATCTTTCATTAATTTGATTTGCTAACATACTTATAATCTCCCCTTAATTTGACAAGCTAGCTATACGAATATAGCTAGCTTGTTTGATCATGAAAACATTTTTAATAATATTGTCGCCGTTACAACCATTGCCGCCCCGCCTAAACGAGTTGAAATTTGCGCGAACGGCATTAATTCCATACGATTTGAAGCCGATAAAATAGCAACATCTCCAGTTCCGCCTAAACCGCTATGACATCCAGTTACAATCGCCGATTCAACTGGATACATCTTCATCACTTTCCCTACAAGAAAACCTGATGCTACCATTGTAAGAACAACCGATGCGCACACAACAACATATCCTACTGAAAGAACTGCTGCTACGTCTTTTAACGGAATATATAGCAACCCTAATCCAACCATTAAAGGCCAAGTTAAATTCTTCGAAATAAATTTATATAAATGGAATGCTCCTTGCTCCATTTTTGCTGGCATTAATTTAAAGTATTTCACAAGTGCTGCTGAAAAAATCATAATGATTGCCCCAGGAATACCGATGAACTTAGAAGCAAATCCTCCGAAGATGAAGAACGTACACGCAATTAATAAACCTGCTCCCATTAATGAGAAGTCAATTGGCTTCTCTGTATTTTGTTCTTTTAATAATTCTGCTTGATTGTCTGTTTTCACTAATACACCGTTACCACTAAGCTCCGGTTTCTTCTCACCTAAACGCTTCATATACCCTGCACTTACAATTGCGAACATATTTCCAATAATAGCTGCTGGAATAAGCTGTGATACAAACGTCGCTGATGATTCATTTAAAATATCACTATAAGCTAGCGACAATGGTAAAATCCCTTCCCCGATACCACCACTCACAATTGGTACGATGATAAAGAAGAATGTGTGCTTCATTTCAAATCCAAATAATGAACCGACCAATAACCCTACTGCTACAGAAGCTAACGTCCCTACTACTAAAGGAATAAACATGCGAACGAAACCTTGTACTAACACTTTACGGTTCATTCCTAAAATACTTCCGACTACTAAACAAGAAATATATAAATATAAAAAGTTCGATTTTTTCATTAACATAGTCGCAGCTTCCATTGAAGCTGGATTCATCCAGTTAAAAAATACAAGTAATGATGGAATAAATAACGAAAGTATTGCTGGACCGCCGATATTTTTTAAAATTGGAATTCTCATCCCAATATCGCCTAAGAAAATCCCCATGATCATAATAACTGCAAATCCACCAATCATATCTGCTGGCAATTTATTATATACAGATGCCCCATAAATAATAGCAGCCAATACTACATATAACGGTAAAGGTATAACACCGATTTTTACATTCATAATTTTAGAAGCGAAAGATTCTCTTTGTACTTCATTTCCTTCAGAAAATGATACCGCTTCCACATTCTTTTGAATTCCCATATGGCACCCCCTCGTTTTCTTAATAACAATATTAAAACGCTTTCAATAGTAAAAATAGTTTTTGTAAGTTTTGTAATTGATTTTGTAATTAAAAAAAGTATAAGCGACTTATATTAAGTCGCTTATACGTAAAACTCTATTTTCTTTTGATCAACACATCTTAATTTACTTACAGGTCTGCCCACATGTTGGTACATCATTTCGTTTTCTAACACCCCAATGTCAGTCAAAAACATTACATATTTTCGAATAGAAACTCTTGAAATTCCAACTAATTGTGCCATTTCATCTGTTGTAAACACTCTTCCATTCAACGACTCGATCTTCTGCCAAATTAATTGCAACGTTTGCTTCGTTAACCCTTTCGGAAGCTCTTTCGTGACAGTAGGCTCCCTTTTTTCTTTTTGTAAAATTAACGAATCTAATTCCGATTGACTAATTTTTTGTTGTTCTTTCATGAAAGTAAGTTTTTCTCGATATATAGTTAATGCCTCTTTAAATCGTTCAAATGTAAATGGTTTAATTAAATAATCTACTACACCATATTGTAATGCTTTTTTAATACTTCCCATATCATGTACAGCTGAAATCATTATAATATCGATTTCTTTTTCTTGGTTCCGGATATACATTAAAAGCTCAAAACCAGTCTCTTCAGGCATAAAAATATCAAGTAATACTAAATCTACTCGTGATTTCTCTAATATTTCGATCGCCGACTTTACTGAGTTAACTGCTTGAACAAGTTCAAATCCTCCTACTTGCTCTAAATAATGCGTATTTAGCATTGCTACCATCGGGTCATCTTCTACAATTAAAACTTTAATCATATTTGCCTCTCATCCCTACCTTTAGGTATTTCAATTGTTATCGTTGTTCCCTTACCTACTAATGAATGCATATGAATTTCCCCATTTATTCGCTGTATACTTTCTTTTACAAGATACAAACCATAACCGCGGTTATCTCCCTTTGTGGAATAACCTTTCGTAAATAATTCCTCTATTTCTTTTTCTTGTATACCTTTTCCCGTATCTTGTACTGTAATAGTTAGTATATCCCCATGTTGTATCTTAACTTCAACTCGCTTCTTTTCACAATTCGTAACTGCCTCTAATGCATTATCAATTAAATTTCCGACAATCGTAATAAGTTCATGAGTAATACTTTCATCATCTATTTCCGGCATATAAGAATCTTCACTTATAATTAATTTTATATTTTTCTCTCTAGCATAGCTGAGCTTACCTAGTAAAAAACCAGCAAATACTGGACTTTTTATTCTTTTCATAACTCCACCAATTTCATATTGATGCTCTGATACCATGCCGCTTATATACTTCTGTAATTCTTCATACTGCTTCATATGTGTAAGCCCTAATACGACATGCATCTTATTCATAAACTCATGAGATTGTGCCCGTAATGCTTCTGCATATAGTCTAATACCAGTTAGTTCCTCTGCTAGTTTTCTAATCTCTGTTTTATCACGAAATGTTGCAATTGCACCAACTATTTCTCCTTTTACATATAAAGGAACTCGATTCGTCACAATCGTAATTCCATAAATATTTTGTTCTTCGTTTAATTGTACTTCTCCCGTTTGCAATACTTCTTTTATACGTGAATTTGGCATATACAACTCAACATCTTTACCGATAAAATCTTCTTCAAGTCCGCTTTTTTTAAATAGACGTTTCGCTTCATTATTAATTAATGTTACTCTAGCCTCTTTATCTACAGCAATAATACCTTCCTTTACAGATTGTAGCATCGTATTTCTTTCTTCAAGAATTTTTGCTATCCTGTGCGGCTCAAGACCGAATAAACTTTTCTTTATATGTCTAGCTAGCAATATTGCTCCTATAATTCCGACTAATACACCAACTCCGACACCAATATAAATGATATGTCTACTTTCCTTAACTCTCTCTTTTACATTATCTGCTGAAATACCAACAGCCACAGCTCCAAGTTGTTCACCTGTTTCAGAAAATATTGGTACAAACACTCGCATGGAAATACCTAAAGTTCCTTCTGCTAACGATACATGTTCTTTTCCTTTCAATGCAGGCCCTTCATCTCCTCCAATAAAATGATGCCCTATTTTTTGAGGATTTGGATGTGACTTTCTTATTCCATTCATGTCCATAACTACAATAAACTGAACACCTGTGTTTTGTAATATTCTATTTGTATACGTTTGGATTGCAGAGGTATCTGCTTTCCCAACCAAACCATCGATTACAATCGAATCATTCGCCACAATGTGTGCAATTGTTTTTGCCTTCTCTGCTTGGCTATCCTCCGTCGTCCGTTCTACATTATGACTAATTAATATATCTGTCACAAGTAAAGAAAAAATTACAACTGTACAAACTAACAATGTAATCGTTTTCCATAAATTCCATAGTCTTCTTCTTTTTTTCATCCCGTTAATGACTCCCCTAATTGCTGAATAGAAAAATAAGTAAGGTGATATTATTTTCACCTTACTTATCTGCTGTTATTATACTTTAAATTTACTAGTCATCGCTTGTAGTTCTTCTGCCATCTCAGCTAAGTTTTGCGAAGCTGAACTAATTTCCTCCATGGAATTAACCTGTTCTTCTGTTGAAGCTGCAACACTTTGCATACTAGCTGTATTTTCTTCTGCAGCAGCTGCAATTTCATCAATAGCATTTGTCACTTCATTTGCATCTCCAGCAATTCTCTTCGTTGTTTCCACCATTTGATTAACTTGAGAAACAATATGTGTAGTAGAACTTAAAATTTCCGTAAAACTTACTTTCGTTTTTGTTACAACATCAAGGCCCTGTTGAACTTCTCCATTCACATTATCCATCGCCTTAACAGTATGTTCAATATCCGCCTTAATTTCTGCAATTAAATTTGCAATCTCTCCAGATGACTCTCCTGATTGCTCTGCTAATTTTCTAACCTCATCTGCTACAATAGCAAATCCTCGTCCCTGTTCACCTGCTCTTGCTGCTTCAATAGCCGCATTTAAAGCTAATAAGTTTGTTTGAGTTGCGATGTTTTGAATTGCTTCAGAAATAGCTCCTACTTGCTTTGATTTCTCATCAAGAAGTTTAATAATAGCATCTGACTCGGATACCGACCTAGAAATAGACTGCATTTGTTTTGCAGTTTGTTCAACTAAATCTTCTCCCTCTTCAGCTCTTTCTCGCGCATGTAATGAGGAAATAGAAATTGACTCTGCGCTTCCAGTTACATCTTGAATTGCTGTATTTACTTGTTGCAATGTAGCCGCACCTTCTTCAACACCTTGACTTTGTGATTCAGCCCCACCTGATACTTGTTCCATTGCAATTGTAATTTGATCTGTCGCATCATTTGCTTGCTGTACGCTCGCTGTTAACTCTTCTGCCGATGCTGCAACATGTTCTGCTGAAAAGCTAATTTGGGTAATAACATCTTGTAAAGACGTAGACATTTCATTAAATGAATTCCCTAATTTCCCTATGTCATCCTTGGAATGGATTGTAATTTTCTCTGTTAAATCTCCCTTACTAATTTTATATGCCGATTCAGCTATTTTTCGTAATGGCCTTGTAATAGACTTTGTAATGAAATAAATTAATATACTACCAAATGCAATAGCGATAGCAATGACAATCAAAGTCTTATAAAACACTGGACTGGCAGCTTGGGTAATTTCTTCATCGAACATAACGCCAACTACTTTCCAGCCCGTTTTCTCATTTGTTGCAAAGATTAAATTCTTTTTATCATCTTGTTCTGTATAAGACACATTTCCTTGTTTATCTTCATAGATTGGTTTAATCCAAGGATCAGTAACTTTTGCACCTGGTTTTCTAGATGGATGACTAACAATTTGCTTATTTTGATCTAAAATAACTGCATAACCTTTTTCACCAATGTTAATCATTTTGGAAATTTTTAAGATGTTATCTAAATTTAAATTAATTCCTATAACACCTTTACCATCTTTTACTTCTTTCGCAATTGTCACTACCATATTTTTTGTAGATGCTGACTGATATGGTGCAGTAACAATTACTTTCCCTTTATTTTCATGAGCTTCTTTATACCAAGATCTATCTGTTGGATTATACCCATCAGCCATCTGGATAAATGGTTCTCTTATAAACTTTCCTGTCTCTGTTCCAATATAAATACCTTCTACTTCTGGATGAAGCTTTATATATTGTGCTAACTTCGTTCTTACTATTTCTTCCTGTCCATTTGGATATGTATCCTCTGTTAAGATGTCTGCAAAGTACGTCGCATCAACAAATTTCTCTTCTATATTTTGAGAAATAACAGTATTTAAAATCGAAATATTCTCCTTTGCTTTAGCTGTCATTTGATGTTCAAAATTTGTTTTGGCAGTTTGATATGAAACACCACCGATAATAATTCCTGGTATAGTTAAAATAATAAAAAATGAAATGATTAATTTTTTATTGATACTCATACATTTAACCCAGTTAAATATTTTTTGCATAATAAGCCTCCTTTATGTAATGTGGATACTTGTGTCATTTTATACAATTAACATATATAAAACAATATATAATGATAACATGTAATTTTTTCGTCAATTATGCATTTTTGCATATTCACTCCTTATACGTATTTTAATCATAAAAATAAGAGAACTTTAGCATTATATATGCTAAAGTTCTCTTATTTCTTAACAGCTTATACTCTATAAAACTTCTCTTATAATCCTCAAATCTTTATCCTTCGCCTTATAGTCATATTACTAAAACTCTTCGTCCTAATTTATTTGACGCTCTTTACATAACTAATTGCCTGACTTCCCATTTGCGCCCATGCCTGTTCAAAGGTTTCTCTCGGTACTTTTACATCTAAGCTACCCTCAAGTGGATCTCGAATATATACAGATTCCTGATCATACCCGATAAGTACAATACAATGTTCATTATACGTAATAGAAACATCTCCACTATTTGTTTCCCATGTAGTAAATTCATCTGCATCTAATGGTGCAAATGTTGCATTTGTGATCATGACTACAGGTTGCCCTGCTTTTATACTCTTATAAATTTCTTCTATATTCTTCCCTGTTAAATCTACAGCTTTATTAGGTAAATATTTTTCCGCTAACTGAAAAAGTGGCCCATGATATACACCATATCCCGATTCAGAAAATGTATAAATATTACCTACAAATCCTTCATTTGGATTCCCGCGCACACCATCGTCTATAAAATCAACTTTTTTTATTTCATTTGCTAATGTCATCTTATCCACTGAAACACCAGCGTATTGTAACATCATCGCTAAACTCGTCACTTCACAGCCTCTATCCAATTCTGGTAACTGCTGAATTAAGGGAACATTTGATAAGATGACTTTTTCATCGTTATTACTAAACTCCGTTTCTTTTCCTTTTTGTATATTTGAGAATGTTAACTTCTCTACATACTTTGGAATTCCATTTGTATATACACTCCATATTGCTGCACCTAGTAAAGCTGTACATATATACCACTTCAATTTTCTTATCGCTTTCACACCCTTATTAATTCGTTAAATAAGAATAAAATGCGTCAGCATCCGTTCGTACCATCGGTACAAAATTTAGTTCTTTTCCTTTTTCAGGCTGATCTTTTTTTATCTTTTCCGCTAACTCTTGAATATTCATATTCATTTTATCCATATTAAGCTCATCTGCCATTTGTAGCACCTTTTGTTCATTAATTTCTCTTAATATTTGATATATATCTTTACCATACAAATCAATATGATGTTTTTTTGCTTCTTCTTGTACTTTTTGTTCGTACACTTCTTGTGCTAACTCTTCAATTTCTTTTCCTTTTTGAGAAATGTCTAGCTTTTCTGCTTCTTCTCTTACTTTCTTTCCGTAGATTTCTTCCGCGATGTCTTCGATTTCTTTTCCATCTGTCGAAATACCTAATTTATCTGCTTCATCTTTAATTTTAATCGCATTAATTTGAGTAATTAAATCTACAATTGATGTATTCTCTATAGATATACCTAGCTTTAACGCTTCTTGCTTTACTTTTGTTTCATAGATTTCTTCTGACAGCGTCCCAACATCTTTTCCTTCAATCGATATGCCTAACTGCTCTGCTTCCCTTCCTACTTCTGTTTCATGAATTTCTTTTTCTAGTGTAATTTGTTCTTTTCCTTCCGTTTCAATACCTAGTTTCTCTGCTTTTTCTTCTGTATGCACTGCATGTATCTTACCATTGTTCAATTGTTCTTTACTGCGCTGCGTGTAATCTGTCTTTCCTTTTTGTGTTTCAGAAGGAGAGGCACCCCCTAATATACTTAAACTCATTACTCCAATAGTGAATACCGTCATCATTTTCTTTTTCAAAATTAATTCCTCCCTCTTATACTTTCTTTCCCATCATTCCCCTAGTTTTTTTAATACTATACATACATCTCATCGCTGCTTGAGATAACATTATGATTGATAAACCCCACTCACATACACCTAGTCTCTTCTTCATGTAACGAACTTTCTTGATGCCATACATAATATAAATAGTTTCTTAACTTTACCTTAAAAAAAGACGCCCCTGTAAAAACAAGGTCGTCTTCTTACTTATATTTTTTGGTTTTTAGGGAAAATCACTTCAAAACAAGTGCCATCTCCCCATTTGCTCTCTACTGATATTTTTCCGTAATGCTTTTCTACAATCCAATTTGCGATTGAAAGACCTAATCCAGCTCCTTCTGACGTACTTCTTGCTTTATCCCCTTGATAAAAACGATCAAATAATTTCGGAATATCTTCTTCTTTCACTCCTATCCCGTCATCTTTCACCTGTATGCGAATTGAACTACTCGTTTGCGTGCAATCAATTTGAATATGCCCACCTTCGTTTGTATACTTCATCGCATTATCTAACAGTATGACCATCATTTGATGAATCCGCTCTCTATCAGCCATAAAAGATACACCACGTTCTACTTTTAGCATCATTTCTTTTTCTTGATAAGAAGCAATCTCTTTATATGGAGCTACTATTTCTTCTAACAATTTATCAAGTTCAAATGTTTTCTTATCCATTTCAATTTGATTAGAATCAGAACGTGCTAGCAATAATAAATTACTAACGAGTTTCGATAACCGCCTACATTCTTTTGAAATTGTAGAAATATCCATCGCTTTTTCTTCTATCGTAGCGGATGGTGACTGGAATAAAACATCCGTTTTTGATTGAATAACTGCAAGTGGTGTCCTGAGTTCATGTGATGCATCAGAAACGAATTGCTGCTGTTTCTCCCATGAACTTTGAATAGGTACAAGTGCTCTACCAGCTAGGAAAAAGCCAATACCTATCGCACAGAGGCTTCCTATGCTACAACCTATAACGAGAATTAAAAATAAAGTATTTAACATTCCTTCTTCCGCTGTTATATCTCGCACGATTTGAACTATTTCTCCATCTTTTTGAAGCGAAAATGCTCTAAAATATCGTCCTTGTACTTCAATATCTTGTAACTCCTCTAATTTTTCGGGAGAAAAACTTTCCAAATTCTCTTCAAAAATAGAACGGAATTTACGGTTATCGCCCTCTATTTTCACTATTTTCCCATTCCAAGTTATTCTAGTTACTCGCGGATCTCCAATTTGGATATTCTCCATGCGTTTTCTTGGTGGTATTTTAACATCTAATTTTTCTCTATACTGAGCCATCATTTTTATAGATTGATCCACTTCATTATAAATACGCTTATATGTGTATGAATAAATAATACTACCTAATATACCTATTAATAGAATAAATACTAATGAGTTCACTATAGTCAAACGAATGCGTGTTTTTTGAAACATACTTCCTTTTTTCATTGTTCTTTTAATATATATCCAATACCTCGAACGGTTTGAATATCTTTCTGATAACCGAATGGTTCTAATTTTTTACGCAAATGATGCACATATACTTCTACAATCGCTACTGTAGTATCTGAATCAAATCCCCAAACACGATCAAAAATTTGTTCACGCATTAAAATCTTCCCGCTATTTTGAATGAGATACTCTAGTAGCTCATATTGTTTCAATGTCAACTTAATACTTTGTCCATGTACTTGAACGTCTTTATCTTTTCCGAACAATTCAATCCCTTTATAACGAATTGTTTGCTGCGTTGTTAAACTACCACTTCTGCGTAGTAAAGCACGAATTCTCGCTTTTAACTCAGGGGCCTGAAATGGCTTAACAATATAGTCATCTCCACCAAAGTCCAATCCCTTCACCCGATCTTCTAAAGAATCTCTCGCTGTCAAAAACAGGACTGGTGTTTCAATCTTTTCATCTCGTATTTTTTGAATCACTTCAAATCCGTCCATCCCTGGCATCATCACATCCAGCAAAATTGCATCATATATATTTTGAAGAGCTAAAAACAATCCATCTTCTCCATTTATTGCCGTATCTACTTCAAATTCATCACGTAAAATTTGTACGATAGACTCTAATAACGAAGCATTATCTTCTACTACAAGTAAACGCATGCTCTCACCTTCCATCAAATAGTTCAATTCTATTTATTATTACATTTCTTCTCTTCATAACAAAAGAATGTAGTTACATTACGTAATTTCATTTTTAACTATTTCCTTCTAAAATTTTGAAGTTTTATTATAAAAACTTTGTCTTAAATTTAGCTTAATAAAAAATTGAAAGAAATAAGATTCCTCTTATCTCTTTCAATTTTTTATTACATATACCTTTTTACTCGGCAACTCTAAACAATTTAGCTGACCGCCATACACAGCCCCGCCATCAATCCCAATAATACGATTACTACCAAAATACACTCCGCAATCCTCACTACCATGAAGCGTTTTTGTTTCCGTATGCCCAAATACAACAACCTTTTCACCGCTATATCCATTATGAAATTCATTACGGATCCACATTAATGTATATGGTTCAGATTCAGAAACTCGTTTCATCGGTTCAACCCCAGCATGTACAAATATATACTCTTCTGTTTCAATGTAATGATCTAATTCTTGAATAAACTTTATATGTTCCTCTAATACACGAGAGTGTAAAATCGGTTTTTGGAAGTCTTTCTCATTAACCGCAATATCTTCTTCTACAAATCCATAGCTATATAATGTCTTATCTCCACCATTTCTTTTTACCCAATGGTTCCATGAACGTTCCTCATTTGTCGTTAACGCCTTAATCATCATATCTTCATGATTTCCTTTTAAAATGAGTGCTCCCTCTTTTTTCAATTCTCTTACCTTTTCAATTACAGCACGCGCATTTGGACCACGATCTACATAATCTCCCAGTAAGATTAATTGATCCTGTTTCGCATCATATTGAGCTTCTTCCAATAACTGTTCGAACTTTTCTATCTCTCCATGAATATCACTAATAACAAGAATTCTTTTCATATTATCCCCCCTCTTTCTAATTATAGTTCAAAACAACAGAAAGTTCAGAATTGAAATCCCGCATTAACGGGCAGTAAGCCCCCCCACTGATTACAGTTTCACTTTATTACAAACTAAACTATTATCCTTACAACAATGTAAGTCTCTTGTCATCCAATTCGATAGTTGTAATTACTGTATTTCCTTATACTGAGAGTAAGAAATGAAACAAAAAATAAGGAGAGATGAGAGATGAAAAAAGTAATGGAAGTTGTAGTAGCGGTAGTAGAGGTTTTCGTAAATGGTAAACAAGTCGCAATGGAGTTAAATAAATAATGAAAAGGACAACATTCACTCTAGACCCTTTACTCATATAAAAGAGATAAGACTTCATCATTTCTTTGATCCCTTATCTCCCTATAAAGAAAGCCGTATCCCTTTTAAGGATACGGCTTTCTCTTATTTTTGACTCGTACGAGCTGAAATGCTAATTGCTCTATCTGTTGCTTTGGCAGCTTCATCTAACGCTTCTTTACTATTCTTCCCGTCATACATCGCTTCTAATGCTTTTACAACTGCATCTCGTGATTCTGGGAATACACTAATTAAAGCCCCTTGTGTTGCTGGAGATTGCTTCGTCGCTTGCAATTGATCTACTGTTACTTTCAACTGTGGATATTTTTCATATTGCTCTTTTACTAATGGCTCATTATATGCATCTGGATTAATTGAGAAATAACCTGTTGCAGTATGCCATTTTGCTTGTACGTCTGGCTTCGTTAAATATTTCATAAAGTCCCAAGCACCTTGTTGCGTTTCTTCTGAAACCATATTCGTCATCCATAATGATGCTCCACCAATAACAACACCATTTTGTTTCGAATCCTCTGGATACGGAATATATGAAACACCTACATTAAACTTAGATGCATCGATTAAATCACGAACACCTGCTGAAGAATCTAAATACATAGCAACTTGTCCAGATTGGAACGCGGCACGAATATCATCCCAACTTGCTCCATACTTTCCAAGGGCGCCAGCTTTATTTAAATCATCTAACATTCCAAATACTTTCTGTCCTTCTTTACCGTTGAATACCGCCTTCTTTGCAGCATCCTTACGACCGTTTTCGTTATCTACATATAAAGCACCTTGTGTCGCTAACAATTCTTCAAAGAACCAACCGTAGTTAAGCATGGAGAATCCATATTGTTTTACATTTCCGCCTTCTTTAATCGTTAACTTTTTCGCTGCTTCTTGTAATTCCGCATATGTTTTTGGAGCTTTCTCTGGATCTAAGCCCGCCTTTGCGAAAGCATCTTTATTATAAATTAATACTGGTGTAGATGAATTAAATGGCATAGAATACATTTTTCCATCAACTGAATAATAATTTGTAATTGCTTTTTCTAATTTTGACGTATCGTACTTATCTTTTTTTATCCAGCTATCAATTGGTGTGATTTTTTTACTATCAATCATATATTTCGTTGTAATTTCACTCGATTGAACAAGAGCTGGCGCTTCTTTCGTTGCAGACATCGTTCTAAATTTCGTTAAAGACTCTTCATATGTCCCTTGGAACTCTGCCTTTATCTCATATTTATTTTGCGACTTATTATAGTCTGCAACAAGACCATCTAATACTCCTTGTGTTTTTCCACCCATCGCATGCCAGAAGCGAATTACAGTTTTATCACCATTTTTTTCAACTGGTGCTACTTTTGCCTGTGCTTCAGGTTTTCCCTCTGTTTTACTATTTGAACAAGCTGCACTAGATAATGCCATTGTTGCTACCATTAATAGAGCAGCACCTTTTTTAACTAGACTCATTTAAATCTCACCTTCTCTTAGTTATTTAATTGCACCTTTTGTTAATCCTTGTTGTAATTGCTTTTGCCCTAAAAATAGTAAAATCAATGTTGGAATAACGATAACCGTAACACCGGCCATTACGCTTCCCCAATCAGTTGCAACTTCTTGAGACTGAAGCTGCTTTACACCGATTTGCACTGTTCTTACTTTTTCATCAGTGGTCACTAAAAGTGGCCATAAATACATATTCCATGTTGTTAAAAAGCTATATACTCCAAGCGTAATAAAACTCGTTTTACAATACGGTATTACAACGCTGAATAAAAATCTTATATTTCCAATCCCTTCAATAAAAGCAGCTTCTTTCAGTTCATTCGGGAGTGTCATAAAATGTTGACGTAACAAGAAAATACCGAAAGCTGTTGCAAAAAACGGCACTGTCATCCCGGCGAAACTATTGATCCAGCCAAAGTTTTGAATCGTTAAAAAGTTAGGCACCATCGTTGCTTCCCACGGAATAAGCATCGTTGAAATAAACAGGAAGAAAATTAAGTTTCTCCCTTTAAACTGAAGAAAAACAAAAGCATAAGCTGCTAAACTTGATACGATAAGTTGTCCAATCATAACGACTGTCGATACAATTAAACTGTTATATAAGTATGTAAAAAGCGGTACTTTTTGAAAAATATTAATGAAATTATCAAAAGTAAACTGGGTCGGAAATAACCTTCTCATTTGAATATCGTCTGGTGTCATAAAGCTTATTAAAAATGCATACAGTACAGGAAAAAATACCATCACTGTACTAATAATGAGTAGCATGTATAATAGGAAATTTTGTTTCCACTGTTTAACAATCATTTATAATGCACCTTTCTCTCAGCAAACTTAAATTGAAGTAATGTAGCAACGAAAATGAAAACAAATAATACCATCGCTTGTGCACTTGCTGTTCCAAATTGATGATTCACAAACGCCTCTTTGTAAATCGAGTACACAATTAAATTCGTTGCATCATTTGGTCCACCGTGCGTTAAAATATCAATTTGTCCAAAGCTTTGGAACGCACTAATTAATGTTACTGTTACAATAAAGAATAAAGTTGGTGATAGCATCGGTAATGTAACACGGCGAAGCTTATATAAATAACTAGCGCCATCTATAGATGCACTCTCATATAAAGACGTATCAATATTTTGTAAACCACCTAATATAACTAAAAATGCAAAACCTGTATTCACCCAAACTGTTGTAACTGATACAGAGAATAGTGCCCAGTCCGGACTCGTTAACCATGCGATTGCAGGAAGGTTCATAGAGGCTAATATATTATTAAATAATCCTACACTTGGATGAAATAAAAATAGCCAAATCACTGCACTAGCAGCTACTGATATTCCCATCGTCGAAGAAAACAGAACTCGGAATAACCCAATACCTCTTACCTTTCCATTTGCAATCAATGCAAGAAACAAAGCAAATATAATACTCGTAGGAACTGTATATAAAACAAATAATAAAGTTGATTTTATACTTTTGTAGAAGGCTGGATCAGAGAATAAATATTGATAATTTTCTAAGCCAACGAAAAGATTAGCTTCTCCATGTATATCGGTTAAATAAAAACTATAATAAATCGTCCTAAACAATGGATAGAACAGAAAAATCGAAAATAGCAAAATAGATGGCGCCAAAAACAATAATCCTATTCTTAAATCTTTCGTTCTCTCCCATAATTTTTTCTTTTTTGACACCTTTGTTTGAACTGGTAACTTACTTACTTCGATCATTATTTCGCCACCACTTTCAACTCTTCTTCAGCTACCACTTTTAAGCGTTCATTCGTGTTTTCGTTAAAGAAGCATAACTTTTCTTGCGAGAATAATAATTTTACTTTGTCACCTTTGTTCAGGAGTAACTGTCCTATAACTTTCGCACTCCAAGTTGTTCCATTTACCGCAAAGTTCAATATAGATTCATTCCCTAATACTTCTACAGATTGCAACGTCACTTCTTGTCCCTCCTCAGACAGTGCAATATGCTCAGGGCGCATGCCTATGCGAATTGTTCCTTCTGGTAATTGCTTTAACTGTCTAATAGATAATGGAATTTGCAATTGTCCTATATGTAATACACCTTTTTCTTTATTTACTTCCCCATCATTTATATTCATAGAAGGAGAACCTATAAAGCTTGCAACAAATTCGTTTGCTGGTTCGTTATATATGTTAAGTGGTGTTCCAACTTGCTGTATACTTCCTTTATTTAAAACCATGATACGATCACCCATAGTCATCGCTTCTATTTGATCGTGGGTAACGTAAATCATCGTAATTCCTAATCGCTGCTGAATTTCTCTAATTTCAATTCTCATTTGCGCACGTAATTTCGCATCCAAATTCGAAAGTGGTTCATCCATTAAACAGATTGGCGCTTGACTCACAATTGCCCTGGCAAGTGCAACACGCTGTCTTTGTCCGCCTGATAATTGGCCTGGTTTCATTTTCACATACTCTTTCAGTCCTACCATTTCAATAGCTTCCATTAATCGTTTTTGTCGCTCTTCTTTTTGTACTTTTCTTACCTTAAGTCCAAATAAAATATTTTCTTCTACAGATAAGTGTGGATATAATGCATAATTTTGAAATACCATTGATAGATTACGGTCTTTCGGCTCTAGATCATTTGCAACACGTTCATTAATAATTAAATCTCCTGAAGAAATCTCTTCTAAGCCAGCGATCATTCGTAATAATGTGCTTTTCCCGCATCCCGAAGGTCCAACTAAAACAAAAAATTCACCCTTCTTAATATGAACCGATACGCCTTTAACCGCTGTCTCTTCTGCATTTTTATATACCTTTGAAACATTTTTCAATTCAATCACAAGGTTGCACTCCTTTTTTCTTCTTGTATCCATACTTCATAATGACTTGTTGAAATCGCACTTGCCCCTGCACGAATTGCAATTTCCGCATCTTCTCGCGTTTGAATCAGCCCTCCTGCAATAATAGGAAACTCTATTTCCTCTACTAGCTGCTTAATAATAGAAGGCATAATCCCCGGCATAATCTCTACTGCATTTGGTTTAGTCGTTTTACAATTTTCAATTGATTTAGTAAGAGATAAAGTATCTACAATAAAAATACGTTGAATTGTTTTCAATCCAATTTTATTAGCATTTCGAATTGTTGAACCCTTTGTTGAAATAATACCTTGTGCCCCGATAACATCTTGAATATACAAAAGCGCTTCCTCTGTATTCGTATTTAAGCCTTGTATAAAATCACAATGAAGAAATACATCATGTCCATGTTTCTGCAATTCATATACACGCTCTGGTAATTCCAGCATTGAACCAGTCATAAGAAAAACTGTTTTCGGCAATTTTTTGTATGCTTTGTATCCTTTCCAATCCTTTATCATCGCAATATAAGGTTCTTTAAACATTTATTCCACCTAACTGTTCTATTTTTATCCAAACTAAAAACACCTACTTACATAGAACGCCTTTCTCCTTATTTGAACTCTAGGGAATAGAGCACACCTAAGAAAGTGGCACATTATATGTAAGTGGGTGTTCTCAAATGTTCTCTACCCTAGTTATTTTGTTACCTTTACTATATTACGCATTTATTAAGTCAGTTTTGATAGATTGTTAATTAGGTGTTAATCGAATGTTAATATTCACCATATCATTATTTACATTAATATATATATTAAAATATTAAATAAATAAAACGAAACAATACTTAAAATCCAATCAATATGTAAATTCATTCCATAGTTAATGATTTTTAGTTTGTTTGCAAACTAAAGTTATCCCAAGCAGTACTATAAAGTGGAATGCGCCTTTTCTCTTGTATTGATATGGCCCAGGCTGTAACAACATCAGTACCATATCCGTTCCCTTGAAACTCAGCTAAAGTTTCCACACTTGCCTCAGCAGCTACGGGCGTACTTCTGGCACTGCAACAAATAGAAACTACTTTTTCATTTTTTACAATTGCCAAATAAGGTTGCCTCCTTATTTACTCCATTTACCATCCATTCATAATCTATTTTTCATGTTCAAAATAAAAATCCCATTCAAATACACATTACTGAATCCATCATACTAACTGATTTCTTCATTCTGTCTATCTAAATGGGATTATTTTTCGTTTTTTACTCTACTGGTTGTTGTGGCTGTACTACTTCATTCGCTCCAGCTACCCTCAACATATTTACAATATCTTTAAAACCTCTTTTTTCAGCGTATTGCAGTGGTGTCAAATGTTCCTTGTTAGCCATGTTTACATCTGCACCGTGATCAATAAGTAATTGAATTACTTTCTTATGGTTTTCACTACCATTTCCTAATACAATTGCTTCTAATAACGCTGTTCCACCACGTTCATTTTTATAATTCACATCAATATCTGTATGCTCTAATAATTCTTTAACAACCTCTACATGGCCACGCTCAGATGCAGAAATAAGTGCTGTCCCACCTGACCTAGTCGTTTCTTTCGTATTAACTCCTGCATTAATTAATACTTTTACAATATCCGTATATCCTTCTCTACTTGCATAAAGAAGTGGATTACTTTTTTTCTCATCTTTAATTTCAATATTAGCACCTGCACCAATTAATGCTTTAACTGTCTCTACATGATTTTGGTACGTCGCTGCAAGGACAGGCGTTTCTCCGTTGTCACCTTCTACGTTTATATTCGCTCCATCCTGAATCAACTTCATAGCTGTCTCTGTGTCTCCAAGAGTAGCTGAAAGTAACAACTGTTTGTCCATTAAATTTATACTTTTCTCTTCTTTAGATTCTTCCTGTTCTTTATGCTTCTCTTTTTTCTTCTCATTTTTCACATGAACCGGTTTCGATTCTGGTTCTTCTTGCTTATCGCAAGCCACTACCGTCATTAAAAGTCCTAATAAAATACATAATAAAATTTTTTGTTTTCTCACAACTACAGCTCCTATGAAAGATAATGTTTTCTTAACCATTCCTCCATCACATACAATAACTCTTCTTGAGTACATTTATCCATAAGCCCTTTAGATTCCTTCTTTAATCGGATTATCTTAAGCTTATACTATGTTTCTCAACCTATTGAAATGATACGCCTGATGGCCCCATCATTAACATTATGAAGCAATTAGTTTAGCACGTTTTTACCGCATTTGTATACATTTCTAAAAAGTACATAAAGTGAAACTTTAATTAGTGGGGGTTTTGTTCATCCACCACTAATTATTAGCCCACACCAGTTGGGCTTTTACGGGCAGCCCGACTCCACCTAACTTCTTTGCTTTCACTAAATTTTGAGGTGGGGATCTTACCGCCCGTTAATGCGGGATAAATGATTGCTTTAGGTTACTATATTCCATTGTAACCGTTCTTCTAAAAATTTTACACCTTTTCTATATTTGCACCTGAGTAATAATAGAAAAAGACAACTATATAGTTGTCTTTTTCTATTATTAATGATGTCCACCATGATTTCCTGCCTTCGGTTTCCCCATCATCTCTTTATTCATTTCCCATTTATGCTCTGCTAGCTCTTTATACGAAAGAACTTTCCCCTTATAGTTAGATACAAAGCTCTCTGCATCTTTTTTATTTTTAAATGAGATGACATTATAAGCCATCGGTGTCGTTATTGTTTTATCATATACGTAAGTAGCGTCTTCTAACGAAATCCAATCTTTCGAATCATAATCTCGGACAAATTTCTCTTTCGTCTTTTCATCTGAGTTGATCTCCATCCATTTATACATACAACCGATATCATCAAACTTTAACGCTTTTCCATTTTCTAAAATAATTTCTGTTGCAAATTGATTATCTGTTACCCCAATTTGGCAAATATCACATTTATCATGTTTCTCATCAATGGCAACAGCTGCTGTTTCCTTTTTCCCACACCCGACTACCGTAAATACGAAACATAAACATATAGCAAGTACGACATATTTTACTTTCATCAATATTCCTCCCTAGAAACCGTATACTCCACGAAAAGAATACCAAAAGGTTGTGTGAGATTTGTGAAAAAACAATGTGCTTTTTGTAATATAGGAAACAAAAAAAGATGTGTAGTTATTTCTACACATCTCTCATCACTCGCAACCTGTAATTAACAAATCATCTTCTAATTTAACTAATAATGTATCCGCACTAATTTCCTGTCCAACTTCTACATTTACCAATCTTATATTTCCACTAATCCCGACTGCAACCTTTTCAAGCTCACCGTTACTTTTTCGGATCATCATTAATTTTTCCCACTCATATACGTAAGAAGATTCATTAACAAAAATCTCCTCTACTTTTCCTTCATAAGAACTACAAATCTCTTCCATTCTTGTTTTCATATAAAATCTACTCCCTATTTCACACTTCACTATTTTCATCTTATTCTACCATTCTTATGAGAAGCAGCTTACTTTTTAAAAATTCAAATTAACTACCGTGAACAAAATGACCAAAATAAAAATTATGCTTCTAATGATGTTATTTTTCAAATTATTTACCTTTCAAATAGATGCTTTTATGATAAACAAAAAAACTTTTTTCTGAATTTTTATTTTATTTTGAAAGCGTAATCATTTTTGAGGGGGAGATTACATGTTAGCACTACTTGGATTTGCGATGGTATTTGTCTTTATGTTTTTAATTATGACGAAACGTATGTCAGCACTAGTAGCATTAATATTAATTCCAATTACTTTCGCATTAATTGGAGGATTTTATGCAAATATGGGGCCTATGATGTTAGAGGGAATTCAAAAATTAGCACCTACTGGTATTATGCTTATGTTCGCTATTTTATATTTTGGGATTATGATTGATAGCGGTTTATTCGATCCTGTCATTAGTAAGATTTTAAAATTTGTAAAAGGAGATCCTTTAAAAATCGTTGTCGGAACGGCTATATTGACTATTATCGTTTCTCTAGATGGTGATGGTACAACAACATACATGATTACAGTTTCCGCAATGTATCCACTATATAAGCGCCTTGGAATGAACCCTCTCATATTAGCTGGAGTTGTTATGTTAGGGGCAGGGGTAACAAATCTTACACCTTGGGGTGGACCGACAGCTCGTGTTATGAGCGCACTTGGACTTGAGGCTTCCGAATTATTTACACCTCTTATTCCAGGAATGATTGCTGGTGCAATTTGGGTTGTTTTCGTTGCCTACTATCTTGGAAAAAAAGAAAGAAAACGTTTAGGAATTATGGATGTACAGTATTTAAAACAAATGCAAACAATGGATGAGCAAGCTGCAACTGTCGAAGCAGCAGTGCATAAACGCCCTAAACTTCTATGGATTAACTTTTTATTAACCGCCACATTACTTGTCTGTCTCATACTAGAAGTTATGCCGTTACCTGTTTTATTTACAGTCGCTTTTGCTATCGCTGTTATGATTAACTACCCAAACTTAGAGCAACAGAAAGAACGTATTGCTTCTCATGCTGGGAATGTATTAGCAGTTGTTTCTCTCGTATTTGCTGCCGGTATTTTCACTGGTATTTTATCTGGAACAAAAATGGTAGATGCAATGGCTAACAGTGTAGTAACTCTTATACCAGATGCACTTGGACCACAATTGCCAGTTATTACAGCACTTCTCAGTATGCCATTCACATTTTTCATGTCTAATGATGCATTTTACTTTGGGGTATTACCTATTTTGACGAAAGCTGCTGCTACTTACGGAATTAGTGCAGCTGAAATGGGACGCGCTTCCTTACTCGGGCAACCCGTTCACTTATTAAGTCCTCTTGTCGCTTCCACTTATTTATTGGTCGGAATGGCCAAAGTTGATTTCGGTGAACATCAACGCTTCACTTTATTGTGGGCCGTTGGAACGACAATGGTTATGTTAATTACCGGAATTGTAATTGGGATTATTCCAATATAAGATGCAAAAAAAACAGTAGAAGGAATAAAATCCTCTACTGTTTTTTATTATGAAGAAACAAGAAAATAACGTCTCTCCGGTCTCCCAACACTTCCATATATTAGCTCTGCGTGGACTTTCTTCCCAGATATCAAATACTCTAAATAACGCCTTGCAGTTGATCGGCTTACGCCTACCATTGAACTTAGCACCTCTGCTGTAATCCCTTCTTCATTAACTGTTAACATATGCTTTTTTATTTTCGCTAAAGTTAAAGGATCTATCCCTTTCGGGGCATATTCTATTTGATCTCCCTTCACCCCTCTTTGAGACCATAAATATTCAATTTGCTCCGTAGATAATTGATTATTTTTCTTTAACTGTATAATCTTTTTTTGATAGCCTTCCAGACTTGCTTTAAATCGGTCAAACATTAGTGGCTTTACGATATAATCTGTTACTCCGCCCCGCAGGGCGTGCCTCACTACATCTGTTTCCGATGCCGCTGTAATCATAATAATATCTGTATCGTGCAAATGCTGCCTAATATATGTGACAAGTTCCGTTCCTTGCATATCAGGTAAGTACACATCTAATAAAACAAGCTGTGGCTTCACAAGCTCTAGCCATTCTTTCGCTTGTTCTCCAGTCGTTGCCGTTCCAATTACTTTAAATCCCTCAATTTTTTCAGTAAAACGACGATGAATGTCAGCAATCCGAATATCATCTTCTACAATTAATACTTCAATCTCCTCACCCATTACTATTCGCCTCTCTCTTTCGGTAGTGCAATAATAAATAACGCACCACCTAAATCCCCTTTTTCAATTGCAATACTTCCATTTAAATCTTCTACTAACTCTTTCACTTTTGCTAATCCATATCCTCGCTCTCCTCCTTCTTTCGTCGAAAAGCCTTTATAGAATATGCTAGTAATTATTTCATCATGAATCCCTTGTCCTGAATCTTCCACTTCAATTAATATTTCTTCTCCAATATCAGTTACAAACATCCTTACTTTCTTATCATTCTCTTCATTTTTTTCAATTGCTTCAAATGCATTCGTAATTAAATTTCCTAAAATAGAAACGACATAATTACTCTCAATATGTGGACTTAATTTTTCTAAACCACTTTCTCTATCTAACATAAAATCAATCTTCAACTCTCGTGCTCTATTATAAAATCCAATTAAAATTCCACCTAGCCATGGATTTTGAATCCGCTTCATAATAAATTGAACAAAATCTTGATATACCGCTGTTTCCTTATGAATAAGCTCTAAAGCATCTTCGTATGATTCTAATTGAATAAGACCTGAAAGCGTATACAATAAATTGTTATATTCGTGCGCTTGCGCTCGTAATGCCTCTGTATATTGCTTCGTCTGAGATAATTCTGCTGTTAACTGATCCATTTCAGATTTCAAACGTAAGCTCGATACAACGCCAGTTACTTTATTCTTTACTTTAATAGGTAGACGGTTCGCAATAACAGCCTGTCCTTTTATATTTAATTGGCGATCAAACTGTTCTTCACCAGTTTGAAGTACATCTAGTATCGTTGAATTAGGAATTACATTTAAAATAAATTCCCCAATAATATTTTGTTGTTTATCTAGCGAAAGAATATCATAAGCTGCTTGATTGACTAAACTAATCATGCCATTTTTATCGATTACAATAATCCCTTCACGTACAGATTGAATCACTGTACTATGCTCTTCATATAAAGATGAAATTTCTTCTGGTTCCATCCCGAACATCATTCTTTTTATGCTTGCCGCTAAATATATAGAGCCAATTATCCCAATTAAAAGACCTATTATTGTAATCCAAAATACCCGCTTTCCATACACTTCTACTGCTCCATGAATATCAGCCATTGAAAACCCAACAGACACCACACCAATAATTTCATTCTCCTGGTTACGGACTGGGACTTTCCCACGCAATGAAGGGCCTAATGATCCATTAGCTTTAGAAACATAAGATTTCCCTTCTAATAAAACGCCTTTATTATCTCCGCCAACCATTTTTTCTCCTATTTTATCTCGCTCAGGATGCGCATAACGAATCCCCTCTTTGTTTCCAACTACAATAAAGTCAGCCTCTGTATCAATTCGAATTTTTTCTGCGATTGGCTGAATAATAGAAGCTGGATTTTCTTTTTGAAAAGCTTCCTGAATTTCTGGTATCGCGGCAACTGTTTTCGCAACATGCAAAGCTCGTTTCCCAATTTGCTCTTCTACCGTTTCAGATAATATGTAATAAAATAAATAACTCGTTAGCAGAAGTACCACTAAAATAAGTGTACTAATAGTTAATGTAATTCTCGGTTGGAGTTTTAATTTTTTTAATTTCAAAACCATTCCCCTAACATGATTAAAGATAGAATTTAAAGAATATACAGTCTCTTTAATTATACTTAATCATAACACGGTTACTCTATATTTCTTTCTTTTTCTCTTCATAAAAAAAGAAACGAAGTAAAATTATTACCTCGTTTCTTAATATTCGTTATTACACTTTAAACTTACTAATCATCTCTTGTAATTCTTCTGCCATTTGTGATAAATGGACTGCTGCTGCATTTATTTCATCTACTGAAGCTAATTGTTCTTCTGAAGAACCAGCAATATTTTGAACGCTTGCTGCATTTTCTTCAATTGTGGCTGCAATTTCATTAATAGATGCACTTACTTGTTTTGCATCTACCGTCATTTGTTTTGCTACATCTACCATGCTATCAATTTGTACAACTGTATCATTTGTAGACTTCAATATTTCGGCAAAGCTTTGCTTCGTTTCATTTGCAACTACAAGTCCTGATTGTACTTCTGCTCCAACTTGATTCATAGAGCTTACTGTTTCTTTTATATCAAATTGAATCTCTTTCACTAGTTTCCCAATTTCCGTAGAAGACTGTCCTGATTGTTCTGCTAGCTTTCGCACTTCATCTGCTACAATTGCAAATCCTCTTCCTTGCTCTCCAGCTCTCGCAGCCTCAATTGCCGCATTTAACGCTAATAAATTTGTCTGTTCTGCAATATGTTGAATCACTTCAAGGATTGCTCCAATTTGTTTCGACTTATCGTCTAACAAACCAATGATTTTGTCTGACTGTGAAACAGACTCATGAATTAATTGCATTTGATTCACAGTTTGTTCAACTAACTTCCCACCATTTTCAGCTTTTTTCTTCGTATACATAGAGGCTGTAGATACTAATGAAGAACTATCTGCAACACGCTGAATTCCTTCTGTAACTTCTTCTAACAATGTTGCTCCTTCTTCAACTTCTTTCGTTTGTATTTCTGCACCACTTGATACTTGCTCTATCGCCTGTGTAATTTGTTCCGTCGCTTCGCTTGTCTGCTTCATACTAGCTGTTAATTCTTCTGAAGATGCCGCTACATGACTTGCTGAAGTGTTTATATTGGAAATGACACTTTGTAACGATGCAGCCATCTCGTTAAAACTTTCTCCTAGCTGTCCAATTTCATCTTTAGAATGAACTGTAATTGATTCTGTTAAATCACCTTCACTAATCTTCTTCGATGATATGACAAGTTGTTTTAACGGTTTAATAATAGACGCAATTATGAAGTAAATTACAATCCCACCGATTATTAGTGAAATTCCAAGAACAGTTACTGTTTTATAGAAAATAGGTTCAGCCGCTTCAATAATTTCTTTGGAAGGCATAATTCCTGCTATTTTCCACCCAGTTTTCTTATTCGTTTTAAAAGTGATATTGCGATCTTCACCATCTAATGAATAATGAAAATCCCCAGCTTCCTGTTTATACAATTCTTTACTAAGTTTCTCTTCTAATTTCTCTCCTGGCTTCATTTTCGGGTGCGCTACTACATTTTTATCTTGATCAAATATCGCTACATATCCTTCCTTACCGATATTAACCATCTTGGAAGTAGTAACAATATTATTAATGATTAAGTCAATCCCAAGAACTCCACTTTTATCCTCGTTTTGTTTTGCTAGTGTAATAACAATATTCCCTGTCGTTTTTGACTTATATGGAGCAGTTACAATTACCTCTCCACTTTTCTTCACGGCCTCTTTATACCAATCTCTTTCTGTAGGATTATATCCATCTGGCATCTGAATAGCTGGTGATTGAATGAACTGTCCATTACTAGATCCTGTATAGATTGCTTCCATTTCTGGATGCAGTTTATTGTATTCTTCTAGTTTATTTTGTATGTTTTGAATTTGATCTGCTTGGTAACTTGATTGTGTGAATAATTTCGTAAAATAAGTTGCATCTACTTTTTTACTATCCAATTCTTTATTAATTACATTATCCAAAATTTTTATATTATCTTTCGCCGAGTTTAAAATCGTTTCATTAAAATTCGTCTTCGCCTGTTGATAAGACGTCCAACCAATTACAATACTTGGAAGAACTAAAATAATAATAAATGATACAAGTAACTTTGTTTTTAAACTACTACTCCTTAATTTCCCTTGAAACATACTTCTACCCCTCCATACCGTTTTAAATGTAATTAATTAACATTTAATCTTTCTATAAAAATAATACGATTTAAATGTATCGATGAGACTCTCTATCTTTTTCTACATCATAAAGAATTGATACATATCTTTTTCATTCTATATAAATTAAATAATTAAAACAATATATAAAAATGTATATTATTCGAAATATTATAATTCACAGAAGAACCTCTAGTATTTCACTTACTAGAGGTTCTTTCCACCTTATTATTCTTTATCTTTTTCTACTTCTTTTTTCTCATCTTCTACTACAGATACAACAGGTTTATCACTTGATAATTGTTGTACTGCTCCTTTTCCTGCAAATCCTTCTAATAGCTCTTTTAAGTCAATTCCAGAAGAAGCCTTTAACGTTTCTTGCATCGTTGCCATTAAGTCAGTCGCATAGCCCGCAACTTTTCCGGCCCCGCTATTTTTACCACCGCCGCCTGTATCGACAACTGTGATTTTATCAATATTACTAAGCGGACTTGCAACTTCCTTCGCATAACTTGGAAGCATTTTAAGTACCATATCCATAATTGCCGCTTGGCCATATAACTCAAATGCCTCTGCAATTTTTTGTTTCGCTTCTGCTTCTGCTAAACCTTTTAACCTAATAACATCGGCTTCTGCCGTACCTTGTGCTTTTTGTACTTCCGCTTTTGCTTGACCTTGCGCTTTTTCGATTTCCGCCTTCGCTAAACCTTCCACACGTACTTCTTCCGCACGCGCTCTCGCTTCAGCCTCAATCTTATATTGATCCGCATCTGCCTTTTTAATTTGTTTTACTTTTTCTGCTTCCGCTGATTGCTCAACAGCATAGCGATCTGCATCTGCTTTTTTCTTTACTTCTGCATCGTATTGCTTTTCACGACGCGCAATCTCTTTTTCTTCTAATTCAATTTGTTTCTCACGCTCAATGATTTTAACGCGCATTTGCTCTTCTGTAACACCTTGTTGCGCTTTCGCTTGTTGTAATTCGTAAGAAAGATCCGCATCTGCACGAGCTTGTTCTTGCTCTCTCTTATAAGATTGTACTTTTAATTCTTTATGTTTTTCAGCTTCAGCGATTTGGGCATCACGTTGGTATTCAGCTTCTTTCGCTTCTTTCTCAGCACGAGCTTTTTCAATACGAGCTTCCTTTTCACGCTCTGCATTTGCAATTGTTGCATCACGCTTAACCGTCGCAATTTGTGGCTGACCAAGTGCATCTAAGTAACCGTTCTTATCCATGATTTCTTTAATTGTAAAGGAAACGATGCGAAGACCCATTTTCTTTAAATCTGTAGAAGCTACTTCATGCACTTTTTGCGCAAATTGCTCTCTATTACTATACGCATCTTCTACTGTCATAGAGGATAAAATCGCACGTAAATGACCTTCTAAAACCTCTTTTGCTTCTACCTTTAACTCTTCTGTTTCTTTTCCTAAATATTGCTCAGCTGCTGTAGATACTTCTTCAATTGTAGAACCTACTTTAATAATAGAAACACCATTTACTGTAACTGGAACACCTTGCTTCGTATACGTATCACGTGTACCCACTTCTAACTTGTAATTTAGTAGGCTTAAAGGTTCTGCTCTTTGCATGATTGGCACTACGAATGTACCGCCACCGCGAATAATCTTAATCTTCTTTCCATCATCAGTGGTAACTACATTTTTCCCACCACCAAGCCAATTCCCTGTAACAATTAACGCTTCATCTGGTCCAACTGTTCGATACTTCGTAATGAATACTAAAATGAGTAGAATTAAAATTGCGAGTAAAACTCCACCAATAATTAATGGAATCGTCATGTAAATTCCCCCTTATAATTTTGGTTTTTTTAAAGAATAAGCGATGTTTTGTACAAGCAAAACACCATCTTGGACTCCCTCGATAATAACTTCAGTTCCTTGTGAAATATCTTTTTTCCCAATTGTTTTAGCTGGAATTGCATTACTTCCAAATTGGGAGGAGATTAATACTTCACCAAATCCTTCTGTAGGAATTGTCGTAATGACTTCTCCCTTGCAACCAATGAATTCATCCATACGTTGCACAGTATTTTGTTCAGCCTCTGCAATCGGCTTTAAAATTAATATTTTCATTATGAATACACCAATAAAGGATATAGCAAATGCAGCCACGAAAATAAGAATACTATTAAAGGAAAATAAATATTCTCCTATATAACTAAGTCCACATAACATAGCGAAAAAACTAAGTAATAAAGTAACAACGGATACCGATCCGCCTCCAAAACTAAATATGGATTCAAATATATCCCCAAAAAAGATATAAATCACAGTGAGTATAGTAGCAATAATAAATCCATATAAATAAATTGTCTCAAGTGGATAACCAAACAAAACCATTTCTTATCCCCCTCTCTTAAACAATCCCTTTTTTGTTATGTGTATGCCCCACCTCTTTCAAAGATTATTGTTCTTAATTTTCAGTTATTTATTCTTTAAAGAAAAGCCTGTAAGACAGGCCACCTAAAAAAGAACAGGAGAAGCCTATTGTGACAGGCTCCTCCTAGTAAATAACCGATATATTATATATCTATATAATATACTATTTTCCACAAAAAGTAAAGTTAAACATACATTGGAAAAGCACTTATTTTACTGATAATTCGTATGTTCCATCACCATTATCATATTTATATACATACAAGTAATACTTACCTGGTTTTGCATTAAAATTTGCCTCTATATGATTTCCATTTGCTTGACCGTAAGCAGCATAATTTTGCATATCTGATTCATGGTGAAGTACCCACGTCATCCCAATTCCATACTCATTTAAAACGGAAATATCGATATCTTTCGCTGATGCTACATTAAATGTATAAACATCAGTGTGATCCCCGCCGATAAGGCTACCTTTTATCGTATTGTTTAGCCCAATACGATTCGCTTCCTCTGGACGATTATTTGGTTCTAATTCTGTTAAACTTCCATCTTTAACCGTAACCGTTGTGTCGCTTCTGCTCTCTCTCCCTTTATCATCTTTTACTATTAACGCTACTTTATATGAACCTTCTCTTTCATATACATGCACTGGATTTACTTCTGCACTTGTGCTTCCATCTCCAAAGTCCCATAAATAAGAAACGATTTTTCCATCTTCATCTTTTGAGCCATCACTTTTAAATTGAATACCTTCTTTTACAAGTCCATTATAAGGGCCGTTTATATTAATCGTTGGAGCTTTATTTTCTCCTTCATCTTTTGCGATACCATGGAAGACTATATCATATTCAAATTGATTTGAGCTATTTACACGGTAATTGACGAAGTATGCTGTAACAGTTTTGTAGCCACTCCATTCTTTTTGCGCCAATTGTTCTAAAGATTCATTTACTCTTTTACTCATTGCTTTCCAATCTTCTGATTCACCTTTTGTGACACTACCTGTATACGTACCTTCTAATGTAAATGTATTAAAGAATTGAGAATTATGTTTTGTCATTTTTGTATCTTTCATAGGCAACGTATCACTAATTTCTTTTTTCACTTCAGTTAACGATTTCGGTGCATGTTCAGCTAAATAATCATCTGCTACTTCCGGTACATTATATTTATCTTGATTATCAATTAACTGCTGCATATACTCTTGATACTCTTTATTTAACTTAGGATCTTTACTTAGATTTTCACGATATGCATCATAATTTTTCACGTCATTCGCACGAATCAAATCTTGAATTTTATCAAATGTTTCAAACTGATGCGTATATAAGTAAGACTGCAATGCGAACGAGTAATTATAGAAATCCCAAGAACCGTATTTAGCAAATAGTGTACGCTCTGCTGTATAACGGCTTGCAGGATCAGATGATAATCCGCTAATTATACTCTTTCTTGGTACAACGTTATTCGTACGAGTAGATCCTGCGAAAAACTCTGCATTTCCTTCTTGGAACCAAGTTAGCCTTTCATTTTGATACATATCTCCTCTTCCAAATAAACCAGGAACTTCATATCTCCCTTGCAGATAATGAGTAAATTCATGACGGAATAACTCTTCTAAACTATAAATACTTTGCTCTGGTGTACGCTCATATGTAAAGAATGTACCTGTCTCTTCAATATAAATTCCACCGTTGTTTGTTTCATATCCATACAATTGTCTATTTAACTGATATTCATCTGGACTATTATAAATTACGATCGTTAATACATCATCCGCATTTCCTGGCTCTAACGCTTTGTCATTTCCAATTACACGGTGATACTGTGCCTTTACTTCCTTCGCAGCCCAATATAGTCTCTTAATTTTTTCTTCTGATACTTTATCTCCTGTTTTGAACACAATTGATCCATCGTCGAATGTATACGTTTTTGGTAGGTATTGCTCTTTTCCTTCTTTACGTATTTTCTCTAAATCTACTGTATTCCCGCTATAATTTTTACCATTATAATTTGTTGTAATTTGTTCTACCGCAACAAAATACGGTTCACTTAAGCGCGGGTACATATGCATTGCTTGTGTAACAACCTCTAATCCTTTATTTGGATTGCTATGAAACTTCCCTAAACGGCTAGCAAAATAAATGCCATTATTAACGAGCCATTTATTTTCTGGCGTTACTTCATTTAGAAGAGCAATACGATTTATTTCATTAATAAACCCATCTACTTTTCCATACCACATCGTTTCATTCGCTTCTTTACGAGCCTCAGTTAAGTACGACTGCATATCATAGTCAATACCTTGCATAATATCGTATATTGCTTGTCCCTTCATTCGATCATTTACATAAGTAGTATAATTATCATTGTATTGCTTTAAAATATTCGATGCATATTGAACCGTTTCAACATCGCTTGAAGCATTACTAATTAATTTACCGTACGCAGATACGACTGTATCTTGTTCAACTGTACCAAGCTTAAAGTTTGGATTTTTTGCGATTGCTTTTAAAGCAGGTAAACATTTATCCTGGAAGCTTCTTTCATTTAAGTCGCTTAATTCACTATTATAAAATGCAAGATAAAAAGCTGAACGCAGCACTTCAGTAAACGTTTGAATTCCTTTTGAATCATCTTTCGTAAATGTACTACCTCTATGAGCTAATTCATCTATAATGACTTGCATTTTTCCTTTATCTTTATAAAAAGCCTTTGCATCTTCATTAAACTGGAATAAGTCTGTAATTTGGTGCCATTTAATACTGCCTAACGTTTCAACTAATTCTTGGTCATTCATTTTGTTTAAATCAGCCATTGAATAGCTTTCTTTAACCTGCTTTACTGCAGTTTTCTTCGTAATAGATGCTGGTCGCTGTGAAAAATCTCCTACTTTTAAACGTTCTTGAAATGATAAAGTTTCATCAACTTTTGAAATATGTCCAACTTCATCTACCGACTTTTCAATTCCAACCGGTTTCGTTTTTAACACGTTATACGGTACTTTTTCTTCCGCTGCTGCATGAGTTTGAAGTGCGCCTAGCGATAAAGCCATTGTACTAATGCTAAGCATCACTTTATTGATCTTTGATTTCTTGTTCATATCCTTGCCCCCTATTTTAATATTCCATTCAAGAATTTAACATAAAATCTGGATGTAACAATATAAAATGCAATATTTCATATTATTTCTTCCTATAATTTGTACATATCGTGAACGCATTGCTCTTTACCTCTCTAAAACAAATTGCATCCTTTCACATTATAAAAAGGGAATTTTTTGACAATTAAAAACTTAATTGTTATGATTATTATAATTGTTAACTTTATTAAATAAGGGTGGGATTCTATGATAAAAAAAGAAAACAGTGTATTTTATATCTCCTTCTTGCTAACAACATTATTCATTATATGGGGAATTACCCCAGCAAGTTGGATACAAGGCTACGATTTACAAAGTGTTACATCTTCTTTAAACTCATTTATCCTCAATAAATTTGGATGGTTTTACTCTCTACTTATGACTACAATGATTATTTTGGCTGCTTATTTAGCATTTTCCAAGTACGGTTCTATTCGTCTTGGTAAAGATGGAGAAAAGCCAAAATATAATTATCCATCTTGGCTATCCATGTTGTTTGGGGCAGGAATGGGAATTGGACTCCTCTTTTATGGAATCGCTGAACCGATTTCACATTTTACAGATCCGTTAACAGGAAAAGCAGGTACAGAAGAAAGCGCCAAACTCGCTATGCAATATTCATTTTTCCACTGGGGACTCTTTCCGTGGTCACTATACGCAATGGTCGCTTTAACAATTGCATATTTCACATTCCGCAAACAAAAAGGTAGCACTATCGGGGCTACAGTTACTCCATTATTTAATCGATCGAAAAATTCTCGTATTGGAAAAACAGTTGATATTCTAGCTGTTTTAGCCACAGTATTTGGCATTGTACCATCTGTTGGGATTGGTGCTCAACAAATTGCTGGAGGATTAAGCTATTTATTCCCTTCCATTCATAACACTTTACTTACTCAGCTCGTACTTATAGCTATATTCGCTGTTTTATATTTAACAAGTGCACAAACTGGCTTAGATCGTGGGATTAAATATTTGAGCAACTTGAATTTCTCTCTTGCAGGCATTTTACTCATCTCTTTTTTACTTTTAGGACCAACTGTATTTATTATGAAATATTTCACATCTACACTCGGTTCTTATATCGGCGCTTTACCTAGTATGGGATTAAATTTAGGAGCATTTAGTGAAAAATCTTCTTCTTGGATTGAAAACTGGACTATTTTCTATTGGGGGTGGTGGATCTCTTGGTCTCCATTCGTCGGCACATTTATCGCACGTATTTCTAAAGGACGCACAATAAAAGAATTTATTTTTGGAGTTGTATTAGTCCCAACTCTTATCTGTACATTTTGGTTTGCAGTATTTGGTGGTACCGCAATTCATATGGAAATGTTCCAATCGCTTGGAATAGCTGATGAAATTGCAAAAAATGGTACAGAGATTGGATTATTTGCTGTTATTTCACATCTACCATTCTCTACATTTTTAACGATTATCGGGTTAATTTTAGTAGCCACATTTTTCGTTACTTCTGCCGATTCAGCAACATTTGTTGTTTCAATGCAAACGAGTAACGGAAGCTTATCACCGAAAAATAGTTTAAAACTTATATGGGGATTAACAATCGCGATAATTGCCGCTATTTTATTACAAGCTGGAGGATTAAATGCACTACAAATCGCAGCTATAATTGCTGCGCTACCATTTTCTATTGTAGTCGTTCTTATGGTCACTTCTCTTTTTAAAGAGCTAAAAAAAGAAGATGTTAATTCGCAAACGAAAGAAATCCCGAAAAAAATAAAAAAGGTTATGTAACGATTATCACCTCTTATACAAGAAGAATTCGGCCCTCAAATTAGTCCTGAATCTGTTATTACCGAGGGCGGCAAAGTAAATGAAATAAAACCCATTCGTATGAAATATAATCTTCATACGAATGGGTTTTTACTCTATTATATAGTGTTGTAAACATGCCTTCTCCTCAAACCCTACTTTCTTGTACAACTCCATCGCACGATCATTATTCGTATTCAAACATAGTTCTATCTCTTTCATCTCTTGGAAGGAGAAAATATACTGAATTGCCCCTTGTAATAAATGCTCTCCGACACCTTTTCTTCTACTATTTTCAGCGGTTGCAATAAATTCGATATTCGCTTCTTGAAACTCCGGATTTACTTCAACATATACGTAACCCTCTAATTTACCATTCTTCATACTTACAAATAATTTATTCGTATCACTTAAATGTTCGATAATTTCATTTCCTTGATAATATGCATTAGGAAAAGTATGATTGTGTAAAGAGATAAACTGCTCGAATACTTTTGGTAAAGCCTCTTCTACATTGCATATACTACGTTCTTCCACAATATTATGACTTAAACTGAAAATACTATGTTGATCTTGTTCTTTTGCATATAAATTCTTCATTAAACGGGCACAATTATTATTTTCTACATGATAAAAACCATAAAATTTTTCAATATGAAAAGGCCCCTTTTCTATAAGTTCCTTCCACATATGTAAAGCAACTTCTTCCCAATTCTCTGCTTTAATAAACGGCCCCAAAATTTCTGCACATCTCTTTACTTCATCCACATCAAACCCTAATACGCCAATTATTTTATTGTCCTCATAAGTAACAACGAAAGATTTCTCCCAGCCTATATCAGAAAAATCATGAAGAATCGTATGTAACACCTCCTTTTTCTCATCTCCGCAATAACCAACATGATGAATAGCATCTTTATTCATATTCGCAATAAATGATGCTACGTCTTCAACTTTTGAAATTGAACTAACATACATAATCTCTCCTCCTTCTCTAATATATTCACACCTTTTCCATTTATCTCCTTCTAAAAAAGACATCACCATAAGCATATTTCAAAATGAAATCGCCATGATAATGTCTTCTCAAAAACTCATATAATCATCTTACGTTATAATAAGATGAAACGTTTTTTATTTCTTAAATAATCTCTTTCTAAATACAAGCATACTCATCGCTGAAAGAACTAACGCTATGCCTGAAAGTAATATTGATGTATTCTCTTGTCCACCTGTTGCTCCTAATGCTTTCTTATTTTCTTCTTGCTTATTAACAGCTGGTTTATTTTCTTTCACAACTTGATTATTCACGTTTTGTTCTTGGACTACTGCTGATTGATTTACCGCGTCTTTTGAACCTTCAATTTCTTTTCCTGTTTCTTTTACCTTCGCTTTCGATCCTTCAACTCCTGTTGTTGGCTCTTTTACTTCTTCTTTCTCTTCTTCAACTTCTTTTGTTGGCTCTTTTACTTCTTCTTTCTCTTCTTCAACTTCTTTTGTTGGCTCTTTTACTTCTTCTTTCTCTTCTTCAACTTCTTTTGTTGGCTCTTTTACTTCTTCTTTCGGTATTAATTTTTCTACTATATTCTGCATGACAATGCCACTATATAATATGCCAGTCTCATAATGATCTGCATCTAAATCAAATTCATATATTTTTTCCCCTAGAGTACTCCAAATAATTCCCTCATCAGTAAGTGTTCCACCTTCACTCTTTAGTGTAATCTTTTCAATTGGCTCTCCTTCTAAATCATATACAGGAATTATCACTTCTTTATTTATTTCTGCATCATCCAAAATGACTTTTTGCCTTCTAACATCAATTGTTCCCCACTGACCTAATTGTATTAACGGCCTTACATCACGAATCTCATTCCCAGCTAGATTTAAGCTAAATAAGTTTAGCATGGAACCAATAACCGTTACACCTTTAATATGATTGTCCGCAAGATTTAACCACTGTAAATTTTCCAATGAAGATAGTGGTGTTATATCTTCAATTTGATTATGAGATACATTCACATTATTCAATTGTTTCAAGTTTGAGATGAACTCAATATTTTTCAGGCCTACTCCTTCTAAAGTGAGGTTTTCTAAGTTCGTCATGTACTCTAAACCTGTTATATTTTTTATCTCATTTCCTTTTTCTTTAAGTATCTCTAGTTTTTTAATCTGTAATAAATCTTCTTTTGTGATAGGAGCATTTACATTCTCTCTACCTAAATTCTCTTTATTAATATGTTGTTGTAAAGTTTTATCGAGAATTACATTTTCCTTTTGTTCATTATCCTCTTTTATTGTTTCCTTGATTTCGTCTAATCTTTCAACAACATTTTGAATTACTGTTCCATTAAACTTAATACGATTCTCTTCTGGCTTTATATCCAACGTAAATTCGTATGTTTTTTCACCAGTAGTCCCCCATTTAACAGAACCATTATTAACTATCCCATCTTCACTCTTCAATTGAATAGTATCAAGTGGCTCTCCTTGTAAATTATAGATAGGTATTTTAACTTCCTTATCTTTTTCTACATTATCTAAAAAGATTTTTTGTCTTTGAATATCGATATATATTCTTTTTCCTAGCTCTTGAACAGGTCTAACATCACAAATTTCATTTGAACCTAGCTTTAAATCATATAAGTCTGTTAAGTGACTAAGTGGCGTTATATCTGAAATATAGTTTTCTTCTAAATTAAGTGATTGTACAGTAGATAATCTTGATAAAGGTTCGATGTTTTCTAATTCATTTTTAGCAAGATCTAACTCTACTAATTTTTTCATTGATGTAATATGTTCAATATTCGTAAGTCCATTGTTACTTAAAGATAAGTTTTTTACATTTTTCAATTGCTCAATTCCAGCAAGGTTATCATTACTAATTTGATTATTTGCTACAGTCAAAGTCCTTAAAGATTTCACTGTAAATAATGGTTTAATATCTTTTATATAATTACTATTTAAATCTAGCATTTTAATCTTCTTCATTTGGCTTAATGGGCTTAAATCTGAGATTTTATTGTTTCTCAAAGTTAAAAACTCAATATGCTCTAACTTAGCCAAAGGCCCAATATCTTCAAGTTCACCATAGGTTATACTTAATGATTTCAATTGTCTCAAGTCCGAGATAAATTTTATATTTTTTAACTTAACTTCTTCCAACGTTAAGTTTTCTAAGTTCGTCATATATTCTAGACCACTTACGTCTTTTATTCCTTTACTTTTAGCTTCAACGACTATTAAGGATTTAACTTTTAATAAATCTTCCTTAGTTATTGGAGTATCTAGATTCTCTCTATTCAAGTTATATTTATTAATATGCCTTTGTAATTGCTTATCTACTATTACATTCGCATCTTGTTGATCCACTTTATCCTCTTTATTTTCCTTTTGTGCTTCTGGAACATCTTTATCTAAATTCAATGTATTTACTTCAAACTGTACTTGGTACTTATTGTCATAGGCCATTGTTGGAATATAAATATGCATTCGCATATTATACCTTTTTCCTAATTCCCCTACTTCAAACTGAATCACTTTCGTTCCATTTTTCTTTTTGTCTTCTGATATTACTTTCACATCATGAAACACACCTGGAGTATGAATATCCTCTGTTTTCAAGTATTGAAAGAAATCACTATCACTTAATGTTGCTGTTACAATTTTCTTTCCATTCTCAATTGTTAATTTCGGATCCTTTATATAAACAGCTGCCATAGACTCTTCATTCGTTTTATCTTTATACGCTTTAATAACAGCGTCATATGTACCATCTTCTAAACCTTGTCCAGTTTTATTCGCCTCAATTGCTACTGCCGCTAAAGCAGGTGTTGAATACACAGCAAACGGAAGTGATAACGCCGCCGCTATAATCATTGCATTTATACGTTTTCTTTTCTTACGATTAGTCAATCTGTATTTTTAAATTTTTAATACATTGGTTATTACAAAATATAAGTATTCATTTGCGGGCATACTAAATATCCCCACTATGAATTCGTTTTTTTAGTAGGGGTAGGATGTGGTAGAATGAATGAAACTATGATGTTAGGCCGTTAACCGATAATCATAGTGTATATTGTGTGTAATAAGGTGAAGGAGAAGCTTCAATAACTTATTTACACATGCAATGGACGCAACTTTATGACACTTGTTATAGGGTTGCGTTTTTAATTTATCGTAATACTCTACAAGGTGATTGCGACCGTACCGCCGTATTTTAATCATGTTTTGAATAATAAGGTACAGTAATTTACGTAAATGCTTATTTCCGCGTTTATTAATTTTATCTTTATAAAAGGTTTTGCCTGATTGAAAGCGACGTATATCGATACCGGCATATGCATTTAATTGTTTATTGTTTTCGAAACGTGTCATATCGCCTATTTCAGCCATTAAACGTACCGCTGTATTGGGGCCAATTCCAGGGATACTTAGAATGATACGATATTCTGGGCGTTGTTCGGCCATATCTACCATTTTGTTAATACAGCACTGCTTTTGGTGAAGAAGTTCTTGATAGCGTTTTGCATATGCTTTGAGCTGATCACATAGTACATCTTCTTGAGAAACAGCTGGGTAAGAATGTTTGGCTAATTCAAGAATTTGAAGAGCTTTTTTCTCGGCTAGCGTAGTTGATATTTTCTTATTGGTGTTAGCACGAATACGATTTTTTATAACCGTTTTAGAGAGAGGTACTACGTAATCTGGATGAGGAAATAGTTGAACAAAGTTTAAAAATAAATCAGATTTACTCGTAAACATTTTTTCTAATTCTGGAAATGTTAGTTGGATTACTTTATGCATACGGCCACGAAGAATAGATAACTCTCCATCCAGTTCGCTGTAAAATCTCGAAAGAGATCGTAATTGAAGGTACACATTATCGGTTTTATGGGATACCCTTCGGGTAACTGTAAAGTGGGTAAGAGCTAACCGATGTGCATCACTTCGGTCCGTTTTATGGATTCGTAAGGAATCGCATTGTAGTTTTGCTTCTAAGGGATTTAATAAACAATAGCTGTACTGATTATTTTGCATGAAGCGTTCTAGCTGTCTAGAATAAATACCTGTGGCTTCAAATACGATGGCAGGTGGTTCACCTGTTTCGTTTGTAAGCTTAAGAATCTTTTCCTGTAGTTCTTCAAATGCAGGTTTAGAATGTTTCAATTCCTGTTCAAAAATGCATTGTTTGTGCGCATTATAAATAACCATATAACTTTTACCCATACTGATGTCAAACGCGATTACATGTTTCATAAAGTTCCTCCTTATATGGAATGGAAGTCTTCGGCTTACACTTATCGATTCCCATTTCTTATACACGATCTCAAGGATCTACACACTAAAAATTGATTCAAATAAGGTAAGCGAAGAAAGCCAGTTTATTTTACGGATTCTAAATCCTAAAGAAACCTCGGCCCTTTCTTCACTTCTACTATATAAAAAAATAGTAGTGCGAACCAATGCCTTGGTCTGCACTACTAATCTTAGTATGTTTATTTTGTTTCAACTTTACATCTCCTCCGAAATATATAATTCGAAATGTAATCATTTCTCGAATAAATGATAATGATTTTCATTATCATTGTCAACTGAAAAAATAAAAAGTTTACAAAAAAAGAACCTCTTTAAAAGAGGTTATGCCATTTTCTCACCTGATTCTTCTCTAAAAAAGCTTTTCATCGCATGAAATACGTCTGCTTTTTGCTTTAAAATATAATATCTGAAATTATCATCTTTAATATTTTTATAGGCTGACATGAGTGTACTATGGCGGTTATACTGGTTCACTTCCCCATACCCAAACATATTACACTTCTTCATTAGCTCTTCAACAAGCTTTACACATCTAGCATTATCTGATGTTAAATTATCACCATCTGAAAAATGGAATGGATAAATATTATAGCGGTCTGGTGAATATTTATTATCGATAAGTTCTAATGCTTTTTTATATACGGAGGAACATATTGTTCCGCCACTTTCTCCTTTTGAGAAAAATTCTTCTTCTGTAACGACTTTCGCTTCTGTATGATGAGCAATAAATTCAATATCAACTGTTTCATACTTTGTGCGTAAAAATCTTGTCATCCAGAAAAAGAAGCTACGTGCCATATATTTCTCCCATATTCCCATCGATCCACTCGTATCCATCATCGCTAATACAACAGCTTTTGAATCTGGCTTTAATACTTCATTCCAAGTGCGGAACTTTAAGTCTTCTTGATGAATTGGATGAAAAGATGCTTTACCACTCATTGCATTTCGTTTATATGCGGATATCATTGTTCGTTTCTTATCGATATTTCCCCATAATCCTGTTTTTCTAATGTCATTAAATTCAACATGTTCAATCCGGTTTTCATCCATTTCTTTTCTCTTTAAATTAGGCAGTTCTAACTCTCTGAAAAACGCTTGCTCTAATTCTAAAATAGAGACTTCAGCTTCATAGTAATCTTCCCCAGCTGCATCTCCTGCTCCTTGCCCTTTTCCTGGCCCTTTTTGTTTTTGACCACCTGATCCATCTCTCGCAACGACATCACCAACTTTGCTGTCACCGTTTCCTTGCCCAACATGTTTATTTTTATCATAATTGTATCTAATCTTATATTCATCTAGAGAACGAATTGGTATTTTTACAACATCCTTGCCATTAGACATAACTATACTTTCTTCTGTTACAAGATCGGGTAAATTATTCTTAATTGCCTCTTGTACTTTTTCTTGATGGCGCTGTTGGTCGTCATATCCTTTGCGATGGAGGGACCAGTTTTCCTGTGAAATCGTATAATTTGGTTGATTTTCTTCGCCCATTCCTTTCCCTCCTTACTGTAATTGTCTTCCTGTATGAACAGCAATCTATAAATTTTGTTCTGTAATATGCAAGCTAGAATATTTGAAAGGTAACTGCCCACAGAAAATCATCCCATAAACATTTATAACGTTTTTCATACAATACCCCGAGCATCCTAAACAAAATTTTGCCACTCACATAAATAGAAAGAAATATTCAGCCACTGATAAGAAAGAAACACAATGCATTGTTGCACACATTTTTACTTTGCAACATATTGTATTGTGTTGGCTTTTTTCGTATGAATGGTTGGTTACTCTATCATATGCATATTGTAAAAATAATTGACAATAAATTCATAAAATTGCATCTTAATTTATTACATTTGGACAAGGTATGACACTTTATACACATATGAACGGATAATAAAACGCTGTCCCGCAAAATACAAGAGACAGCGTTTTGTTATCAAACTATCTGTTTAACAAGCTACCTACATAGCGTAGTAATTCATTTGCTGAAGAAGAATTATAACCATGCTCATCAATTAAACGCGCAACAACATCATTGATTTTCTTAAGCTGATTTTCGTCCGGCGTTTTCGTTGATGTTGTAATTTTCACTATATCTTTTAAATCAGCAAATAGTTTTTTCTGAATCGCTTCACGAAGACGTTCATGTGAATTATAATCAAAGCGTTTTCCTTTACGGGCATAAGCAGAAATGCGAATTAAAATCTCTTCACGGAACGCTTTCTTAGCATTTTCTGAAATTCCAATTTGCTCTTCAATTGAGCGCATTAATTTTTCATCTGGACTCATTTCTTCTCCTGTTAACGGATCACGTAATTTCGATTTATTGCAGTACGCCTCAACGTTATCTAAGTAATTATCCATAAGCGTCTTAGCTGATTCTTCATATGAATAAACAAACGCTTTTTGTACTTCTTTCTTCGCGATTTCATCGTATTCTTTTCTCGCTAATGAGATGAAGTTCATGTAACGTTCACGGTCTTCATTACTAATGGATGGATGCTGATCTAGCCCATCTTTTAAAGATCTAAGTACATCTAACGCGTTAATAGATGGTACCTCTTTTCGAATGATTGTAGACGAAATTCGGTTAATGACATAACGAGGATCAATACCCTTCATACCTTCATCTTGATATTCGCGTTGTAATTCTTCTACATCAATCGCATTATAACCTTCTACCGTTTCTCCATCATACAAACGCATCTTTTTAATTAAATCAATATCCGGACGCTTCGGATCTTTTAAACGAGTTAAAATAGTGAACATTGCTGCAACGCGAAGTGTATGTGGTGCAATGTGAACATTCGATACATCACTTTCACGAATCATTTTTTCATAAATATGTTCTTCTTCACTTACTCGTAAATTATAAGGAACTGGCATTACAATAATTCTTGAGTGCAATGCTTCATTTTTCTTATTTGCTATAAATGAGCGATACTCTGTTTCATTCGTATGCGCTACAATTAATTCATCTGCTGAAATAAGCGCAAATCTTCCCGCTTTGAAATTCCCTTCTTGTGTAAGCGATAATAAGTGCCATAAAAACTTCTCATCGCATTTTAACATCTCTTGGAACTCCATCATTCCTCGGTTTGCCTTATTTAATTCTCCATCAAATCGATACGCACGCGGATCTGATTCTGAACCATATTCTGCAATCGTAGAAAAGTCCAGACTACCTGTTAAATCTGCAATATCCTGTGATTTTGGATCAGACGGGCTAAATGTACCAATCCCTGTACGGCGATCTTCAGAGAAGAAAATACGCTCTACAACTACATCCTCAATTCTTGATCCGTATTCTTGCTCTAAACGCATGACATTTAGTGGTGATAAATTCCCTTCAATTCTAACCCCATACTCATCAAAGAAATCATCTCGTAAATGATGTGGAATTAAATGCAGTGGATCCTCGTGCATTGGGCATCCTTTAATTGCAAAAATTGCTCCGCGATCTGTTCTTGAATATGTTTCTAATCCTCGTTTCAACATTGTAACTAACGTTGATTTCCCTCCACTAACAGGACCCATTAATAATAAAATTCTTTTTCTAACATCTAATCGTTTTGCAGATGGATGAAAATATTCCTCTACAAGACGTTCTAGAGCATCCTCTAATCCAAAGAGCTGATTACTAAAGAAGTTATACTTTCTTCTACCATCAACTTCTTCAATTCCAGCGTCTTTTATCATATTGTAAATGCGAGAGTGTGCTGTTTGAGCCACCCATGGTCTTTCTTTCACAAGCTCCAAATACTCCGCAAACGTACCTTCCCATTGTAAACGTTCTTCTGCTGCTCGATGCTGTTCAATCTTTTTTAGAATATCCATTATAGCTCCTCCCCCATCTCCTTGTTCAATCGGATTATTATAAAAGGTATGCTAGGATGTCCTTAAACATTCTTTAAATCAAAACGAAATATATAATAGCACGCTAAAATTCTCTCCAAAATTCAAAGAAAATTCTGTATAATATAGGTATTAACGTTTTTACACTGCTATTCATTATAAATAAATTCTTTTCTTCTAAGAACCTTACATACATTTTGGATAATAAATAAAACTCATGAACCGAAAAAAGTAAGGAGGATATTAGTATGAAATTATTATTAATTTTAGGTGTATCACTCACATTTCTTACAGCTATTTTTACATCCGGTTACAATGACAAACCAGGTACACATAAAAAATGATGTGCTTTTAGCACATCATTTTTTTATTTATAATACATATTTTCCATATCATATTTGGATAGTGGTCGGCTATAATAATAACCTTGTACAAGCTTCACATTCTTTTCTTTCAAAAACTGTATTTGCTCCTTTTTTTCTACTCCTTCTGCAATTATATTCAATTCTAAAGTATGAGCTAAATGAATAATTGCAGCTGTAATATTCGTATCACGTTCATCTATATGTATACCTTCCATAAAAGAACGATCAATTTTTAAAGTATCAATTGGATATGTTTTTAAATAACTTAAAGATGAATAGCCTGTTCCAAAATCATCTAAATGAATCTTTAAATTTTGTTCTTTTAATTGTAGTAACACTCTCTTTGATATATCTTTATGTATAAGAGCTCCTTCTGTAACCTCTATCGCTAATAAATGAGCTGATACATTGTACTTATTTAAAGCCCGTGTAATCATCTCTATTAATGTAATAGAACGAAAGTGTCTAGCTGAAATATTAACCGCAATTGGGACCACTTCATATCCTTTATTTAACCATTCGCGCAGTTGCTGACACACTTGATTTACTACCCATTCATCGAGCTTAATAATAAATCCTGTTCTTTCCGCCAATGGAATAAATTGGTTCGGAGAAACAAATCCTAATTCCTTATTCTCCCACCTTATTAAAGCTTCCATACTAGCTATTTTTTTCGTTTCAATATTAATTTGTGGCTGATAATATAAGAAAAATTCATTTTTTTCTATAGCACGATGTAACTGGTTTTCTATTATAAACCTTTGTTCACGCTCACAGTCTAATCCACTACAATAAAAATGATAATGTCCTTTTCCTTTTTCTTTTGCTTTTTCTAAAGCAGCATCGACCCTCTGAAATAGTATTTTTTCATCTTCTCCATCTGCTGGAGCCATTACAATTCCAATTGATGCACTTAAATATACATCTTCTTCTTCGATTACAAAATATTCACTAATATTTTTCAGTATGCTTTTTGCAACTTCCTCTACATATTCTTTCGTTATATTTTCTATCAACATAACAAATTGATCATCGTGTTCTCTAAATAAGTGCATATCTTCTATTTTTAGATTGCTTAAACATTCTGTAACTTTTTGTAATACTTTATCTCCCTCTTTATGACCAAATGTATCATTAATACGATGAAACTCATCTAAATCTATAAATACAAGTGCAAAATTTACACTCTCATTTAAAAAAGTATTTAACTTATTTGTACATGAAATTCTATTCATTAATCCCGTTAACTGGTCATAGTAAGCTAAATATTCTGTTCGCATTTCGTTTAATACTTGCCTTGTAACATCTCTCGTAACAATATAAATCCCAACAATTTCACCGTTCACAATAATCGGGATAGTTCTCAAAGAAATATATAGCTCGTACCCTTCTTTATGAACATATTTCTTTGAAACAATTTGTTTTGCTTTTCCTTGCATCGATCCCTTAAATATAATTTGAAAATCTTTTTCATATTCTTTATTAATGAATTCAAAAATAAATTTATTATTTAATTCCTCATACCGGTATCCAAATATTTCATACGTTGCCGGATTTGCATATGTAACTCTCCCTATAGAATCTATAGATATAATTGAGTCATTATTATATTCCAGTAACGACTTAAATAACATTTGTTTTTCCTCTATCTTTGTCTTCTCCTCAATTTGAGCTGTAATATCTCTTGTAATACAAATAACAAATTGACATATTCCTTCTTCATCGCATACAGGATTAAGTGAAGATTCATAATGTATCTCACCTTTTGGTAAATTGACTACATCACAAAAGGTGTGTGCTTTCGCTTCTCTCACTACTTTTGCATATTGCCTTTGCAATATCCCCGCTATATCTTTTGGTAATACTTCTGCAAAAGTTTTTCCATAGCACTCTTCGCTTAACCTAGCATAATCCATTCCTATCTTATTCACATACATATATTGAAACGTTTCATTATCAATAACTTTCAATATGAATACTAAATCTTGAATAGCATGTAATAATCCTTGTCTAATTAAATCCATATCTATCATACTTAAAAAGGTATTTTGATTACTATATTCTTCCTTCATATTTATCTCAACCCGTCTTATCTATTTTTAATCATATATCCCATTCTATATGATTATGTCCTCTCTTTTAAATGTATGATTATATATTATTTTTATTTTATAAAAAAAAGTCGCCATATGGCGACTTTTAATAAACGATTTCTAAATCTAATCCAGGGTAATTTTGTTGACGGAACGCTTCATAAATTAAAATTGCTGCTGTATTAGATAAATTTAATGAACGTACTTTATCTGTCATTGGAATACGTAAACAATGATCAAAGTTTTCTTCGATTACATTAGCTGGTAAGCCGTTTGTTTCTCTTCCAAATACAAAATAGTAATCCTTCTCACGCTTGCTATAGTCAAACGCTGTATGAGCTTTCTCGCCATACTTTGTTAAATAGAAGAATTCACCGTCTTTATTTTTTTCATAAAATTCTTCAATTGAATCATAATACGTAATTTTTACGTGCTGCCAATAATCTAATCCTGCACGCTTTAACATTTTATCATCCGTTGAAAATCCAAGCGGTCTAATCAAATGTAATTCTGTTCCAGTTGCTGCACAAGTACGAGCAATATTCCCTGTATTTGCTGGAATTTCTGGCTGATATAAAACAACATGTACTCCCACGCGATATTCACCTCTGTTTTTTGTCTACTACGTATTATACCACTTGAGCGAAAAATCTCTACCCATTAATAATATGAAAGAATTTATATTTCATTTGTGGTGTATATTTACTAGAGTCTTCATAGTTCCAATAACGTCGACGGCTATTCGCTGAATGTGCATTTACAAGCGGCATACCATCTGCATCTTTTGCTACTACAATCGTCGTATGATTCCATCTTCCGTCATCCTCGAAATCATAAGCAATGACATCTCCAAGAATAAGTTCTTCTGGCCTCTCTACCGCCTCTGCTCGAAGTCCTGTTGTAGCACCTGACAAATACCAATAAAAAGAATGTGCAACAGCCCAGCTCCAACTCCACTGATTCTCCCTTTGCCACCATCCTTTACGAATATTAGGATACCCGTTCATAGGTACTTCTCCAGTATGAAGACATTGAGAAATGAAATTCGTACAATTATCAGGGAAATTACGATACATAGGATTCCGGTCATCCCACCAACGCTCTGCATATTTCACTGCCTCTAAACGATTATACTGATAAGAACCGTACTTCTCTTTCGTAATATCCCTTTCTAATGTCTCACCCATTCTAATTTCTTCTGACACTTCAATAGCAGAATCGCCTATAATTCGACTATTATTTAAACAAACTCTTCGTTTTAATTGTTCCTCTTCAATATAAAATAATTCTTTATGCTTAATTAAATATTTAAAATGTATTTGATAATCAATTTCTTGATGGTCATTACTATTTAATTGTCTAATGAAAGAAACATCCGCAGTTGCTTTCACTATATGTGCACTACGCCTTTGAAACAATTGTTTCTTTCTCAGTGCCATTTGTAGTAAATCCTCAGCAATACCATCCACATTCGTTCTTTTCTCCGTTATATATGCTAAAAATTGTTGTACTTGGTTTTCAATCTTCGTTTTTACAACCATTCTGTCTCCCTCCCATATTACAATATGAAAAAGGGAAATATTATCTACTCTTTTTTCTGTGCTAACAATTCAAGCCCGCGATTCATTTCATGAAGCACTTCTTCGTCTTTCTCACGTTGCATCGCTTTTTCAATAGCTTCGCCGACGCCGTCTCCACCAATTTTCCCAAGTGCCCATGCTGCCGTTCCGCGTAGTACCGGTCTTGGGTCATCTTTCATAACACCAATTAAATCAGGAATTGCCGATGCTTCTTTAAAATGTGCTAATGCTAAAATCGCATTTCTTTGCAGTGGCTTTTTCCCTCTCCATGACCCTGACATAATCCCATATTTCTCTTTAAAATCACGATTACTAATTGTTAAAAGTGGCGTTAATAATGGTTTAACTAGCTCAGGATCCGGCTCCATCTCAGGATGATTATGAAAATCCATTCCTTTATTTTTCGGACAAACAGTCTGACACGTATCACATCCATATATGCGATTTCCTATTTTATCGCGATATTCTTCAGGTAGGAATCCTTTCGTTTGTGTTAAAAACGCAATGCACTTCTTCGAATCTAACTGTCCCCCCTGTATTAAAGCACCGGTAGGACAAATATCGATACATTTCGTACAGCCCCCGCATTGATCTTCTATCGGCTTATCTGGCGGGAATGGAACATTTGTAATCATTTCCCCTAAGTATACGTACGAACCAAATTCAGGTGTAATAATAGAGCAGTTTTTACCGCTCCATCCAATACCAGCACGCTCTGATACAGCTCGATCACTTAATTCACCTGTATCAACCATGGACTTCACTTCTATATCAGGAAGTTTTTCAATTAAATATGCCTCTAATTTTTGCAAACGATCTCGTAAAACAAGATGATAATCTTGTCCCCAAGAAGCACGACAAAAAATCCCACGGCGTTCTCCACGCTTACTTAATGGTGCATTTTTTAATTTTGAAGGATATGCTAAAGCAATCGCAATAATTGATTTAGCACCCGGTAATAACAGTTGCGGATTCGTTCTCTTCTCTATATCAGGCTCTTCAAATCCAGATTGATAATTTAATTGTTGTTGCTGGATTAAGCGCTGCTTTAATTCCTCAAAAGGAGAAGCGCTCGCAAAGCCTATTTTATCTATGCCAATTGTTTTACTATACGCAATTACATCTTGCTTTAATTGTTCAAAATCCACTCTTAATCGCCTCCTCAGATGAATCCACCCCTTATGTAACCACTCTATTGGTTAGTAATTCACGTTTGGAATACTATTATTTACTTCTATTTTCGCATGTAATTATATTTTTCAAACATTAAAAAACGCAATGCCTCGTTTATCTCGGAAACGAAACACTGCGTTGATCACAATTTATAGAAAAACATTTAATAAAATTTGGAGCGGGTGAAGAGAATCGAACTCTCGACCAGAGCTTGGAAGGCTCTTGTTTTACCACTAAACTACACCCGCAAATATGAATTACATATAAGATATTAGAATAACTTATGTAAAGTAGTATAGCATGTAAAAAAAGTAGAGGCAAGAATTTTATCGAAAAAAGTCGAAAAAGTGATGAGAGACCTCATCACTTTTTCAATTCTTTATCAATTGCCTTCTTCATACTATCAAAATCAGGATTTGCAAGATTTCCGTTTACATATACAGAAGGAGCACCTTGAACTTTTAATTTTTGAGCACGATCTGAATCTTTACTTACTTTTTCTTTAATGTCTTTACTGTGTAAATCTTTCTTAAATTGCTCTACATTAACTTTCGGCAGTTTCTCTTTCACAATGCTAAGAAGCAAATCTTCTGTAATCCATTCTTCTGTATCTTTCTTTTGATTTTGATAGATCTCATCATAGAAGATCCAGAATGAATCTTTATCTTGTTTATAAATTGCTTCACCAGCTGCTGCACCTAAATCTGAGTCTTTTCCAATAAATGGGAAGTTAATAAAGTATAACTGCACTTTGCCTTTATCAATATACTCTTCTTTTAATCGAGGTAATACTGTTACATCCCAAGTACGACAAGCAGGACATTTAAAGTCTCCAAATTCAACTACCTTAACTGGAGCATCATCTTTCCCTAAAGATTGTTGCGTAGAATAAGCAAACATCTCATTCCCTTTATCTTTTTTGTCATTTATGATGCTATACGCAATTGTTCCAATTACAATTAATACTGCGATAGAAAAAACTATACCAAGAGCCATGAGTTTATTTGATTTCATATACATTCCTCTTTAAATTCATATTCTGTATACAGCATTGTACACAATACACATAATATCAACACTTATATACGTCACGCAATGAACACGCTCACATAAATTACAAAAACACAATAATTGTGACGATATTGTGTCACAATTTGTCACAATTTATTCAAAAAAAGAAGCTCCTCTGTAGGAACTTCTCTTAACTTACTGCTTTTTTACGTGCGCTATTTAACATCGACTGCTCTATTTTTATATCATGACGAATTACCAATTTCTCACTAACTGCTTGAACATACTCATCATGGCTTATATAGCCTTCTTTCTCCATTAGTCTCAAAACGACATTACGTCTCTCTACTGCTTTATCATAATTTTGTGCAGGTGAGTAATAAGCAGGTGCTTTTACTACAGCAGCCATCATTGCACTTTCAGCCAATGTTAATTGGTTCACCTTTTTACCGAAGTAAAGGTTTGCTGCTTTTTCAATTCCCCATGCTCCTTCTCCATAATAAATATTACTTACATATAATTTTAAAATTTCATCCTTCGTAAATGTGCGTTCAATTTTTTTCGTATAAAAAATCTCTTTCCACTTCCGAGAAAATGTACGTTCATTCGTTAAAAAGGCATTTTTAGATAGCTGCTGTGTAATTGTACTTCCTCCTTGCACGACACCACCAGCCTTTATATTCTCAACAGATGCCCTAATAATTGCTATATAATCTAAACCGTTATGATGATAAAATCTTTTATCTTCTGTCGCAATAAATGCATATGTTAATGATTCTGGCACCTCTAACTTAGCCGGTACATGTAATTTACTAATATCACTTTTCTCAATCATTACATTTCCAATGAATAATAACGTACAACTTAACAATAATAATAATATGATGGCTTTATAAAAAAGTTTAGTCATTGGATTTAATGCAACTTTTTGATGATAGTTCACCCTAGATAATACTCGTTCTTTCATCTTGAACACCTCTTTTCCACACAGCATATAACTCTTACTTTAAGAATACATTGTTGTAAAAAAATATCCCATCGATTTCTCTTACACGTACCTTACATCATTGTAAGGTATAAAGTGAAACTTTAATGAGCCCTCATCAATCAGGCTTACTGCCCAGCAAATAGTGGGATAAAAAAGTATTGTATCACAGTATTTTTTTATCTACTATTCATCTGAAATATTGAATATAGGTTATGTTAAAGTACGAATAACCAATAATAGAGAAACCCTTAAGACTATTATATTTTCACTTTACACTTTAATTATATCATCTACAAATATATATACTTTTGACTATCTAGTAATCTAAATGTATATAACATATAGATTTATTATACAGAACAAATGTTCCTCAAATCAATACTAGTGCTATTATTATTTTGACCTTTTTCTTAAACAGTATACAAAAAAAGAGTAGTGATTCGAATGTATCTCAAATCGGCTACTCTTTTCTTTACAATCTTCCTATTAAATTATACGGCTGTACTTCCCACGTTTCATACGGAATAAAATGTGTTGCTCTCATTGCATCAAGCGTTCTGGATTTCATATGAGGACGCGTTATATACTCATCTATGTTCTCTTCATTTAAATCAACAAATTTAGCCTCTTGTATTTCTTCAGGTTGAATTTTTATTTCACCACTTATATATGCTACTTTAAAAACAACAGCTAGAATATGCATAGAAGTATTATAATAAACGCCTGTAATTCCGATAGGCTTCACCGTTAACCCTGTTTCCTCTTTTATTTCCCTACAGACAGCTTGATCGAGCGCTTCGCCTTCTTCTACCTGTCCTCCTGGCAACTCCCACGTATCAGCTCGCCAGTGCACTTTTGTTAATAACACTTCATTTTTTTCATTTGTTAAATAACCGGCTACAGCAACGATATGCTTTGGTGTCTTATGTTCCATATTAAGCCTCCTAGAGATAATGAATATTTTATATATCCCTATAATCATATTCCCTACCTACAACAAAATACCTTTAATACTTCATCACCTTAATTAACTTCATAAAAAAGACCCTATCCGCTAAGCGAAAAGGGTCATCTATCGTATTACTCTCCTAAGTCTACGTTGTGATAAACTTGTTGAACATCTTCTAAATCTTCTAATGCATCAACCATTTTCTCAAATTGTGCTTGAGCATCTTCAGGAAGTGTTACATCACTTTGTGCAAGCATTGTTAATTCTGCAACTGTAAACTCCTCAACGCCAGCACCTTTAAGTGCAGATTGTACTGCATGAAATTGATCTGGTTCAGCATACACGATAACAGAATCTTCTTCTTCTAGAATGTCACGTGCATCTACATCTGCTTCCATTAAAATTTCAAGAACTTCATCTGATGTTTTACCTTCAAGGCCGATAACAGCTGTCGCATCAAACATGTAAGCTACAGAACCGTTCACACCCATATTACCACTGTTTTTGCTAAATGCAGCTCGTACATCTGCTGCAGTACGGTTTACGTTATTTGTAAGTGTATCTACAATAACCATAGCTCCATTTGGTCCGAATCCTTCATAACGAAGCTCGTCATAATTTTCTTCTGAACCGCCTTTTGCTTTTTCAACTGCACGATCAATAATTGTTCTTGGAACATTGTATGTTTTCGCACGCTCTAATACAACTCTTAGTGCTTGGTTTGATTCTGGATCTGGCTCGCCTTGTTTTGCTGCCACATAAATTTCACGCCCAAATTTCGCGTATATACGGCTTGTATTTGCATCTTTTGATGCTTTTTTGTCTTTAATATTGTTCCATTTACGGCCCATACTTTCCACTCTCTTTCCCGTTTTAAATCTACATAAAAATATTAATATGAAATATATTGTGTGTTCAACACATTTTTAAAAGAAATATAAAAAGTTCATTTTTGATTCATATTACAGACATAATATAAATCACTATCATTTTGTTCTTTCGACAAGTTATATTATACATGAATTCCTACGTTTATTACGAATTTTAGAAGCACATAGTATAATTTAACAAAAAGACTCTAACATTTCTGTTAGAGTCTTTTTATATTGCCAATACCGATTTCCATATTATTCCCATAATTGTTTTCTATTGTTGTATAATAAAAACAGGAAAAAATTTAAAGAAAAGATGGAGGGTGAATTATGACACATTCAAAAGACAAAAAATCACATGCTTTTAAAGGAATAAGAGAAAAATTAAACCCAACTATCTATCAAGTGAGATTCATGAAATTAGATGAACCAATTCGATTTGAGTCGTTTTCTGAATTAAAGGAATTAGGAGACTGGTTGAGTACTTCAACGCACATGTGGTCATGCCACTCAACTATGTACAAATACAACAGAGAAGAGTTTGAAAAGAAGTTCTTAGAAATTACGAAATTAACAGCTGATCATGTACTAATATCTACTGGTGGCGTCGGATTTAACTTCATGTCACCGGGGTGGAGAAATTCTCTCTAGAGTGCTCGAAGGAAATATTATATATACAATATTCTGCTGGAATTTTATAGAATACCGCAATTAAAAGGATAAAAATGAATGTTTGTTTTTAGCCTTTTAATATTTCGCCGTTTACTCACCGTACACTTTTTGTGCTTATTTTGTCATGTAATGAAAAGAAAACACAAAAAAACTCTATACAATTAGTATAGAGTTTTTTTCGCCGTTCTTGATACCGATGGTCGGGGTCGAACCGACACTCCCGAAGGAACACGATTTTGAGTCGTGCGCGTCTGCCAATTCCGCCACATCGGCACAAAAGAAAAGGCGGCAACCGGATTTGAACCGGTGATAAAGGTTTTGCAGACCTCTGCCTTACCACTTGGCTATGCCGCCATATTAAATTTTATTGGAGCGGAAGACGGGATTCGAACCCGCGACCCCAACCTTGGCAAGGTTGTATTCTACCACTGAACTACTTCCGCAAAAATGGCTGGGCTAGCTGGATTCGAACCAGCGCATGACGGAGTCAAAGTCCGTTGCCTTACCGCTTGGCTATAGCCCATCGAATTCTTACTTAATTATATGTAAGTATCCATTAGATTATTTGTAATTTTTAAAATAAAAATGGGGCGACTGATGGGAATCGAACCCACGAATGCCGGAGCCACAATCCGGTGCGTTAACCACTTCGCCACAACCGCCATGTTGTGTAAATATATTTGGCAGGGGCAGTAGGAATCGAACCCACACTGGAGGTTTTGGAGACCTCAGTTCTACCTTTAAACTATGCCCCTATGTAAATGGTGGAGGGGGGCAGATTCGAACTGCCGAACCCGAAGGAGCGGATTTACAGTCCGCCGCGTTTAGCCACTTCGCTACCCCTCCGAAACTTACATGGTGCCGGCTAGAGGACTTGAACCCCCAACCTACTGATTACAAGTCAGTTGCTCTACCAATTGAGCTAAGCCGGCGTATTTTATTAAAATAAATGGTGGCTCGGGACGGAATCGAACCGCCGACACGAGGATTTTCAGTCCTCTGCTCTACCGACTGAGCTACCGAGCCTTATTAAAATGGCGGTCCCGACCGGGGTCGAACCGGCGATCTCCTGCGTGACAGGCAGGCATGTTAACCACTACACCACGGGACCATTTGGTTGCGGGGACAGGATTTGAACCTGCGACCTTCGGGTTATGAGCCCGACGAGCTACCGTGCTGCTCCACCCCGCGATAATACTATTTATATAAAATTTATATGGTGGAGGATGACGGGATCGAACCGCCGACCCCCTGCTTGTAAGGCAGGTGCTCTCCCAGCTGAGCTAATCCTCCAAAGTGGTGACCCGTACGGGATTCGAACCCGTGTTACCGCCGTGAAAGGGCGGTGTCTTAACCACTTGACCAACGGGCCAAATATTATAAATCCTATGGCGGAGAGCAAGGGATTCGAACCCTTGATACGCTTGTGACGTATACACGATTTCCAATCGTGCTCCTTCGGCCAACTCGGACAGCTCTCCAATGGCTCCGCAGGTAGGAATCGAACCTACGACCGATCGGTTAACAGCCGATAGCTCTACCGCTGAGCTACTGCGGAATAATATTGCCTGGCAACGTCCTACTCTCACAGGGACAAGGTCCCAACTACCATCGGCGCTAGAGAGCTTAACTTCCGTGTTCGGTATGGGAACGGGTGTGACCTCTCTGCCATCATTACCAGACATTATTCTTTTGAGACAATCATTATTATAACTTATTTACTTTAAAAGTCAACAAGTTTTTTATGTTCTCTCAAAACTAGATAACATTGCTACATATTATATGGTTAAGTCCTCGATCTATTAGTATTCGTCAGCTCCACATGTCACCATGCTTCCACCTCGAACCTATCAACCTGATCATCTTTCAGGGATCTTACTAGCTTACGCTATGGGAAATCTCATCTTGAGGGGGGCTTCATGCTTAGATGCTTTCAGCACTTATCCCTTCCGCACATAGCTACCCAGCTATGCCCT
>NZ_CP096511.1:4787500-5002500 GCF_056530295.1 Bacillus sp. PK6-16
GGTATGTTATCTACTAAGACTATCCAAATTATTTGCCCAAGCTGTGATAAGCCAACCAAAATGCTCGGCCGTGTCGATGCATGTATGCACTGCAATCAACCTTTAACACTAGATCGAGATCTAGAAGGAAAAGAATTTGATGAAAAGTATAATAAGAAGAGTTATAAATCATAAGTATCAAGGGAAATATGAATTTGCAACACTACAAACGTTTCAACTCATTAAAAAGTTGATTTCTTAAAAAATCAACTTTTTAATTGTTTTATTAAATTTATTACACCTGTTTTTTCGAAATAACAGTAAACATCCCTGTCATATTAGGCGAATAATCTTTAAAATCATATTTTTCGTAGAATGATGTTTTACCTTGCGACGCAAACAAACCAATGAATGCTTTATCTGGAGCATTCCCATTTAAGTATTCTACTAAAGTATTCATTATTTTCTTTCCAATACCATTCTTTTGATACTCTGGATGAACCACTATATCTTGAATATAGAAATAGATAGCCCCATCACCAACAATTCTCCCCATGCCGATGATTTGATTATTATCCTTGACTGTTATACAGTAAATCGAATTTTGAAGTGATATTTCCGCCACCTCAAAGTTCATATAGTTAGTCCATCCCACAGAATCACATAAATATTTATATTCTTCCAATGTTGGAATGTTATTTTTAATCTCATATTTCTTCAAAATGTCCCCTCCAAGAATTCATTTCCACCAATACAAAGTAAATTCGACAAACTTTTATCTAACCCTTCTTACTAACTTAGCACTGTAAATCCCGATTAACCTCACGCTAATCCTTATATAATAAAGAAAGAGGCTGACGTATAGCCGTCAGCCTCTTTCTTTATTATATATTACGCCTTATGACACTCTGGACAAACGCCATAAATTTCTAAGCGATGACTATTGATAACGAAGCCTGTCGTTTTCGCAGCTTCCTCTTCCAGCTTTTCCAAGCCTCCATAAGGAAAATCAACAATCTTACCACATTTTTCGCAAATCACATGATAATGTTGACTTGTAACATAATCAAATCTACTTGAAGCGTCTCCATAAGTTAATTCCTTTACAAGTCCAACCTCTTTAAACACACGTAAGTTATTATAGACAGTTGCAACACTCATATTTGGAAACTTACCTTCTAATGCTTTATAAATATCATCCGCTGTTGGGTGCGTCATTGATTCCACAAGGTACTCTAAAATAGCATGACGCTGTGGAGTAATGCGTACACCCGTATTTTTCAGCATTTCTAGCGCTTCTTTTAATTCTTCTTTGACCACCGTCATGCACCCCGATTCTATACGGATTATTATTTTATAATTCTTATAAAGAGTGTACTCCTTTTCTTATAAATCGTCAATATTTCTACTATAAGTATGTAGTTTATTTTTATATTCAGGACTTGTTTTTATGTATCTTTCCCTTTTTTCTTCATATATTCCATAGAAAAAAGTGCGACATAATCGCACTTGGAATACTATCATCTGAGGAGGTATGCCCTACACTTCCACTTTATGTAAGGCAGTAAAATATGTATAGACACTTGCCTTGTTTCTGCATATTTTATCTCCAATGTAGATTTATTTTATATAAGAAAGAACATCCTCAATATGTCCTTTCACTTTCACTTTACGCCACTCTTTTACAAGTTCACCGTCTTTATTAATAAGGAATGTAGAACGCTCGATTCCCATATACTCTTTCCCAAAGTTCTTTTTTAACTTCCAAACATCGTATAACTCTGCTACTTTATGATCTTCATCTACTAAAAGTGTAAATGGCAATTCATGTTTCTCAATGAATTTCAAATGTCTATTCGCTGAATCAGGACTTACTCCAAGAATAACCGTATCCTTCTCTTGAAATACTCCATACGCATCACGAAAATCACATGCTTCAGTTGTACATCCTGGCGTCATATCTTTCGGATAAAAATAGAGAACTACATTTTTACCGCGGAAATCAGCTAGGCGAACTTCTTCTCCATTACTTCCCTCTAATGTGAATTCTGGTGCCATTTCTCCTACTGTAATCATAGTTATCACTCCTACTCTTTTCCTTTACTATAACAAATGCTTCCTTATTTTTCATTGTCTATTACAGACCTCATCACAAAAGCAAAAGGGAGTGTATATCCAATTAGCGCTTCTGCGATTGCAATCCATCGCCCAATTCCAATCGGAGATATGTCACCATATCCAACAGACAATAAAGTAACTGCGCTAAAATATAAACAAACTTCGACGAGTTGAAAAGAATGAGCGTTCAAACTTTCTCCGTCCTCTTTCAAAACTGCGAAACCCATTTCCTCTAATACAACGTAACTTAATCCAAATGCGATTAGTACTGTTGTATAGATTAAAAATAATGTGGCCAAATTATAGAGCGAAAAAAAACGCGTTGAATCCGAATAGGAACTCCATAATAATTGGACACTTTTCAAAATAGCGATTGCTGCAATTAATAGAATAAATCCCCATAACATGTCCTCCACCTCATTTTATATGTATGAGGTGGAGAACTGATTTATCCCTTAGAAACGAACAAGCTTCTATAATTAATTACCCGCGCCACGATACCTTTTTACCCCTTGGTTCCAGAGGGTGATTGCAATCGTAAAACAGATAACACCAACAATTGGCGTCGCAAATGCATAACTATTCCATTCTGTTTTTCTTAAAAAGTATGCCGCTGGATATACTCCAACAAACGCAAACGGTAAAACAAACGTTAAAATGAAACGAATTACACGATTATAAATATTAACAGGATAGCGCCCGTAATTACCTATGTTATACATAAGAGGCATAATTGAACTTTTCGCATCCGACCAAAAACCAAGGCTCGCCAGCGTAACAAATATACCTCCATATACAAGTGCTCCTCCTCCTACCATCAATATAAATAAGAAGAAATCATACCAGTAAAAAGATAATTGTAACTCCACAGCTGCATATCCCATTACAACAATCCCTGTAATAGCTCCAATTAAAGATTCAAGTTCCATTCTTTCTAATATAATTTGAAATAGGCTATGGATCGGCCGCGTTAATACACGATCCATCTCCCCTTTAATAATGTATCGATCATTAAAATCCCATATATTAAAGAAAGCTGAAAAGATGGCAAATGGTACTAAAAAGAAACCATAAATAAAGATTACTTCTTCTCGACTCCATCCCTTCAATGCTTGTGTATGCCCAAATACAACGAGAATAAATATTAAATTAACTGCTTGAAGCGATAAATCAGAAAGTAAACCAACGATAAAATCGCCTCGATACTCCAATTTTGTTTTTATATATTGACTTGCATATTGTAAAAATAAGTTTATATATAGCATCTCATCATCCCCCTTGTACAATTAGACGTTTTCTCGCCGTTCTCCACATGAGTACAATTGGAATAATAAGTACAATCGCCCAAATCACTTGAAATACTAAAGCCTCATACAACTTACTCCCCTGTATACCTTCAGAAAAAATCATACTTGGAATATAACTAATAGCCTGAAACGGTAAAAACATCATTGCTTTTTGGGCCCATAGCGGATAAAAACTAATTGGTAATAATAGACCTGAAAATAAATCAATAACAACGCGTTTTGCATACATAATCCCACTATTATTAAATAGGAAAAACGTAAGCATTCCCGTCATTAAATTAATTTGTGTATTAATAATAAAACTAAATATTAAAGATAAGAAGAAATATAACCAAGTTTGAAAATTTGTTGTAATTTGCAACGAAAATAATAACGTAACGATAACCATGCCTGGAATGGAAAAGAAGGCAAAACGGAATATTCCCTCGCCAAGACCTTGCATAACTTTCATTCCCAAATAGTTATACGGACGAATTAATTCTACAGCCACACGTCCTTCTTGAATCTCCATCGCAATTTCCCTATCTATATTATTAAAATAGAAGGCACGTGCCATCCACGCGATTGCGATATACGTGGTCATTTGCGAAATAGATAAACTTTCAATATTCTCTTTTCCGCTATAAATTGCTTGCCATAAAAAATAGTAAGCACCGATATTAATCGTATAAATTAAAATCCCGCTATAGTAATTTGTACGATACGCAAGCATCATTAAAAAGCGAATTCGAATCATTTCAATATACTTACCCATGCGTAATACCTTCTTCATAAATGTTACGAATAATTTCCTCTGTAGACACTTCGTTAATTTTTAAATCTTTAATTTGAAAGGCTTGTACTACTTTAGAAATAAGCATTGAAATAATAACTTCTTCATTCGGAATTTTTGCAACCCATGCATTTTCCTCTTTTGCTTTCGACCAAACGACATGATTATCTGGCATAACCATTGATAAAGCCTGATAGGAAACTGGTGCAACAAACTGAAAGTGAATTTCCTTCTCCGCTCCCCACTGCGTACGAAGATTATTTAAAGAACCGTCATACATAATATTTCCTTCATCCAGCATGATAACGCGCTCACATAAAGCTTCAATATCAGTAATATCGTGTGTTGTTAATAAAATTGTTGTTTTATAACGTTCATTCATTTCTTTTAAAAATTCACGTATTTTCAATTTCACAAGTACATCTAACCCAATTGTTGGCTCATCTAAAAATAATAACGGTGGATTATGAATTAAGGCTGCCGCTAATTCACAACGCATCCTTTGACCAAGAGATAATTTTCGAACTGGTTTATCTAATAAGGGCCCTATATCTAACGTTTCAATTACGTGCTCCATATGCTCCTTATACTGAGCGTCTGATACACCATACACTTTCTTTAATAAACGAAACGATTCTTGTACTGCAATATCCCACCAAAGTTGCGAACGCTGTCCAAAAACAACACCAATTGTTCTTACAAATTCTTCTCTTTGTTTATGTGGGTTCATTCCATTTACTGTGATTTGCCCTGATGTCGGAGTTAAAATCCCCGTAAGCATTTTAATTGTTGTTGATTTACCAGCACCGTTCTCACCGATATAACCAACCATTTCACCTTGCTTTACAGTAAAAGATACATCATTTACTGCTGGTACTATTTTATAATTACGATTTAATAAATCGCGAAATGCACCCTTTAAGCCCGGACGACTCGAATAGGCTGTAAACTCTTTACGTAACCCTTGTACCTCAATTACCGATTTCATAATCGGCCCCCCCTCCTAAATGTCACAACGAATAGTTTACCCAACTGCCTTCGCTATCACAAACAATACGTCTTTTCGAAAAACATGTTAGAATAATACATAGATTTTTGTAAGGAGATGAATTGTAGTGAATTTCACAAAGTCAGAAGCATTACATAAAGAAGCTTTAGAGCATATCGTTGGCGGTGTTAACAGTCCTTCTCGTTCTTTTAAAGCAGTTGGCGGCGGCGCTCCTGTTGCTATGGAACGTGGGAAAGGCGCTTATTTCTGGGATGTAGACGGAAATAAATATATCGATTATTTAGCAGCATACGGTCCTATTATTACTGGACATGCTCATCCGCATATAACAAAAGCAATTACAACAGCTGCTGAAAATGGGGTACTTTATGGAACACCAACAGCGCTAGAGGTAAAATTCGCAAAAATGTTAAAAGAAGCAATGCCTGCATTAGATAAAGTCCGTTTCGTAAACTCTGGTACAGAAGCAGTGATGACAACGATTCGTGTTGCTCGTGCTTATACAGGTCGCACAAAAATCATGAAATTTGCTGGTTGTTACCACGGTCATTCTGATTTAGTACTTGTGGCAGCTGGATCTGGCCCTTCTACTTTAGGAACTCCTGATTCAGCTGGCGTACCACAAAGTATCGCACAAGAAGTTATTACCGTTCCATTTAACAATGTAGAAACTTTAAAAGAAGCTTTAGATAAATGGGGTCATGAAGTAGCAGCTATCCTTGTAGAACCGATCGTTGGAAACTTCGGTATTGTAGAGCCTAAACCTGGATTCCTTGAAAAAGTGAATGAACTTGTTCACGAAGCTGGCGCACTAGTAATTTATGATGAAGTTATTACTGCTTTCCGCTTTATGTACGGCGGTGCTCAAGACTTACTTGGTGTTACACCTGACTTAACAGCGCTTGGTAAAGTTATTGGCGGTGGCTTACCAATCGGTGCTTACGGTGGTAAGAAAGAAATTATGGAACAAGTTGCTCCGCTTGGACCTGCATACCAAGCTGGTACAATGGCAGGAAACCCTGCTTCTATGGCATCAGGTATCGCTTGTCTAGAAGTACTTCAACAAGAAGGGCTTTATGAGAAATTAGATGAACTTGGTGCAATGCTTGAAAAAGGAATTTTAGAGCAAGCAGCGAAACATAATATCGACATTACATTAAATCGTCTAAAAGGGGCTTTAACTGTATACTTCACAACTAATACAATTGAAGATTACGATGCCGCACAAGATACAGACGGTGAAATGTTCGGTAAATTCTTCAAGCTTATGCTTCAAGAAGGAGTTAACTTAGCACCTTCTAAATACGAGGCATGGTTCTTAACTACAGAACATACAAAAGAAGATATTGAATATACAATTGAAGCTGTCGGCAGAGCATTTGCTGCCCTAGCAGACAATAAATAATCCCTTCATTCAAAAGGAAAAAAGAAAGCTCACCTTTCTTTTTTCCTTTTTTCTATTTCATAAATCACGTATTAATAGTATAATTATTCATAATTATCTGTTTTATATTCTTTTACAGCATTACTATCTCTGTGTACAAGGTGATTTGCACCTTAAATAGTAAGATTATTCTAACTTTTACAAGAGGGGGGATTGACGGATGCTCAATAAAAAAAATACATGGACACCGTCTTTATTTCGAGATTATAGAAATGCAGAACATGATGCGTGTGGAATCGTTTCCGTTATGGAGAAACGAAAAATTGCTACAAAAGAAAACATTGACCTTTGCATACAATCACTCGTCAAAATGAATCATAGAGCTGGTTTCATTAATGGCGAAGGCGATGGCATCGGCATTCACATTGATATACCAAAAACGCTTTGGAATGAAAAACTAAAAAGTAGCGGATATAATCCAACGATTGTGGATCATCCCCACTTTATCGTTGGACATTTTTTTCTAAATAAAAAAGAAAACATTACTGCCTTAAAAGATTATATTCGTACGCAATTAAACAACAAAAACTTTGCAATCATTTTCGAAAGTGATGATGTAACAAACTCAGATGCGCTCGGTCCACTTGGTAAACAAGAAGAACCTTTATTTTGGCAAGTTGCCCTCATCGCAGAAAACGAAATTACAAATATTGAGCAAACATTATTTTCTGTCACAATAAAAATAGAGGAAAACGAAGCAATTCATGTTGCTTCATTAAGTCATGATCATGTTGTATATAAAGTTCTAGGTGCTGGTGATACGCTTGTTGCCTACTATAATGATTTACAACATCCGCTTATCGCTTCAACTATGACATTAGGACATAACCGCTACTCTACTAATACATTATCTAATTTTTTTCGTGTACAACCATTTAGCATTCTCGGACATAATGGTGAAATTAACACAATTGCAAAATTACGCGATCAAGCTGAAATGATTGATGTACCACTTACTGCAGGAGGCAGTGACTCTCAAGATTTAAACCGCATCTTAGAAACCCTACTTGTTCAATACGGCTACAGCTTATTTGAAGCAATGGAAATTCTATTCCCACCAATTATTAATGAAATTAAACTTTATGAAACACCTTTACAAGATTTATATACGTATATACGTGAAGCATGGGGACATTTTGCACAAGGACCAGCTGGCATCATTTCCCGTTTTAAAGATGAAGCTGTTTTCAGCGTTGATTCCCTTGGATTACGCCCAGTATGGAAAGTAGAGACAGAGAGCTCTTATATTTTCTCTTCTGAACCTGGAGTTGTATCACCAACTAAATATGTAGCAGAACCAAAACCACTCGCTCCTGGAGAAAAAGTCGGATTAAAATGGAATGAACAAGATGAACTTGTTCTTTATGAATATGACAAATATCAAATCCAAGTATATAACCGTTTTAAAAAGCGAATTGATACTACCAATTACCATTTAAATTTATCTATCCCTGAAACGAAAAAAATCCAAGGGCTATGTGATTCTGTTCAAGTTGAAACGAAACAATACGTCGCTTTCGGATGGGACCGAGAACATATTCAACTTCTTGAACAGATGGCAACAAAAGGCGTTGAGCCAATACGCTCACTTGGGCATGACTCACCACTTGCCGCACTCGATACTGATAGACGAAATATCGCTGACTTTATTAAAGAAAGTGTAGCTGTTGTTACAAACCCTGCAATTGACCGTGACCGTGAAATTGAACACTTCTCTACACGTACTGTACTTGGAGAGCGTCCAAGTTTATTAAGCGGCGCAAAACGGCCATTTGTAGTTGAAATGCTTTCACCAATTATTTTAGAAGGCAGCGTGGCACAACCTATTGCAGAGGAATTACACACAATTACGTACGAACAACTCATAGAGCTATTTAAGACTCATAACTCTATCGCCACAATCTCTGCTACATTCAGCTCGTCAGAAACTCTGCAATGCGCATTAAGCCGCATTAGTTCTGAAGCGATAGCTGCTGTTAACAATGGTGCTTCCCTACTAGTATTAGATGACGCAAACGCCCATCTAAATGAACGATTGTGGATTGATCCACATTTAGTTACTGCTAAAGTACATCAAGCATTAAGTGAAAATAAATTACGCCGCAATTGTTCTCTCGTTATACGTTCTGGTGCTCTTCGCTCCTTACATGACATTGTCACGCTATATGGATTAGGAGCAGATGGTATTAATCCATATTTATTATTCGCGACTGTAAATGATGGAACAAAAACACCAATTACGAATCTATATAATGCACTTAATAAAGGATTAGAAAAAGTCATTTCAACAATTGGAATTCATGAGTTACGTGGTTACGGACGTCTCTATTCATCTATTGGGTTACATGAAGAAATCGCGAATATATTACAGATTACAAATTTCTTCGGTTCAAATGATTTAACCTTTTCACTTGAATCACTTGTTGAAGATGCAAAAATACGAGCAGAGGATTATAACAATCCTAAAATTAGAATGCGAAAATCATTTCATATATTCCCGCGAATTTGGAAAGCAATCGGCGATGTTGCAAAAGGAAATTCTTATGATGATTACCGTGACAAGTTAAGTGAACTAGAAGAGAATAATCCAATCGCAATCAGACACCTTGTTCAAACGAAACAAACAAAACATGTCGTTCCAACTGAAGAAGTATCTATCGGCATCAAAAATCATAATTTACCATTTATTATTAGTTCTATGTCATTTGGTTCTCAAAACGAAATTGCCTTTCGCGCATATGCAGAAGCAGCCGATCAGCTAAATATGATTAGCTTGAACGGTGAAGGCGGCGAAATTAAAGATATGATTGGAAAATATCCACATACACGTGGACAACAAGTGGCATCTGGGCGATTTGGAGTAAATGCCGAACTACTAAACTCATCAAACTTAATTGAAATCAAAATCGGTCAAGGCGCAAAGCCTGGGGAAGGTGGGCATTTACCTGGTTCAAAAGTGACAGCCAAAATCGCTGAAGCACGTAATGCGACAATCGGCTCAGATTTAATTTCACCTTCTAATAACCATGATATTTATTCAATTGAAGATTTAGCTCAAATGATTACAGAAATTAAAACAGCTAATCAACTTGCCAAAGTAGCCGTGAAAGTCCCTGTTGTTCCTAATATCGGAACAATTGCTGTCGGTATCGCCAAAGCTGGCGCTGATTTTATTAACATTAGCGGATTCGATGGCGGAACAGGCGCTGCACGTATTCACGCATTGCAGCATGTAGGTCTCCCTGTAGAAATTGGTGTTAAAGCCGCTCACAACGCTTTATTAGAAGCAAGCATGAGACATAAAGTAGAGATTTGGGCAGATGGTGGTATTCGAAGTGTAAATGATGCCTTGAAAATCATGCTCCTCGGAGCAAACCGTATTGGATTTGGCACACTATCAATGATTGCAATCGGCTGTACTACTTGCCGTGGGTGCCATCTAGATACTTGCCATGTTGGAATTGCGACACAAATCGAGTCTGAAGCACAAGCAAAAGAACATGGGTTACGCCGCTTCGTCCCACGCGAATTAGAAAGCGCAGTTGCTGGCCTGCTAAATTTATTCACCTCTTTCGGTGTAGAACTAAAACGATTAACAGGACAGCTTGGTTATACAAATTTACAATCCATTGTTGGGCGTTCTGATTTATTAGAGCAAGTTCGAGGCGAAAATTTATTAAACTTACGTAATTTACTACAAATAATAGAACATCCATCTGTTACAACAACAGAAGGCGTACCGGAAAAACAATTTAAGACAATTCATTCCGCTGACTCAAAAGAATTGGTAGGCGTTGGTGTAGAGCAACGCGTTATGGGTGGTCTAGAATCATGTTATCGCGTTCGCAGTAAATTATATGAAGCTACTCAACTGGAACCACTTACATTAAAGTATACGAATGGTTCTATTCCCGGAAATGGGTTAGGTGCTTACAATAGTGAAAATTTATTTATACACGTAAATGGCGGCGCACAAGATGGCATTGGTAAAACTTCCTTTGGTGGTGGGATTTATATAACGAAATCAAAAGGAAAAGACGGAGTATATTATAACGGTTCTGTCGGAAAAGGATTTGGATATGGTGCACAAAAAGGGGCACTATACGTGCAAGGGAACGCTGATGCTCGCGCTGGCATTCGCCTTTCTGGGGCAGACATGATAATTGGAGGTAGAATAACAAAACCACTCCGTGAAAAAGAGCAAGGAAATATAGGTGCATACTCCAATATTAAAGGTTTTGCTTTTGAATATATGACAAATGGGCGAGCGCTTGTTTTAGGTGACCCTGGTCCATGGATTTGCGCTGGCATGACTGGCGGTGTTGTTTATTTGCGTCGTGATTCAAACTTAGGCTTAACAGAACAGGCCTTAAAAAGAAGAATCGCAAAAGGCGCAAATGTTACATTACAACCAATTAGTAAAAATGGTTTGAAAGATGTAACTGAATTATTGCTAGACTATATTCGTGTACTAAACGAGCACGAGCAATATGAGGAAGTTGCTTTGTTAACACCATTATTAGATGATATACAGAACAAGTTTTTTGAGATTATCCCGAAAAAAGAACAGGCAGATCCATCTATCTCAACAGAGTAAAATGAGTAATTTTCATTATTAAGAAAAAATTGACGAAGTACGCTTCTCATAGTAATCTATAGTAACAATTTGAGACCTGCTGAAATTCAGCAGGTTTTTTTACTAAAAACTGATGTTTAAAAGGAATTAGGAAAAATTATAAAGTGAAACTTTAATTAGCCTACACCAATCGGACGTTTACCGGCATCCAGCTTCTGAATTTTGAGGCGTGAATCTTACTACTCACAATTAGCGGGATAAAATGAACACTAATTTCTTTTAACGTCACTAAAATATCACTTGCTAACATATTGTAATGAATGTATAGTATCATGTTGTACATTCATTATGACAAGAGAAAGGATCTTATTAAGGGTATGAAACTTGGTGCTCGCATTTTAAAAACGGGTATTGCCATCACGTTAGCTTTATTTGCTTGTATTTTACTTCAATTACCGAGTCCGGTATTTGCGGGAATTTCAGCTATCTTTGCTGTTCAACCGTCTGTATACCGTTCTTATTTAACAGCACTTGAACAAATTCAAGCAAATGTAATTGGTGCGATATTTGCTATCGCATTTGCTACTGCTTTTGGACATAATCCTTTTATTATTGGATTAACATGTATATTAGTAATTGCTCTTACATTACAATTACGATTAGAAAACACAATATCAATTGCTTTAGTAACAGTTATCGCCATTATGGAGTATCAAGGCGAAGATTTCTTTAGTTTTGCCTTACTTCGATTTGCGACGATTATGATTGGTATTATTGCGGCTTCACTTGTAAATTTAGTATTTATGCCGCCAAAATATGAAACAAAACTTTATCATCGTATCGTTGATAATACAGAAGAAATTGTAAAATGGATTCGAATGAATAGCAGGCAGGCTTCTGATTTTACAACGCTAAAAACTGATATTGATCGTATGAAAGAAAAAATGATCAAACTAAACCATTACTATTTGCTGTATAAAGAAGAAAGAAGCTACACGAAAAAAGTAAAGTTCGCAAAAATTCGTAAGCTCGTTTTATTCAGACAAATGTTAGCGACAACAAGCCGTGCTTTAAGTACGTTAAAATCATTACACCGTACTGAAAATGAACTGCGCTATATGCCGGAAGAATTTCAGGAATCTATCCAAAACGAACTTGACTCATTAACGCATTATCATGAACAAGTTTTATTAAAATTTATTGGTAAAGCAAAAAAACAACAATCAGTTGAAATGCTTGATGAAGTTGAAACAGGTAAACAAGAATTAATTGATATCTTTATGGAATATCAAAATAAAGACGATGAAGAAGCATATAAAACATGGTTACATCTCTTCCCTCTTATTTCTTCCATCATTAACTATAGTGAAGAAGTAGAGCATTTAGATTTGCTTGTAGATAGCTTCTACACATACCATAAACCAGAAAAAGAACTCCAAATCGATGATAAAAAAGAAGACGAATAAAAAACAGCTCCTTTTATGCTAAAGGAGCTGTTTCTGTTATATGTTGAAGTTGATATAAATTGTAATAAAATCCTCTTTTTCGCATTAACTCTTCATGAGAACCAGTCTCTTTAATCTCACCGTCTTCAATGTAAATAATCGTATCAACATGCGTAATCGTCGCTAATCGATGTGCAATTATAATCGTTGTCCGGTCAGCAGCTAACGTCTGAAGCGCCTCTTGAATATACCTTTCATTTTCTAAATCTAATGCTGAAGTTGCTTCATCTAATATAAGTACCGAAGGATTCTTTAGAAACACTCGTGCAATTGCCACGCGCTGTCTTTGCCCGCCCGATAGCTTCACACCACGTTCTCCAACGACAGTATTATAACCATCTGGTAAGTCTATAATAAAATCATGAATTTGCGCAGCTTTAGCAGCTGCAATCACCTCTTTCTCTGTAGCCTTCGGATTTCCATATAAAATATTAGCTCCAATTGTATCGCTAAACAATAAATTATCTTGCAGTACAATTCCAATATGACTACGCAAATTTCTCATATTATACTTTCTTACATCTATGCCATCTACATAAACCGTGCCTTCAGAAACATCATAGAAACGCGGGATCAAACTAGCAAGAGATGACTTTCCTCCCCCACTCGCTCCTACAAGCGCTACTTTCTCTCCAGGTTTCATAGTTAATGACAAGTTGTGTAATATCTCTTTTTCATCTGCATTATAACGAAAAGAAACATTGTCAAATACAATTTCTCCATTTAATTTTTTCGTTTGTACCGCATTTGGTACATTAACAATATCGTATTTTTCATCTAACAGTTCAAACACACGGTCCATCGATGCAAAAGATTGTGTTAATGTTGTAGATGAATTAACAAGGCGGCGAAGCGGACTATATAAACTATCCATATATCCAACAAAAGCTACCATCGTTCCTAGCGTTAACTGCCCTTGAATTACTTCATATGCTGCAAAACCAATCACAAGTAACGGACCTAAATCGGTTAACGTGTTTACTGCCGAAAATGTTCTTGCCGTCCAACTTGTATGGGTTAATGCTTTCGTTAAAAATTCATTATTTCTTTTTTCAAACTGCTTCCCCTCATACTCTTCTAACGCAAAGCTACGTGTCACTTGCATTCCTTGAATACGTTCATGCAAATACCCTTGCATCGTCGCTAACGCTTGTGAACGCTCTTTCGTCAATTTCCGAAGACGTCCGAAAAAATATTTCACTGCAATTATATAAATAGGTAAAATCAATAACGCAACAAATGTTAATTTTATATTCATAGAAAACATAACAATGATAGCAATAGCAATTGTTGCAGTATCTAACCAGACGTTCATCAAACCAGTAATTACAAAATCTTTCGTTTGTTCTACATCATGGATGACACGCGAAATAATCTCCCCTGTTTTTGTATTGGAGTAATAACGTAAACTTAACTTTTGTAAGTGACCGAAAATATGCTTCCGCAAATCATACAGTATTGTATTTGCGATACGTTGGGCGAAATATTGACGATAATATTCAATCGGTGGTCTTAATACCGCAAAAATAAAGAAAGCAATTCCAATCGCTGTTATTAATTGAGATGTTTTATCTTGAAGTGAGCCAGCGCCTTGAATTACATCATCGATAATATACTTTAATAACCACGGCATAATAAGTGGGATACCGAACTTAACTAGTCCAATAATAATTGTAATAGCAATAAGCCATCGATATGGTTTAACAAATTGTAAATATCTTTTTATGCCTTGCACATAATCCCCCCTCTAATAGGACAAACCTGCCGGGAAGCCCCCTGCAGGTTTGTTTTAATTTCTGTACATTAAATATCGTTCATACCACATATCTACGAAATCTGGTGCAAATGGACCTTTTCTTTGATGAATCCACTGTGTTAAATGTGCTACATTTCGTTTCAAAATTGTATCAATAACAGGTGGATACTGCATAATTTCACTATGTTTTTCATACTCATCTTCATCTAGAAGCGTATATGTCATATCTGGATATACTTTAATATCTAAATCATAATCAATATACTTTAATGCTTCAGGATCATACGCAAAAGGTGAGCTTAAATTACAATAATAATATACGCCATCTTCCCTAAGCATCCCAATCACATTAAACCAATAGTTGGCATGAAAATAACAAATTGCTGGTTCACGAGTAATCCATGTTCGGCCATCCGATTCTGTAACTACTGTACGATCATTCGCTCCGATTACAAGACTCTGTGTCCCTTTTAAAATTGTTGTTTCTTCCCACATTCTATGAATGGAGCCATTATGTTTATAACTATGTATTTGTACTTTTTCTCCTTCTTTGGGAAATCCCATATATGCTCCCTTCTTTCAACTGCAAATGCCCTTTGAACGGCATTCACTTTTTTTCTATTATAACTTTTTTGTCGAAATTTTAAAACTAAAGGGATAAGACTCTATTTTTCAAACTGAATATGCAGGAGGTTTATCGTTGAATACTATGCCCCACCGCTTCTTAGAAGATAAAAGGATTGTACTGTATTATTTATAAGCGAGGACATGTAATAGAAAAAGCCCTTCTCTATTTCCATACAAAGAAGGACTTTTCACCTGAAGATAACAATATATCTTATCCTAAATTTGAAATCATTTTTTCAGTTGCAAAAGATTGAATTACACTATTCGTTTGTTCTTCAAATTTCTCATGTAACATCTTCAACGCTACTTCTGTTCTATATATTTCCTGGCGGATAAAATGCAGTTCTTTTTTATCGCACGTATCTTTTTCATTCATTTCAATTTGTTGATACTTCTCTAGATGTGCTTGTAACTTTAACAATTCATCCATCGTTTCTAATTGCTCCCCTACCAACTTATCAAAATCGTTCATTACTTACCCCCTTTTGGACTTATTCATCAGTTATTATTCCTAATTACATAATTCTAATTGTTAACTTCCTTCTCCTTTGACTACATTTGTTGACTTATTAGAAGTTATGTCGTTCGCTTTCTTTTCATTACAACGATCCACGCAAAAAGAAAACACTTCTCCCGAATTAGAGAAGTGTTTTTCTTTCATTACTGATTTGAGCTAGAAGATTGTGATTGTTTTGCAGCTGACTTAGCATTTTGTTTTTTCACAGAATGCACGTCTGTTTCAGTTGCAAATTCTGTACCATAACTAGCGTTTGCACTTTGTGCACCAGAAGCTTGCGCTTTCTTTGCTTCTGATTGTGCGTTTGCTTGTTTTACAGCTTGTACATCTGTTTCAGTTGAAAACTCTGTACCATAACTAGCATTTGTACTTTGAATGCTAGCACCAGAAGTTGCTTTGTTATAACCTTGTTGTTTTTTACTCATCTTTCTCACCTCCACAATCAATAATGTAACCAATTCACTTAGAAGCTATCCGTAATTTTCTTTTGAATAATTTCCGCATATATCTTTTGTTACTTATTCAAACTATAAGAAATGGAGGTGGAAATATGTATATAGGACGCGATATGACTGAACTAACGATGATTTCAAAAAATGAATGGAAAGAAGATGAATTAGCTTATTTTCATCACTCACTACAACAGGTTCTGCCTTATTTAAATGTAGAAGGGCAAAGTATTTACAAAGAAATTGTAGTAGAAATCGAATCAAGAGGCGGCTTACAAGAAGGCGAAGCTAGTTGGACTCATGGGACAAAAATTTCTTACGATTAAAAAAGTGTTCCCTAGATTGGGAACACTTTTTTATTTATTGCATTGTAATTTTCTCCACACAATTTTCATAAATAGTACGGTGTGATTTTGAGAAAGGTAATTGCTCAAATACCTCTTTCGATACAAATTTTAATGTATCTGTATCAACAATATTACCGGTTACTTTTCCGTAAAATACAAATATATCCCAAGTACGATGTGTAAACGTATGTTGTACATTCATTGCGTATTCATCAATAGAAACCTCGAGCTCAAATTTTTCTTTCATATAATCTATAAGCTGTTCCTTCTGATTTCGAATACCTTCTCCAAGTTCAGCATTAGGAAACTCCCACATGTTAGCTAACAAACCTGTACTTGGACGTTTATTAATAACGTAACGACCGTCTTCAGTTTGAAGTACGCCTGCAACAATAGGTACCATTTTAGGAGCTTTCGCTTTACTTTTTACTGGTAATTCTTTTTGAACACCTTCAGCATATCCTCTACAATGCTCACGCACAGGACAAAGTAAGCACGATGGATTTTTAGGAATACAAATCAATGCACCTAATTCCATCAATCCTTGATTAAAATAAGATGGGTTTTCTACTGAAATAATTTCACGCACAATCTCTTCAAAAACTTTTCGAGTCTTTGGTTTTGCAATATCATCCCATACTGATAAAATACGAGATAATACACGCATAACATTTCCATCAACTGCCGGCTCTGGTATACCATATGCGATACTTAAAATAGCACCTTTTGTATATGGTCCTACTCCTTTTAACTTTTCAATTTTCTTTACATCACTTGGTACAACCCCGCCGTATACTTCTTTTACCTCTTTTACTGCCGCATGTAAATTACGTGCTCTAGAATAATATCCTAAACCTTCCCATGCTTTTAATACTTCTTCATCATCAGCGTTCGCTAACGCTTCAAGTGTAGGAAACTTCCCCATAAAATTTGCGTAATATGGTTTTACAGCTTCTACTCTTGTTTGCTGCAACATAATTTCAGAAACCCAAACGCGGTATGGATCTTTATTCTTTCTCCACGGTAAGTCGCGCTGTTCTTCTTCAAACCAACCAATTAAATCATTTTGAAACTGCTCTATATTAAAATTGTTTAGTATTTCAAGTGTCAAACTTGATCCCCCTCATTTTTTTGCATATAAGTACTATTATAAAGATTTTAGGAAAAAATTTAAGTAAGATGACATAGGAAATAGAAGGCAAAGGACTTGAGGTATCGAATAAAAAGAGTTACATTAATAAAAAACGGAGGTGGATTTCTATGGACACAGCCACTCACCTTGTTATGGGTATCACTTTAGGTAGCTTAGCAACATTAGATCCAGCCATAGCACAAAGTGATATTGGCCCCCAAGCTGTTATGCTTGCTACAATTGCTGGTTCCAACATTCCTGACATTGACACAGTTTTAAAATTGCGTAATAACGCTAAATATATAAGAAATCATCGTGGGATTACTCATTCTATTCCTGCGGTAATTCTTTGGTCATTCCTTATAAGTGGCATCTCTTTCGCCTTCTTTTCAGAAGCTCCATATCTTCATCTACTACTTTGGTCATTTATTGCCGTCTTTCTTCACGTCTTTGTAGATATTTTCAACGCCTATGGTACACAAGCATTACGACCTTTCACAAAAAAATGGGTCGCACTTGGCATAATTAATACATTCGATACCGTAATTTTCTTTATCCATATACTTGCAATTGCTTGCATGCTCGTCGGTTCTCATAAGGGATATACAGCTTTAGCGGCATATATATTAATGATTGTTTACTATATCGGACGGATTATGATGCACAGAAATATAAGAAGCGTTGTACACAAACGTTTCAAAAATGTCGAAAAGATTATCATTTCTCCTTCTTACCGATTTTATCATTACCATTTAGCAGTCGTTACGGCTGATTATTACTACGTTGCGAGATGGCACCGTGGTAACATCATGATATATGATAAGTTCGATCGGGTACCGTTCCCAGACAATAATATTATGCGAGCAGCTAAACAAGATGAAAACATCTCAGCCTTCCTATCTTTCTCTCCTGTATATCGCTGGGATATTTTTGATCATGACCATTATTATGAAGTACGATTCATTGATTTACGATATCGAAGTAAAGATTATTATCCATTCGTTGCAATCGTTCAGCTCGACCACAATTTAAATATTATTAGTTCCTATACAGGATGGATTTTTAGTGAAGAAAAGCTTCGAAAAAAACTGGAATTACTTCCACATTAAAAAAAGCGACTTAAGTCGCTTTTTTTAATGTTTCAAATGATCTTCTTGATTAATTAAATGACTATACTTCGGATTATTTGTCCGCATTTCATGAAGGCGTACACCATGATTATTAATCCATGATCGTACCACTTGTTCCGTCATTTCATCGCCTTGATAACGACCTGATTTTGCATAAGTTGTTTGAAAATCTTCCCATAGTAACTCAACCCACGCACGAGCTTGTGCGTAAGAAAGCTTGTCATTCTTGTCTAATAATTCTTTCGTTAATGTTTCATAAATATCATTCATATTATAATCTCCTTTTACCTATTTATCCCTTCATTTCTAAAGGATAGTTTCTTCAATTTTGCACATTCTATAATTGATACTTCTTAAAGAGGTATCAACCGATAATGAGGAGGGCGTTCGCAATGGGTAAACAAGCCGAATTTTGGTCTGAGTCAAAAAACAACAGCAAAATCGACGGTCAACCGAAAGCGAAATCACGCTTCGCTTCGAAACGACCTAACGGCACAATTAACACGCACCCACAAGAACGTATGCGTGCTGCAAATCAGCAGGAAGAGTAGTACAAATTAAATTAACTTCCTACACGAGGTGATAAAGATGAGCTACCGTGATCGCTTAGATAGTCGTTCTGAATTATTTAACCATACGTGGACTCGTCCAAAACATGCGAAAGCACAAGTTAACGGACAGACGCAACAAACCCAGTCTCTCATTATATTGGCAAATGAATGTAAAAAACGCCAATTTTAGAATCTCCTATCTCCTTTAACGCCTACCAAAGATGAAAACCAGAGAGATATATGCTCTCTGGTTTTTATTTTTCTTGCAATAAGGAAATTGGTATGCCAATCTCTTCATTATCATTTTGCTTATATCCCCAAGCAAATACCCCATTGAAATACGTAATTTTAAATAATACACCAGGTTCTTCTACTAATTCATATGTTTCACCAATACGGAATTTGTTTACATCCGTCATATAAGCACGAGCCATTGCCATTTTTCTCATTAATACATCAAATTCATTGACAATCCCAAGCTGCTCAGCTTTTACTGCTTGCTCCTTCAAAGCGCCAATTTCTTCCCTTAGCTCATGCGGTGTCATTTCACTGTAGCGTTTTGGCATATTCATCTTATTCTCCTCATTCCTCTTCGCGTTTCATTTGCAAAAATATCTCGATTTCATCAATAGAGAATCCTTTTCGATATAACGCTTGTTTCATCTTGTTTTCAAATGTCCATCCATCATGCTTCTTATATTTCTCATAATATTTATTCCCATGATAGTGTAACGCTTCTTGTTGCTTTTCGTCATCTTTTTCGTCTTTCAATTCTTCCAAACAAATTTGAATTACTTCTCTAGAATATCCTTTTCGAACAAGCATCTCATCTAACTTTAGTTTCATTTGTAAAAAAGAATGTTTTTGATAAGATTTTTTCTTCTTCTCTATGAGAAACAAGGCATTCTCAATTTGCTTTTCCTTCGGATATTCTTGTAAACTATGTGTAATAATTAAATCCTGAACACCTTTATTTAATAACTCTCTTTTAATAACAGTTGGACCTTTTCGATTCACATTACTTTGCGTTCGCGTATATAAAACAGCATACTCTTTATCATTAATATATCGGTCATGTAATAATTTCGAAACGACTTCAGAGATGATGGCCTGTCCCACTTCTTTTTTTCGTAAAAAATCTTCTATTTCTTGTTTTGTTCTCATTTGATAGGATAAATAGGAGATTGCTTGTAAATATGCTTTTTGTACTTCTTCATTGTACAAAATATTTCCTAACTCGATTTCATCAATTTCTAAGCCTTTTTGTAATCCATGTTTTATTAAGATTACTTGATCCACACTAAATCCGTACTCTTCGCCTTGACCTTTATCAATATAAATATTAAATCGTTCTTTCGATCGTTTTTGTACTTCTATTTTTGTAATGACAGCCATACTCTCACCTCTCTATTATTTTAACATAGTCGAGGAACATTTTTTCTTTTCAAGAATATATATAATGAGGAGGAAATACTTGTGAAAATCGCAATTTCTGGTGGTACAGGCTTTATCGGTAAATCCCTTTCTACTTTTTTTATTCAAAAAGGATATACTGTTTACATTCTCACACGAAAAAAAACTACTGAAACTTCCGATCCTAACCTTCAGTATGTTCAATGGACACCAGATTTACAAACCTTCCCCCTCTCTTCTATTGATATAGTTATTAATCTAGCCGGAGAGTCTATTAATAGTAGATGGACAAAGCAACAAAAGAAAGCCATTTTAAACAGTAGAATTCAAACAACAAAAGGACTCATTAAACAATTGCAGACACTCCATACAAAACCACACACATTTATTAACGCAAGTGCTATTGGATACTATGGAACGTCTGAAATAGAGTCTTTTACAGAACAGCATGAGACTCCTGGAAATGACTTTTTAGCAAATACAGTATATTCATGGGAACAAGAAGCATCTAAAGCACGTTCTCTCGGAATACGAACAATCTACGCAAGATTTGGAGTTGTATTAGGTGCAAATGGAGGAGCTCTTCCCAAAATGCTACTTCCCTATCAATTCTATATCGGCGGCACCATTGGTTCTGGGAAGCAATGGTTATCATGGATTCATATAGACGATGTCGTTCGTATGATGGATTTCATCATACACAAAAAAGAAATTGATGGTCCTCTTAATATGACAGCACCAACACCCATAAGAATGAAGGAATTTGGAGAAAACATTGCAACTATAATGAAAAAACCTCATTGGTTGCCTGTACCTTCATTTATCATTCAAACTTTACTGGGTGAAATGAGCATACTTGTACTAGAAGGGCAACGTGTATTACCCATTAAGGCAATTGAATATGGATACCAATACACATTTCCGGCAATAGACCATGCATTACAAAATATACTTTCGCATACAATGTAGTACTTCTAAAACACAATTTTACATGGGCTCTTTCAAAACTTTCATTTTCTAGGATCCGAAGCATTACCATACAAATAACCTTTCAGTTACTTTCCCTTAACTTCCATTAGCATTATAAAGTAACAGAAATGAGGTACCTATGAAAATATTGCTCAAACAAGCCATTGTATACCCTATTACATCTCAAAAGTTTCAAGGAGATGTACTCGTTACAGGAGAGCGAATTACCGAGGTCAAACCTTTTATTCAACCTACTCAAGATATGACCGTTATAGATGCACGAGCACTCCATCTCTTACCTGGCTTTATTGATGTCCATACTCACCTTGGTCTCTATGATGAAGGTACTGGTTGGGCTGGAAATGATGCCAATGAAACATCTGAAGTTTCAACACCACATATTCGTTCTTTAGATGGAATCCATCCTTTCGATATTGCCTTTCAAGACGCTGTACAAAACGGAATTACAACCGTTCACGTTATGCCTGGCAGTCAAAATATTATCGGGGGTACTACTTGTGTAATAAAAACAGCTGGAACTTGTATTGATCATATGATTATTCAAGAACCTGCTGGTTTAAAGATTGCCTTTGGAGAAAATCCTAAAAAAGTCCATAGTAATGGAACAAAAGAATCCATTACACGTATGGGGATTATGGGGTTACTTCGGGAATCATTCTATGAAGCACAACACTACGGGCACGAAGCTGATTTTAGAATGCTTCCTATTTTAAAAGCATTACGTCGTGAAATACCCGTACGTATCCACGCTCACCGAGCAGATGATATTAGTTCTGCGCTACGCTTTGCAACGGAATTCAACCTCGATCTACGTATTGAACATTGTACAGAAGGACACTTTCTTGTTGAAGAGCTTTCGAAACACAATTTGAAGGTTTCAGTTGGTCCCACTCTGACACGTCGTTCTAAAATCGAACTAAAAAACAAGACATGGGATACTTACCATATATTATCTAAAAATGGTGTGGAAGTTTCTATAACAACAGATCATCCTTATACACCCATTCAATATTTAAATATTTGTGCCGCTGTTGCAGTAAGAGAAGGGTTAGACGAGAAAACAGCACTAGAAGGAATCACCATATTCCCAGCGCGAAATTTGCGTTTAGAGGATAGAATTGGAAGCATTGAGGTTGGAAAAGACGCCGATCTCGTGTTATGGACTCATCATCCTTTCCATTATTTAGCCAAGCCTGTACTAACTATGATTGATGGAAAAATAATTTACAAAAAAAATAAAAAAAACTAGTTTATTTTTTTGACTAGATAAAGTATTATACGATTATAAACTGAATGAAACCATAATCAATTTGTGTCGTGATTATCATTTTCAAATTGATGAATGGGGAAGGCAAATGGTGCGCCACCAGCGTTAGAAACTGGTTCTAGTGGGTTCGATTCCCACCCCGAAATTTTTTAAAGATTGATATAAAAATTTCGAGGGTGGGGTGTTTTTTCGTCATGCTACCCTCGTGTGAGGAGGAGTTAGTATGTTGAAAAAACGCGACTTACACGACAGCCACGTTCTATACGAGTTAATGGTGGATCCAGCTGTCTTCCCTTTTGTGCGTCAAAAGGCTTATTCTTATGAAGAATATTTATTCTTAACAAAACAAACGATTGAAGCTGAAGAACGTGGTGAATTAATTTCACGCACAATTTTAGATGAATGGGGTAACCCTATCGGAACAATTACTTTATTTGATGTGCAAGAAAAAGCTGGATTTCTCGGGACATGGCTTGGCAAACCATATCATGGAAAAGGCTATAATAAATTGGCAAAAGATTCATTTTTTAGTGAACTTTTCTATGAATTAGATATTGAAACAATTTTCATGCGTATTCGTAAAATAAATATTCGTTCTATTAAAGCTGCAGAAAAACTGCAATATGTGAATCTAGCAAACGAAACAAGAAAAGCCGTATATGATGAAATTAACGCAAACGAAGAAGTGTATAACTTATATGAAATTCCAAAAGATCAATACACACTTGCTACAATGCGAGATACAACCTTCCAAGATGCTCATCAATTAAAAGAAGCGTAATCTAAATTTTCTGAAATGATAATCAATCGTTAACATTTTCCATATGCGTATATCCCCTCATGTCTTTGGAAACGATAAATAGTAACTTTAAGACACGAGGTGATTTGTAATGGATAAAAAGAAACGTGATAAAGCAAAAAACACATTATCTAGTACACAAGAAGTTCTCTATCAACGCGAATTTCAAAAAGCAGATCGTGCAGCAGGATATCGCTCGAAAAGCATTTAAAGTGAAAATGAATAATTAGAAGTTTCCCCCCTAATTATTCATTTTCATTACATAATTTTCTCGACTGATAGAAGTAAGCAAAAAAGCCCCTTATACATAAGGGACTTTTTTTGCTGTGGACAACTTTATCCACAAAACCAACAGAATTGTTAGTAATTTTCAAAAACATTTAATATTTTTCTATATTAAAGCATATATCAGCTGTTTTAATTGTGGATATTTTTCTAAAAATTGTGGACAATGTGGATATAGTTGTTAATATTCCGACTTTACTGTTTAATGAAAGCGCAATCCTTTTGTGGATAACTGGCTGAATTTTCTTTGAAAATAATAAAGAACCCTCTTTACATATACAAAGAGGGTTTCATATTAAGTAAAAGATTGTGCAAGAGCAGGTGATTTAATAGGTATATGACGCGGTTCTGCATGATTTTCTGCCAAAATTGCATCTACAATATGACCAGCTGGCTCTGGAAGATAGATGCTTTTCATTGCTTCTTTCATTTGAAGAAGCTTCACATCATCTTGTAATAATGCCTCTGTTTTTGCAAAAACCTCACTATCATCGCGAATGACAACTGCTGCTCCCTTTCTTTCAAAGTACATCGCATTTTCATTTTCTTGTCCTGGAACAGGCTTATATAAAATGACAGGTACTTGCAACGCTGCTGCTTCACTTAATGTTATTCCGCCTGGCTTCGTAATCATACAAGAAGTAACACGGAATAATTCATCAATATTTTCAACATACCCAAACACTTTTAATGCATCGGAATTTTGCTTCTGTAAACTTAATAAATCCTGTTTTAAAGCTTCATTTTTCCCACAAACGACAACTATTTGTAAATTAGGCACTGACATAAATGATTGGCATAGTTCTTTTACATTTCCTAATACCCCATGAGCACCTGCTACAATTAGTAAAATCTTTTTATTCTTACATAACTGATATTTAGTATATATGATTTCCGGATTTACCTTTAACTCAAAACTACTCCGAATTGGAATTCCTGTTTCAACAATTTGTTCCGCAGGTACACCGATATCAACCATCAATTCTTTCACATGATCCGTTGCAACAAAATAACGATCTACTTCTCGATGAATCCATATTTTGTGCACGCAAAAATCCGTTAATACGTTATAGACAGGAATTGAAATACCTGTTTGTTTCTTCAATTCTGGTACAGCGATAATTGGAAATGTATTAATTACAATATCTGGTTTCTCCACCTGTAACAGTGTTTTCAAACGTTTTCTCCCAAAGTTCGCATACCAAGATGCTATTTTCTTATCATAAATTTTTTCTACCCCGTAATAAAACAAACGATATAATTCTTTTCCTATTGTATAACTTTTTAAATATAGATATTTTGTAATGTCAGTTATAAATGGATGTGATTCTCCAAACAAGTCGCATACAATAACATCTTCAATTCCTTTTTGGCGAAATGTTTGTTCTAATGTTTTTGCTACTTGCACATGACCATTACCGTAATGTGCAGTTAATATTAAAACCTTGGGGTTTTTTATCAAACAAATCCACTCCTAGCTTTTTGTTTCTCCATATTGCATATACGACAATAGGAAAAACATTTTCCTTAAAAATTACATAAACAGATTCTAATAATTCCCTTTCAGCTATGTACCTGTCGTGGATATGCAAAGCATATAAGATTGACCCCTTAATCCTATCTGTGCTCATATCTTTACATTATACTTTCCTATAAGAGCTTTCGCAATAACTTACAAATGTTCTCTATTCCATGATACTCACTCTTTTACTTCTTAATTCTTTTTACTATTTTGATTTCCCTTTACAATTATGTAAATTTCTCCATTTATTCCGTACAAAATTATGGATATTCTACTTTCAGTATACTCTTTTATCAATATATACTCTAGATTTTATTGTAAAGAAAGCAAAAAGCCTAATCCAATATTTGGATTAGACCGCTTGTAAAATATATTTAGCATGTTCTACATTTTTCTCAGTAGGTGGTTCTACATTTGCGAGTGGATACTTGTGTCCAAGCGCCTCCCATTTATATACACCAAGCTTATGATATGGTAACACTTCAACTTTTTGAACATTAGACAGACTTTGAATAAAGCTAGATAGTTTTTGTAGATCCTCTTCATTATCCGTAACACCAGGAACTAATACGTGTCGTACCCAAATCGGTTTATTCTTATCCGATAAATAACGAGCAAATTGTAAAATATGTTCATTTGGTTTCCCTGTTAATTTACGATGCTTTTTGGAATCGATATGTTTCAGATCCAATAAAACTAAATCTGTATAATCCATTAAAATATCTAGCTTATTTTGGAATTCTGGTTCCTCAGAATAACAACCACCAGAAGAGTCGATTGTGGTATGGATACCAGCCGCTTTACACTTTTTAAACAACTCAATTAAAAAGTCTAGCTGTAATAATGGCTCTCCACCGCTAACTGTTATACCGCCTCCGGAAGCTTCAATAAATGGAAGGTAACATGTCACATCCTGCATCACTTCTTCAACTGTTATTTCTTTACCTTTACCGATTTCCCACGTATCAGCATTATGACAATATTGACAACGTAATAAACACCCTTGTGTAAATATGACATAACGAATCCCCGGGCCATCAACAGTACCACAAGACTCTACAGAATGTATTCTTCCTTTTACCATGTTACTTCCTCCTTTATTGAAACAGCCTCCCTTCGCTATATATTAAGAGCGAAGGGACACCTTTTTTCATTTACATGCTTTCATGCATTGTACGGTTAATTACATCAATTTGTTGTTCACGAGTTAATTTAATAAAGTTTACAGCATAACCAGATACACGAATTGTTAATTGTGGATACTTCTCAGGATGTTCCATTGCATCCATTAATGTTTCACGGTTAAATACGTTAATATTTAAGTGGTGCCCTTCTTTTACTGCATAACCATCAAGCATTGATACTAAGTTACGTACTTGTACATCATCTTCTTTACCAAGTGCTTTCGGAATAATAGAGAACGTATTAGAAATACCATCTTGTGCATCTTCATATGGTAATTTAGCCACAGATAATAATGAAGCTAATGCACCTTTTGTATCACGTCCATGCATTGGGTTCGCACCTGGTGCAAATGGTTCTCCAGTACGGCGGCCATCTGGAGTATTACCAGTTTTCTTACCGTATACAACATTAGATGTGATTGTTAAGATTGACATTGTATGAACAGAATTTCTGTATGTTTTATGTTTACGAAGTTTATTCATAAATGTTTTTACAAGATTTACAGCAATCTCATCTACACGATCATCATTGTTACCGTATTTAGGGAAATCTCCTTCAATCTCGAAGTCAACTGCAATACCATTTTCATCACGAATTGGTTTTACTTTTGCGTATTTAATTGCACTTAATGAATCTGCTACTACAGATAGACCAGCGATACCTGTTGCCATTGTACGAAGAACGTTTGTATCATGAAGTGCCATTTCAATACGTTCATAGCTATATTTATCATGCATGTAATGGATAACATTTAATGTGTTTAAATATAGACCCGCTAACCATTCCATTGTCATATCAAACTTATGCATAACTTCTTCATAATTTAATACTTCAGAAGTAATTGGTGCGTACTCAGGACCAACTTGTGCTTTTGACTTTTCATCTTTACCACCGTTAATCGCATATAATAATGCTTTCGCTAAGTTTGCACGAGCTCCGAAGAACTGCATTTGTTTACCGATTCTCATTGCAGATACGCAACATGCAATACCGTAATCATCGCCGTATTCAGGACGCATAATGTCATCATTTTCATATTGAATTGCTGATGTTTTAATAGACATTTTCGCACAGTAGTTTTTAAAGTTCTCTGGTAATTGTTTAGACCAAAGAACAGTTAAGTTTGGTTCTGGAGCTGGTCCTAAATTATCTAATGTATGCAAGAAACGGAATGAGTTCTTTGTTACTAATGGACGACCATCTAATGCCATACCACCGATAGATTCAGTTACCCAAGTTGGGTCACCAGAGAATAATTCATTATAATCAGGTGTTCTTGCGAATTTCACAAGACGTAATTTCATAATGAAGTGATCTACAATTTCTTGTACTTCTTCTTCTGTTAAAGTACCATTTGCTAAATCTCTTTCAATGTAAATATCTAAGAATGTAGAAGTACGTCCAAGACTCATTGCAGCCCCGTTTTGTTCTTTAATCGCTGCAAGGTATGCGAAGTATAACCATTGGAATGCTTCTTGTGCATTTGTTGCTGGCTTAGAAATATCGAAGCCATGAGAAGCAGCCATTTCTTTTAACTCTTGAAGTGCACGCATTTGCTCAGATAACTCTTCGCGTAAACGCATCGTATCTTCGCTCATTACACCACCAGTTAAATTCAAATCAGCTTTTTTCGCTTCAATTAAATGATCAATACCATATAACGCTACTCGGCGATAGTCACCGATAATACGTCCACGTCCGTATGCATCTGGAAGACCAGTAATAACACCTGATTTACGTGCATTTCTCATTTCTGGTGTGTATGCATCAAATACACCTTGGTTATGAGTTTTTCTCCACTCTCTAAAAATACGACTAAGTTCTTTATCCATTTCGTATCCATAAGATTCACAAGCTTGTTCTGCCATACGAATACCACCATATGGTTGTAAAGAACGTTTAAATGGTTTATCAGTTTGGAAACCGACTACTTTTTCAATATCTTTATTTAAGTATCCTGGGTCATGTGATGTAATAGAAGAAACAATTTTTGTATCCATATCAAGAACGCCACCGTTTTCACGTTCTTTCGTTGTTAAATCCATTACTTGATCCCAAAGTTGTTTCGTTGCTTCAGTTGCTTCTGCTAAGAAAGATTCGTCCCCTTCAAAAACGTTTACATTATTTAAAATGAAATCGCGAACATCAATCTCTGCTTTCCATTTTTCACCTTTAAAGTTTTCCCATGCGTTTTTAACATTTTCTAATACTTGAGTCATCCTAATCTCCTCCATTTTTGATTAGTACAGGACTAAGATTTTTTATATAACAGCTTACACACTTAGAATACTACTTTTTTACGAAAGTGAACGAAATAGTTGTGACATGTTTGTGAAATGTTGAGCAAACTACTATATATATAGTGTTAACTTCATTTAAAAGTCTTTAAAATTAACCCTTTCCTTAATTGTATTTTTTTGGTATCCTTATATACGAGTCCTATTTTGTAATATAAGAACAATACCCATTGTAGAGCTGTAATACTCTTATCTCCTAATCTGTTATAGTTTTTATAACAGAACAAAAAAGTGTACACATGTTGTACACTTTTTTTGTTACTTCTATAAAACATCTCTTTTTCTATTGCCATCATAGAATCCGCCACGATTGTCTGTTAATGCAATTATTTGATCTAGTCCTTCTATATGATCACCTATAATTCGAAGTACAGCTGGTGGATGACCTATTTTAGCAAAATGTTCACTGGGACGAATACGGTTCATCTTATCGACCTCAACACGACTTACACATGCAACTTCAAATCCTGAAAGAATAGCTTTCACTTGGGCTACACACGGCGTCAGTAAAGATCTATACCCAATTTCTTTCAAACACTTACGGCTAAACGCATTCGGTACAGCGATAAGAGAGCCTACGCCTAGATCTTTTCTATCACAAGCTAAATTTAATGCATATTTAAATGCAGTTACAAGATGAAGCGGTACTCTTAAATCTAAATAATGATTTAGATCATTTAATGCAACATCTGTTCCATCTGCAATAGCTTTCGCAAAAGGATACAGCTCACTCGCTGGAATAACAAAATCGCCATCTATAAATAACACAATTTCTCCTTTTGCAAAATACGTTCCAAGTGAGCGCCCCACATCATTTCCGAGTGCTTCTTTATATACAATTGTCGTTGCCCCTTTGTCTTTTGCAATTTTTTTCGTTTTATCTGACGAACCATTTACGACAACGATAATTTCGAAGGGTTCAATTTTGCGAAGCTCTTCTATAACGTTTCCAATTGTTTTCTCTTCATCTTGTACGGGAATAACAACCGATAGTTGCTTTCCTTTATACAAATCAGATGTAACACCCCACCCTTGATAAAACTCTTCAAAACTTAAAGTATGATAGACACTATCCCTTTTCCTATTTCCATCATAATATCCTCCGCGCTCATCACTGCTTAATATCCGTTCTGCTACTGCTTCTATATGATCACCTATCATTCTTTTTTCAGATTGGGAAAGATTTGGCCCATATGCAGCATGCTGGAATGGACGAAATTTATTCGGCGTAATAACGTCAATGGCACAATGACGACTAATTCTCCATTTACTTTGAACTAGGTGCAAATGAGCCACAATAGGATTAACAAAACATTCATATCCGATGCTTTGAACGACTTCTTTCGTCAGCGCATGAGGTACATCTAATAAAGAATTCATTTTTAATTCTTCACGCTCTAACATTGCATTTAATATTTGGCGCCATACTGTAATAGAAGTGGTTTTTTGCCTTTTTAAAAATAATGCATCCAAATTATTTAAAACTACATCTGCCTGATCGTATAAAATCGGATTAAGGAATAATTTTAATTTTGAAGTTGGAATAGCAAAATCACCATCTATAAATAGTAATACATCACCTATCGCATGTTTTGCGCCGACTGCACGTCCAACATCGTTCCCTAGTAGCTCTGTATGCTTGATTACTTTACACCCTAAACGATCTGCAACATCTTCTGTTCCATCATTACAACCGTTTGCTACTACAATGATTTCTACTGGATTTAATGGTCTTACCGATTGAATAACGTCTGAAATCGTATCGACCTCATTACATGCAGGAATAATAACAGATAATGACTTAGCCATTGTTTTGTTCACGAAACCACTTAATTGTTTCCTTCAATCCGTTTTCCCACGTTACTTTCGCCTGAAATTGAACAAGCTCTTTTAATTTTGTTACATCTGGTCTTCTATTTGGAATTTCTTCAAAACCATGAGGATATACTTCTTCAAAAGGCACTTGTACAATCTTCGAAGAAGAATTCGTTAATTTTTTAATTACTTCTGCTACTTCTTTTATACTCTGTTCATTCTCAGAACCTATATTAATAATCTCACCATTTACCTTCTCATCCATTGCCCGAATTGTTGCTTCTACCGCATCACTCACATACGTAAAACAACGTGTCTGCTTTCCATCTCCATATACGAGAATGTCTTCTCCTTGCAGTGCCGCACGGATAAATCGCGGAATTACTCCTGCATACGGACCATCTTTCGCTCTTGGACCATAAATATTAAAATATCGAACAATCGTTACCGGTAAGCCTTCTAATGCGTATCCTAAACATAATGTTTCTTCTAACGTTTTACAAACCGCATAACTCCAACGAATTTTAGAAGTTGCCCCGTACAATCGATCTCCCTCTTCAGAGAAAGGCGGCTTGGCCTTACCATATACTTCTGAAGTAGAAGCAAAAACTACTTTCTTCTTTCCTTTTAGCGCTGCTTGTAAAATATTTCTCGTCCCATCAAAATTCGTTTCTATGAGCTCTATACTTTTTTCCATTGTTGTTTTCACACCTAAAATTGCTGCTAAATGAAACACGACATCATGCTGATCTACTAATTCATAAATAGAATTTTTATCTAAAACACTTATTGGAATAACACGGATTTCTTTCATTAACTCTTTATGGTACTTATTTTTACCTTTATAAAAGTTATCCACAACAGTGACCTCATAACCTCTTCTCATCAACTCTTCAGCTAAATGTGACCCGATAAATCCGGCTCCACCTGTAATTAAACATTTCTTACTCATTTACTCACCTTCTTTACAATCCCGCGTGTATCTATTACTCGGTCTATTCCTTTAAAAAGCTTCCAATCAATATTAGAATGATCCGTTAAAATTAAAATACAATCCGCTTTTTTAACTTTTTCTTCATCTAAAGAAACAGATTGGTACACCTTATCTCCAATTTCCGCGGAAGAAATATAAGGATCATGATATTCTATCTCGTATCCTTGATTTCTTAATAATTGAATAATCGGTAACGCTGGTGATTCTCTCAAATCATTTACATCTTTTTTATACGCAATCCCTACAATTAACACCGTTGCAGGTAATTGCACCACACTTTTTACTTTCCGGACCATTTTCTCTGGCATTTCTTCATTAATTATATGTGCAGCCTCAATTAATTGACTAATTGCTCCATTCTTTTTTATTCTCCATTGAAAATATAAAGGGTCTACGGGAATACAGTGTCCCCCTATCCCTGGCCCTGGCCAATACGGAGTAAACCCAAATGGTTTTGTAGATGCCGCTTCAATGGCCTCATAAAAATCAATGCCTAAACTTTCACATAGTGTGTTTAGTTCATTTACTAAAGAAATGTTAACTAAGCGCTGAATATTTTCAAATAGCTTGCACATCTCTGCTACTTTCGGAGAGCTAACAGGTACAACTTCGTCAAAAATGGTACTATATAAATCCTGTACCTTTTGTCTACACTTTTCTGTTTGTCCACTAATAACTTTTGGAATAGCTTGAACTGAATATTGACTATTTGCTGGATCAATTCTCTCAGGGGAATATCCGATATAGAAATCTTCCCCTACCTTTTTACCATTTTGAGAAATAATAGGTAGGATGACTTCTTCAAGTGTGCCTGGATATGTGGAGCTTTCAAAAATGAAGGTTTGTCCTTTTTGAAGGTTTTGTTGTATATAATGCGAAGCTGAAATGAGGGCACTTAAGTCTGGTTCTCTTTGTTCATTAATTGGAGTCGGGACAGTGACAATAACATAATCACTATTTTGAAAATCAGCAATGCCTTGATCCGGTGTATTTACTGTTAATTTTTTTTTCGTCAATAAACTTTGTAACTCTTTAGAAGAAACATCCGGAATATAACTTTCTCCTTTTATAATTGAGTCTATTTTTCTAATATCTTTATCTAATCCAAGTACTGTATGCCCTCTTTCTGCAAAATGTACCGCTAAAGGAAGGCCAACATACCCTAGCCCAATAATAGCTACTTTACTACTATTCATTTGTATTCTCTTCTTCCCTTCTCAATTGTTGAATTACATCTCTATCTCTATCTCCATCTGTAAAACCACCACGTTCGTCCGTACATTGTAATAAATACGCAACCGCTTCAAGTTGATCACCGAAAATACGATCAAACGCTGAAATACGCCCATTTACAAATTCGTGTTGCTCTGGACGTACTCGATTTGTTTTTATAACATCTACTAACTCTACTGTTGTAATAGAGAATCCTTCTAAAATAGCTTTCACTTGTGCTAATGGCGGAATGATAAGGGAATCATATCCTATTTTCTCTATTACCTTCTTATGAATGGCATGTGGTACAGCAGTTAGTGAGTTATTCCATAAATCTGGTCGTTTCGCTATCAAATTCACAAAGTATTTTCCCATACTAATTGGATCTGCTGGATGAAACATATCTAATAAGCATTGTAAATCATTTAACACCACGTCATTTCCATCTTCAACAGCATGTAAAAATAGAGTGAGTTTTTTTGCTGGAATAACAAGATCACTATCAACGAATAAACAAATATCTGCCGTAGCATGCATGGCACCTATTGCTCGTGCTACATTATGTCCAAGCGCCTTCGTAAATTCAACAACAATAACATTCTCTAGCTTTGCCTGTTTAACAGTCTCAACATCTGCTCCATTCGCGACAACTATAATTTCATCTACACCTGCTTCTTTCACTTCTTTTATAACAGACCTTATGGTCATTTTCTCTTCTGATACTGGGATAATGGCACTATATTTCGCTTTATTCTTTTGTAATAAAACTGGTTTATACTTTCCTACAAACTCTCTATCTCTATTGTCCTCTGAAAAACCACCGCGTTTACCATATGTTTCGATTACGTATTGTAAAGCTCGTAAATGATCACCCATAATACGACTAGTCGCTTTCGGATAAGGAGAGCCAGGTGATGTACCAGTATGCACAGGACGAACTTTATTTGTGTAGATGACATCAACTGAAGCCATATCAGAAATATCTACTCCTCTAGACATCGCCATCGCTTGAAATAATGCTGGATCTGCTAAATTCCACCACCCCAGTTTTTCAATCACTTTACGACTTATCGCATGTGGTATTGCAATTAAAGATCCTACAACAAACTCTTTCTTGTTCAAATAACGATTTAACATATATTTTCCAACCGTCGTATAATGCGGTCTCATCTTCAAGTAAACGGACCATGTTAAATTATTTAAAACAATCTCATGTCCTTGTCGTATTCCTTTAATAAAATTGTATAATTCTTCACTTTTCATGACGATATCACCATCTAAAAACAAAACAATCTCGCCTTTTGCTTCTCTAGCACCAATTGCCCGTCCCACATCATTACCAAGAGAATATCTATAATAAATCACACGGCAATTATGCTGTAATGCTATTTCCTTCGTCCCATCGGTCGATCCATTATCTACTATGATAACTTCATATGGTTCGAGCTTTCTTACCTCTACTAAAACTTTTGATAAAGTACTTGCTTCATTATGCACTGGAATAACAACTGACACTCTCATACTTGTATCACTCTTACCCTTCCAAGCGAACATAAGCAATAATAGGAATACGCACAACTACATCTTCTGGTGGTCCATAAGAAGGAGAAGTACGAACAATTACTGCCCCATCCGTCACAGATAAAAGAACGCCTACAATGATTTCTACAGCTGTCACAACTTGCACTAATTCTCCAACATGGTTACGTAATTCATCAGTAAATAACATATATAACTCTCCTTTCTTACGCTTCTTTAATTGATATAATACTTGTAAATGGTAATAAAACTTCAGTTCCTATTCCTTCTTGCAATGTTAAGAAGTCATCACCAACTGCTACAATAACACCTGTTAATTGTCCAACTGTCACCGTAATTTCTACGTTTTTACCTAAATACTGCTTTGCAATTTCTTTAAAAGGTGATGTATTGCATTCTTTTAAAATGTTACAAATAATAGATTGAAATCTACTTGATTCAATAACTTCTTCCGTAGCTTGCTTAGAGTTTCTTTGAATAAATCTCGCGAAGTTTTGTGAAAATAAAAGTCTTTCCACAGCAGGCAATAACTTATTATCTAAAAAATAATCTAATTGTCTATTAAACAATCTTGATAATTTATGCCAATATTTTCTGAACAGACACATACACTTCTCCTCCTATTATTTTTAGATTATAAAATTTTACATCCATACATCTTAATGTATACAAAATAGATATTTTTGTGATAGGTAAGACATACATTTTCTAAAAGAAATATTTGTTTCAGAGCAAAAAAAAAACTATCCAACAGGATAGTTTCTTACACTTCAATATTCCGCAATATCGAATAAATGTCATTATTCACTTTACCAAATGATTTAATATTATTTTGAATGTTAGATAATAAAACAACATATACACTACCATTTTTACTAAATCCGTTTAAGCAATTCCAACCCGGCATTACACCATGATTCGAATAGCTTCCTGGGTCTACGTACCATCCAAACCCGTAATCCTTTTTTCCACCCGTAAACATTTGATCGTAACTCTCTTTTGAAATTAATTTTCCAGAGAATAGTGCTTCGTTAAATAAATATAAATCATGCGCACTTGTGTATATATCACCACAACCATATAGTTGTGACATGCTTGGAATATTAGGTGTTGTCATATTATTATTTACTATTTTATAACCCGTTGATGGGAATCTTGTTTGTTCTAACGCTGTGCCAAAGCCAGAATGTTTCATACCGGCAGTGGTAAAAATATGTTGTTTAATATATTCTTCGAGTGACTGCCCACTTACCTTCTCTGCAATATAAGCAAGTATAGAGTAGTTCGAATCAGAATACTTCCACTTCTCTCCTGGACCACCAATACGCTTTTGATTTCCTATCCGCTTTATCAGTTCTTCATGAGAAATATCTTCTTTTCCCTGCTCATATTCGGGAATCCCTGATGTATGTGTTAATAGATGTTTTAGCTGAATATTATTACCTTGTGGAAAATCTGGAATATACTTCGCAACAGTATCTTCTACTTGTAATTTATTTTGATCTTTCAATTGCATAATAGCAGTTGCTACAAACGCCTTTGAAATAGAACCAATATAAAAAGTCGTCTCTGAATTATTCGGTACTTGCTGCTCTTTATTTGCCATACCATACCCTTTATTCAGAAGAACTTTTCCGTTCTTCACAATAACAGCTGTCCCGCTAAATCCTGCGTTTAGTAAATACTGGTCCAATTGAGCGTTTTCATTAATTTCTTGAGGTGGTCCTTCAGCAGGTTTCTCCGCTGCTTGCGCTTGCTTCATTTGTTCTTCCTGCTCTTTTTGTTTTTGCTTCTGTACTTCTTGTTTCTTTTTTTCTTCTTTCTTTTTTAACTCTTCTTGTTTCTTCATTTCTGCTGCCGCTTTTAAAGTTTCTTCTTTCTTATTATGCGCAACAATTTTTGTATACATGAAATATACAAGTGATAATAGTAAGACGAGAATGATTGTTCTTTTTATGTATACAATCGGCCGATGTGCTTTCCCATTCGCATTATTTTTTTCCTGATCCATAATTGCTTTTTTCCCCTTACTCACCAATAATTTAATTCGTCTACTAAAGATTCGTTTTAGTAGATTATGGATAATCCATTCTATATCATCCCTACTTTATCACGCACTGCACATATTACCAACCTATATGTACAAAAAAGAAAAAGAAAATTTACAAAAGTAAGATTCCCGTTAAATTATTAACAAAAAAAGAGGATATCCTCTAAAAAATTGATGTTATCAATCTTTTTGGACATCCTCTTATCTCATTATTTATACGTGTTTTTTCATATCATCGGCAACAGATTCAACATTTGTACCTACGATAACTTGTACACTTGTATTACTTAATTTCATAACACCTTTTGCACCAGCACGTTTTAATGCTGCTTCATTTACTTGACCAGCATCTTTTACTTGTAAGCGTAGACGTGTTGCACAGTTATCAATAACTGTTAAGTTTTCTTTTCCGCCTAAAGCTGCTACGTAAGTTTCACCAATTGAACCTGCAACTGGTGCATCACCATCTTCAACTAACTCATCGTCATCTTCACGACCAGGAGTTTTTAAATCGAACTTCTTAATTAAGAAGTAGAATACTATGAAATAAATTGCTGCGTAAATTAAACCGATACCTGCTAGTAAGACTGGTTTTGTTGCAATACCGAAGTTTAAAGCATAATCGATTGCACCGGCACTAAATGAGAAACCATCATGAATGCCAAGTGATGTTGTAATGAATAAAGAAAGACCTGTTAGTACAGCATGAATACCATATAATACTGGTGATAAGAACATAAATGAGAATTCAATAGGCTCTGTAATACCAGTTAAGAATGAAGTTAATGCTAGACCAGCTAACATACCAGTAACTGCTTTACGCTTTTCTGGTTTAGCAGCTGCAATCATTGCGAAACATGCTGCTGGTAAACCGAACATCATAACTGGGAAGAAACCAGTCATAAACATACCTGCTGTTTTGTCACCTGCAAGGAAACGAGCAATATCACCATTAACAACATTACCTGCTGCATTTGTAAAGTCCCCAAATACAAACCAGAAGTATGTGTTCATTACGTGGTGTAAACCAATTGGGATTAATAAACGGTTTAATAAACCAAATAATCCTGAACCAATTGCACCTAAATTAACAATTCCATGAGCTAATGCATCAATACCATTTTGAATTGTTGGCCAAATTTGTGCAAATAGAATTCCTAATATCAGCATCACAACCGATGTAACAATTGGAACGAAACGTTTTCCAGCAAAGAAACCTAACCATTCTGGAAGTTTAATCTTATGGAATTTATTATAAAGAAGTCCTGCTATAACACCAACAATAATACCACCTAAAACTTTCATATCTACTTTAGTCGATAATTCAGCAGCCTTAGATACTTGTGTCATTGTATCTGCAAGCTTAGATGGATCTACATTTGCGCTATTACCTATTAAATCTTGGACTTTACCTAATTTACCTTGTAATTCAGCAGTTGAATACCCTTTGCTAAGTGCATCAATACTATTTTTCATAACAAGATAACCAATTGCACCTGCAAGACCTGCTGCACCACTACCATCCACTGAAAGACCGATTGCAATACCAATTGCAAAAATAAGTGCTAAGTTATCAAAAACTGCTGCGCCGGCCTGTGCCATAACAGGAATATCAAATACATCTGGTTGCCCTAAACGAAGCAATAATCCTGCTGCTGGTAGTACTGCGATCGGAAGCATTAAAGCTTTACCAATACGTTGTAAAAACTGCAACATTTTAATTCCCCCTAATTAAATTTATGAAATCGTTATCATTATAAGTACGCTTTAGAAAACGCTTTCTATTACATAACCATAATAACATATAGTTGTATAGATGTGTAGTTTTTATTTCTGAACTTTTTATGGATAAATCTCCTATTTCCAAACTGTTATATAAAAGGAAAATTCTCCTTTTTAAAATACAGAATACTCGAAACGAAAGACCTATTATATCACATTGAACTTTCGTTTTATCATTCCACTTTTTCATGTTATTATTTATTTCCGAGCATATCGGGAAAAGTAAACTTAGTTAATTCAAAATAGGAGCGTTGGTACTATGCAGTGCATTGAAACAAACAACTTACAACAGTTGTTAGAACAAGTAAAACCATATACAAAAAAAGGAAAACTTGCTACTTATATCCCCGAACTAGGAAATGCAAATCCAGACGATTTAGGGATTGCCATTTTCCATAAAGAAACAGAATATATCCATGCAGGCAACTCACAAACACTATTTACTCTTCAAAGTATTTCCAAAGTAATTACACTTGCCCTTGCCCTTTTAGAACGTGGTGAAGAATATGTATTTTCTAAAGTTGGAATGGAACCAACGGGTGACCCATTTAATTCTATTATTAAGTTAGAAACAACAAGTCCGTCCAAACCCCTTAATCCAATGATAAATGCAGGAGCATTAGCTATTACAAGCATGTTAGCAGGAAAAGATAACGAGGAAAAAATGGAACGTATTCTTCATTTTGTACGTGAAATAACAGATAATCCTACTATTAATTATTCCTCTAAAGTTGCCGATTCAGAACTAGAGACAGCTTACCTAAACCGTTCACTTTGTTATTATATGAAACAAAACGGAATTATCGATTGTGATATTGAAGAACTTATGGATTTATATACTCGTCAATGCGCAGTTGAAGTAAACTGCATCGATTTAGCACGTATCGGCTTAATTTTTGCAATGGATGGATATGATCCTTATAAAAAGAAACAAATCATCCCTAAACATATTACAAAAATTTGCAAAACATTTATGGTCACATGTGGTATGTATAACGAATCTGGTGAATTTGCAATTCGTGTTGGTATTCCTGCAAAAAGCGGTGTAGCCGGTGGTATTTTTGGCTGCGTAAAAGGAGACATGGGAATCGGTATTTTCGGACCAGCTTTAGATGCAAACGGAAATAGTATTGCTGGTTTTAAAATTCTTGAACTTCTTTCTGCTCAAGAAGGTTGGAGCATTTTTTAATCGCGAGTTATCCTGCTATACTAGCAGGATTTTTTATTTCGTCAAAACCTCACTTTTGTGAGTTATCAATCTTCTTATAAAAACAGTGCTGAAAGTTTCTCTATATCATGCATATTTGTTCCCCCCTCCTGAATAATATAGTACAACCTAGCGCTATATGTGGAGGTGTGAAAGATGAAACTAATATTTCAAATGGGAAAACAACCTGTTCTTGAAAAAACAATCCTTCTTTTTATATTGAGTATTGTAGAAAGCTTGAAGTTAAAAGTTGTTTCACTCGACGAAGCTCACCGATACATATTCAATTTAGAAGTACTTGAATTATTAATGGATCGGAACATCGATGATCAAGTACTTGAACTTATTCATTTCGGGATGGGACTTGAAGACATTTATCACGTGCTTCCTGAAGAACTTGAGCATACGATTGAGGAATTAAAATGGCTTTGCATTCAAGTATTAAGTGAGTACAGTATGCATGAAGAATCGGAACAATTAATTGAAGATATACGGTAAAAAAGCACCTATGTAGGTGCTTTTAATGTTTTTTTAAACTATTTTTATACGCCTCAATATTTACTGGTAGCTCTTCCTCTTCCAAAGTATGTTCATTTACATCTTTATGAATGAACGCACCTTTAGGTGGTTGATGATCATGCCCTTTTTTCTTATGATCAAATGCTTTCCCGCGTCCCATACAAATCCCCCTTTCTTAAAAGAAATCCGTATTAGTATGGAGAAAAGTACGTCGATATATGCAATCCCTTGCTGTATTTCCAAGGAAATACTCGAACCTTGTTTTCTACTCTCCTTACAACAACTGATCGATCCCAATAAGAATTAATAATACTCCTGCGATAATTGTCGCCCATTTCCCTAAGTATTCTGCTAAAAATCGTTTTCCTACATACGCAAAACCACTAATACAAATAAAACTAAACACCCCAGAAATAGTCGCTGTAAGCCAAAGATTTAAATTTGTTATCCCAGCATCAAATCCACCTGCAATATTATTAATAGACAACGCAATCCCTAATACAATTGCTTCTGAAAAACTAATTGTTTTAGAACCATCAAAATCTGCTTTTTCTGGATCACGTAAAATTCCCATAAGTACATTACCATCTTTAGAGCCTACGGTATTTCTTTGCCCCAAGAAAGGCTGGCACAAAATAAACACCCCGATTATCCCTAAAACTATCGCTCCAATCAGGTTTGCTGTAAACTCTGAAATAAATAACGCAATCCAGTTCCCAAAAAATCCAGCTAATAAAGTAAATAAAAACCCAAAAAATGCGATGATAAAATTGTTGAACCACGAAATTCTAATTTTACGAATGCCATATGCAATCCCAACACCTGCATTATCTAAATTAGAAGCAATCCCGATTAAAAAAATTGAAAATAGACCTGCCGTACTCATAAATAGCCACCCCTTTTCCTTACTTTTCCATGCATCTTATGAAAATGTTGAGCAACTGTGCCTGTCTGTTTCATATACATGTAATAAATGCTCAACATTTTTTCAACAATAAAAAGGAGTGCCTTCGCTATGCCTAAAGAAAATCCAAATGAGCGGCTTAGTAGATTAATAAAAAAACTTTTAAAAGAACGTGCCTTATCTATGCGCCAACTCGGAATGCTTACAAATATTGATCCCGCAACAATCTCAAGAATTATGAATGGTAAACAACCGCCAAAACAAAAACACCTACAAAAATTCGCAGAATGTCTGCAAGTTCCACCCCAATTGTTATTTGATGAAATGTATCCTGATTCTCCTCACATTAATAAAGAAAAGACGGATATGTACACATCTCTTGATACAATTCAGCAAACTCTGCAATCCTCTAACTTATTCGATTTCGACTACACAACAACCCGCGTAAAACAAGAACTTGAAAACTATGAACGATATGCTCAAACAACAGAAGGTGAAAAGCGCATTCATGAAAGTTTCGCGAGCAAGTTAGAACAAATTGATAGTGCTGGCCCTTTCATTGAACAATTAACAGATATGTATCAACAATTTTGCAATGAAACGATTCCAAAAGAAGAGCGTGCAGTTCTTGGTGGCGCATTACTGTATTTCATTTTATCGACAGATATTATTCCCGACTATCTCTTTCCAATTGGCTATTTAGATGATGCTATTGCTGTTGAATTAGCAAAAGAGAAATTAATGGAACTAAAACGAAAGACATAGAAAAATAAAGAACTATTTCAGTTGTTTCTATTTAACTCTGAAATAGTTCACTAAAAAATCGTACAAGTATACATACCTGTACGATTTCAACATACTAATCTATTTTTTCATATGACACCATTCATATATAAATGCTGTTATTACTTTTGTAAATTCAATTAACTGCTCTACTTCTACTTTCTCATTTATTGAATGAGCTTCCTCTAATGTGCCTGGTCCGTAAATAACAGCCGGAATATGAAATTCACTAAACCAACCACCATCCGTTACCGTTGCAGACATATCTAAAATTGCGTTTTTAGAAAGAATTGATTCATGTACTGAGCTAAGCGTTTTTACAGCTGTATGTTCACTATCTATTTCTAAAGAAGGGAAAATTTCGCCACGATCCACAATCATTGATTCTCCGCCCCACTTAAATTGTGGTGGATTTTCACTTAGCCATGGATCGGCAGCTGCTACTTTACCGATATACTCTTCAATTTCTTTTATTATTTGTTCATGTGTTTCATTCGGATAAAAGTGCACTGTTATCCATAACCGGCACTCATCCGCAATAAAAGCTGCATGTCTTCCACCCTCAATAACAGCTGGATTAATTGTTGTTGTTCCAGACGGATAGCCTTCATATGTTTTCATAACTGCCCAATGACGCTCTAATTCTTGCAAACTTTGCACAATTTTCATCATTTTTTCAATTGCACTCGCTCCAAATAAACGTCCTCCAGCATGAATCATTTGCCTACGCGTTGCATCATGAAACGTTTGAGGGCTTTTCACAGTAATCCAGCCAGTAATTACGCCGCCCTGTCCTTGCATATGTAAATTACTCGTATCCACTACGACTGCAAAATCAGCATCATAACCTCTTTTGCAGCATTGAAGTGTACCAGCTTCTCCAACTTCTTCTCCAATTACGGATTGAAAGATTAAATCTCCAGGTAATTCAATACCAGCTTCTTGTAATAGCTGAATAGCAAATAGCGCTCCAGCTAGTCCCCCTTTCATATCAGCTGCACCACGTCCAACTAACCAACCATCTTTTATAAATGGCTCAAACGGATTTGTTTCCCACGCCTCATCTGCCGATACTTCAGCTACATCCATATGTCCATTAATAATAAGACTTTTATATGAGTCACTTTTTGCCCCTTTTTTCACACCAACAACGTTCGGATCATTAGGATATACATCCCATTTATCAACACTAAAATTTTGTTCTCTTAGAAACTCTGCAACAAATTGTTGTGCCTCATTTGTATTTCTCGCCGGCGGTGCTGGTGTTTCAAAACGAATTAAATTCTTTGTAAGCTCTAGTAACTCATCTTTTCGTAAATCAATCTGCTCTAATAGCTGTGAAACTTTTTCATTCATCGCTAATTCCCCTTTACATACGTAGTATGTTTCCAACTTTATTTTCACAAAAAAAGAGACTGTTTACAAATCTTACAGTCTCCAAATTAATTCATATTAGAAGCTCTCTACTTCCGTCGTATTTGTCTTTTCAATATGTTCTACTTTACGTGCCTTATTTCTTGTCGCACGGTAAAACAGTAAACAAACAATCATAAATGGAATTCCGCAATACAATGCCATTCTTTGTTCTGGAATAAAGGCCATACCAATAATTACTGTTACATTTAATACTAGTGCAAGCAGTGGTACGAATGGATACAGAGGTGTTTTAAATTTCAATTCTTTCACATCCCCGCCCTGCTTTATGTATGACCTCCTAGCTAATAAGTTAGATAGAGCAATAGATGCCCAAACTAATATCGCCCCGAACCCGGCAATAGAAAGTAGCCATAAATAAACTGTATCTTCCGCATAAATACCTGATAGTAATGAAAGGCAACCTACAATTGTACTTACAATCAATGCATAAATAGGAACACCGTTTTTAGATAACTTACCAAAAATCGGACTAATCATTCCTTGATTAGACATAGACCATAGCATACGAGAAGTTGCATATAATCCTGAATTCGCAACGGATAGCACTGCTGTAATGATAACAAAATTTATAATATCTGCTGCATAAGGAATACCAATTTTATCAAATACAACTACAAATGGACTTTCTATTACTCCTGCTTGTTGCCAAGGGAATAGTCCAGCAAGAATAAAAATAGATAGTACAAAGAAAACAAGTATACGCCAAACTGTATTGTTAATTGCCTTCGGGATTGTTTTCTCTGGATTTTCACTCTCACCTGCTGCAATACCGACTAGTTCCGTTCCTTGGAAAGAAAAATTAACTGCAATCATCGTAATTAAAATAGCTGATAATCCATTTGGGAACAATCCACCATAATCAGTAAAACTAGAGAACATCGGTGCTGGTTCATTTCCTTTCATATCTAGAAAACCAAACATTGCTGCCCCGCCCAAAATAATAAATGCAATGATCGTAATTACTTTAATACTTGCAAACCAAAATTCAACTTCCGCAAAACTTCTTGAAGATAACGCATTAATAGCAAAGAGGAGTAACGCAAACACTACGCACCAAATCCATGAAGGTACATCTGGAAACCATCGCTTCATTAAAATACTAACTGCAATTAGTTCAATCCCTATCGTAGCTGACCAGTTTAACCATGACATCCATCCAACTACATAACCCGCTGCAGGGGAAATATGCTTCGTAGCATACGTTTGATAAGATCCTGCGTCAGGCATTGCAACAGCTAACTCTCCAAGACAGAGCATCGTTAAATACATAACAAATCCTCCAACAAGATATGCTACAATCGCTCCTCCAGGCCCAGCTTCATGAATTGTATACCCAGATCCTAAAAAAAGACCGGTACCAATAACGCCTCCAAGTGCAATCATAAATATGTGCCTGCTTTTCAATTCTCTTTTTAATCCTTGATTTTGATTCATCATATAAATCCCCCCCTTTTCACTTTGTAAACCCATTTAATGTAAGCGTTTTTAAAATTATTCACCGTAAAAATAATGATTTAAAAGAGCAAAAATACACGTCACTTACATTAATCACTGCCTGTTACTAAAAGGTCATCCCTTACTGTTATTAATAACTTTTGATCAGCAATAGCTTGTCCTTCTACTACTTCTAATGATTCAATATAACCACTGATCCCTATCTTAATTTCTACTTTCTGTTTATCTATTGTTTCAATTAATGCTAATTTCTCCCACTCGTATACGTAAGAACTTTCCGTAACAAATAACTTCTCTACTTTCCCGTAACAAGGACTATACACGCATTCTATAACCGTCTTCACTTTATACACTCCTCCTTCTTATTAGTTGGTACTGAAACGTTGCATATCCCTCCTTTAGATATATCAATTATTATTTATGCAAAATGCGTACCAATCTCCAATTCCTATTTAAAATGAAGATTTCTCAAAAAAAAAACTTCATAACCGCAAAATTTTTCTATCATTTCAGAGATTTTAAAAGGAAAATAGCAAAAAATTTTTGCGATTTTATAAGAATTTTAATAAAATTATAAAAAGTCAGTCTTCATAGGGTGGAATGAGGAGAAGATAATCTATGCGTACAGAAGAAATTAATTTAAAACAGATCATTGAAATGAATATGCTATATGAAACTTTACTCAATGAACTCGACATCGGAATTCATATTATTAATGAGGAAAGTAAGACGATTATCTATAACCGCAAAATGATGGAAATTGAATCAATGGAGCGCTCAGATGTGCTATATAAAAGTCCTTTAGAAGTATTCGCATTTGAAGAAAATAAAAATAGTACTCTTATAGAGGCATTAAAATTTGGAAAAACAAAGAAAAATATAAAACAAACGTATTTTAACAATAAAGGACAAGAAATTACAACGATTAACGATACTTTCCCTATAATAGAAAATGGAAAAATTAAAGGCGCTATTGAAATATCAAAAGAAATTAGTAACTTAAAGCAAACGATAAAAATAGGTCCTTCTCGAAAACAAAGCACTAAATTTACCTTTGATCACATAATTGGTGATTCTGAAGCCATTCAATCAATCATTACAGAAGGAAAAAGAGTAATTCGTACATCTTCCTCCATACTTCTAGTAGGAGAAACAGGCACTGGTAAAGAACTATTTGCACAAAGCATCCATAATGAAAGTCAGCGTTCAACAAAACCCTTTATTTCACAAAACTGTGCCGCTATACCTGATACCTTAATGGAAAGCCTACTATTTGGCACAAATCGAGGTGCCTTTACAGGAGCAATAGATAAATCAGGCTTATTCGAAGAAGCAAACGGAGGAACTTTGTTATTAGATGAAATCAATTCATTAAGCCCAATACTTCAAGCTAAGTTGCTGCGGGCTATACAAGAAAAAACAATACGAAGAATCGGAGGTACACACGAAAAAGAAATTGATGTTCGCATTATAGCAACTATCAATGAAGATCCCTTTGAAGCCATCACACATAATCGATTAAGAGAAGACTTATATTACCGATTAAGCGTCGTTACTTTATGTCTTCCGCCTTTACGTGAAAGAAAAGAAGATATTCCAGCTCTTGTTCAGCACTTTATTGAAAAATATAATACTCAATTCGGGCTCAACGTAACCGATGTAGATGTAAATGTAAGAGAATTTTTCTATGCATACGATTGGCCTGGAAACGTACGGGAGTTGGAACATATAATTGAAGGTTCCATGAACTTGATAGAAGATGAAACCATCATTACAGCGTTTCATCTTCCTACTCGCTTTCGCGAACGAATAAAAACAGAATTCAATATGCAACATGCACTAACTAATCACAATACTGATGCACCTAAAACTTTAAAACACACAATAGAAAAAATGGAAAAGAACTACATTAACCAAATTCTTAAAGAGAATCATGGCAACATCTCACAAGCTGCAAAATTTTTAGGATTAAGTAGGCAAAACTTACAATATCGAATTAAAAAACTGCATTTACACATATGAAATAAACATGTCTCCAAGTGCAAAAACAACTTGGTAAAATATGTTATAATAAACATATAACATGCTAGAAAGGGGCTATATATATGAGTAATGATAAAAAATTAAAGTTGTTACAATACTTATACTTTTTCCCTGCCATGCTCTGTATGATGTTATTCATTAATGCCGATGTAAGCAGCTCTCCTTATGCAAAGCTATTAGGAACAATTTTTGGCTCCTTTGCAGCTATTATGCTTGCTGCTTTTTGGAATTTAAAGCTACGTATAAAAAACGAAAAATCTTCGTAATACTAAAAAAATCGAGCTACTTAGCCCGATTTTTTTATTTGCCATTAAAACTCAACATTCTCTAAATACAACCCACTTGCCTCAGCAAGACAATTAATTTGATTGCGCTGCTTTTCCTCTAAAATGTTTGGAATTGCTTCAGCATCTAATTGTCCTAATCCAACTTCAATTAATGCCCCGACAATTTTTCTTACCATATTATGAAGGAAGCCGTTACCACTTACTCTAATTTGTACAAACCCTGCCTCTTCCATCACATCAAGTGTATATACTTCTCGAACCATAGATTTTTTCTTTGATTTCGCATTTGAAAAAGCAGTAAAGTCATGTGAACCAACTAAATGTTTTGCAGCTGCTTTCATGCTTTTCACATTTAATTTTTTATTCACATGCATGCTGTATTTACGCATAAATGGATTTGTATGCTCTTCATTCCAAATTTTATACAGATATGTTTTTGCTTTAGAATTGTAACGAGCATGGAAACGATCGTGTACTTCTTCCACATTCGTAATGCTAATATCGTTAGGTAAATATTGATTTAAATATTTTTTCACTTTATGTTCCACTAACTTCTCATCACTTTGAAAGTTAGCAACTTGATTCAAAGCATGTACACCAGCGTCTGTTCTACTACAACCGATAATTTCAATTTCTTTTCCGACCATTTCAGATATGACACTTTCGATTTTTCCTTGAATCGTATTATCGTTATTACCAAGACGTTGCCATCCTTTAAAACGTGCACCATCGTACTGAATCGTTAATTTATAATTATGCATAATATTCTCCTTCATAGAAAATATTCCCTCATACCATGAGGGAATATTAATAAACTTTACTTTCTAACAAGCTTCACTACATTTTCTACGTGAGCTGTATGCGGGAACATATCAACTGGTTGCACATACTCCACTTCATAGCTCTTCATTAATGCTTGTACATCACGTGCTAATGAAGAAGGATTACAAGACACGTACACAACTTGTTTCGGCTTCACTTTTAAAATTGTTTCCAGTAATTTATCATCGCAACCTGTACGTGGTGGGTCGACAACAATTACATCTGGACGCCATCCTTCTTTTACCCATTTCGGTAACCATTGTTCAGCTTTACCTGCTTCATATTTCGTATTTGTAAATCCGTGACGCTTTGCATTTTTTCTTGCATCTGCAATTGCTTCTGGAATCACATCCATACCACGTACTTCCGCTGCATCATTTGCAAGCCAAAGACCGATTGTACCAACACCACAGTACGCATCCACAATCTTCTCGTTTCCTGTTAACGCAGCTGCTTTTTTCGCTTCATTATACAAAACAACTGTTTGCTCTGGATTCAACTGGAAGAATGCACGTGCTGATAATTCAAATGATAAATCGCCAAGTGTTTCTTGAATGACTTCTTTTCCAGCTAATTTAAATGTTTTGTCGCCAAAAATAACCGATGTTTTACGCCAGTTTACATTTTGCATAATTGATTTAACCGCTGGCATCTGTTTTTGTACTTCTGCAATAAATTGTTCTTTATTTGGTAATTCTTCTTTTGTTGTAATAAGTGTAACTTGTACTTCCCCTGTTTGAACTGCAGTACGTGTTACAATTGTGCGTACTAAACCTTTTTGTTTTTTCTCATTGTAAATAGAAACATTTAATTTTTCTAAAATACGTCTTACAACTTTTGTCGCTTCATTCGTTGCTTTATGTTGAATCATACAGTGAGCGATATCAATTAACTGATGTGAGTTTTGTTTATACAGCCCTGTAATAACCTTTTCGTCTTTACGCCCCACTTGTAATTGACTCTTATTACGATAATGCCATGGATTTTCCATGCCAAGCGTTGGGCGAATTTTCTCTTCCATACTATTTTTCATGTACTTCTCAAATGCTTGTACAACGATATCACGCTTTTGATTCAATTGTTCTTTATAATCTAAATGTTGCAGCTGACAACCGCCACACTCCTCATATACTGGACACGGTGCTTTCACACGATGCGGTGAAGCTTTACGAACTTTTTTCACTTTCGCTTCAGCGAAGCCACGCTGAATTTTCGTTGTTTCTGCAACAACTTCTTCTCCTGGTAATGCCCCTGGAATGAAAACAACTTGTCTCTTAAAATAACCAACGCCTTCTCCGTTAATCCCAAGACGTTTAATTGTCACAGGAAACGTTTGACCAACTTCCAACTTACTCTCATGTTGCTTTTGTATCATTATTACACCTCTACTCTATACTTTTCCATAAATATAACGCTGCATAACTGCAGTATGGTTCACACTCTTGTTTCACTTTTTCTAAAAATGCATCATCAGGTTTATCATCTAATTGAAATATACCTTGCACTGCACGTTGAATCCCAATGTCCGCTTTCGGGAACATATTTTTCCGTCCAAGCCCAAACATTAAAAAGTTTTGCACTGTCCATGCACCAATTCCCCTAATTGGCAACAATTGTGCTGAAATGTCTTCTTCCGTCCCATTTTCTATACTCGCTAAATTTAATGTACCACTGACAATACTTCGACCTAATCCTACTATATATTCAGCCTTTCGCTGACTAAACTTCTGCTCTCTCAATTCTTCTATTGAAATATTTGCTACTATTTCCGGAGTGGGGAAAAAGAATACACCGTTCTTCTCTGTTCCATACCGTTTCACAAATTGTTCTGTTAACACAGTAGCAAATTTCAAATTTATTTGTTGGTGAATGATACAGCGAAGCAGACAAGCAAAATAATCAAATTCTAAAATAATTGGAGTATAAGCATATGTTTCAAATAGTGGACGTAATGATGTGTTTAAAAAATGATTTTGTATATCTTGAAACGGTTCATTCCAATGAAAAATGGCCCTCATTCGTTTCATGACTTTCTCTGGATCTCCTGTCTGACTAGAAATCCAAAACTGTGGATTTTGAACAGTACCAATCCCTTGTAAGCGAACAACAACCTGTTCCTCGTCTATACAAAGCGGGATATAAATAACTTTCTCATCTAATTGAATGACGTTAAGAGGATCAAAAGCTAAACGTTTTAATACTTCTTCAAAATGATACGGATACTCTAACGTAACATGCTCGCTCCACATACGTTTCCCCATCCTTTTTACACATCATTATAGCATGAGAAAACCGTAAGCATACATGCTTACGGTTGATTGCCTTTTACTAAGTCATCTAGACTTTTAAAATGATACCCTTTCTCGCGCAAATCATCAATGATTTTTGCAAGTGCTTCTGCATTATCTTTTGATATTGCATGAAGTAATAAAATAGATCCTGGATGAATCATCGTCATAACATTATTATGCGCATATTGCCATCCTCTTTGCTGATCCACTTTCCAATCCAAAAATGCAAGTGACCAAAATACATTATAATAGCCCATTTCTTTCGTAAGAGCTAACGTTCTTTCACTAAATACACCGCGCGGAGGACGTACATATTTCACTTCTTTTTGCCCAGTTACTTTTTTAATTTCTTCCGTTACACTCGTTAATTCTTCACGAAGTTTCTCATCATTTACCGCTGTAAAATCAGGATGACTCCAAGAATGGTTTCCAATAATGTGTCCTTCATCCTTCATTCTTAACAATAAATCTTTTTGCGTTTTAATGTAATGCCCCGTTACAAAGAAAGTTGCTGGTACTTTTTTCTCTTTTAATACATCTAATATTTTCCCTGTGTATCCATTCTCATATCCATTATCAAATGTTAAATAAATATCTTTTTTCTTCGTATCTCCTAAATAAAACCCGCCATTTTTTTGTAGTAAATCTGTATATAACTTTCCTGCATCTGGTACTGTTTCATTTTTAGGACGCGGGATTCCCCAGTTATGTGGAGTATTTGTATAAGCCAGTGCTGAAACTGGAACAAGTGCCATCATAATTGAAAAAATGAGACCGATATATAACCATTTATATTTCATAAATAGTCTCCTTTCCATATATAATCGTACTTGTAGTTTCTGTTGCTACGCATTCTTTCATGCTGAACATGTTTTTCTATATATACCAAAAAAATGCATCTCGAATCATTCGAGATGCATTTTTTATTTACTTAAATACTGGCTCTTTAAAGCTAGCTAATTTTTCAAGTGATGTTTTATCAACATCTGCATGTAAGCTATTACCATGCGAGTCCATCGTTACAACTGCTTTAAACCCGTCGATACGTAAATGCCACATTGCTTCTGGAATACCAAATTGTAAGAAATCAACATCTTTCACTTCTTTAATACATTCAGCATAATATTGCGCTGCACCACCGATTGCGTTTAAATATACACCGCCGTGTTCTTCTAAAGCCGCTAATGTTTTCGCACCCATACCGCCTTTTCCAATGACAGCGCGAATACCGAATTTCTTCATAATATCGCCTTGGTACGGTTCTTCACGAATACTTGTCGTTGGACCTGCCGCTTTAATTTGCCAATTGTCATTTTCATCTTTCACAACAACTGGACCACAGTGGTAAATAATTTGTCCATTTAAATCTACTGGACAATCATTATCCATTAAATGCTTATGGATTGCGTCACGACCTGTATACATCATGCCATTAATTGTTACAACATCACCAACGCGAAGTTCACGAATTTGCTCTTCTGTAATTGGTGCTTGTAATACAATCTCACGTTGCTCTGTTTTTTCTTGTACTTCATGCTGAAGTGTATCTTCACCTTCTTGATATAGCCAATCCATAATGTCTCCTGTTTCAGGATGGATTTTCACACCAAGGCGACGATATGCCCAGCAATTATACGCAACAGATACATAGAAACTAGCTGGCAAACGATTATAGACGCCAATTTTACAACCAAGTAAAGTTGTTTCTCCGCCAAATCCCATCGTACCAATGCCAAGCTTATTCGCATTTTCTAATACGTACTCTTCAAGATGTTGTAACTCTGGTACTGGATTGACATCATCTAATGTACGGAATAATTGATTTTTTGCTAATTCATAACCTGATGTGCGGTCTCCCCCGATACCAACACCAATTACACCAGCGCTACATCCTTGCCCTTGTGCTTGATATACTGCATGAAGAAGGCATTTACGAATCCCTTCTAAATCACGGCCAGCTCGTCCAAGCCCTTCTAGTTCACACGGTAAGCTATATTGAATATTTTTATTCTCACAGCCACCACCTTTTAGGATTAAACGTGCATCAATATAATCTTTTTCCCATTGTTCAAACTTAATCACCGGTGTACCTGGTCCTAAATTATTTCCACTATTATCTCCAAAAAGAGAATCAACAGAATTGGGACGAAGTTTACCATCTTTTGTCGCCCGCTCAAGCGCATTATAGATAGCTTCCTTCAACTTTAATTGATTCACACCAACTGGTGTATAAATTTTAAACGTTGGCATCCCTGTATCTTGGCAAATCGGCGAGATGTTATCATCAGCCATTTTAATATTATTTGTAATTGTGCCAAGTGCCATCGCAGAACGAGTCCCTGCATTTTCTCGCTCTTTCGCTTGTTGAATCGCACGACGAACATCTTTCGGTAAGTTCGTTGACGTTTCAACAATTAGTTGATACATGCTTTCTTGAAGCTTTTCCATTGTTACTTCCCCCTCAATTGTGAACGCTACCAAAACGTTATGAGCTGAAAATTCAATTGTTATGCTCTTTAGCTATTTATTTGTTTCACGCTATTAGAGCATAAATGAAATTTTTCACAACTTGATTATACCTCTTTTTCTATCGTCCTTCTATTACCCGAACAGAAAAAGGCTACCAAATTGGAATTGGTAGCCTTTTTAATATATTATTCGTCTTTTTTAAATTGCTCACATTTTAATTCTAATTCATCTAACATTGCAAGAAGACGATCTACATCTTCTAATTCTACTTCTTCAGGTTCAATTGTATCAATTACTTCAATGAACATATTTAAACGTTCTTTTAAATATACTAATTGTGTATCTTTATCTTGAATTGCTTTTCCCATGAAGGCACTCTCCTTTTAATTCGAGTTGCTTTTATTATACCGCAAAAACGATTGCTATGGGCATGAAATTTCATCAATTTTGTCACAGTCATCCACTATAATGTAAGCCCTCTCTTTTTCCATGCTAAAAAGTTTCACTTTATAAAAAGCACATATTCTTCTATTATAGAGAATGGACAAATTGTTATTTCAATAGTCAAAGGAGTATTTCATATGACGATATCACAAAAAATGAAGCCGATTACTCCTTCTTACGATCCATGGGAAGCGTATATGGACCTTGAAGAGTACGGCAAACTACTATTAACAAATGTTGAATTTACAACAACGACGTTATGCAACATGCGCTGTGAGCATTGCGCTGTTGGTTACACGTTACAGCCGAAAGACCCAAATCCGCTTCCGATGGATCTTTTATTAAAACGATTAGATGAGATTCCTCATTTACGTTCTTTAAGTATTACTGGCGGCGAACCTATGCTTTCAAAAAAATCCGTCGACAACTATGTAACACCACTCTTAAAATATGCCCATGAACGAGGCGTTCGCACTCAAATCAACTCTAACTTAACTATAGATTTAGCACGTTACGAACAGATTATTCCTTATTTAGACGTATTGCATATATCTCATAACTGGGGAACAATTGATGACTTCGTTGAAGGCGGATTTGCAATGATGGAGCGTAAGCCTACTTACGAACAACGTGCAAAATTATTCGAAAGAATGATTACAAATAGTAAGGCTCTATCAGATGCAGGTGTACTTGTATCGGCCGAAACAATGCTAAACAAAAGAACTCTACCACATATTGAACATATTCACCGCCAAATCGTCGAAGAGATGGGCTGTAAACGTCATGAAGTTCATCCAATGTATCCAAGTGACTTCGCGAGTAATCTAGAGATTTTAACAAAAGCTGAAATTCGTGATGCGATTGAACATTTACTAGAAATTCGCGATGAAAATGTATGGATGCTATTTGGAACTTTACCTTTCTATGCTTGTAGCGATGACGAAAAAGACATAGCTACATTTAAAAAATTGCAAGAGAGCAAAAATGTAACTGTTCGTAATGATCCAGATGGCCGTTCTCGTTTAAATGTAAATATTTTCGATGGAAATATTATTGTGACGGACTTTGGTGATGTTCCACTTCTAGGAAACATACAAACAAACACATTACAAGAAGCGTATGAAAAATGGAGCACTTCAAAAACAGCAAAATCATTAAGCTGCCACTGTCCTGCAGTAAAATGTCTTGGACCAAATGTTCTTGTAAAAAACAGCTACTATCCGACAGAAGATTTCTTATCAAAAACAGCAAACATTACATTATAAAAAAAACGTCAGCTTATAAGCTGACGTTTTTTATGTTATTGCGAGTGAGAAGAAGAAATAAATTTAAAAAACAAATGATCATGAATTGGAATTGCCGCTCCAATTCCTTGAGAAGTAATATTTTTCACAACAAGTCTTTTTTGATTTCCCTTTAATACAAGATACACTTCTCCAAATGTTACTTTTCCCTTTTCATTTACTGCTGGTGTATAAGCGTATAAATATCCAAGTTGACTCGGACTAATATTATACACACGCTCATGTCCAGTACCATAACCAATAGTTGTCTTAAACGAAAGAGGTAATTGTACTTTTTCAAGTGCTTTGAGAAGCATCATTTTTTTCACATCTGCAGCATCTTTCATATCTGCTGTTAAATCGCCTTCAACCGTCTTTTGTGTTTCTTGCTTATAGCGAAGTGGATATAAACGGTCTCCTCCGCGATTATCATACACATTTCGATTCACTTGTTTATATTCCCAATTAATCGATGTGTCTACTGATTCATAATGTAAGGCCCATTGACCTAAATAAATTTTTGCCCGATACCCTACTGCAAGTGGCGCATTTGAAATTGTCGTTTCATTAAACATCCGAATTAAGTCTGGATTTTCAATTTTAATATTAGCCGTTTTCAATAGCTCTTGAGCAAATTTACTTGGTTGTAAACGTGGCAAATCTTGCGCATCATTTGGAAATGTATTGTCTTTTGAAATATTTAAAACAGATGAAGGCATTTTTGTTCCTACTGTTGTCTTTGCAAAACTCATGTTAGGAAATAATAAAATAAACGAGACCATAGTTGAAAGACATATGCTGTATACTCGTTTCACCTGTCTGGCTCCTTCCTATGTAGGTATATATACTACTTCGTTTATTGTTTTCTCTGAGCGCAATTGTTATGCCTATTTTTCATAATAAATAAAAACCAATTCCCATAATGACATACGCCGCTAGTAAAGTGCCTCCTTCAAACCAGTTTGTATCTCCATCATTGGAAATCGCAATCGTTAAGAAAACGGCTGTAATCATAGACACAAGTTCTGGTATGGTAAATACTAAAGGCATCCTTTGCGCGAAGAACATAGATAGTAATACTAATACAGGAGCAACAAACATGGCGATTTGTAATGTAGAGCCTATTGCAATTTCAACTGCAATATTTACTTTATTTTTATAAGCCATAATAATTGCAGACGCATGTTCCGCTGCATTCCCAACAATTGCAACGATAATAACCCCTATAAATAACTCTGACCAGCCAAATGACTTTGCAACAGTTTCAAAAGTATGCACGAGTGCCTCTGACACATAAGCTACCGCTAGTGTTGCTATTGCTAAAATAAGGAGCGCCTTCCCTTTCGACCACTCTGGCTCTTCTTCATGCGCTACTTCGTCACTTTTATGTTGATATACACCACGGTGCGTAACTAACTTAAATAGTAATGCAGCAAGGTACATGATAATCATAATAATAGAAACACCTATACTTAATTGATACGTCTTGCCAGCGTCCATCTTCATTGAAAAGATCTCTGGAATAACAAAGGCCACAACAACAGCAAATATTAATAAAGCTGAATTATGCCTTGCATCATATACATTAAAACTTTGTCTTTTGTATTTAAGACCTCCAACAAAGAAAGATAACCCTCCTACTAATAATAAATTTCCAAGTACAGAACCCGTTAAAGAAGCTAACACCACTTCAATTAACCCTGCTTGAAGTGCAAAAATTGAAATGATAAGTTCAACAGCATTACCGAAAGTAGCATTTAATAATCCGCCTATTCTAGGACCAGAAACAATTGCTAGACTCTCTGTTGCTCTACCCATAAAACCAGCTAATGCGATAATCGTAATACAATACACAGCGAACATAATTGTTTCTGGCCAATGAAGTGTTTTTCCAAGTACAGATAGTGGTACACCTATAAGCGCTACTATAAGAAATATTTTATTAAACATGCTTTTCATCCTTCCATCGTATGTATTTCTCCTCAATATTATTATTATTCTTCTCCTAACTTGTCCGATTTCATCACAATTACGTTTAAAAAATCGGATTGAAGAAAACAGTATGAAAGATATTTAAATTATCTTGTTTAAACAGACAGAATTATAAATTGTGAAAAGGGGTTAAAATTATGCACTTAAAAGAAAAAATCGCAACTATTATTCAAGGTCAACGTACTGGTGTATTATCTACAGTACGAAATGAGAAACCTCATAGCGCCTTTATGATGTTTTTCCATGAAGATTTTGTACTGTATGTTGCAACAGATCGACAATCAAAAAAGATAACAGATATTGAACAAAATCCTAATGTCCATGTACTACTCGGACGAGAAGGGAAAAAATTAGATGAAGATTATATTGAAGTTGAAGGATTGGCTTCAATTGAGGAAGACTCGACATTAAAAAACAAGTTTTGGAATAATAGCTTAAAACGTTGGTTACTCGGCCCTGAAGACCCTAATTACGTATTGATAAAAATCAACCCCGACACAATTTATTACATCGATGGTGCCGGTACGACGGAGCCTGAGTTTTTACGACTATAAAATAAAACAAGCCCCCCTTAGGTGGGCTTGTTTTGTCGAAAAGTTCTTTTGAAAAAAACAATAAAATAGGTGGAACTTTCTAAAGATTCTGTTATATAATAGCATTAACTTAAATAAACTGTATTAAAACAGATTGAGAGGAGAAATAAAATTGATGAAGAGAGAAGAACGCAAAAACATGATTGAGTTTATTGAAAAGAAAAAAGGGATTGAGCGTGACGAATTACTGTTTATGACAGACGATGAAGTAGAACATATTTATAATGTAACGTACTTTTTATATGAGGAAATTGCAGAGTAGTATAATAATCCCCACCTTATTAAAAATATAAGGTGGGGATTATTTCGCTATTTAGCCCACTATTTACAGGCAGTAAAACTCCCACCTTAAAATTCAGGTGGAGCAAGAAGTTAAGTTGAAGTCGTGCTTCCTATAAAGCTCAATTGCTTCAACTTTATACATGAGAATCATTTTCATGTATAATACTGTACGATTGGAGGAATTTTACTATGAGTTCGTGGCTCTTATTTGCACTATTATCAGCAATTGCTGCTGCCCTTGTATCGATTTTTGGAAAGTTTGGTTTAGACGGCATCGATGCAAACGTTGCAACAACAATTCGATCTATTATTATGGCATTATTTATGATAGGCGTTATTATCATACAAGGTAAATTTCAAAATATCGGCGACGTACTGCTAAATAAAAAAGCACTGCTATTTATCACATTAAGTGGGATTGCAGGTGCTTCTTCATGGCTATTTTATTTTCTTGCCCTCAAAACAGGAAAGGTTTCACAAGTAGCTCCTGTCGATAAATTAAGCGTCGTATTTTCTATCATTCTCGCTATGATTATCCTCGGTGAAAAGTTAAACTTTATGACCGGCGTTGGTGTAGTCTTTATTACAGCTGGTGTATTATTTATTGCTTTCAGCTAAAAAAACCGCTATTAGCGGTTTTTCTTTTTCTTTATGTACAACCATACAACACATGTAACAACTGCTGAAATTAATAAAATCCATATTCCATAATGATGTAAACTATACTCAACGAAGCGCCACTTCTCGCCTAACTTCCAGCCAAGCCCAATAAAAACACTTATCCAAATGAGCGCACCACCGTAAGCGTACAAACAAAAACGCCAAAGTGTCAAATTTGATACCCCAGCAAAATATGCTGTTAAATGACGTACGCCCGGTATAAAATAACCAATCATTAAAAGAAATGGCCCATATTTTTCAAATAAAATATGTGTTTTTTCAATGTGATGTTCTTTAATTCTAATTTTCGGCCCATATTTCTTTAAAACAGGGAGCCCAAGTTTTAAACCTAATATGTAGCTTAACGTGATTCCTAACATCGCACCAGCCATCCCACTTAAAAAAGCAGCAGTTCCTGACATAACTCCTTTTGAAACATTATAACCAACAAAGGTCAATAAAAACTCGTCTGGTATCGGTAATCCGACAATCCCACCAGCCAAAGCTATAACAATTCCAAAATAGCCATAATGCGCGATTAACTCGCCAATATGTTGTTCCATTCGGAAGACACATCCTATGCACGGTCGTTATTCCACATTGTACCCTTTCTATCTTTAAGGCAAACATGGTATACATATTCACTATACATTGTTTTTATAATGAACTCTACTTCTATTCTTTCCTTTAACAGAGATAAAGTAAAACTTTACTCAGTGGGAGTTTTGTTCATCCTCTACTAATTATTAACCTATGCCAATCTTGCTTTTACAGACATCCCGACTCCCACATAACTCACTTACATTCACCAATTTTGAGATTAGATTCTTACTGCCCGCAAATAACCCGATAAAAAATAAAAATTCATATGCGTGTTTTTTTGTTACAATAAAGGAAAGTTACTTTTCGCAACGGTTTAACTCTCAAGAAAAATGATATATCTAGCAAAAACATAGTTTGGTCTATATAATGAAACTTTTACCTATTAAAAGAACATACACCCTTTTACATACAACATCATTTTTCTAAATTATACAGGGGGGAACGAACATGACCATTGAAAATCAATTTATTCAAAAAGTTTACTATAAAACATTTTTAACAGAAGAAACTTCTACTCCTGCATCGGAAGTACTCGGTGAAGCATATATAAATGAATCTAAAAATGAATTCTCCAACATTTCTAATATTCGATTTGCTCAAGGTGAATTTTATTATCAAAATAAAGATTTTGAAGCAGCTATATTTAAATGGGAAAAAGTAAATAATGCTCTTGCACTTTGGGCGACAAAAAATATTGCAGATGCTTATTTTGAACTAGGATTCTTACCAAAGGCAGAAGAAATTTATCAATCTATTCAAACGGAAGATACGACTCTTACGATGGAGGTTTCCTTACAACTTCTTTCTCTTTATATCGAACAAGATCGTTTAGGACTCGCTTTTAAGACGATTAGTGAAGCTGTTGCATTCCAACCGGATTACCCAAATATTACTGCAATTGCACGTTCTTTCTATGAAAAACAAGAAGATTGGAACAACGCTATCGAACTAGCTGTTCAAGAAGGTATCCGAACACAATCTTTACACTGGTTTGATACGTTAATAACTTACATAAACAAAGGATTTACAAAAAATATTAAGCCTGAATATTTCTATGAGTCTTTAAAAGCTCTATATGCTGTTGATCAAGCTCAATTTAAAGAACTTGTTATTGCTCTTTGGAATAGCTATCAACATGAATCCTTATACCTTCCTTGGATTCAAAGTATTAATCATTTATTCTTGCATATTGAAACAGACAATAATGACGATTGGAATGAAATTTCTACTCGCTACCAAGAAACATACTTTGCATTAATTACCGGAAATCATTTTATGCATGAATTAAACGGACTTGTACCAAATTTATTAACAAATTGGTTCAGTTTAACGAAAGCAAAAGATTCTCTAGTTGTCTCTGCAGCAGTGTTAGCATGGAATGAAGTCTCACCTACAACTTTAGAATCATTACTCGTAAAAAGTGCTGGATCCTTACTTTCTAATACATCAGCTGAAGCAGATGTAAATATGGAAACAGTTTCTCATTTATTCGAAACAATCGCTGTATGGGCTGAGAAAAATGATGTAGATTTAAGTCATCAATTTACGCTACTCGTCCATGAACTATGTGATTTAAATGTCACACCAATACTAATAGCTGGAACTAGTGACCATGATAAAACATCATTTGTTAATTCAATATTGGGAGAGAACATCTTAACTGAAACTTTAACAACTCCTATTCTATTTAAAGACGCTAGTCAAACTGAAATAACAGAATTTACCGAGTTAGATATAAGAAATATCCCTAACCTTGATGAATTCCATCAAATAACGGCTACATCTGCTCAGTCAGAACTTGAGAAAAAATGTATAGAAATTAAGCTACCAAGTAGGTTTTTAAGAAAAAATAAGTTTACATTTCTTATTACACCATCCATTCAAGGACAATTGGATAAAAACAATGCATACTTTGAATACTTACAAGCAGCAGATAGCCTTGTATACGTATTAAATTCTTCTTCACCATTGCATAGTCAAGAAATTGATACGTTAATTTATTTACGTGAACAAGTACCAAACTTACAAATTCACTTCGTATCACACACAAATAATACGACTACTAATGAAAAACTAATTAGTAAACTTAAAGTACATTTTCCAGATGCACAATTCTTCCCATACTCTCCTTCGCAAGAGAGTAGCCAGCAACTTGGAGATGTAACAGAATCTATTCTTTCTAATCTTGCAAAACGCGATATAGAAAAAGAACGTATAGAAAAGCTAATATGGTTTACGCAAAAGACAATTGCTTATCTCATAAATGAACGTGTGGAATTAGAAAATACATTAGTAAAATCCGTACGCTGGAATAAACACATCTCAGTGAAACTTACTGGATTTATTAATAACCTTACTGCTCTTGAAAAAGATAAAATTCGCTCTATTACCGAATCCTATCTTTTAACGAAAGAAGAAATTACACGAGATATACATTCTCAAATCCCTGAATTATTACAAAGCTGCTCTGATCTTGTTCAAGAAGATAGTGATTTCAAACTAGTTCATGAAGAATTAAATGCTGCAATGAATGAACGAGTTCAAAAGCATGTACAACAGGTACTTCTTCCTAAATTTACTGGGTCTATTCAAGAATGGATTGAAACAGCACATAATGAATTTATTCAAGCTCAAGCTTATTTAGATGAAATGAGTGAAACGTTTAATAAATTATATAAAGAAGAACGTATGAAACTTCCTTGCGATTTCAAATTATTAGATGATTGGAATCGAGATGTTGTACGAATGACAAATCGAATTACAGTAACGAACATCAATATTTTATTACGCTTTACACCGACACAGTTTTTCTTAAAAAGTGCCGGAAAATTATTTGGTAATATGCAAAAAAACCAATCTATGCTCGCCAACAAATATAAACAATATATTGAAACAGAAGACTATACAGAAATTGCTCACACAATTTCAAAACAATTCTTCCTTCAATTTGAAGTATTTGAAGGTGCATTAGAACGTGATATCATGATGTTCTTCAAAGATCCACTTAATATATTGAAACAAAATGTAGATGCAGCTCAACTTGAGATAAAGGAAGACGAGCAAACATTAGCAACGCTAAGAAGCAATCCAGAAACATATCATGATCCTTTGGCGTTATTTAAACTACAATTGCTACAACATAAATTCGTTTTAAGTACTACAAAGAAACATGAAGATATGTTCGTATCTAACGAATCTCCTACTGTTTAACAAAAAAACCAAGCAAACTAAAATTTGCTTGGTTTTTTACTTTATTATTTTCATATGTTCAAACGGATAATAAATGCCTGCTAACTTTCCTAACACATCTTCTCTATCAATAAAACCTAAACCATTTCTACTATCTTTACTTATTAAGCGATTATCTCCCATAACAAAAATCTTATTTTTAGGAACTGTAATCGGTCCAAAGTCCTCTGTTAAATTCATAAGTTTTTTTTCTGCTTGTTTTTTATTACTATCCAAATACTCTTCATCTTTCACTTCAGAATTTACATATAATTGATCATTTCTCATCTCAATTATATCTCCAGATAATCCAATCACTCTTTTGACATAAAAATTATCTGTTTTCACAACAATAATGTCTTCTCTCCCATAGCTTTCAAATTGTTTTGCTAACTTATTAACAATTACCTTATCTCCATCTTGCAACGTTGGCCTCATAGATGCTCCTTTTACAGTCGTAGGGAAAAACACAAAAATTTTCGCCAAAAACACCAATAAACATGCAATTGCAATAGTTCCAAAGAATTCACGCCAACGTTTTTTCTTTTGCATCATTTCACCATCTCATCATCTTTTTACTTTTATTATAAATAATACAACCGATATTTTTCTACAAAATTCTGAATTATAAAATTATAATATTAGAAATTTCAAAATGGTAATACTGATCAAATTAAACAAGCAAAAAAGATACTCTCAAAATAGTCTATCCACTATTTTGAGAGTATCTTTTTATAATCCCACATATACAATACACATTTGAGCAGCTACATATGTAAACCAAATCCAAAGTGGCTCATACTTCAATTTACGCCCTCCGATATCTGTCACGCCAATAATAAAATCAGAAATCACAAACAGTAAACCACCAAACGCTGGTATCCACCATATTCCTGTATTTTCATAATATAAGGCGAATGCAAAGCAAGCCATTCCTCCAACCCACAAGCCGTAAATTAGAGCTCCTATCGTAAACAATTTATCCTGTTTATCATTTCGGATAAAGAAGAACCATCCTACAATTAGAAAGAGCCCATATACGAGTAAACCAATCCAAAAACCATTCCACGAAATTCCTGTTTGCAAAAATGCTTTTACATAAAAACAATGAGCAAGAGCGAAAGTAACCATCCCTCCAATTAACCTGTGACCAATTGGAATCAGCCCAGCCATAAACAAATCTCCCACAGTCGATAAAGTCATACCAAGTGCAACCCACGTACTATACTCTACAGATGGATCTTGTAACCATATCCAAATTGCACTACCTGTTAAAGAAAAACTAAGAATAAGACGGATTGCTAAAGGTAACGGCATATTATCTTTCGTTCTTTTTGTCTGCCGCATTGCATAAATTGCACCAATTAAAAAAAGAAGTATTTGCCCAATTAACACCACGTAAAGTAGATTCATAATATGTTCTCCTCAATAAATGCTTTTTGTATCTTTTTTCGTTACACTTAGTCTATTATCCTTTTTCTATAAAAAAAGAAGAACAGTACTGTTCTTCCATTGTAATCGCTTTTCTGCTTTCTATGCTACTTGTTTTTCTTTCTCTATTTTTTGCTTAGCTGGCGTCCGATTTACCACAATAATTCCCGCGGCTACACATGCTAAACCGAGTAGCACAAATGAATGAATTGCTTCACCTAAAATCATGCTCGATAATAACACACCAAATACGGGTATAAAGAACATATACATAGATACTTTTCCAACCTTGTTGTACTTCATAATTGTATTCCAAATGCAAAAACCAGCTGCAGATAAGAAAGATAAATAAATCAGCATAAGTAGTGCATGTAGACTAAATGTAAATGGCATGACTCCAACTTGTAAAGCCCCTATACATAATAATCCTATAGAACCAAACATCATTTGGTATGCTGTCATATAGCCAACATCTAATGTTTTACTACCTTCTTTTGCTAATATGTTTCCATATGAATACAGCATTGCTGCACTAAGAAGTAATAAGCTTCCGATTCCAAAATGAAATGATAAGCTACCATCACTCGGCACATTTACTAAAACGACGCCACAAAAACCAATCGATACCCCAATTATTTTTCTTATATTGAGAGCATCATCTTTATATAAAAAATGGGCGAGTAAAATTTGAAAGAATGATGATGTCCCTGAAATGATAGCTCCTTCAATTCCTGAACTATAACTCATTCCAATGTAAAAACAGATATATTGAAGAAACGTTTGGAATAAACCAATTTGTATTAACTGTTTCCCCGTTCCTTTTTTGAAGCTCATATCTTTTCCTAACACTTTAAAGAATAATAAGAGCATGACTCCAGATAACAAGAAACGATAACCGGCAAATAATATTTGTTCTCCAACTTCTTGTGGTTGAATTCCAAGTTCAGCATAACTTAACTTAATAAAAGGAAATGCGCTTCCCCATAAAAAAGTTGCTACTATTGCAGCAATAAATACGCCAATCGGATGGGTAAAAAATTTCTCTGTCTTCACTTGTTGTCTTCCTTTCCGACCTTTTTATGAACAATATTCATATATACCAAAGGAATTGCGAAAACACAAGTTTTCCGTTTATACTTGAAACAAAACCGTACCATCTCATAAAAACATATGATATACTATAGAATAATTACAACATAATAACTATTAAAAACAGATTCAACAGAAATGCTGCTATCCATTATGGATGGCAGCTTTCGTCGTTTTATAGGGGTTTCGATTTTGATTATTTTTCTCAATAAGAATTCGGAAGGAGCGAGTAGTAATGAACTCAGAAGTAAAAACGTTACACGCAAAAGAAACAATTTCTCATCCCACTTTATGGGATACATTAAAAAAACATTATGAACTTGTATTTGCATTGGCATCTGGTATTTTTATTTTAGCTGGCTGGCTATTCACAAAGAACGATGCAATGAATGCAGGTATTACTTGCTATATCCTTGCTTATATAGTTGGTGGATATGCAAAAGCGAAAGAAGGAATTGAAGATACGATTGAAGAAAAAGAGCTAAATGTTGAAATGCTAATGCTCTTTGCAGCTATCGGTGCTGCAATTATTGGCTACTGGGCAGAAGGGGCTATTTTAATCTTCATCTTTGCGCTCAGCGGTGCTATGGAATCTTATACATTAAGTAAGAGCCAAAAAGAAATTTCCGCTCTTCTTGACTTACAACCCGAAGAAGCATTACGCATTTCCAACGGAACAGAGGAACGTATTCCTGTTGGAGAGTTACAAATTAACGACATTATTTTAATTAAACCAGGTGAACGTGTTCCTGCTGACGGTACGATTCATAACGGTGAAACAAATATCGATGAAGCAGCAATCACGGGAGAACCTATTCCAAATGAGAAAAGACATGGCGATGAAGTATTTGCAGGTACTGTAAATTTACGTGGTGCTATCGAAGTTAAAATTACGAAGCCGAGCGATCAAACATTATTCCAAAAGATTATCCGTCTCGTACAAAGTGCACAAAGTGAAAAATCACCATCACAACTATTCATCGAAAAGTTTGAAGGAACATACGTAAAAGGTGTACTACTCGTTGTTGCGCTTATGATGTTCGTTCCTCATTTCTTACTTGACTGGAGCTGGAATGAAACGTTTTATCGCGCTATGATCTTACTTGTAGTCGCATCTCCTTGTGCGCTCGTTGCTGCCATTACACCAGCAACGTTATCTGCAATTTCTAACGGAGCAAGAAATGGAATTCTCTTTAAAGGTGGCATACATTTAGAACGCCTCGCTTCAGTAAAAGCAATCGCCTTTGATAAAACAGGAACATTAACAGAAGGAAAACCTACCGTAACAGATATATATGTTCGAGAAAATATGACAGAAAAAGAAGTACTTTCTATTACAGCATCAATTGAAAGTCACTCTACACATCCTTTGGCTGAATCTATTGTTAAATATGCACAACATGCGTACGACATTACATTAAAAAAACCAGAAAAGGTTGAAGATGTAACTGGTTTTGGGCTAAAAGGAATATTCGAAAACAACGCTTATAAAATAGGTAAAGCTGATTTTATCGGTGAAGAAACAAAAACATTTCATAATGGTATTTCTGCCTCACTTGAAAAGGAAGGTAAAACTGTCGTTTATATTAGTGATGAGGGAGGCATTCTTGGACTTATCGCTTTAAAAGATACGCTTCGCCAAGAAACAATAGCTGCTATTCGTGATTTACAAAGCATTGGTGTCGAAGCAATTATGATTACTGGAGATAATGAAGAAACGGCAAAAGCAATTGCCTCTGAAAGTAATATAAAGGAATATTACGCATCATGCTTACCAGAAACAAAAGTTGAAACGATTAAAAAGTTAAAAGAAAAATACGGTACAGTAGCAATGGTCGGAGACGGTATAAATGATGCACCTGCACTAGCTACTGCTAGCATTGGTGTCGCAATGGGAGAAGGAACAGATGTAGCTTTAGAAACTGCGGATGTTGTACTGATGAAGAACGAACTATCTCGTCTTTCTCAAGCAATCCGTCTATCAAAACGAATGAATCGTATTGTGAAGCAAAACGTAATCTTTTCGCTAGCCGTTATTGCCATGCTAATTTGTTCAAACTTCTTGCAATTTTTAGCTCTTCCATTCGGTGTTATTGGCCATGAAGGAAGTACGATTCTTGTCATTTTGAATGGCTTACGATTATTAAAAGGAAGCAAATAAAACGGGTCCCTCATAGAGGACCCGTTTTTTTTAATGATAGCTATTATGACCGTTCGCACTGCTACTCGTTTTATGCTTTGGATGCGAACTGCTCTTTTGTTTATTATTACTTTTATTATTATGGTTCTTTTTATTATTACTCATGAAATATCCCCCCTGTTCCTTTTTATTATGGAACAAGAGCTCATTATTCATTACGGGAATTATTGTCACCGGTTCTATAATGGTGGAGTAAACCATTAATTTCACCGCCAAGTAAAATTACCCATCCAGTTAAGTAAAACCATAACATTAAAATAATGATACCACCGAGACCACCATATGTATTGGCGTAATTCGCAAACTTATCTACATAATAAGCAAATGAGTACGATACCACAATCCATCCTACAGTAGCAAATAACGCCCCTGAAATAACTTCTCTTCTTTTTAACTTTCGATCTGGTGCAAATGTATATAAGAAACTAAACAAAGCAAATAGCACGAAGAAACTCGCTACTAATCGTGTAATGCTCCATACGACAGAAAAACTATCTGATAAACCGAGTGCTTTAAACACTGCTGCTCCAATAACTTGTCCGAATACCGGAACAATTAACGCAAAGACAATCATAAAAATAATAGCTAATGTAAACACAATTGATAACGCTCTTGTTGTAATAAAAGAACGTGTTTCCTTCACGTCATAAGCGCGGTTAAAAGCATTCATAACCGCATTAACACCATTTGAGGCAAACCATAACATGGATAATAAACCAAATGATAATAAACCACCATTTTGCTGGTTTACAACTTTATCTACATTTACCTCAATTAAGTTCATTGCATCATCTGGTACATAAACCTCTAATAAACTAAGCACATCCTCTGTTTGAATGGGAATAAATCCAAGAAGCGTAATTAAGAAAACGAGCCCAGGAAAAATTGCAAGTAAGAAGAAATAAGCGAGCTGTGCTGCCAAGCCCGCTACATCATCGCGCATCGTCCGGTCATATAAATCTTTACCAAACGAATAAGTACGATTTCTTCTCACCTTTTCTAAAATTTTTCTCATATATGTTTAAACGCTTTTCTTCTCTTCTTTATCTTGCTTTAACTCAATGTACGCTTCAGTTTTTTTTTCCACTGCATTTGAGTCTTTTATAAATAATTCACGCGCTTCTTTCATACCACCATCTTCAGCAACTACTGGCTCTTCTTCTGCTTTCAGCTCATCTACCTTTGGAGATACAGCTTGAATTTCAATCGTTTCTGGCTTTTCTTCTGGCTCAACTTTTTTCTTACTAAAAATTTCTTTCGTTTCTTTTAACGTCTCTACAACAGATGGCGTTAATTTTTTAATTTCTGCTACTTTCGCTTTTACCACATTGAAATCAGCAAGTTCGCGTCCTTTATCTGTAACAGTTTGCACTTTTTCTTTGATCTTTGCATTTTCACCAATTTCAATCATCTTTGTTTTTGCTTTTTCTGCTGTATTTTTTACTTTTTCACGGTTTTCTTTCTTTAACATGGATACAGCTACACCTGCCGCTACACCAATCGCAATGTTTCGAGCAATATTATTTTTCTTTGCCATATTCCTTCACCCTTTCATTTCTTATGTTAGAAAGTATTTCTTTCTAAGCTTCCTCATATTCCTTGTTCATTTCGAATGAAAGCTAATAGCTTTGCACACCCTTCTGTTACAAGGTCATATACTTCTTGGAAATTCCCTGTATAGTAAGGGTCAGGAACGTCTGGCCAGCCACCGTCTGGAACAAAGTCGGACAGCCTACCAATATAGCCTCCAGTTTTACCTAAACTTTTTAAATCTGCTATATTCTTGTTGTCCATGGCAATAATATAATCAAACTTTGTTAAGTCTTCTTTTTCTACTTGCCTTGCTTTAATTCCTTCAAAAGTGACTGCATTTTCTTTTAAAATTTTTTGTGTTCCTTTATGTGGCGGATGGCCAACATGCCAATCTCCAGTTCCTGCAGAATCAATGACAATTTTCTCTTCAAGTCCCTCTTTTACGACAAGATTTCGAAAAATCGCTTCTGCCATCGGAGAACGGCAAATGTTCCCAAGACAAACAAACAATACTTGAACCATGTTTTTGTTTCTTCCCTTCTTGGTGCATTTCTTCATATATACTTATAGTATAAACAACCAATTATGAAATATAAAGGAAATCCCTACTAATTTAATAGGATTGAAAAGATCCATTAACGAAAATGATAAAAAATGTTAAGATAGCCTTATGTTATTTTAAAGGGGGACACTTCGGTGGATTTATCCGTAAAGTCAGAAGAAAACGTTGAATACATGGTCGAAGCTATTAAAGAAAAATTACGTATGGTTAATGCTGGAGCGATGAGAGCTGCTAGTTTTAACGAAGAAATGTACGAAGATTTACGTGACATTTATGATCATGTTATGAAACGTGAAACATTCAGCATTAGTGAAATGCAAGCTATTACAGAAGAATTAGGTACATTAATTAAAAAGTAAAAAAGCCTCTCTTATATGAGGCTCTTTTTTATTTCCAACAAATTCATGACAACTCTTCTCTTTCCCTCAACCAACTGTAAAATATTGTACAATAGAAGTAGAACCTCACCTTAGATTTTTTCTCCATACATACTACTCACAAATAATAGCAACACTACCATTGCTAACTGTTTTTACTGGAGGTGCTTACTTATGAGCAATTGGTACAGTAAGACGAAAGATCAAACATTAATTGACCTAGAAACAAACGAACAACACGGTTTAACAGATGAAATTGTAAGTGAACGTTTAAAGCAATACGGTTCTAATGAATTAGCTACAAAACAAAAACGCACTTTATGGCAGCGTATTTTCGCCCAAATTAATGACGTCCTCGTATATGTCCTTATTATTGCTGCCCTTATTTCTGCCTTTGTAGGTGAATGGGCGGATGCCAGCATTATCGCGCTCGTTGTAGTTTTAAATGCTGTTATCGGTGTTGTCCAAGAATCGAAAGCAGAACAAGCTTTAGAGGCATTGAAAAAGATGGCAACACCTAAAGCTATCGTCAAGAGAAATGGTGAACTAAAAGAAATTCCATCTGAGCACGTCGTTCCAGGGGATATCGTTATGCTCGACGCCGGACGATATATCCCATGCGATTTACGCCTTATTGAAACCGCAAATTTAAAAGTTGAAGAATCTGCTCTAACTGGTGAATCTGTCCCTGTTGATAAAGATGCAATCTACCACCCTTCCATGCAACGTGATGAGCAAGTACCACTCGGCGATCAAAAAAACATGGCATTTATGTCCACTCTTGTAACATACGGAAGAGGCGTCGGTGTTGCTGTTGAAACTGGAATGAACTCACAAATTGGTAAGATTGCTACCCTTTTACATGAAGCAGACGATGATATGACACCACTTCAAAAAAGCTTAGCACAAGTCGGAAAATATTTAGGCTTTGTCGCTGTAGCTATTTGTATCGTTATGTTCCTCATCGGTTTTTTACAAGGCCGGGATACGTTAGAAATGTTTATGACTGCTATTAGTTTAGCCGTTGCAGCTATTCCAGAAGGCTTGCCAGCTATCGTTTCCATCGTTCTTGCAATTGGTGTGCAACGTATGATTAAACAAAACGTTATCATTCGGAAACTACCAGCTGTTGAAGCCCTCGGTTCTGTCACAATTATTTGTTCAGATAAAACAGGTACGTTAACGCAAAATAAAATGACCGTTACTCACTTTTATAGTGATAACACATACGATCGCTTAGAAAGTTTAAATGTAAATAATGATGCGCAACGTCTATTGTTAGAAAATATGGTGCTATGTAATGATGCTTCTTACACTAACGAATCACAAACGGGAGACCCGACTGAAATTGCACTTCTCGTTGCTGGAACCACTTTTAACATGCAAAAAGATCATTTAGAAAAAATACATGAACGTGTTAACGAAGTACCTTTCGATTCAGATCGTAAAATGATGTCAACCGTACATACATACGATGAAAGCTACTATAGCATGACGAAAGGCGCTATTGATAAGCTCTTACCTCGATGTACCCATATTTTTAAAAACGGCAAAATCGAGATTTTAACTGATTCTGATAAAAATCAAATATTAGAAGCTGCCGGAGCAATGTCTCAAGAAGCTTTAAGAGTACTTTCATTCGCATTTAAACAATACAATTCAAACGATGTGGATATAAATCATCTTGAAGAAAATCTTATCTTTATTGGTCTTGTCGGTATGATTGATCCACCACGAACTGAAGTGAAAGATTCAATTACAGAATGTAAAAAAGCCGGTATTCGCACAGTTATGATTACTGGTGACCATAAAGATACCGCCTTTGCAATTGCCAAAGAACTTGGCATTGCTGAAGAAATATCGGAAATTATGATTGGAACTGAATTAGATAACATTTCTGATACAGAACTAGCTAGCAAAATTAATCATTTAAATGTATTCGCTAGAGTCTCTCCAGAGCATAAAGTGAAAATTGTAAAGGCATTACGCGCGAAAGGAAATATCGTTTCTATGACTGGTGATGGCGTCAATGATGCACCATCTTTAAAGCAAGCCGATGTCGGCGTAGCGATGGGCATTACAGGAACAGACGTTGCAAAAGGGGCAGCGGATGTTGTGTTAACAGATGATAATTTTTCATCTATCGTGAAAGCTGTTGAAGAAGGTAGAAATATTTATCGCAACATAAAAAAATCAATTCTCTTCCTACTCTCTTGTAACTTCGGAGAAATTATCGCTTTATTTTTAGCAATTTTACTCGGCTGGGCAACACCACTACGACCTATTCATATTTTATGGGTGAATTTAATTACAGATACACTGCCTGCATTATCACTTGGGGTTGATCCTGAAGATCCAGATGTGATGAAGGAAAAACCACGACATGCAAAAGAAAGCTTATTTAGTGGTAGCGTTCCTTTCCTAATTTTCAATGGAGTTATCATTGGACTTTTAACGCTAATAGCTTTTATCGCCGGAGCAAAATTCTATACTGGAGATACAAATTTATTCCCTCTTTTCCCAGAGCGAATTGATGACGATGCTCTATTACACGCTCAAACGATGGCATTTGTCGTTCTTAGTTTTTCTCAGCTCGTTCATTCATTTAACTTGCGTTCAAGAACGAAATCAATTTTTTCAATTGGGATCTTTACAAATAAATATTTAGTTTTCTCCCTTCTTATCGGTGTTCTTATGCAAGTTTGTATCATCTCCATCCCGCCCCTTGCAAATATATTCGGTGTACATGCATTAACGATGCGAGATTGGGGATTTGTTCTCTTATTAAGTATCATTCCACTTATTGTGAATGAGATTATTAAATTAGTGAAGAGAAACTAAAAGGCAATGAGGAATAGTCCTCATTGCCTTTTCATTTATCCTACTATTTTCCGTGCAGTAAAACTCCCACCTCAAAATTTAGTTTGAGCAAAGAAGTTAGGTGGTGGATTAACTGCCCATAAATGTCCAATTGGTGAAGGCTAATAATTAGTGGGGATGAACAAAACCCCACTGATTAAAGTTTCACTTTATCCTTGTAATTCTTTTTTGATGTTCTCTGTTAATGTAGCCATACGTTTGCGGCTTTCTTCACGCTCACGTTTGTTTTGCTCTTCAATTTGTTGTGTTTCTTGCATACCTCTTGAAATAATGTTCCAAGTTTCCTCAAGTGTTTCCATCTTAATACTAGAAGAACCTGATAATCTCGCTACTTCTACACTTTGCGTTGCGATATTTTGTGCATTTTTCTTAAGTAATTCATTTGTACGGCGATCCAGTTCAGCCATAGAATCCGCAACAAGCTTTTGACGCTTGGCATTTACCGCTTGAATGATACCATTTTTAAAGATAGGAATCGTTGTAATAAATGCTGTATTGATTTTACCAATTAATTTATTATTACCACGTTGAATCATACGAATTTGTGGTGCTGTAAGTAACGCAACCATACGTGCTTTTTCTAAATCGTCAATACGCTGTTCTAAAATTTCAACAGAGTTTTTAAGCGACTCTAATTCAATACCTGCTAATTGATCATTATTACGTACACGCTCTTCATACATCGGAACTAACTCTGTATTTAAACGCTCTAATAACATTTCTCCTGCTACTACGTACTTCTCTAAGTCTAGATAATATTTTAAGTTTTGCTCATACAAGCCATCTAACGTACCAATTGATTTTTTCATCTCATCTTGGTACTTCGTAATTTCCACATAAACTTTATCAATTTCACGGCCCATCGTTTGATACTTGCTAAAAATTTGTTCAATCATTTTATCCGCTTTTTTAAACATACGTGAAAAGAAACCGCTTTTCTCTTCCGCAAAGTCTTTACTATCGAATCGGTCCATAATTTTACCAAGCTGTTTTAATAATTCACCAGAATCTTCTATCTTTGATAATGACATTGTATGTAAAATTTGATCAGCAAAACGTGAAATTTCCATAGAAGGTTCTTTTCCAAGTTCAATTAATTCTAATTGATCTTTAATATCTACCGCATTATAAATACGTTGTACATCCGCATCTTGTCTAAGTTGTAAGCGAACATCTTGTGCTGTTTGTTCATTTAATTCTGTTTTCGGATCTAGTACGACTGGGTTATTCATATGGTATTCTCCCTTTCCTTATAAAAATGGACGAAATAGTCCTTTTATTGTTTGTGATAAATTTTTATAGGCTGATGAACCATGAAACTCAAGATCGAAATTAACCTCTTCAAGCCAATGTGAATCAAATGCTCCCGCTTCAATATACGGTTCAATATCGTTTCTTCCCGTTGGATTGAAATGGAATACATCTACTCCAATTTGATTCAAAAATAGTAATAAAACAGCGTCAGAACGAGTTAATTCTCCGCTCTTCTCATTATTAAATATAACAATTTTCGGTACATCTTGTGAATAATCAAATTTCTCAAGCTGTTCTAAAATATTGGGTGGTATTTGAGAAAGTTGTGCGAAAACATATAGCGCTACATCTTGTTTCGTCTCTTTCGCAATTGGTTTGCACATTTCACTTTCGCACGTATGGATAATCGCCTCTGCAATCCCATGCTGTAAACCTTCCGGTAAACGCTTATGCGGCCACCAATGGCTATTCATAATTAGATCAGGATGCAATTTTCCAGCTCGGTCCAATGCATCTCGATAATGATATTGGAAGTTTGCTTTTTGCTCTTTCGTAAACGGGAATGTATTAATTAATAAACTGTTATCAAATGATGTAACAGCCTTTAATCGTTGAAAATATTCTTTATCATTCTTTGAAACGCCTGATATTTTCGCAAATAAAGAAGGAATATAAATGTGTTTATTTTCAACAAAGAATGTCGGGCGTACAAACGCCTTTTCTTTCGTAATTAAAAAGAGTTCATCATATGTTGTTTTTAGTGTACGAGCTACAGGCGTATAGGAACGGAATTGCCACGGCTTGTACAGCAGTGAATTATCGTGGTGAAGTACTTGTTCAATTTCTTTCGAAGCTTGATACGCTACTGTTGCAACACGCTCACGGCGACGATCAGGGAATGGTTCAAGCGAAATGCGACTTGAATGAGATACAACAAAAGTTCTTCCCTCTTCATCAATATTTTCAAATCCATCTTTTCCTTCTGGGTGATAATAAAGCACATCACAACCGAGCATAATAAGAAAGTATAAGAAATATATACGGCTTTCCTGTGCATCACCGTACCAAATGATACGCGGCATTTGTTTCTTATAATTAATCGTAGAGAACCACTTCGCTACGTAATTTTCGCTTAGTTTAATTATGTCGATTAAGAAACGACGGAAGCCTTCTGTCTTTAACGACTGATTATGTTGCTTCTCATATAATTTCAATAGTGAAATAAACGTCGTATGTATGTAATGCTGTAAATCAGGATTGTCTACTTTCGGTAAAAGTTGTTTCCCAGATAAGTGTGCAACTAGCCTATTTACTGTCAGGCCATTTGGTGCTTCTTGATGTAATCCGAACACTTCTTGAATATGACGAAGCTTTTCCGAATCAATCACTTTGTTTAAATTTTGTTCGTGTAAAACTTCGATTCCTTTCGCTTCACTATAATCAAACAGTTCATTAAAATATTCATCTACATCATTAGGAACGCCAAGGATTCGACATGCTATATAGCTAAATTTCATCTCATTCTCTGTCAGCTCATATTGTGGGCGTTTTTCTAAAAGCGTTTCAAATTGCTTTAAATCTGATTCATCTTTTAATGCATATGGTTGAAGTGTAAAACGTGAAAACACAACAGTTCACCTCCAAAAACATTTACGTTTTTTCTAAGTCCTTCTTCTATTATAAACTATTTTTGGTTATAAAAAATGGGCGCTCGCAAAACGAGCAAACCCATTTCAATTATTTATTGTCTTCTTTAGTAGCTGCAACTTCTTCTCTAGCTTGTCCAGAATTCTTCATGTAGTGAAGTATAAATGTTGCTCCAAATGCTACAACTAAAATAATAAAGAATAGTGTATGACTAATCTCAATCTCGATTAAAGACAGTAACATTTTTGCTGCAATAATTAAGATTAAAATGTATGCTGTCGTTTCAAGCTCTGGAATACGCTCTAACAATTTTAAGAATACACCAGCAATACCACGCATCATTAAAATACCTAGCATTCCGCCTAATAGTAAAATCCAAACTTCATTAGATACACCAAATGCAGCAAGTACGCTATCTACAGAGAATGCGATATCCATTAATTCAACCATCGCAACTGTTCCCCAGAAGACACCAAACATTCTAAAGAGAATACTATTTTGATTCATACCGTGAGCTTCGTCTTCTTCACTTGCACCTTTACGCTTATCAATAAAGTATTTTACTGATAACCAAGCAAGGTAAAGTGCACCAAGAAGTTTTACCCACCATAATTTAATTAAGAACATTCCGATTCCAATCGCAATAAAGCGGAACACATAAGCTCCAATAAGTCCATAGAATAATGCTTTTTTACGTTTTTCTTCCGGAAGATGTTTTACCATTACCGCTAACACAAGTGCGTTATCAGCAGATAATAATCCTTCAAGTACAACAAGTGTACCAATTAATCCCCAAGATACTGGATCCTGCAACACTTTAATCCACATGTCCAAGTCGAAAAACTGAGCATACGTATCAAGGATTCCTTGCAAAATACTCATCTTACCTTTATCCCCTATTCTTTGCTAGATTTATAGAAAGGTCAAAAAAAGGAAACGAATATCGTTTCCTTTCTATGCATCCAAGCCATACGCTCTTACAAGCGCACCTAAACCACCTTGGAATCCACTTCCTACTGCATTAAACTTCCACTGTCCATTATGACGGTATAATTCACAAAAGACAACTGCTGTTTCGATGGAGAAATCTTCCCCTAAATCAAAACGAAGAACTTCTTCACTCGTTTCTTCATTCGCTAAACGAACAAACGCATTTCCTACTTGCCCAAAGTTTTGACTACGGCCTTCTGCATCATAAATCGTAACTGTAATAGCAATTCTGTGCACATCTGCTGGAACTTTCTTCAAGTCCACAACAAGTTGCTCATCGTCACCTTCACCTTCACCTGTACGGTTATCTCCTGTATGTAAAACAGATCCACAAGGAGACTGTAAATTATTATAGAAGATAAAATCAGTTTCCTTCGTACATTTTCCGTTTGCATCTAATAAAAAGGCAGATGCATCTAAATCGAAATCGGCTCCGCCGTCATAAGATTTAATATCCCATCCAAGACCAATTACTGCTTTTGTTAAACCAGGGCTTGTCTTACCTAAATCGATTTTCTGGCCTTTTTGTAATTGAATAACCATCTATATTCACCTCTATATTTTTATCTTTAAAAATATATCCATCAGTAAACATACATTTCACCGATGGATATATAAATCAAATCTATTACTCTACATCTAAACCAAAGTTATTACATAGAGACGCTAATCCACCTTGGAATCCACTTCCGATTGCATTGAATTTCCAATCACCTGCATGACGATATAATTCACCTACTACTACGGCTGTTTCAATAGAGAAATCTTCTCCTAAATCGTAACGAATTAATTCTGCATTCTTTTCTTCATCAAGAATACGTACGAAAGAATTAGAAACTTGTCCGAAGTTTTGGCTACGGCCTTCTCCATCATAAATTGTAATTGTGAAACAAATACGTTCGATGTGAGCAGGAACATTTTTCAAATCTACTTTAATCGCTTCGTCATCGCCTTCACCTTCACCAGTGCGGTTATCTCCTAAATGCTCTACAGCACCATTCGCACCTTTTGGATTATTATAGAAAACGAAATCTTCAGCTCCTGAAACTTTACCATTCGCGCCTACTAAGAAAATACTAACATCTAAGTCGAAATCGTTTTGTCCGTCATAACGATTCGTGTCCCAACCAAGTCCTACAAGAACTTTCGAAAGACCTGGATTCGTTTTTGTTAAGTCTACCTTTTGTCCCTTTTTCAATGAAATTGATGCCATATACAATTCCTCCTCGGTTATTTTATTGATAACGTGATACAATCTCACTTAAGTTTTTATCTTGCGTGCCTTCTCCAACTGCTGAAAACTTCCATTCACTTCCGTGACGATACATTTCACCTGCAATTAGAGTTGTTTTGCCAGCATAATTATCCGATAAATTATAGCGTGCTAATTCTTCACCAGTTTGCGGGTTTTGAATACGAATATATGCATTACGAATCATCCCGAAATCTTGACGACGATTTACACAGTCATAAATATTTACAACGAATACTAAACGATTAATACGGCTTGGAACTTTATGTAATTCTACGAAAATTGTTTCGTCATCACCAGCGCCTTCACCTGTTAAATTATCTCCTGAATGAATAATACTACCACAAGTAGAAAGTTTATTTCCGAAGTAAACTAAATCATTTTTGTTTAAAAAACGATCTCCTTCTAACATAACAACAGATGCATCACAATCTACATTTGGTTTACTTCCAAATAATGAAGACAGAAATCCACCTGATTGCCCAATTGGATCCCAGCCTAAGCCAACCTGTAGTTTTGCTACTTTTGGTTGTCCTTTCGTTAAATCGATCTTTTGACCTTTTTCTAAAATAATAGGCATGAAGTTTCTCCCTTTCTACAAAGCATTTTCCAAATCGGAAAATATTGTATTCTTCTCTTATATTGTAGCATTATTTACCTAGCGATAAAAAGGATAAATTCTCAGTTATATGAAAACATTCATATAATTTACTTATGATGATGTAAGAAGTGGTAAATAGCACCAATCATTCCTGCACAATTACCGTTTTGCGCAAGTTCAATCTCACAATTATTATAAATCTCTTGATTTAAGTATTTACTGACCTCTTCTTTTACTTCTTTTAAAAACTCATTTCCTCTATCGGTAATTCCTCCACCAATAATAATCGTTTCTGGATTAAAAATATAAGCAAGATTACTAATTCCGATTGCCAAATGTTTAAAGAAAATCCCAACTGCTTGAGCAACTTCCCGATCTCCTTTATCATACAACTCGAAAATTCTTTTCCCATTCCACTTGCCTTTGCCTTTATATTTGCTTACAAGTCGAATTAATCCTTAAATCGAAGCAACCTCTTCAAACGTTTTTCCTTCTATTAACATATTCCCCCATTCACCAGCACTAAATGAATGTCCTCGGTACAATTTTCCATCTATAAAAATTGCTCCCCCAATCCCTGTTCCAAGGGTGAGCATAATAAAGTTATCTTTCTCTCTTCCACTACCATTCCACTTTTCTCCAAACGCTGCACAATTCACATCATTGTCAATCGATACTGGAACTTTTAATATCTCTTGCAATCTATCAATAATAGGAATAGTACTATATCCCGGAATATGATCCGCACCTCCCGTCACAATTCCTTTATTAATATCAACAATTCCCGCAGTGCTAATACCGATTCCGGCAATAGTATGTTCATTCATTATTTTTTTGGATACATATATAAGTTTTTGAATAATTTGTTCTCCGCCTAAATGAATTTCTGTTGCAACTGTTTGACGCTTTAATACTCTCCCTATTTCTGAAACAATACCATACTTAATTTGCGTACCGCCAATATCAAACGCTATATACTCTTTCATCTGCTGCCACTTCCTCTACCGTTATGAATGTAAATTCTCCCCCTCTACTATTTGCAGGAAATCTACATTAACTCTTTTCTGCTTTGACAAATACACCACCTTTTTCTATATATAGTTTTTTTTGCATAAAACTCTTTTTCCTAAGAAATATTACAAAGGGATGTATTTTAGATGGAACATTAATCTCTTAGGAGGAAAACCATGACGAAAATCTTCATTTTAGCATCAACACTCTCTTTATCTTTTTTTAGCGGTTTAAATATCGGTAATGCTGCAACTGAAAACTTCCAACCATTAACAAACGCTATTGTACAAAATAGCGATCATTTTGCAGAAGGAAACTCAAAGGATAATAATATACCTCCAGGAAATAACGGTTCTCAGGACGATACTGGTTCTGGTGACAATGGTTCTGGCGGTAACGGTTCTGGTGGCAGTGGCTCTGGTGGCAATGGTTCCGGCGGTAACGGTTCTGGTGGCAATGGTTCTGGTGACAACGGTTCCGGCGGTAACGGTTCTGGTGGCAATGGTTCTGGCGGTAACGGTTCTGGTGGTAGTGGCTCTGACGGCAGCGGTTCCGGTGGTAGTGGCTCTGACGGCAGCGGTTCCGGTGGCAATGGTTCTGGTGGTAACGGCTCTGGCGGCAATGGTTCTGGCGGTAACGGTTCTGGTGGCAGTGGCTCTGGTGGCAATGGTTCCGGTGGCAATGGTTCTGGTGGCAACGGCTCTGGCGGCAGTGGCTCTGGTGACAACGGTTCTGGCGGTAATGGTTCTGGCGGCAATGGCTCTGGTGGCAACGGTTCTGGCGGCAATGGCTCTAGTGGCAATGGTTCTGGCGGTAACGGTTCTGGCGGTAACGGTTCTGGCGGTAACGGTTCTGGCGGTAACGGTTCTGGCGGTAACGGTTCTGGCGGTAACGGTTCTGGCGGTAACGGTTCTGGCGGTAACGGTTCTGGCGGCAATGGCTCTCAAGGCGGCAATCGTGTTAAAGGTGATAGCAGTTCTCAAGGGGGGAATGGCTCTCAAGGTGGCAATCGTGTTAAAGGCGATAGCAATTCTCAGGAGGGCAACGGTTCTCAAGGGGGCAATCGTGTTAAAGGCGATAGCAATTCTCAGGAGGGCAACGGTTCTCAAGGGGGTAATGTAAAAGGTAATACGAAAAAACAAGGTGATAAATTACCTAATACTGCAACGCATTACCCTATATCTATTTTAATGGGGCTTTCAACATTCCTAATTGGTATGTTACTGTTTATTCGTCGTAAAAACGTAAAATAAGAACAACATCCTTCCATCTAAAAAGTACATGAAATACTGTATAAAACTAAAAAGGACTTTGGATTACATTTTATTATGCAGCCCAAAGTCCTTTTATCACCTATCAGAAAAAGTATTAATACGCTTTTCCCCAATACACCATTTGTTTAGCTTCTTTACCACAACAAATACATTCTTCAGCTAAATGCTCTTGCTCAAAAGGCATACAACGTGAAGATACGCCAACTTCTTCTTTTAGTTTTTCTTCACAAGCTAATTCCCCGCACCACATTGCCTTAATAAAGCCTTGCTTTTCGTCAGCTATTTTTTTCATCTCTTCGAAATTTGTCGCAACATACGTATTCTCATCGCGAAATGCTTTTGCTTTATTAAATAAAGCAATATGAATTTCTTCAAGTAATGCTGGAATACGTTCTTCTAATTGATCCATTGGTACAAACTCTTTTTCCTTCGTATCTCTTCTTACAAGTACAACTTGATTCTTTTCAATATCTTTAGGGCCAACTTCTAATCGAATTGGAATCCCCTTCATTTCATACTCATTAAATTTCCAGCCTGGTGTTTTATTACTAGCATCTATTTTTACTCGTGCAACCTTTTGAATATGTGCTTGTAACTCTGTTGCTTTTGCTAAAACTCCTTCTTTATGCTGAGCAATTGGTACAATAACAACTTGCACTGGAGCGACTTTTGGTGGCATTACAAGTCCATTATTATCACTATGAACCATTATTAGCCCGCCTATCATTCTTGTTGATACACCCCAAGATGTTTGGTGCACATATTGCCACTTACCGTTACGATCTAAAAACTTAATATCAAATGCTTTAGAGAAATTCGTTCCAAAGTTATGAGAGGTTCCTGTTTGAAGTGCTTTTCCATCATGCATTAAACTTTCAATTGTATAAGTTGCCTTTGCTCCAGCAAACTTCTCTTTTTCTGTTTTTTGTCCTTTAATAACTGGTATCGCTAAATAATCCTCACAGAAAGAAGCATATAAGTTTAAAATATTTAATGTTTCAGTCTGCGATTCTTCTGCCGTTTCATGGATTGTATGACCCTCTTGCCATAAAAATTCAGTCGTACGAAGGAATGGCCTAGTTGTCTTCTCCCAACGAACTACTGAACACCACTGATTATATAACTTTGGCAAATCATTATAGGATTGCACAATTTTTGAAAAGTGCTCACAAAATAAAGTTTCAGATGTAGGACGTACACAAAGTCTTTCCGCTAACTTTTCATCTCCGCCATGCGTAACCCATGCTACTTCAGGAGCAAATCCTTCAACATGATCCTTCTCTTTTTGCAATAAACTCTCTGGGATAAACATTGGCATATATACATTTTCATGGCCAGTTTCTTTTAACTTCTCATCCATCACCTTCTGCATATTCTCCCATAAGGCATAACCATACGGACGTAAAATCATGCATCCTTTTACACTTGAATAATCAACAAGTTCGGCTTTTTTTACAATATCGGTATACCACTGCGCAAAGTCCTCTTCCATCTTCGTAATGGCTTGCACTTGTTCTTTTGCCATAGTCAGTCTTCCTCCTTCTAGAAAATACAAAAAAGCCCGCGTCCCTAAATAGGGACCGAGCTTTGTCGGCGTTACCACCCTGATTCATGCACAAAAATTGCGCATGCTCTCTTTTTGATAACGGGAAATTCCCGCTGCATATGCAGAACTCAAAGGCAGGTTCCATATTGCCTTTTTAAGAATCTTTCAGCCTGACGGATTCTCTCTCTGCTAAAAAGGTTGAACATGTACTAGTCCTTTTTCATCGTTATAACGAAATAAATTTGTTGATTATCATAATACAAATTCTTTTTTAAAACAATAGCTAATTTTCTTATTTTTATATATTCTTTTCATTTTTTGCAGTTTTATACGTAGCTTTTCCGCGTAATTTTCACAAGTTGATGCGCAATCATACCGATAAGTGTACCAAGTAGGACGAAGAAACCAATAAATCCATATCCCATTCCTTCCCACCCACCAATAACAATCATTGTAACGGGAAAGGACGCTAAGCAAAGAAGTATTAAACTAAGTGCAAATATAATATCGAACTGTTTGTCTGGAAACCGTTTCTTTAGTAAATATGAAATAGCAAATACAAGGATAATCGTGATTCCGCCAATGATGTAAAAGATACCAAATCCATCTAACCAATCCATAGTGTTTCCTCCTTCCATAGATTCCCTTATACTTAATTATATGTTTAATTTTTCTGAAAATAAATAATAAATTTTCGCCTAAAAATATATTTTTATTACTAGGTATTAATAGTAATATATAAGAATAGGTTTTATATAATCAGGAGGGAACTTTATGGATAAAGCATTAACAAACCATGTCATTATTTTATCATTCGACTGTTTATCAGCTTTAGATTTTCCTATACTACAAAAACTACCTCATTTCCAATCTCTAATAAAAAAGGGCACGGTTGTCGAAAAAGTAGAACCAATTTATCCTTCTGTAACATATCCAAGCCACTCAACAATCGTAACCGGCAATTACCCTAACAAGCACGGTGTTGTTAGCAATACGTTACTTCAACCAGGGCGTGAATCACCTGATTGGCATTGGTACCGAAAATCAATAAAAGGAACAACATTGTATGATGAAGCGCGCAAAGCAAATTTAACGACAGCTGCCCTTCTATGGCCTGTTACTGGAAGAGCGAACATCGATTACAATTTACCAGAAATTTTTCCAAATAGACCTTGGCAAAATCAAGTGTTAGTTTCCTTATTTAGCGGTAGCCCACTATACCAATTAGATTTAAATCGTCGTTTCGGCCATATAAGAAATGGTTTATCACAACCAGAGCTGGATGATTTCGTCCTCGCCTCTGCTGTGCATACAATCCAGACGAAAAAGCCTAATGTCATGTTCGTACATTTCACCGATTTAGACACACAAAGACACTATCACGGCTTTGAATCTAACGAAACAATAGCTGCTATCCAGAGACACGACGAACGTCTAGGGAAAATTATTCAAGCACTAAAAGAAAGTGACTTATACGAAGAAAGTACAATTATTGCCCTTGGTGATCATAGCGCTTTAAGTGAAAACAAATCCATCCAATTAAATGTGCTATTCCATCAAAGAGGACTTATATCTCTTAATAAAAAAGGAAAATTAGTAGACTGGAAAGCCTATTGCCAAAGTTGCGACGGCTCTGCCTATGTATATGTAAAGGACAAAAATGATACGGATACAATTCGGGAGGTACAACTACTCCTTGAAGAACTACTTCAAAATAAACAAAACGGAATTGAATTTATACTTCATGATGAAGCTGCCAAAGACTGCGGTGCAGACGGTAATTGTTTATTCATGTTAGAAGCACGAGAAGGGTATTATTTCACTGAAAACTATACAGGAGATTTTATAAAAGAAATTACCGAAAAAGATGTTACGCCTAGTAAAAAATATACATTTGGTACGCATGGATACTCTCCAACAAAACCTAACTATGAAACAATTTTTATCGCTGCTGGGAAAGGAATAAAAAGTGGCGTTACCGTCCCGTATATGAGACTTATTGATGAAGGTCCAACTATCGCTAGACTACTCGGTTTACACTTAGGTGAAACAGACGGAGCAATTGTAGAGGATTTACTCCAATTGTAAAGAACTGTGTATATATGTAAAAGTTATGTAAAATTCATCACTGTTTCTCTTTTTATAATTTTTATTTTTGTACACTGTTAGTAAAACAAATTTGAGGGGGAACATTATATGAAAAAAATGTCCAGACAAGAAAAAAGCTGGATATTATACGATTGGGCGAACTCCGTATATTCGCTCGTCATTACAACTGCATTATTTCCAATTTACTTTAAAGCAGCTGCAAAAGAAGCTGGACTATCTGGGGCAACTTCAACAGCATATTGGGGGTATGCAAACTCATTCGCAACACTTTTAATTTCTATACTTGCTCCTATTCTTGGCACAGTTGCTGATTATAAAGGATTTAAAAAACGTTTTTTCACATTCTTCTTTGGACTCGGTATCGTATTTACAAGTATGTTAGCAGTCGTTCCAACCTCTCAGTGGTACTTATTGCTAGGGTGCTATATGCTCGCCTTAATCGGCTTTGCTGGAGCAAACATTTTCTATGATGCATTTTTAGTAGACGTCACTTCTGAAGATAGAATGGACCGAATTTCTACAAGAGGATTTGCATTAGGTTATATCGGGAGTACAATTCCTTTTATCGGTTGTATCGCTCTTATTATTCTTTCCCAAAAAGGAACTATTCCCTTATCGGTCGGCATTGCTAGTCAAATTTCCTTTGCAATAACAGCTCTTTGGTGGGGATTATTTACAATTCCAATGCTAAAAAACGTAGAGCAAACACACTATATTGAGCGTCATCCAAGACCTATTAGAATGAGCTTCAAACGTCTTGCTGATACTTTTAAAAATATTAAAGAATATAAAACTGTATTTATGTTTCTAATCGCTTACTTTTTCTATATTGACGGAGTCGACACAATTATTACTATGTCTACCGCTTACGGAACCGATCTCGGTATTAGTGCAACGAATCTATTAATCATATTATTTGTAACACAAATTGTCGCTTGTCCATTTGCTTTACTATATGGAAAACTATCTGAAACATTTACTGGTAAAAAAATGTTATATGTCGGTATCATTATTTATATCATTATTTGCACATATGCTTATTTCTTAAAAACGACACTTGATTTTTGGATTTTAGCAATGTTAGTTGCTACATCTCAAGGTGGTATTCAAGCACTAAGTCGTTCATACTTTGCAAAACTAGTACCTAAAGAATCTGCAAATGAATTCTTCGGATTTTATAATATATTTGGCAAGTTTGCCGCGATTATGGGTCCAGTATTAGTCGGTGTTACAACCCAATTAACAGGAAAAACAAACGCTGGTGTTCTTAGTATTATTGTTCTGTTTATTATCGGAGGATTTTTACTAACTAGAGTTCCAGAAAATAATACATCCGTTACACCACCTAGTCCAAAGACTAAAACGCTATAAGAAAAGATCCTCTTCTCATAAGAAGAGGATCTTTTTTATTTTTAAAGGTGCGACTTATAATGAACGACTCTACTGCTTGTACAAAAATAATTTATCAACAGTTGTTCCTAATACTTCAGCTAAACGGAATGCTAACGCTAAACTTGGATCATATTTATTATTCTCAATTGCATTTATCGTTTGTCTAGAAACCTTACATTTATCAGCTAATGCGCCTTGTGAAATATTATTTTCAGTGCGTAATTCATAGATTTGATTTTTCACACCATTGCTCCTAACCTGTAAAATCGTTTTTACAACATCAGTATATAATTGGCTCATATAGTTGTCAAAAGTTCCTCAAAGAAAAAGGGAGCAATATTGCTCCCTTACAATAGTTATTTCGAAGCTAACGAATTTGTTAGTGCCTTTTTATTAGCAACATCTTCTTTTTTTATTTGCATATGTAGAACTGGCCCTATCGCTAATAAAATAAGTGCCATTGCTATACAAAACACAGTAACTAGTGAAGTTAGTTCCTTTAATCCTCCAGCTAGTGAAGTTCCAATTAGCATTGCCCCCATAAACAGTGGTAAAATCGTCCCATTTACTCTTCCAACCATATTTTCTGGTACAAGTTGAATCATAAGCGTACCGACAACAATATTAACACAAGCTAAACAAATACCTGTTCCAAACCTCATGAAACTAGTAATCCAAAATGATGTAGATAGCCCTTCTACTAAAAATGACATTGCTAATATGCCCATACCGAATACAAACATTTTTTTCGGATTCACTTTTGAAGCGAAAATTGCAGCAACAATACCACCAATTAACATACCTATTCCATCAGCTGCAGCTAAATATTGAACTGCTTCCTTTTCCATTCCAAGGCGTTCTATTACAAGAAACACCTCTAATGGAGTTGTTAATCCAACAGCTAAGCCTATAATGGTGAAAGTGATCGTAATCATACGTAAATTTTTCGTATGAAGAACATACTTCCAACCTTCTTTTATATCATTTTTTAATGAATCTCTCGCCACTTGCTCTTTTTCAACCCATTTTGGTAAAAATGAAAGGGCGATAGCAGATAACAAAAATAAAATGATTAAGCTATATAGTGACGTAAATAAACCAAGTTGTGTATAGACAAGCGATCCTACCACTGGTCCAAAAATCAGAAATAATGACTGTAATGTTTGGTTAAATGCAATTGCATTTGCTACCTCTTCTTCTTTTACATAGCGCTTAAATATGCGCGAAGATGAGGGCTGAGAAAACTGGCCTACAATCGCGGAAATGAGTGTTGCAAAAAATATAGCCTGCCAATAATCCAGCTTTAACAACAGGACAATTCCTATAATAGACAGTACACTTAATACATCTCCAGCGACCATTGTTCTTTTCGGATTCCAGCGATCAGCTAGCGCACCACCGATAAACGAGAAAATAAAAATAGGTGCATATTCCATAACTGATAACAAAGAAACAGAAACCGGATCATTATTCGTTCGCTCCATTATGAAATATAAAAGAGCCATATTTCTGATCCAAATTGCAAATTGTTGTAAAATATCAGATGCCATAACGAGCATAAATGCTCGGTTTTTAAATAAAGCGTTCATTTTCATCCCCCTTTTACAAACCGACCGTTCGGTCTATTTTATTTTGTAAGAAAAGCAACTGACCTATTATTCAGCTGCCATTCCTTTTAACAATACATCTATTGCCTTTTTATAAATACGCTTCAACTCTTTATAATCTAGCTCGTAGTAAAGTACTCCAAGCCCTGATAATAATCCATTCACAATATACATAAGATCACGAGTATTATCTTCACGGAACTCTCCAGACTGTATACCTGCTTCAATTAATTTCTCAAACATAACATATGATTCTCTAGTTAAAGCTAATAGTTCCTCCAAAATCTCTTTACTTACAACTTGACTCATAGAGAATTCCTCTATTGCATTTGAAATTGGTTGCTGTATGTCCTCTACATGATATTCCGCGAGACCATATAGTTTTTCAGTACTAGTGCTATACAACTTCTCTTTTTCATTCCATTTTTCAACCCAATCATACGTATGCTGTTTCACTACAAATAAAAATAATTCTTCTTTACTTTTAAAGTGATAATAAATGCTTCCTTTACTTCGCTCTGTAATTTCACAAATCTCTTCCATAGATGTAGCTGCGTAGCCTTTCTGTGAAAATAGACTTTTTGCTTTATATGCAATTTCTTTCTTTATCTCTTCTGCGCTTCTTCTCATATTCACACCTCTTTAAACCGACCGTTCAGTTTAATAATAACAAATCAAAAACCTCTATCGCAAGAGGCTATATTCCTTATTTAAGAAAACGTACTTTCAAACCAAGTTCGAATCATATGTATGGTTCCAAACTTAAATGCTAATTTAACAAAAAACACGCCTCCCGCAGCTAATAAAAATAACACTATTTTCCCCTTATTTTTCACTTTCGGTTCCCTTTTCATTTCCATTCCCCTTAGTATGTTAAAAATATTAATCAAACGTTTGTTTAACTGTGTTTATGCATATGTAAGCCAACTAATCAAACGTTTGTTTAAAAAGAAATACGCCTATATAAGGCGCATTTTCATCAATCACCACCGCCACCGCAGCTTCCCCCGCTATCTCCCCCAAAAGACCCTCCACAATCATGTGAACCGCCATCATGCGAGCTATCATTATCCGATCCAGCAAAGAAAAATAATGGTGATGAGCTGTTAGATGAATTATGTATGTTATTTTGTTTCGCCAAGTTCACCTTCTTTTTGTTCGATCGAACTGCTGTTACGATTATTCCAACTACAACAAATAATAGTATGACAATAATAAATCCCATATAAAAGCCTCCCCTATTCCTCAAATAATTGAATGATTCTCTCTAGATTTTCAAGTGAAATGAAGCGTGATTCACGAAGAATTTCTTTTCCATTATGAAATAATAAAATTGTTGGCCCTGTAAATACTCCATATCGCCCCGCAATCTCTTGCATGTCTTGTAGTAATATCTCTATTTTCTCTACGTAATCATAATTCTCTAATACGCAATTTACTTTTCTTAGCATAACATCACAAACACCACAATTTTCCGTTTTAATAAACAGAAGTACCAATTGTTGTTCTTCGATATAGGTCGCTAATTCTTCTATCGTTTTAAATGTAGTCATCTTATCCCTCTTAGCGTAATTTACGAAATACTTTGTCTTGATACATACGAAAAGCTGAACTATCTTTAATCTTTCTCTTTTCCATTACCTGCTGAAAACGAAGCGTTTTTGCTGTTAACTCTTCTCGTAATTTCTTTCTCTCTTCTTCATCATAACAGCAAGCAATTAGATCCTCTATTTTTAATATATCTTTTTGTAGTTCCATTTCTGGTGGAATCATTCCCGCATTTTTTAAAATTTTATAACTCATTCTAAGTTCTGGAGGTACCATTGAAAGATCTTCTAATTGTAGTGGTTTTCCTTTTCCCGGAAGATAATCAAGATCACCATTCCGTATTGCTTGTCGAATTTTTTCTTCAGCAATGTTCAAAAACACATCCACACTATTCCCTCCTTTACATATTTTTACTATTATTTTACATGATATTTCCTTATCTTTCTACGTCTTTAATAATTGGCTCCATACAATTTTTTCTCAAATTTATTTATAATGAGCTTTTTCCTCCCATACCGATTTTTCGTTTTCATATATAGTTTGTATTTAAGCCTTTTTGTATTGAGAAAGTCTTTTTCAACTTAATAAAGCGTTTACACTAAATCTTACATTTGTTACGATTTAATCACCCCCAGCTCCCTTGTATAGACTTCGTGATGTCTGATCATTTTATCTAGACGTTTCACACGTCTAGATTCATTTTGATTTATTGGCGTATGCCTTTAAATATATCTTTTATTTTGAAAGGAGAAATGGCTATGAGGTCTCAAAAATTCACACTGCTATTACTATCCCTACTACTTTTCTTACCTCTTTTTCTCACAAATTTTATTACTCCAAATCTCGCATTAGCAGATTCACCAAAGCAAAGTCAAAAAATTGTTGGGTACTTTCCTTCGTGGGGCGTTTACGGACGTAATTATCAAGTTGCTGACATTGATGCATCAAAACTTACTCACCTTAACTATGCTTTCGCGGATATTTGTTGGAATGGAAAACATGGAAACCCTTCTACTCATCCTGATAATCCAAATAAACAAACGTGGAACTGTAAAGAATCTGGTGTACCATTGCAAAATAAAGAGGTTCCTAATGGTACTCTCGTACTCGGGGAACCATGGGCTGATGTTACCAAATCGTATCCTGGCTCTGGGACAAATTGGGAAGATTGCGATAAATATGCCCGTTGCGGAAATTTCGGTGAACTAAAACGATTAAAAGCTAAATATCCTCACTTAAAAACAATTATTTCCGTTGGTGGCTGGACTTGGTCTAACCGCTTTTCTGATATGGCCGCTGATGAAAAAACAAGAAAAGTATTTGCTGAATCTACAGTAGCTTTTCTTCGCGCATATGGGTTTGATGGCGTAGATTTAGACTGGGAATATCCGGGCGTTGAAACGATTCCTGGTGGTAGTTATCGTCCTGAAGATAAACAAAATTTCACTCTCCTTCTTCAAGATGTCCGAAATGCTTTGAATAAAGCAGGTGCTGAAGATGGCAAACAATATTTACTAACAATCGCTTCAGGCGCAAGCCAACGCTACGCTGATCATACAGAGCTAAAGAAAATTTCTCAAATACTCGATTGGATTAATATTATGACATATGATTTCCACGGCGGATGGGAAGCTACTTCTAATCATAATGCAGCTCTATATAAGGATCCAAATGACCCAGCAGCAAATACGAATTTTTACGTAGATGGTGCTATAAATGTTTATACAAATGAAGGTGTTCCAGTCGATAAACTAGTATTAGGCGTACCCTTTTACGGACGTGGCTGGAAAAGTTGTGGCAAAGAAAATAACGGACAATATCAACCTTGCAAACCAGGTAGTGATGGGAAACTTGCTTCTAAAGGTACTTGGGATGATTATTCTACCGGTGATACAGGTGTGTATGATTACGGTGATTTAGCAGCCAATTACGTTAATAAAAATGGTTTTGTACGCTACTGGAATGACACAGCTAAAGTACCTTATTTATATAATGCAACTACAGGCACATTTATTAGCTACGATGACAATGAATCTATGAAATACAAAACAGACTATATAAAGACGAAAGGTTTAAGTGGAGCAATGTTTTGGGAACTAAGCGGAGATTGCCGTACAAGTCCAAAATATAGTTGCAGTGGTCCAAAATTACTTGATACGCTAGTAAAAGAATTACTTGGTGGACCCATTAGTCAAAAAGATACTGAGCCACCAACGAATGTTAAAAACGTTGTAGTTACGAATAAAAATTCAAACTCAGTTCAATTAAACTGGACTGCATCTACTGATAACGTAGGAGTTACGGAATATGAAATTACTGCTGGAGAAGAGAAATGGAGTACAACAACAAATAGCATTACAATTAAAAACTTAAAACCTAATACGGAATACACATTTTCAATAATTGCCAAAGATGCTGCTGGAAATAAATCACAACCTACCGCTCTTACTGTCAAAACGGATGAAGCTAATACGACACCTCCTGATGGAAATGGTACTGCTACATTTTCAGTCACTTCGAATTGGGGCAGCGGTTATAACTTCTCGATTATAATCAAAAATAATGGAACGACTCCTATTAAAAATTGGAAATTAGAATTTGATTATAGCGGTAATTTAACACAAGTTTGGGATTCTAAAATTAGTAGTAAAACAAATAATCATTATGTAATTACAAACGCAGGATGGAATGGTGAAATTCCTCCTGGTGGATCTATTACAATTGGTGGTGCAGGAACAGGTAATCCTGCCGAACTTTTAAATGCCGTCATTAGCGAAAACTAGACGTAATATCCATTAATTAATTCACTAAAGTTTGAATTTAGGTTTGAGCAATACCTCCTAAATTCAAACTTTTAATTTTACGAAAAATCAAAAATATCATAATAACCTATTATAATTATATTTAATTTCTAATATGAAGTTTATATGAAGTTTATATGAAGTTCATTTGAATTTTACATGAATTTCCTTTAATTTCTATTGTCTTCCTATAATATCCATATTATCCTTTACATAAAGGAATTATTTTCATTCCATTTTGAACTATCTATATATATAAAGAAAGATAGTCACCTGTTAGGGAAAGGCTTTCGTATTATAAATATAACAAAAGAAAAAGCACGCTTATAAGCGCACCATAAGAGTGCTTCTTCATACAATTCTCATGTAAGAGTTCTCGAAAATCATGTTAATCACAAAGAAAAGGCATTAGCTCCTAAAAGCTAATGCCTTTTCTTTATTCATATTGTTCAGTATTCCAATCTTCTATATTCCATACTTTTGTTATCCACGATTCATAGAAAGAAGGTTCATGTGAGACAATTAAAACCGTTCCTTTGTATTGTTGTAACGCTTCCTGTAAAGCCATCTTAGTTTCTACATCCAAATGATTAGTCGGTTCGTCTAAAATTAAAACATCAGCTTTTTCTATTTTTTCATATAAGGAGCTAACACACTTAAAATCTCTTCTTTATCCTTTTTTAATTCGAGTGATGTTAACATATCCATCGTTCTCGGCCTAGGTAATTTCACTTGTACCTCGCCAACTATTGACGCTGGTCTTTGAGATAAAATAAATACGCGATCTGAAAGCAAGATTGCCTCATCTAAGTCATGTGTCACCATAACGATTGTTTGCTTTTCTTGATGCCAAGAGTTTAAAAGCCAGCTATGTACTTCCATTTTTGTAAATGCATCTAATTTACCAAAAGGCTCATCAAGCAGCATAATTGGCTTTTCACATAAATATGTGCGCAGAAAACTAATTCTTTGACGCATACCACCAGATAATTCATCTGGATAATGGTCTGCATATTCATCTAGTTCGAACTGCTTTAATGCTTCCATTCCTTCTGTCAGCCTTTGTTTTTTCGGCTTTCCTTCAATTTCTAACGGAAGAACGATATTTTGCAAAGCTGATCGCCACGGTAGTAATAAATCTTGTTGTGGCATATAACTAACAACATCTTGCTCTTGTACTTGCTTATCGTTATACGTTACGTTCCCGCTTGTTGGTTTTTCAACATTTGCAATCATGTTTAATAATGTGCTTTTCCCGCAACCACTCGGTCCTACAAAGGAAACAAACTCTCCCTCTTGTATAGAGGCACTAATATTCTCTAATACATTCTTTCCGTCGAAAGATTTCACTATATTTTTTATTTGTAATCCGCTCATTTTTCACTTGGAAGGAATTCATTTGTAAAAGCATCTTTTACATCGATTTTCTTTTTAATAACTTTGTTGTCATATAAGAAATTCATGTAATTCGTCCAAATTTCTTCCTTCTGTACTCCCCATGCTTTAGCATCATCTTGATACTTCGTACTTAACCATTTTTGGCTTTCTTGAACTAAATCTTTATTTACATCTGGAACAGCTTTAATTAAAATATCAGCAGCCTCTTTCGGTTCCTTAATTGCAAAATTATAACCTTCTGTCGTTGCACTCATAAACTTTTTCACAAAGTCTTTATCTTGCTTCGTATGTTTTTCACTCGTAATAATAACAGGACTATAGAAATCAAGCGCTGGATCTAAGTCCTTCACCATAATCGTATTTAACTCTTTTCCTTGGCGCTTCGCTTCAATCCCATCCCAACCGTAATAAATCCATTCGAAATCTGCATCACGACCGATTGATTTAAAGAAATCTGTTTGTCCTAAGATGATTTTTTCAACTTTATTAAAATCAGCTTGATGTTTATCCATAATCGTCTTTAATGTCGCTTCTTCTGCTGGTCCTCCCCAGCCGCCGTAACGTTTACCTTCAAAATCTTTCGGTGACGTCATATTATCTTTCTTAAGCGATGCAAACGCCGAAGTGTTATGCTGAATAATCGCTCCTACAGATACAACAGGAATTCCTTCCACACGAGCTAACGTTACATTTTCTTGTGCGCTTATTGCGAAGTCTGCTTTTCCTGATGCTATCATTTGCTCTGCTGTTACATTGTCACCTGGTTGAATAATTTCTACATCTAATCCTTGCTTTTTGTAATAATCTTTCGTTTGCGCTACATACAAGCCAGTATGATTCGTATTTGGAAACCAATCTAATACTACTTTTACTTTTTGATCTTTACTTGCACTTTCTTCTTTCTTCGCCGGATTACATCCAGCCACACCTACCGCTACTAAGGCAGCTAACATAACTTTCAAACCTTTTTTCATTTTCTGCCGTCCTTTCTATATATCCATGGTGCTGTTATTCTTGCCATAAACTCTACGATAAAATACAGGCATAATGTCACCATAACGATGATTGCTGCAACCCCAAATACTCGGGCAGTCAAAAAGGATTTTGTAGCCCTCGTAAGCATAACGCCTAATCCTTCACTTGCACCGAGCCATTCTCCGATAATTGCCCCCATTACGCTATATGTAACTGCAATTTTTAAACCTGAGAAAAAGTATGGAAGCACTGCTGGAAATTTTACTTTCTGGTAAACTTGCCATTTTGTCGCCTTCATTGTTTGTAACAGTTTCAGCATGTTTTTATCTACTGTTTGAAAACCTTCTAAAATACTAAGCGCAATTGGGAAGAAACAAACGAGTATTACGACCATTACTTTCGGCAACATCCCATATCCAAACCAAATAATAAATAGCGGTGCAAGTACAACAATTGGAATTGTTTGCGAAATAACAAGCAATGGATTTATTAGAATACGAAATAACGGTATAACGTCCATAATAATTGCGATGCTCGTCCCCAATAAAATTGCAAAAAATAGTCCAATTATAACTTCCTGCAGTGTTTGCATCGTATTTGGTAATAGTAAATCTTTCATCCCAATTAATTCTTGAACAATGGCAGAAGGCTTTGGTAAAATCCACGGTTCGATTTTAAATAATGAAACAGATCCTTCCCATATCGCAATGAGAAGGATAAGCCAAATAGTTGTAATAAGTTTAGATTGCTTCTGGTTTTGCATATTCATCACGGTACTTCCAAACCTTTTCATCTATCGTTACACCAGTGCTTGGACGATAATGGATTTTAATAGAAGTAATCACTTCTTCTGCTCCAGCATCGACGCAAGCTTGTTGCGCACGTTTAACGACATCAAGAAGTACATCTAATTCTCCTTCCAAAGTTGTTTCCATTGCCCCTACTTCATAACGAACTCCCGATTGTTGCACAACTTCAATTGCTTTATCGACAACAGAATATACATCTTTCGTTTTCGCTTGTGGTACTACTGAAAATGACATTGTAACTTGTTGTGACATAATAAAATCCCCCTTATAAAATTAAATTTCAAAAATAAGAAAAGGCTTTCCTACTGCGTAGGAAAGCCTTGTATGCAAGTTATTACAGAATAACATATGCTACATCACTTTAAGTAACTCCCTACGCTGGCATTATCCAGATCAGGTTGAGGGTCGATGTTTACTTACATCCTCTCAGCCAATTGGCTCCCCGGTCCTTAATTCGTTTTCATTGTAGCATGATTTATTTTATTGAACAAACAAAAGCATGCATAATCATTTCATTATTTTTGGAAAATAACCAACTTTTTCACCATGAGCTAATAACTGCTGAATAAATTCTTTATTAATTGCTGGTACTATCAATTCTTTTTTCTTAATCCATTTATTCGTTCTACGCGTACCCATTACAATTTCAGATTGCTGCGCTCCATCTCCTGCAACTTGAGAAGCAATTAACTCTGCTATTACTTCATTTCCCTTCGCTAATGCAAGTCCGGTATTTACATATTCTGAAAGTGGAACCATTTCAAGATTGTATCCACACTCTCCAATTAGCTGTATAAATTGTTCAAACTCAATTTGATGTGGATGACAAATATGTAACGTCTCTCCTATAATTTGCGAATCTTGCAAATACGATACAATTGATTTACTAGCAAAATCAATTGGTGTGAAATCAACTTTCCACTTCACATTTGGTGCTTTCCCAATTAATAGCATTGTTTTAATAAGACGATAAAATGCGTTTCCTTCAATATTTTGTTGGAACGAACCTGTTTCTGAATGACATGCTAAATTACCTGCACGATAAATATTTCCGCGCAAACCATTTTTCATTGCTTCACGAACAATGTTTTCCGCTTGTAGTTTACTATTTGAATATACATTCTCTAAGTCTACACTGTAATTAAAATCACCAGTTTTCATGTATGTATCCCATTGATCTACCGCTAATTCTAACGGGATACCAATTGTAGAAATAAAATGGAATGTAGCACCTTTCTCCGCTAATGCTAGCATACGGCTAGTTCCTTGGACATTTATATTTTCAAATTGTTTTACATCCCCAAAATGTCTTACATCTGCACCGCAATGAATTATCGTATCCATCTTAGAACTGATGAACATAAATTCTTCTTCGCTCATCCCAAGATACTCTTCTCCCAGATCACCGGCTACGGCCTGTATACGCTGTAACCATTCTTCACATACATCATTAAAGTAGCCTGTTAATGTATCTATAATTCTTTGCTGCACATCTTTAGTTGGTCTTACTAAACAATAAATAGTAGCAGATGTATCTCTCAACAATTCATATAATATGTGTGATCCTAAATAACCAGTAGCTCCTGTTAAAAAGACATTTGAAATCTGGTTTTCTTCCAAAACGTTTGCATACGTGATAGTATCTGGTTCGTGAATCACTTTATATTCACGAAATACTTCTTCTTTCTCTACTTTTACTTCTCGCTCAATTCGAGCTAATCCATATATCGTTCTTTCTTTAAAGAAATCTTGAATTGTTAAATGTGAGAAATCTTCTTTTAACAATGTTAAGACTCGTAATACTTTTAATGAATGTCCACCAATTGTAAAGAAATCATCATGCACTCCAACTTTTGAAATTCCTAATACTTCCGCCCAGGCGTTCGCTATTTGTTTTTCTGCTTTATTAGAAGGTGCAACATATTCTTGTAGCCGAACCGGTTCATACTTTTCTTCTAACTGAGCTAACTTCTTAACATCAATCTTTTTATTAGGTGTAAGTGGTAATTCATTAATATAAATTAGTTTAGATGGCACCATATAATCTGGTAATTGCTCTTGTAACTGATAAACTAATTCTGGTATTTCTTTTTTATTTAAAGTTGTATAGAACGCGATTAAATATTGGCTACCTTCCTTACTCTTCTTAGCAAAAACAGCATTTTCTTTTATATTATGATTTTGAGAAATTTTACTTTGGATTTCGCCTAGTTCAATACGATGTCCTCTAATTTTTACTTGATCATCTTTCCGATGTAAAAACTCTATATTTCCATCCTCTAGCAACTTAACGATATCACCTGTTTTGTATATATTAACTATAGGATTAAAAGGGTTCGGAATAAAAGCTTCAATTGTTTTATTAGGCTTATTAAAATACCCTTTTGCTAATCCCACTGAATCTATATATAATTCACCAGGTACACCAATTGGACAAAGATTCATATTCTCATCCAAAATCATAACTTGATAATTAGCACATGGTTTACCAATGGGAATACTCGCAACATCCTCATTTAACTGACTAGGTATTTTATAGGTTGTCGTCACTACAGTACATTCTGTCGGTCCGTATACATTATGAATTTCAACATTTGTACCTATTCTTTCTCTCCACAATTTAATAACCTCTACAGGCAACATTTCACCGCCAATCGCAATTCTTTTTAGGGAAGCTAGCTTATATATATCTTCTTCTGCCAAATAAGTTGCTACTTGTCGAACAAAAATTGTTGCTAATGCCAAGATTGAAGTTGCTTTCACTTTATAGATTGCATTTGCAAATGCTTCTACAGACAATCGCTCTTCCTCTAATAGTACATATAAGTTTCCTCCACAGAATAAAGAAGCAAATGACTCCCATACAGAAGCATCGAAACTAAAGGAAGGAAATTGGGCAAATACATCCTCTTCTGTCAATTCATATTGCTTTTTCATCCAAGTATACAGATTAACAACGCCTCTATGTGCTAACATCGTTCCCTTTGGATTCCCTGTTGAACCAGATGTATAAATCATATAAGCTACATCATCACAATGAATAGACAACTTTACATCTATATCTTCATAAGTTTCACTATCATACATTGAAACTGTTTGAACCCCATCACATGTTATAGGCGTCTCTTTCATCAATATAACTTTCGCTTGGCTATCTTGAATAATGTACTGTATTCTACTTTCCGGATAATCTGGATCAATCGGAACATACGCTGCACCAGCTTTTAATATAGCTACCATACTTACTACTGTGTCTATGCTACGTTTCATAAATATTCCAACATAGTCTCCTAATTGGACGCCGTTTTTAATTAACATATGAGCTATTTGATTACTTTTTTTATTTAGCTCCTCATAAGTTAAAGTACCTTCCCTTGAAGATAAAGCTATACGATTTGGAAATTGAGTAACAGTATTATAGAACATATCGACGATACTTTTCTCAGGATATACTGCTGTCGTATCATTCACTTGACTATAAAGTGCCATCTCGGCCTCTGTAATAATATTAAAATCATTTATATGATTATTCTTATTTTGTGATTTATTAATTAAAACACCTTGTATTTGTTGTGCATAACGAGTAATTGTTGTCTCTTTCCAATTAACACTATTAAATATTATTTCTACACTTTGCATATTTTTACTAAATACAAATTGTAATGTATTCGTGTCTTGTAGCTCATAATATGTTTCGCCAATAATAATAGGTGACATTTCATATAATGTATTACCGTTTTGAAACTTTTCTATTTCTTCCTCATTCATTTCTTTAATTTGCTCCAGTTGCTCTTCAATCTGTAAATTCAAACTTTCATAGGAGAGAAAATTAGAAACTTCAATAATAATCGGAAATAAACTTCCTCTTACATGATAAAGCACGACAATATGTTTTTCTTTAGAAATATGATATAACCACGTTGCAGTCGCTCCTATTAAATCTACAATGTGAGTCAAATTTGGAAACAGTTCCGTTTTCCTTTTTACCCCAAGTTCTGTTCCTTGCACATCTTTAGGTATTTTAATACTCCCTTCTACTTTTCCTAAAAATTCTTTTACCATCTTATTATAAGAAATTGCTAATTTCATATTTATGTAAATTCCTCTCTTAAATATAATAAAGGTGTGAAAATTCACACCTTTTTCATCCCTTATTAACGGGCAGATTCGTTCAATTCATAATCAAGGGGGATCCCCCTTGATTAGAATTGAACTTTCTCCTTATTCGCTTTTAAACTCACCAATAAGCTCTTGTAATTCTTGAGAAAGCCAACTTAAAGAAGTCGCTAATTCTGCAATATCTTGTACTGATATTTCTTGCTCTTTCATGCTTTCTTCAACATTACTACTGCTGTTAGCATAAGTATTTGCAATATGTGATAATTCATTTACGACTTGAACGATATTCTGGCTATTTTGTAAAATATCACTCGAATTACCAGAAACAGCTTTTACTTGATCTGTAACAGATTGCGCTGATTTTGAGATTTTTTCAAAGAAATCACCGCTACTTTGAACAAGCGAAATTCCAGTTTCTACTTCTCTTGAACCTTTTTGCATGGAAACTACAGCATCTTCTGTCTCAGCTTGTGTTTCACCAATTAATTTCGCTATATCTTTAGCAGACGCTTCCGTTTGTTCTGCTAATTTTCGTACTTCATCAGCAACAACTGCAAACCCTCTTCCAGCTGCTCCAGCACGTGAAGCCTCAATAGAAGCATTTAAAGCTAATAAATTTGTTTGATTTGAAATACCTGTAATTACAGTTACGATATCACTAATTTCTTTTGACCTTGTTTCTAACGAATAAATGATGGAAGATAAATCTTGTACTGCATTTTGGATTAAACTCATTTGATTAATAATTTGTCCAATCACTTCATTACCTTCAATTGAATGTTGTTCCATACCTTCAGAAGCAACCGCAACTTGTTTTGCAGCCCCAGTTATTTCTTCTACCTTATCTTCCATTCCATGTACAATTCCTAAACATTGTTGTACTGAAGTTTTTTGAGACTGTGCCCCTACTCTTAAACCTTCAATAGAACTTGCAATCTCTTGAACTGCCATGCTGTTTTCCTCTGTACTCGCCGACAATTCTTGTGAAGAAGAAGAAACTTGCTCAGCAGTTTGCCTTACTTTATCTATAATCCCTTTAAATTTTTCAATCGTGTTATTGAAATAAACATTAATAATTCCAATATCATCTGGTCTTTCTTTTAATTTAATACTTAAGTCACCTTCACCAATTTTACGTAACCCTTCTCGTAAATCTTTTAATGGAGCTAACGAGTGACGCACAATAAAGAATTGAGTAATAGTCGCAATTGCTAATGAAATAATGATAAAGAGTAAGCCCTGTATCATAAACTTCTCTTTTGTAATAGGAACAATGGAAGCATCTAAGTCAGCCGCAACAATTGCAACAATATTGTTTTCTCCATCTGTAATTGGTTCTAATATTGTCACCCACGAACCTATTTCATCTTCATATACTTCTGTCATTTGAGCCTTTTTCGTATCAATCACTTTATCGTATGCCTTCATCCAATGAGCGGGTTGTTCATAATAATCTCCCGGCTTTATAGGAAACGCATTTGTTAACTCTGTAGTCAAACCAACGAGTTGTAATTCTCGCTTTTCATTCGGCTTTGCTCCTGTAACATACGTTTGTCCAACGCTTTTCAATTCTTTTGACACTTCATCTAATTTCTCTGTTAACTTTTCTTTTTTCACTTTTTCGGCTGTAGGATCTTTCGCCATGTCTCTAACTAATTCTACATCCAGTTTTTTCAATACTATTTCTCCTGTTTCAATAGACTGCCTTTCAAATAAAGACATCATACTATTTTGAAACATATTGAAACTTAATGCACCCATACTTCCAACAAGTGTCAAAATAACTAATACGGTTAATAAGACGTTCTTTTGAAGGAACGATAACTTATGCCAATATTTTTTCATTAATATCCACCTTCCTTAATCAATACAAACAAAAAAACAAAATATATGGATATTTTGTTTGAAAATGTTTCTCAATATGTTCGAGAATAAAAAAAAGCCAATGTAAAAGCATTGGCCAAGACCAACCCTATCCGTCCGGTAACTGGCTAGCGTAGCCTTTCGACCTTAGCTCCTGTAGTTTTGCGTCCTCATGTTTCCATCAGTTTGCCTTTCTCGCTGAACGAGTTGAACGATATGGGAGTTCTATGAGAATTAATTTATTCTCTTTCAAAGATTACAACATATAAATCAAAATGTCTACTTATTTAGAGATATAAATACAAATTTTTAATGCATTGCTTTTTCAAAATAATTTCAAAAAGTACGTGAATGTTACTTTTTTTGTGTTATATAATAAAAAATGTATAAATAACAAGGATTTCTTCGGGTATTTATTTAATTTTCATTCAAATTAAACTATTCGAATATATCTTAACTAATGAATTTCGGAGGTAGTTTATCATGTTTTGGCTACAATTTCTTACCTTGTTACTCTGTATTTTTATTGGTGCACGCCTAGGCGGAGTTGGTTTAGGAGTAATGGGTGGAGTTGGTATGGCAATACTCGTTTTTGTCTTCCACCTACAACCAACCGCGCCTCCTATCGATGTAATGCTTATGATTTTGGCAGTAATTACAGCTGCTGGTGCTTTGCAAGCTGCTGGAGGAATGGACTATCTTGTTCATCTAGCTGAAAAGACATTACGAAAAAATCCAAAGCGTATTACTTTTTTTGCTCCAATTGTTACTTATTTATTCACACTATGTGCAGGTACTGGTCACGTTGCCTATTCTGTACTTCCTGTTATTGCAGAAGTCTCTCGTGAATCAGGGATTAGACCGGAACGCCCAATGTCGATTGCCGTAATCGCTTCTCAACAAGCAATTACAGCTAGTCCAATTTCAGCTGCCACAGTTGCTCTTTTAGCAATGTTAGCTGACTATAAAATCACCTTATTAGATATTTTAAAAGTAAGTATACCTTCTACTTTCATCGCTTGTATGATAGCTGCATTCGTTGCTAGTAAGATGGGAAAAGAATTAAATGAAGACCCTGAATACTTAAAACGATTAAAAGAAGGAATGATTCCTAAGCTTGAAGAGAAAAAAGAATTTGTAGGTGTAAAGGGCGCAAAATTATCAGTTATCCTTTTCCTAGTAGGAACCTTCCTTGTTGTACTTCTTGGTTCATTTGAAGCACTTCGTCCAGGATGGATAGTTGATGGGAAGTTAGCTCGTCTTTCCATGCCGAACACAATTGAGATGGTTATGTTAACTATCGCGGCTCTTATTATTATTTTCTGTAAACCCAATGTAGAAAGCATTGTGTCTGGTAACGTCTTTAAAGCAGGGGCAACAGCAGTTGTTGCTATTTTTGGTATCGCTTGGATGGGAGATACTTTCTTTAATGGAAACTTAAATATGATTCAAGGATCCATTCAGCATTTAGTAACAAGTGCACCTTGGCTATTTGCCATCGCACTATTCATTCTATCTATTTTACTGTACAGCCAAGCAGCAACTGTTCGTGCCTTAATGCCACTTGGACTATCTCTTGGCATTCCACCAGCGCTACTGATTGCGATGTTCCCTGCAGTAAATGGATATTTCTTCATTCCAAACTATGGAACAATCGTTGCTGCCATTAACTTTGATCGTACTGGTACAACAAGTATCGGTAAATACGTATTAAATCATAGTTTTATGATTCCTGGCCTAATTGCAACATTTACTTCTATCGGAATTGGAATGCTCTTAATTTCAATTATGTTTTAAAGAAAAAGCACAAACCTTTATTTAAAAAGGTTTGTGCTTTTTTAATCAAATGTTTGTTTAAATTTTTGGGCAGTCTATTTCTCCATGTAGCACTTAAAATACTACACGTCCTTCCCTACAAACTTCTCTTTACTTCTTCAGCTAATTTTCTCGTACTTTCATACGCAGATTCAGCTAAACTAATTGCTGAAATAACTGAAACACCGTCCGCACCCGCTTCTATAACTGCCGCTGTATTTTCAATTGTAATCCCACCAATACCAACGATTGGCACTGTAATTCCTTGTTCTCTAAAATAGGCTAATCCTTTCGTTCCTTGAACCGCTTTCGTATCTTTTTTCGTACTCGTTGGGAAAATAGGTCCAACGCCTAAATAATCTGCTCCATTTTCGATTGCAAAGCGTGCTTCTTCAATTGTATGAGCAGATACGCCGATAATTTTATCTCCCATTTTTTCACGAACAGATGTAATTTCTTCATCATCTTGTCCTACATGAACACCATCTGCATCTAATTCAATGGCTAATTCTACATCATCATTTACAATGAAAGGAACACTATATTCCTTACAAAGCGTCTGCAATTCTTTTGCAAAGCGCACTCTATCTTCTCCGATTAAAGAACCTTCCCCCTTCTCGCGAAACTGAAAAATTGTCACTCCACCATCTAACGCTTCTTTCAATACAGCTAAAGGATCCCTCGTGCAGTTATTACTTCCCATAATAAAATACACTTGCAATAGCTTAGACATTTTATCTATTTCAATGCGTGCCATTTCTTTCACTCCCTCTTACTCTAACTCCTCAATCTTTCCATACTTCTCAATATCACCAGAAGTAGTATTCGCTAACTGATTTAAAAATTCAATTTGGAAACTACCAGGTCCCTTTTCCACGGTCTTAGCAGCTGCCAGTTCCGAAGCTACACCATAAAACGTTAATGCTGCTACTGCTGCTTTTACATAATCTTTTTCCACTGCTACAAATGCTCCTATTACAGAAGTTAGTAAACAACCTGTTCCCGTAACTTTCGTTAAAATAGGGTGACCATTTCGAATAACAATAGTTCTCTCTCCATCTGTAACAACATCTTCTTTTCCAGTAATGACCGCAACTGTATTTAGTTCATCTGCTGCCTGCCTTGCAATACTTACAACATTTCCATTTCCAGTACCAGCGTCTACCCCTTTAATTTCCCATTTCTCATTAATAACATTTGCTATTTCAGCTGCATTTCCGCGGATAATTGCTAACTCAATTTCAGCCGGAATATGTCTCGCAACTTCTGTTCGATACGAAGTTGCTCCTGCACCAACTGGATCAAATAGTACTGGCACATTGTTCGCATTTGCTGATTTACCCGCGAGTAACATCGCTTCTACTTCTTCAGGACGAAGTGTCCCCATATTTAATACTAACGCTCCAGCAATGCTAGCCATTTCTGCTACTTCTTCTTTCGCATACGCCATTACAGGCGATGCCCCAAGTGCCAACAAACCGTTAGCAGTAAAATTTGTTACAACAACATTTGTAATATTATGAACAAGCGGATTAGATTCTCTCACCAAATCCACTACTTTACTAATTTCTTTCATATTCATCCTTTTCATCTCCTAACTATAATGATGGGAGATACACAAAAAGACACTTTGCGCGTACGCAAAGTGCCTGAATATGTGCTTTTACACTCTCCCTACGCTGGCATTATCCAACAGGTTCAAATGGTCAATGACGGACTAGTAGCCATACTCTCAGTTTGTATCCACAAACTCCCATGTGTTTCTTATTCATCTACTTCAAAGTCTACTCTTATTCTAGTAAAATAACAAGTTCTTTACTTTTCTATTTGATATAGAGGCAACTGATAAAGTGAAACTTTAATCAGTTGGGATTTTGTTAACTCCATTAAAAACAGCTGAAATATGGAGCGAAACTGAATCTCAAGAAGATGTATGCTATATTTAACTTATGGAAATTTGAAAGGATGTTTTTAATATGTCAAAAAGCGTTGTAATCGCTGAAAAACCTTCCGTTGCACGAGATATTGCTCGTGTACTGAAGTGTGATAAAAAAGGAAACGGCTATCTTGAGGGTAGTAAATATATTGTAACTTGGGCTTTAGGCCATCTCGTTACATTAGCAGACCCAGAAAGCTATGATGTGAAATATAAAAAGTGGAATTTAGAAGATTTACCGATGCTACCGGAGCGTTTGAAATTAACGGTTATTAAACAAACTGGGAAACAATTCAATGCTGTGAAAAGCCAGCTACTTAGAAAGGATGTAAATGAAATTATTGTAGCGACAGATGCTGGACGTGAAGGAGAATTGGTCGCTCGCTGGATTATTGATAAGGTTCGCATTAATAAACCGATCAAACGTCTATGGATTTCATCTGTAACCGATAAAGCAATTAAAGATGGTTTTGCAAATTTAAAACCAGGTAAAGCCTATGACAATTTATACGCTTCAGCAGTTGCACGTTCAGAAGCTGACTGGTATATCGGTCTTAATGCAACTCGTGCTTTAACGACTCGCTTTAATGCCCAGTTAAATTGCGGCCGTGTACAAACCCCTACTGTTGCTATGATTGCTAGTCGTGAGGATGAAATAAAGAACTTCAAAGCACAAACTTACTACGGCATCGAAGCTCAAACAATGGAGAAGCTCAAACTTACTTGGCAAGATGCAAATGGCAATAGCCGTAGTTTTAATAAAGAAAAAATCGATGGTATTGTAAAACGTTTAGATAAACAAAATGCTACTGTTGTGGAAATTGATAAGAAACAGAAGAAGTCATTCTCTCCTGGTCTTTACGATTTAACTGAATTGCAACGTGATGCGAATAAAAAGTTCGGTTACTCTGCTAAAGAAACATTAAATATTATGCAAAAATTGTATGAACAGCATAAAGTACTAACGTACCCTCGTACAGATTCACGCTACATTTCATCTGATATCGTTGGAACACTTCCAGAACGTCTAAAAGCATGTGGTGTTGGAGAATACCGTCCCTTCGCACATAAAGTATTACAAAAGCCTATCAAACCTAACAAATCATTTGTTGATGATAGTAAAGTAAGCGATCATCATGCGATTATTCCAACAGAAGGATACGTTAACTTCTCAGCATTCACAGATAAAGAACGCAAAATTTATGATTTAGTTGTAAAACGTTTCTTAGCTGTGTTATTCCCGGCATTCGAATATGAGCAACTAACGTTACGCACAAAGGTTGGCAATGAAACGTTCATTGCGCGCGGAAAAACAATCCTACATGCCGGTTGGAAAGAAGTATATGAAAATCGCTTTGAAGATGATGATGTAACTGATGACGTAAAAGAGCAACTTCTACCTCACATTGAGAAAGGCGATACATTAGCTGTAAAGTTAATTATGCAAACATCAGGTCAAACAAAAGCACCTGCACGATTTAACGAAGCGACTTTACTTTCAGCAATGGAGAATCCTACAAAATATATGGATACGCAAAATAAACAACTTGCTGATACGTTAAAATCGACTGGTGGATTAGGTACTGTAGCGACACGTGCAGACATTATCGACAAGCTATTCAATTCATTCTTAATTGAAAAACGCGGTAAAGATATTCACATTACTTCAAAAGGTCGCCAGTTACTTGATTTAGTACCAGAAGAATTAAAATCTCCTACACTAACTGGTGAATGGGAACAAAAACTTGAGGCTATCGCAAAAGGTAAATTGAAAAAAGAAGTATTCATTTCTGAAATGAAGAACTATACGAAAGAAATCGTTTCTGAAATTAAATCAAGCGATAAAAAATATAAACATGACAACATTTCAACGAAGTCTTGTCCAGATTGCGGTAAACCAATGCTAGAAGTAAACGGCAAAAAGGGAAAAATGCTCGTATGCCAAGATCGTGAATGTGGTCATCGTAAAAATGTATCTCGTACAACAAACGCTCGCTGTCCGCAATGTAAGAAGAAACTAGAATTACGTGGTGAGGGTGCAGGACAAATCTTTGCATGTAAATGTGGCTATCGCGAGAAATTATCAACATTCCAAGAAAGACGTAAAAAAGAATCTGGAAACAAAGCCGATAAACGCGATGTTCAAAAATATATGAAACAACAGAACAAAGAAGAAGAACCATTAAACAACCCGTTCGCAGAAGCATTAAAAAAATTAAAATTTGATTAAACAAAAAGGTTCCTACCTCTATCGGTAGGAACCTTTTATTTTAGTGAATGATTTTACTTCCTTTTGCATTCTCAACAAATTTTTCACTTGATTTGTTAATTGGTGTTTTCAGTAATAACGCAGCAACAATCATAACTACTACGAAAGCACTTAACACAAGTAAATCTCGCGTTACGATATCCCAAAGCATTCCGCCAACTGTTTCACGAATTGCGCTAATTGCGTATGTGAATGGTAAGAACGGATAAATCGCTTGGAAGAACGCTGGTGTCATTTGGATTGGGAATGTTCCGCCCGATCCTGCTACTTGTAGTACAAGTAAAATGATCGCCATCGATTTCCCAACGTTTCCGAAAATAGAAACGAGTGAGTATACGATACAAACGAAGACTCCACCAATAAATAAACTAAATAACACAAACCAGAACTTATCGACTACGTACGTACCGAGTAAGAATATATCTCCCATCGATACGATAAACGCTTGTGAAAGACCTATCGTTAAGAATGTTAATAAACGTCCGAAGTAAATTTCATGGCTCTTATAATTCGCGCCCTCTTCGTGTACTTCTACCGTTAATAATGAAACCATTAATAATGCGCCTACCCATAATGCAAGCACTGTATAGAATGGTGACATCGCTGAACCGTAGTTCGGCATCGCAAATAATTTATTTTCTTTTAAATTTACTGGATTCGCAAAGTAATCACTTTGCTTTTCAACATCATTTTTCAATAAACGTATGATGTCTTTTAAATCCTCTTCAGATTCAAAATCACGAATTTTATCTGCTAATTCTTTAATCTTTTTCTCAGTCTCCGGCATTTCAGCTTTAATATCTGCTAATTTCTTTTTCCCGTCTACTAAGCCTTTTGATGAATCTTCTAGTAATTTTTTAACATCTGGAAGCTTTTTGTCTGCATCATTTAAAATTTGAGTTGTATTTTTCGACATCTCTTTTGTACGAGCAATTGCTGTATTGAAATTAGGTACAATTTCTGAATCATACGTCGATAATACATCTGTTAATTGAGCTGATCCGCCCTTCGCAGCGTTGTTAATACTTTCAATTACATCTTTTGTAGGTTTCTGGCCATTGTTAAGAAGTGTAATTCCCTTATTCGTTGCCTCTACACCTTTTTGTAAGCTGCTTTTCGCTTTGTTTAATTTTGCGATTCCATTATTAAGGTTTTTATCACTATTTACATCCGCTAAAACCTTATTTGTACTTTCTAGAACTGGAATCATATCATCAATTAAACCGATTCCAGATTGGAATTGACCATTTAAGCTTTTCAAGGCTTCCTTCGAACCTTCTAAACCATTAATACCTTTGTTTTGTACATCCTCTAGTGCTTTTTGGACACTAGATTTAGTACTTTCTAGACCATTTTTCGCTTTATCATAATCAGCTTTTGCATTATCGTATATTTCATTCGCATTAGCTTTCGCTTGATCTACTGTGCTAACTGCTTTTTTATAATCTGCTACAAACGTTTCATTATAATCTTTTTCCGCTTGATCAATTAATGCATTTGCTGCATCTAATTTTTGATTTGCTACATCTGTTACATCTTTCTTTACTTCTTGTCCTGTACCGATAACATTTACAATATCTTTAATACCGTTGTTTGCATTTTCCATACCACTTTTCAGCTTAGTTAGGCGATCCACTCGCCCTTGGAAAAAGCTTTTTCCAAAATCAGTCGTCGCTGAGTTTTGAAGTTCAGTAAATACATTAATAAGATACGAAATACCTTCTGTACGAGCTTGCAATTGATTTGATACTGCATTTAAATCTTTCTTTGCTTGTTCTGGATCAAACTGACCATTTTGCAATCCATTTAAAACACTTTTCCCATAAGCTGTTCCTGCACGTGATGAGCTTAAAACATTATTTACTGTTTGATTAATATTTTGCGCTATACTTTTATATCCGTCATTATTCAACTTAGAAAGGTCCGGTCTTGCAGGGAATTCAGGTAATCCATTCATTCCAGAGAAATCAGGAATATTTAAATCCACACCTGGATTCATTAAAAAGTTAGTAAATACAGCTGCACTATCCATAACGCCTTTTGCTGCTACTAAATCATTTCTTATCGTTCCTGGAGCGTTTTTTAATGTTTGATCTTGTCTTGCAAAGAACTTATCTAAATTCGCCAATGCTTCCTGCCCATCATTTATTACACTCTCTACAACAGGTAAATCTTTCTGCGCTACTTTCACAACATCTTCTGCTCGAGTTGCATCATCTAACGCCTTATCCATGAGTGTATTCATTTCTGGGAACTGCGCTTCTAGCTTAAAGACAAGATCTTTTACTTTCTCGATACTTGGTAAGTTTGTTTCTAAATCGATTCCAAGATCATTGAAAATTTTAAAAATCTCACCGTTTGCTGTTTTTACAAAGTTTTTACTAATTTCTTCTGTAATACCTGATGCACCTTTTGCTGTAATCTTCGGTGCAATCGCGTTTACTTTTTCATTCACATAGTAATCCAGTTCTGGTTTTTTAGGATTTTCATCCAGAACAGTTGCAATTTTTTCAGAGAAATCTTTTGGAATCGTAATACTTGCATAATAATCTCCACGCTCAACTCCGTAAATTGCTTGTTTTTCATCTACAAATTTCCAGCCAAGATTTTTGTTTTTCTTAAGGGAGTCTACAATCTCTTTCCCGATATTAATATCTTTCCCTCTTAAATTAGAACCTGCATCTTGGTTAGAAACTGCAATGGGAACCTCTTTTGTATTTCCATACGGATCCCAAGAAGCTTTAATGTTAAACCATGCATATAACGATGGTAAAATCATTAATCCTAAAACAATAACAATTGCAGCCCAATGTTTGGCTACATTCCGTAAATCTGTCTTATAAATACGCCAAATCTGTTTCATAGAAGTTATCACCTAATTATATATTTTTCCTTCTTTAGAAAATGATACATACATTTTGCAATTATATCACTTTCTACATCGTGTATTAACCAAAAACGTACTATTTTTTCCCATTAACTTTCACTTACTTCATTATATAACGAAGTGAGTCAAAGTATGAATACAAAATGACCAAATCGGTTTTACATTCAATAATAACAAATATATATGAAATGTCATAAAAAATACAAGTATTTTCTCTTGGAAATACTTGTATTCCTAAAAAAAATCCTCACAGCTTTTATTCTCTGTGAGGATTTCTTCTATTATATATCTAATTGAACCTCTACACCGAAATGATCTGAAATTACATTTCTGTTTGTACCATTAAAAATAACTTTTGAAGAATGAACTTTTTTACTTTGGTTACACAATATTAGATCGATTCGCAAATTATGTTTATTTTCATCCCAACCAGCAATCTCGCCTTGGACAGTCGTTCCTTCATCCTTCTCTATTGCTAATTCATATGTGTCATACAACCCTTTTTGCATCATATACTCATAACCTTCGCCTTTCAATCGAGCATTGTTATTAAAATCCCCCATTAAGAAGGCGAGCTTATTGCTATCTACACGCTCCATCAAACGATCGACTTGACCTTTGAATGACTCTTCTTCATCATTCCACCAACCGAGATGACAAGAGTAAAACGTTATATCCTTACCATTATAAACAATTGTTGCACTTACAATTTTACGCGTTTTCCAATACGTTGTATCCTCGTTTTCTGAAATGAAGAACGTATCTTCTTTTATAATATTATGCTTCGTTATAATCGCTAATCCTTCTTCATACACGTCATAACCAATATGAGAGAAATCCCAAGTAATATTGTAATCTTTTACATGTAGCGCTTTTAACTCTTCTAATAGTAAAAGTCCAAAATTATCTTCTTTCTTGTTACCGCATACATTTTCAGCTTGTATGGACTGACTTACTTCTTGCAATGCGATGACATCGTACTCTTCTTCTTGAATTACTTTAGCAAGGTATTGTATCTTTTCTATTTGATTCTCTTCTTGCCAAGAATGACAGTTTAAAGTTAGCAATTTCATATTATTACGCACCTAACATATCTTGAATGTCTGACTTTAATACGTCAGCTTTCGGGCCATATACCGCTTGTACACCTTTATCTTTTACAATAAGCCCTAAAGCACCATTTTGTTTCCACTGTGCTTCTGGTGCAACAACATCTAAGTCTTTTACTGTTACACGTAAGCGTGTCATACAAGCATCTACGTCAGCAATATTTTCTTTTCCACCTAATAAATCGATAACTTTTGTTGCTAATGAACCATCTTGTACATTTCCTGTTCCTTCTGATGCCTCATCTTCATTATCAATATAGTTACCTGCACGCCCTGGTGTTGGTAAGTTGAATTTTTTAATTAAGAAATTAAATAGTGTAAAGTTAAGACCGAAGAACACTAATGAAACAATAACAAAGTTGATTAAGTCTCTTGTTAAACCTGCGTTAACCATCATTGGTGTACGAGTAATTAACTCAATAAATCCAAATGCATGAACACGTAAGTTAATTAAATCAGCTAACGCGAATGCAAGTCCTGTTGTAATAGCATATACAACATATAATACCGGAGCAATAAACATGAACATGAATTCAATTGGTTCTGTTACACCTGTTAAGAATACTGCTAATGCTGCTGATAAAAACATTGGTTTATATTTTGCACGCTTTTCTTTATCAACGTTACGGAACATCGCAAATGCAATCCCCATTAACGCTGCTGTTGAGCCGATAACTTGTCCAGCTTTGAAACGAGCTGGTACAACGTTATTTAATAAATCGTTATATGCCTTCGTATCTCCATTTGCCAATAAATTATTTAAATCTGTAATCCATGCAAGCCATAATGGATCTTGTCCTGCTACAACTTGTCCAACTTTTGAACCAGTTAGCATCGTATATGTTCCGCCTAGCTCTGTATAGTTCATCGGAATCGTTAACATATGGTGTAAACCAAATGGTAATAATAAACGCTCTAACGTTCCATATACAAACGGTGCAACAACTGGTGCACTATCTTTTGAAGCTGCAATCCAGCGACCAAATTCATTTAACCCACTTTGGATGAATGGCCATAGAAGTGATAATACAATCGCAGTAACTGTAGACCAAAGAATTACAACGAATGGTACAAATCGTTTTCCATTAAAGAATGCTAATGCCTGTGGCAGTTTATTATAGTTATAATATTTGTTATATAGATTAGCTCCTAAGAAACCTGTGATAATCCCCACGAAAACTCCCATGTTTAATGCTGGTGCACCAAGTACAGAAGTAAAGTAATCTTTTACAAGTAAATCTCCTGCTATTACTGAAGAAACTGTCGCTTTTGAATCCGCTAACATTTGAGCGTTTACGCCAAATATAGCTCCTGTAATTCGGTTTGTTAAGACGAATGCTAATAGCGCTGCAAATGCACCACCTGCACGATCCTTCGCCCAAGATCCCCCAATTGCTACTGCGAATAAGATGTGTAGATTTGTAATGATTGCCCAACCGATGTCTTCCATTACGCGAGCAATTGTATGAACTGCGTTAACATCCCCAGCAGACATACCAATTAACTTACCGATGGAAATCATTAAACCAGCTGCTGGCATTACGGCTACAACAACTAATAACGCTTTCCCGAACTTTTGCCAAAAATCAAAAGACGTAATTTTCATCTGTTCTTCCTCCCCTTTATTTATAAAAACATAATGATTTAAATTATAATTTCTGTTCCCTTTATGAAAACGATTCCTTATGTTACTTTATTTTTATCTTTACGCAACCGTTTTCATAAATCTATTTTAATAAAAGCGTTTTCACTTTGCAATAGAAATTTATTTTTTTTCATAAAAAAAGATGCTCAAAGAGCATCCTTTTTTATTATGAAATGCGATAAACCCTTGTTTCATAAGGCTTTAAAGCAATTGTTGTTACTTCTTCATGTTCCGCAACTTCATAGTTATTTAAAAGCAAACGTTTGCGTTCTAGTGCAAATGAACCCTCATTATACACAGCTTCCTCTTTTGAGATATTACTAATTACAATGACTTTTTCATCCTGTAACGTACGTGTATATGCATAAATTTGTGGATCGTCTTCTAAAAGTAAATCATACGTACCATAGTTCAGTACATCGTGCTCTTTTTTCAGGGCAATCATTTTCTTATAGAAATTGAAAATAGACTTTTCTTCATTTTTTTGCTTTTCAACATTAATTTCTTTGTAATTTGGATTCATGCTAAACCAAGGTGTACTTGTCGTGAAACCAGCATTCATCTCATCATTCCACTGCATAGGTGTACGTGAATTATCGCGGCAAGAAGCCCATATAATCTCCATCATATCTTGATGTGGTACGCCCTCTGCAATTTTCTCACGATATAAATTTTTAATTGCTACATCATCGTAATCTTCAATATTTGGTAACTGAACATTTGTCATACCAATTTCTTGGCCTTGATAAATAAAAGGTGTACCGTGCATAAAGAAATACATCGCCCCTAGAGCTGTTGCACTTTCACGCCAATATTGTTTATCATCTCCCCATGTTGAAACGATACGTGGTTTATCGTGATTCTCAATATATAAAGCGTTCCATCCTTTATTTTCTAATCCTTTTTGCCATTTCGTTAATACTTTTTTCAATCCTACAACATCAAGGTCTTTCTTCTTCTCTGCATCCCATAAACTTAAATGTTCAAATTGGAATACCATATTGAACTTACCTTGCTCTTCTCCAACCCAAAGCTCAGCATCTTCAATCTTAACACCATTTGCTTCACCAACAGTCATAATATCGTACTTAGAGAATGTATTTTCTTTTAGCTCTTCTAATAAAGGTTGAATACCTTTCACATTCATATGTTTATCAAAAGATGGCACATATTTTAACCCTTTTGGATTTGGCATATCCTTGAGGCCTTCTTCTTTTTTAATATGACTGATCGCATCAACGCGGAAACCATCAATACCTTTATCAAGCCACCAATTAACCGTATCGTATAGTACTTCGCGAACTTCTTTATTCTCCCAGTTTAAATCTGGTTGTTTACGTGAGAATAAATGTAAATAATATTGTTCTGTTTCTTCATCATATTCCCATGCCGAACCATTAAAAATACTTTCCCAGTTGTTTGGCTCCGCACCATCTTTACCATCATGCCAAATATACCAATCACGCTTCGGATTATCTTTAGATGAACGTGATTCAATAAACCATGGATGTTCATCACTCGTATGATTAATAACTAAATCAATAATAAGCTTCATATCACGCTTATGAACTTCATCTAGTAAAGCATCAAAGTCTGCCATTGTACCAAACTCATCCATAATATCTTGATAATCACTAATATCATAACCATTATCATCATTAGGCGACTTATACATTGGACAAATCCAAATTACATCTATACCTAAATCTTTTAAATAATCCAGTTTTGCAATAATACCTTGTAAATCTCCAATACCATCACCATTTGAATCCATAAAGCTTCGTGGATAAATTTGATAAGCAACCGCTTCTTTCCACCATGTCTTATTCATAGTCATTCTCTCCTTTTGCATCCCATCGGAAATTTTATGCAAACGTTTTCGTAACACTATCATAACAAAATATGAACAGTTTGCAACTGTTTTCATTGAACTCTATGTAGATTCTTTATTCTTATGCTTTATTTATTTCTCACAAAGGTAAATCTCATTCTTCATCTCTCCTTGTCCACGCGTATTACAGACATTTTTCATATATTAATAAAAAACTCTGATTATTTTAGAAAGGAGTAATAAATTGAAGCAAACAAAATTAACAGGTCATATCGTTGTTCCCACAGATCTTGACTACGACGTAGCCCGAATGAATTTAAATTTAAGTATTCCAAAACTCCCTTGTATTATTGTTTTTTGTCAAAATAACAAGGATGTCTGTAACGCCTTAAAATGGGCACGTGAACGTCATATACCATTTCGGTTAAGAAGTGGACGTCATAGCTATGAAAATTTTTCTCTTTTAAATAGAGGACTTATTATTGATGTGAGTGAAATGCATCGCATTACTGTTAATACAGAGAAATTAACAGCAACAATTGAGGCTGGTGCAAATCTTGGCACTGTTTATAAAGAACTTTGGAATTACGGTGTTACAATTCCTGCTGGTACAAGTGCAAGCGTTGGAATTGTTGGATTAGCACTTGGTGGTGGTATTGGTATGCTTTCGCGCTTATATGGATTAACATGTGATCAATTAATGGAAGTGGAAATGGTACAAGCATGTGGAAAATTTGGTGCAAAACTCATTCGTGCAAATGAACAAGAGAACTCTAACCTTTTTTGGGCATGCCGTGGTGGCGGTGGTGGAAACTTTGGAATTGTCACTTCATTAACTTTTCGAGTCCACCCGATAAAAAATGTATCAATTTTCTCAATTACATGGGAATGGGAAGACTTTATTGCTGCATTTCAAGCGTGGCAAAACTGGGCACCTTATATAGATGAACGTCTCACTTCATCGATCGAATTATTCGCCAAGCAACGAAATAAAATCGAAGCACAAGGCGAGTTTATCGGTTCTCCCTCTGAACTCCATTCCCTATTATCCCCTCTTCTTGAAACTGGTAGCCCCTCTCTCTTTATAGAAGAAGTTCCTTATATAAAGGCTGTTGAATTTTTTAATGGAGGTAACATCCCTGAAAATTTCAAGCGCTCTGGTTCCTATGTCTATAAACCTATTCCCCTTAAAGGCATTCAAATCATGCAATCCTTTCTTTCTCATGCACCAAATAAAGATGCTAGTATTTGGCATCAATCGCTCATAGGTGCTGTTGAAAATATTTCGCCGAATGAAACGGCTTATTTTCATCGTAAAGCAATTATTGCTCAAGAATACATTACCTCTTGGAAATGCGATGATGAAGAAAATCGAAATATACGCTGGGTTAAAGGTTTACGAGAAAGCTTAGATCCTTATACACTAGGTGACTATGTGAACTGGCCCGATATCGACATTAAAAATTGGCAAACTAGTTATTATGGCTCTAACTTTCACAGATTACGTAAAGTAAAAACCATGTATGATCCTTGTGATGTTTTTCATTTCCAACAAAGTATTCCTCCTTTTCATACGTGAAAAAAGGGGATAACATAAAAAAATCATCCAATATACCGTTACCTCGCAGTATGTTGGATGATTCAAGTTGATTTTCTATATCGTTTCAAATTCTTGCTCCTACTCATAAACTTTTACTTACAGATTAATTGTATTTCGTATCATTTTCATGCAATGAATGTAATTTAATATTTGGTACTTTATCTTTTTCAATACCTCTATTATAAGAAACAGGAACTTGAAATTCAAATTGCTTTGTCTCATGTTTTTGTAAATAGACTGGTTTCGGTACTGGATAGCTTTTTGAATTCTCGTTTGCATTATCATATAAAACAACTTTTAATGCTTGTGAATGATTACGATAATTTTTTAAAGTAACAATGCACTTCGGTTGGATATTATCTCCATTTTTCTCCATTCTACACTGGCTATCTTCTTTTTTATATTCTATTGCTTCTACCCCTGTTTTTCCTGCATAATACCATGTTTTATTCAATGTCTGGAGGATTGTATTTAAAATAAAAGGCATCATTACAATCAAAATACTAGTACCTACTACTTTTATCTTATTCATTTTTCTAAATGTACTAGACTCCTTTTTTTCTAGCCATTTTAAAAATAATATAAATGCAATTACATGTAGTATGAAAGAAACAATCAATATATTTGAGACTTTATAATCCATATAAACATACGTATGTATCGGAATCTTATAGACATTGAATAGTTTTTCCCCAATTAATTCATTATCATTTGGAATTTTTAATAATAACAAAACCCCTATACTGTAACAAATAGCTACTAATCGATCATACTCAATACGAATCATTCTTTCTCCCCTTCACTTTGTATTTTATTATCGATTTTAGCTATTATTACCATACTATACAATCTTTTTATAGAGGATAACGTAAAAAAGTTCCTTATAAATATATAAAGAACCTTATTAATATACACTATGAATTAAAAAATCAATATACAATTTTCACATAGAGATTTCTTCAAAATATGTTGGATCATGTATTGTAATTTTTTTATCTAAAATTGTAACAATGCTATCATTTTTTAATTGTTTTAATACGCTGCTAACTGTCTCTCGAGATGTTCCAGATATTTTGGATATTTCAATTGTTGTAAGTGGACATGAAATTACAATCTTTTCTCCACTCTGTTCTCCTAAATCCTTCATTAAATAATTTAACGTTTGGATAACACGATCTTGTGCATTAGGAATTGTAATATTTTGCACTCGATTTTCGTTCAATTTTAATATAGATGATAATTGCTGAACAACGTACATCAATTGTGTTCTGCTGGACTTTACCATATCTTCAAAGATTACCGTTGGAATATAATATACCTCCACATCCGTCATTGCTTCTGCTGTATAGTTATATCCTCTGTCTGTAAACATACCACCATAAGGAAAAATAGAATACCGCTTTACATAGTCATCGTATAATAAGTTCCCATTTTGATTAACCCGCTCTAACTTTACAAAACCATCTAACATGAAGTAAATTCTTTCCCTTGAATCCCCTTCTAAAAATAAAAATTGACCTTTTTTATAAGTTCGCCAATAAACAAACTCTGTTAAGCCTTTCAATTTTTTTTCTGTTAAATGAGCAAATAATTCGAACTGCTTTAAGTCTTTCACTACGTTCCGTCTATTCATAAAATTCCCTCTCTCTTGCTGTATGTTGGAGCGAAAAATCAAGAAAGCGTATTCAATTTGAATTTTATCATAATTAACTTGTATATTCAGATTTCATCATGAAAACTTTATGAACAATGAATACAAAAAATATTAATAAATAAAAAGAATGAAGTTACTAACTCCATTCTTTTTTACTACTAAGTAGCGTACATAATAATTTTAAACACACATGCATACATTCTGTTTTGAAATAATAGTACCGGCTTTTTCTTCTAGTGCTTCATATACTTTTTCTAAAGACGTAATAATTGTTTTTCTTTTTGGATTTGTATTAACAAAATTAATAGCAGCTTCGATTTTTGGAAGCATGCTTCCCGCAGCAAATTGTTGTTCTTCAATATATTCTTCTAATTGATTCACTGTGACATGCTCTAATTTTTTTTGATTCGGTTGATTATAATTTACATACACATAATCAACTGCAGTTAAAATAACGAGCGTATCGGCATCTACTAATTCTGCTAATTTCTGCGCAGCGAAATCTTTATCGATAACCGCTTCAGTTCCTTTTAACCCTTCTTCAGAATCAATTACTGGAATTCCACCTCCGCCCACAGCTATCACTATGTTTCCATCTTCGACCAAAGAATTAATCACTTTATGTTCATGAATACTTACAGGCTTCGGTGATGGAACAACACGTCTCCATCCTCTACCAGCATCTTCTTTAAACACTGCTTTTGTTTCATCCATTAATTTTCTGGCCTCTTCTTCTGTATAAAAAGGACCAATTGGTTTAGTTGGATTTTTAAATGCCTCATCTTTTTTATCCACAACAACACGTGTTATAACCGTTGCTACATCTTTGTTTATATTCCGTTTTTTCAATGCCTTTTCAATTGCATTTTCCATCCAATATCCAATCATCCCTTGGCTCATTGCCCCACAAGTATCTAATGGCATTGCAGGTGTCTTTTCCGTTTCTGCAGCTTTTTGCTGTAATAAAATATTCCCCACTTGTGGGCCATTTCCATGCGCAATTACTATATCCACATCATTTTCCATTATTTTCACAAGTTGTTCTGCCGTTTTTTCCAACGCTTCTTGCTGCGCTCCCGCAGTAGCTTCTCCAGACTGTATCGCATTTCCCCCTAGTGCAACTACAATTTTTCTTCGTGCCATATTCCAGCCCTCCAGTTGATTTCGCTTTCACAGCGCTTTATAAAGTAATACTGCCTGTAATTAATCCATAAATCGCAAAGAATGCTAAAGCACCAATTGCTACGGATGATGCTAATTCCACTCGAGTAAATATTTGCTTCGAACTCTTTTGCTTTTGAACATTGTAAAAAATAAAAATACCTGGCGCATATAAAGTCATTGTTAATAATAAATACTCTAAACCGGCTGCATAAACTAACCACACGCCATAAATACTTGCGATCAAGCCAATTATTATATTTTTATTTCGATCTGCTTCTTCAGACTTTAAGCTATGCTTCAGTTGATAAAATGCTGAAAAAGCATATGGGATTAAAATAGCTGAAGATGCTAAAGAGAATGCAAAGTTATACGCCTGATCAGAAACGACGAATGTTAACAAGAATATTTGTATTAAACCATTTGTTATCCATAATGAATTTACTGGAGCCTTATTTTTATTTTCTTTTGCGAACCATTTGGGAAATACTCCATCTTTAGCCGCTAAATATGGAATTTCAGAAGCGAGCAAAGTCCAACCTAACCAAGCACCTAATACAGAGATAACTAAACCTAAATTAATAAAGATAGCACCCCATTTTCCAACAACACTTTCAAATAAATAAGCCATAGCCGGATTTTTCAAACCTGCAATATCTGCTTGCTGCATAAGTCCAAGAGACAATAATGTGATTAAAATGTAAATGATGAGTGTACCAATTAAGCCAATAACGGTTGCTTTCCCTACATCACTTCTATTTTTTGCTCGACTGGATAAAACAACAGCTCCTTCTACCCCAATAAATACCCATAAAGTTACAAGCATTGTACTTTTAACTTGGCTGCCAACTGCTCCCCATGAAAAAGAACCAGTTTGCCCCCAAAATCCATCTAAGAACGTATCAATATGAAACGCAAAGATTCCTATGACAATAAATACAAATACAGGTACTAATTTTGCGATTGTAGTTACTAAATTCACAAGGGCTGCTGATTGAACTCCACGTAAAATTAACATGTGAACACACCATAATAATACGCTTGCACCAATAATGGATTCTACATTTTGACCGCCTTCAAAGATCGGGAAGAAATATCCTAATGAAGAAAACAATAATGTACCGTAAGCTACATTCCCAAGCCAAGCAGATAGCCAGTATCCCCACGCACTATTAAACCCCATAAAATTACCAAACCCTGCTTTTGCATAGCTAAAAATACCACCATCTAAATCTGGCCGTTTTACAGTTAGATTTTGAAAAGATAATCCGAGTGCAATCATCCCAATTCCTGTTATAACCCAGCCAATAATAATGGCTCCAGCACCAGCACCTTTTGCCATATCACTCGCTAAATTAAAGGCTCCACCGCCAATCATAGACCCAACTACAAGAGCCGTTAGTGTAAACAACCCTAATTTCTTATCTTCACCCATTCCACTCACCTCTCTTAAATTGCAATAACAATACAAAAGCAATAGTGAATGATCGTGTCTAAAGGAGGAGAAAGAAGAAAGGAAGACTCCCTTTCTTCTTTACTCCATGTTTCCTAAAGTAGCTGCCATAACCGCTTTAATTGTATGCATTCTATTTTCAGCTTGATCAAATACTTTTGAATGTTTACTGCGGAATACTTCGTCAGTTACCTCCATTTCTTTCAACCCATATTTCTCATAAACTTCTTCGCCATACATCGTTTCAACATCATGAAATGCAGGTAAACAATGTAAGAAAATTACGTTTTCATTCCCTGTTGCTTTAATCATTTTCATATTTACTTGATAAGGTTTCAATAACTCGACACGTTCAGCAAATTTTTCTTCTTCCCCCATAGACACCCATACATCTGTATAAATTACATCTGCACTTGCAACAGCTTCTTCCACATTACTTGTTATCATTACTTGTTCATTATATTTTTTTGCTAAATCAATTACTTCTTGTGCAGGCCATAAAGATTCCGGTGTACAAATACGTACATCCATTCCAACGATTGCTCCACCAACTAGTAAGCTATTAGCAACATTATTTCGCCCATCGCCAACGTAAACGAGCTTCACATTTTTCAATTTCCCTATATGTTCTCTAATTGTTAATAAATCTGCTAGTGTTTGTGTTGGATGCCACATATCTGTTAATCCATTCCAAACTGGCACACCAGAATTTTGTGCTAAAGATTCTACAGTTTCATGATTAAATCCACGAAACTCAATTCCGTCAAACATACGCCCTAACACTTTTGCTGTATCCTCTACAGATTCTTTTTTCCCAAGTTGAATATCACCTTTCCCTAAATATTCAGGATTTGCCCCTAAATCTGTACATGCTACTGTAAATGCACAACGCGTACGAGTAGAAGTTTTTTCAAATAAGAGCGCTACATTTTTACCTTCTAAATAATGATGCGGGATACCATTTTTCTTTTTCTCTTTTAATTCTGCTGCCAAATCTAGAAAATATAACAATTCTTCTTGTGTAAAATCTTTTTCTGCTAGAAAGCTTCTTCCTTTTAAATTTGGTCTAGTCATTAACATAATTCATCCCTACTTTCTCCGTTATTTATACTAAATATCTTTACGAACAATTGGCATACTCATGCAACGTGGACCCCCACGACCACGAGATAATTCCGAACTTAGCACCTCAATCACTTCTATACCGTGTTCACGTAATAACGTATTAGATACATAGTTGCGATCATATGTAACAACTACACCTGGCGCAATTGCTAATGTGTTCGAGCCATCATTCCATTGTTCACGAGCAGAAGCAATTACATCTCCTCCTCCACATGGAATAAGAACTAATTCACTTAAGCCTAATACCTCTTTTAATGCTTCCATTAAAGAAGTACGATGTGTAATTTTAAGAGTTTCCTCATCTGATCCTTTTTCTAAAATATAAATATTCATATTCCCTTTTGGCCCTTGAATGGCTGGGTGAATTGTAAACTTGTCATAATCAACCATTGTAAATACTGTATCTAAATGCATAAATGCTCGACATTTTGGAATTTCTATTGCTAACACTTTCTTAATTTTATTTTGTCGGCTAAAGAGATTTTTAGCTAAACGTTCAATTGCTTTAGCTGAAGTACGAGCAGATACTCCAATCGCAATTGTTTCTTCATTTAAAATTAGCTCGTCGCCACCTTCAATTGGAAATTTATAATCACGATCTAACCAGATTGGTACATTATGCTTTGCAAATCTTGGATGATATTTAATGATGTACTCCATGAATAATGATTCACGTCTACGCGCTGGTTCTCTCATCTTATTTATCGTTAAGCCATCGCCCACGCTAGCTGCTGGATCACGAGTAAAATATAAATTAGGCATTGGATCTAAGTAAAACGGATAGTGATCTTCCATTAATTCATATAAATGTGTCTTCTTACTTGTTTCAATTTCGTTTTTCCGTACACCGCCCATAATTTTTTGAATTAATTCTTCATTTGAAAAGGAAAGTAAATATTCTTTTAAAGTTTGATGTGCAACATTTACGTCGGCCTGTCCTTCTTTTAAAATACGATCAACAAATTCTTCTCGAAGTTTTTTATCTACTAACGCCTCAGCGGCTAGTTTTTCTAAATAAAGAACTTCAACACCCCGATTGCGTAACGTTTGTGCAAAATAATCATGCTCTTTTTGAATAATTGGTAAGTATGGAATATCGTCAAATAATAATTGCTGCAAATAATCTGGCGTCAAGTTTTCCACTTCTTTACCCGGTCGTTTTAATAAAACCGTTTGTAATTCCCCAATTTCTGAAGTAACATGTATCGGATGTTTCATTTGTTGTACCTCCTTTTAAATATGTTTGATGTCTTACAAGTACATAATAAATGCTCTGTACTTTCATCTTTGTGAAAGCATCCACATTATCATTGTGAAATATTAAACAAGTTATTTTTTTAAAATCATACGAATATGTATTTTTATAACAAACTATCTTGCTTTCTCAATAAAAAATACATATATTACGCATATATGTTGAATATTTAACTTCCGTATTTAAACAAAAATCCTGTTTTTAATTTTATTAAAAACAGGATTTTTGCATCTAAATAATTAAATTTAATCTTTCTTCTATAATCTCCCTATCTGATTTCGACTGTGAAATTATAAGGCATGTATCATTTCCACATATACATCCTATTTTTTCTTTCCAATCTAACTCATCAAATAAAACACCAATAACATGTGCATTACCAGGTAATGTTTTAATAACCATTAATTGATCTACACAATCAATTTTTACAACAACTTCTCGTAATTTTTTCTTTAACTTTATATCAGTTTGTAAATGCTCTTCTGAGAAAACTTTATATATCATTAATCCTTCTTGAGAAGGTACCTTCGTTAAGTTTAACTCACGAATATCGCGAGAAACCGTAGCTTGTGTTACTAATACATCTTTTTTTGCTAACAATTCTACTAATCTTTCTTGCTTATCTATTTCATACTCCTTTACAAATTGTTTAATTAACCGTTGTCTTTTTTCTTTTTTCATAAAAGACACCCCTTTTAATATTATAGCTCGCTATAATTTTCATCCGAAAGGGACAGAACAGAATGTTGCGGAAACGTTCATAGTTTAACTGTAAATATTAAATCAAGCTAAATAAAAAAGAGAAGAACAATATTCTGTTCTTCCTTTTACATTGAAAATCGTTCAATTGTTTGTTTCAAATCAGTTGCTTGCTTCTCTAAATCCTTTAATAATTGATCGATTACTATCATATTTTTAGATTGTTGTAGCGTCACACGTGCTACTTCTTGCGAACCAGCTGACGTTTCTTCAGCAATTGCTGCTACAGCTTTTGTTTGTGCTCCTGTTTGATGAATGTGGCTCACTTGTTCATTCATATAACTACTAATTTGCTGAGTTGCATCGGCTACTTCCATAACACTTGATGACATTTCTTTTAAAATTAATTCCGTAGCTTCCCCACGTTTCGCCTCTTCTTTAGCTATTTTCACTTGTTCTGTCATTTTCATTGCAACTTGTTGTACTTCATCTTGCATATTCCGTAATAACTGCGATATGTTTCTTGCAGAATGATCACTTTCATCAGCAAGTTTACGTACTTCTTCCGCAACAACCGCAAAGCCTCTTCCATGCTCTCCTGCGCGAGCTGCCTCAATAGAAGCATTTAGTGCTAATAAATTCGTTTGGCTAGCAATCGCACTCACAACAGACACAATATGTTCTACTTGTTTCATTCGTTCTTCTAACTTCTGTACATTTTGCATTGAATCTTCATTTTCTTTTGCCAATGTTTGAATACCTTGAATTAAAGACGTAAAGACACGAGTACTATGCCCTAAAGCTTCAACCATTTCTGAAGACAATGTATCAGACTGCTTCGCTTTTTCTTCTACTTCACTTGCAATAGAAGTCGTTGTATCAACAGCAGAAACAATTGCTTGAATTGATGCCGCTGATTGCTCAGCGCCTGAAGAAATCTCTGCAAGTGTCTCAGATACACCTTGCGCTTGTCTCGTTGCTTCGCCTGTTTGTTTTCTAATCTGCTGTACTTGATTATTTGTATACGAAAATGTTGTATCAATATTTTTTACCATGCCCCTTAAGTTTCCTAACATCATATTAAATGCAACACTTAAAGATTTAATTTCATCATCTGTCTTCGGTAATGGAACATCTTCACGAATATCACCCTCAGCTGCTTTTCTTGCCGCTTCCTCTAACTTGCGAAGCGGTTTAATTAAAAATACGGCTGCTCCATATGCTAAAATTCCAGACCATACTACCCCTAATAACATAACGATAATATTATATACAGTTTGACTTACATAACTTTGAAAATAATCGTATATCACGTAAATAAAAAATATACTTGTTGAATATGTAATGAAAGCTAAAACTGTAGTGAATAGCATAAGTTGTGTACGTAATCCAAAAGAAAATGTTTTTCTTTCTTTTTCCATCTTCCCTTTCCCCCTTTTTATAAGCAATATAAATACTACCTATATATTATTATCCATATTTTCATTATAGAAGGATATAGAGATTTTAAAAAATATTATTTCTTTGAATATCAAATTGTACGAAAAAAATAAAGGATTCTGACAATTTATGACTAATAACAGAAATACGGGGCAACATTTGTAAAATATATTTTTAACTGGGGGTTTTGTATGATTCAAGTTCGAAATCTAGTAAAATCATTCGGTTCACTTGATGTGTTAAAAGGAATTGATTTAGAAGTAAAAGAAAAAGAAGTTGTTGTTTTAATTGGTGCCAGTGGTTCTGGTAAAAGTACATTACTTCGCTGTCTTAACTTTTTAGAAATGTACGATGAAGGCGAAATTCACTTACAAGGTGAGCGAATTGACCCAAAGCATTCAAATTTAAATAAAGTCCGTGAAAATGTCGGTATGGTTTTTCAGCACTTTAACCTCTTTCCTCATATGACCTCACTAGAAAACATCATAGAAGCACCTATTCACGTAAAAAAATTAGAGAAAGCAAATGCAAAGGATATTGGAACTCAACTTCTCCAAAAAGTCGGCCTTCAAGATAAAGCGGATGTAACTCCTCATCTTCTTTCAGGTGGTCAAAAACAGCGCATTGCCATTGCACGAGCTCTTGCAATGAGCCCTAAGATTATGCTATTTGATGAGCCTACCTCAGCTTTAGACCCTGAACTTGTTGGAGAAGTATTGCAAGTTATGAAAGAACTTGCTGAAGAAGGGATGACAATGGTTATTGTTACTCATGAAATGAATTTCGCAAAAGATGTAGCTGATCGCGTCATCTTTATGGATGATGGAAAGATTGTAGAAGATGCTCCGCCAGCACAATTCTTTTCAGCTCCATCACATGAACGGGCAAAACAATTTTTACGCAACGTTTTATAATGTAACTTTTGTTTCAAACGAAAAGGAATACATTCATACGGTGCACAACTGATCATCCAAATAAAATATTTCAATAACATACTAAAAAACCATCCGTATGATCAATATATAGGAGGGGTTTTATGAAAAGAAAACTATTAACCATTGTTGCTAGCATTACACTATGCACATCTTTCATACTAGGAGCTTGTAGCAAAGAAAGCTCTACTACTTCATCAAATGGTGAAAAAGAATTTCGCTATGCGATGAGTGGATTATACAAACCTTTTAACTATAAAGAAAATGACGGCAAACTTGTCGGTTTTGATGTAGAAATCGGTGAAGCTCTTGCTAAAAAGATGAACATGAAGGCTACGCCAGTTACAAACCCATGGGAAACGCTGATTCAAGGTCTTCAAGCGAAGAAATATGATGTAATACTGGGTAGTATGGCAATTACAGAGGAGCGCTTAAAAGCTGTTAGTTTCTCAAATCCGTACTATCGCTCTGGCGCCCAAATTTTTGTAGCTAAAAAGAATAACGCTATCTCTTCTCCAGAAGATTTAAAAGGTAAGAAAATTGGTGTTGTAAAAGCTAGTACCTTTAAAAATCTTGTTGCAAAATATACAGATCAAATCACAGAATATGACAGCGATATTACTGCTCTTATGGATTTAGAGCCTGGGCGTGTTGACGCAGTAATTACGGATCAAATGGTTGGTCTACGTATGATAAAAGAAGGAAAATCGAATATAAAAGAAGCCGGAAAACCATTAAATCTTGATGAAATGGGAATTGCTATTCGCAAAGATGATAAAGAAATGGTTGAGAAAGTAAATAAAGCGTTAGATGAAATCATTAAAGATGGTACGTATGAAAAGATCAGTAAAAAATGGTTCGGGCGTAATATTCTCGGTGAAGAGGAAAAAACGAAGTAAGTTAGCCATTCAAAAGATTCATAAACAATGCCCCACTGATTAAATGTTCATTTTATGTGGGGCATTTCATTCTCTACTAAAATCTATACAATATGAGGTGAAACGCATGTTTGAAATTTTTATCTCTTCCTATCCCACACTCTTAAAGGCTACTATTGTCACATTACAATTAACATTAACTTCCCTAGTACTCGGTTCATTAATTGGATTATTATTCGCTTTCTTTCGAATCTCTAACAATAAAGTTTTAAATAGTATCGCTCATGTCTACATTGCTATTATTCGTGGTACACCTTTAATTGTTCAAATTGCCATTCTATATTTTGGAATTACATCCGTTGTTGTTTTCACCCCTTTTTGGGCAGGTGCAATCGCTTTAGCAATTCATAACGGTGCATATATTACGGAAATTTTCCGTGGATCTATTCAATCCGTTGACCGGGGACAATTAGAAGCAGCTCGCTCTTTAGGCATGCCTTATCCTTTAGCTATGCGACGAATTATATTACCACAAGCATTTCGTCTGTCTCTTCCTCCTCTAGGAAACCAATTTATTATCGGATTAAAAGATTCTTCACTTGTTGCTTATGTAGGAATGTCCGAATTATGGGGTTCAGGTTTATCAATTGCAGCAGGTAACTTCCAACAATTAGATACTTACATAATCGTTGGTGCATACTATCTCGTACTTGTTCTTCTATTTACTTATTTTGTTAATCTTTTAGAAAACCGATTACAACGAAAAGAAACTAACTCCGTCCAAGTCCATAAAAGGAACAAAAAGGAAGTTTCTTTATAAGAAAAAGCAAGCCTGAGATGGCTTGCTTTTTCATTGCAAAAATATATTAATTTTTACTGATTTACTTTTTTAATACTCTTTTCTTCTTCTATATGTTCCTCACGATATGAAATATTATGAGGATCTAGTCCATTTCCTAAAGAACCATAGAAATGCTCTCTATGCGGATCCACTAATTCACTTCCTTGATAATACACACGTGGTGTATTCCATAGCGCTGCCAAAGCTTTTGTCATCGGCATCTCATGATAGCGTTCCGGCCACATTTCTTTAATCTTCTCTTTTACTAACGGATAGTATTTAGAACTCATAGCAGGAAACAGATGATGTTCTGTATGATATGAGAAATTGAAATGTAAAACGTCTACCCAGCGCGGCACTGTTACTGACAAACAGTTTGCTAACGGATCATTTACTGGAACAATTGGATTTAAGCGGTGATTTGTTGCGATATATGCCATTACAATAAAGTTAGCAATTAACAACGGAATGACATATGCAAATAACCATTTTCCAGGTCCCATAATAAACAATAAACTAATCCAAACTGTCCAAGGCAAAAGAAGTTGAAGCCATACAGATTTTTGATTGGATGACTTGAACTCTTTTATAAAATGAAAGAACATTCGAGTCGAATGCAATGTAAATTGAATTGTTAGTGACAGAAAACTAAAGAATGAACGTACATGTAAAGGCATACGATATACCCAACTCAAAAACTTACTCTTCTTAAGTTTCTCAAGTGTCGGCCATGCATCTGGATCATTCTCTTCATGCTGTGTATGAACATGATGCGTTGCATTATGCCACTTTCTCCAAAGCTTTGGCCCTGTTGATAATGGCATAAATGCAATCGCGCCTAAGAAGTCACGAAGCCATGCCTTTCTTACAACAGTTCCATGTAAAATTTCATGCCCTAAAAATCCTAGTGAAGCAAAACATAATCCAAGAACAATCGCAATTCCTAGATTCGCCCACACATTCAATTCAAATACACCAATCGATATTAACCCCGCCAATGCCACAAGCAAATAAGCCAGTCCACCAAATAAACGAGTAGGCACTGGTTTAAATGCTTTTTTCGGCAAATGTGGTGATACACGTGCTGCATACCACCCAAACGTATGAAGCTCCTTCATCCTTTTGCTCCTTTCTTATGCCGCGCCTTGCGCAACTTACATATATCAATTCTTGCTTCCAGATTGATTTTACTAGATGATCCAAAAAGCATCTATTATAAGGAAAATATACTCACTCTATCGTCACTTATTTTTCGCTTTTATTATCAATGAAAAACATTTCTCTTTTTACTCTCTATCAACCTTTCCACATGATGAATCATAACAATAGAATTTCTATATTGTCAACACCTTTTATGACCTAGTAATAAAAGGTGGTTATATTTTTATAATCATACTTTATTTCACTAAAGAAAATGTATAGATTCCATAAGGATTTACCCACTATATATAGACATTTTCTTAAACGCCATAGACTCTATCTCATTCAATAACTCCCTATGTAATCAACAAACAGAATCCCTTGAATTTAGTTTTATATAAATCCTACCACTTCATAATGCCCCATCTAATTAATTATATTAAAATAATTTATAACCTCTTTTAATAAAAATAGACTACTTCTAAAACAACACACATGAATTTCATATAATATGGAAATATTAAAAGGAAAATTGTTCTAAAATCAGGAGGTTTCCGCAATGACAAGTGATACATTTCCACAACTGCCGCTATCTTATTGGATTGAATCTACTCAGTTTCCTACTTTCCCTCGTTTATCCGAAAATATAAAGACGAAAGTTGCTATTATCGGTGCTGGTATTACAGGTATTACTACCGCCTATTTACTTGCAAAAGAAGGCATCGATGTTGTTTTAATTGATTCTGGTCGTATTTTAAATGGAACAACTGGGCATACAACAGCGAAAGTAACAGCACAACATGATCTTATTTATGATGAATTAATAAATCATTTCGGTGTAGAAAAGGCCGGGCTTTACTATGAATCAAATAATCAGGCTCTACAATTCATAAATGAAACTGTTCAAACATATAAAATCGACTGTAATTTCTCAAATGAAGATTCATATTTATATACAACTACCGATAACGGATTAAGAAATTTAACGAAAGAATATGAAGCTTATCAAAAATTAAATATACCTTGTGACTATGTTCAATCTCTATCGATTCCTATTCCAGTACAATCTGCGCTTGTAATGAAAAATCAAGCACAATTCCATCCCCTTCTTTATTTAAAAACACTTTTAGAAAAGTTTGTGGAGATGGGCGGAAAGCTCTACGAACAAACAACAGCTATGGATGTGGAAAAGGGAGATTATCCACAAATAATTACAAAAGAGGGCCATCATATCACTTGTGAATATGTCGTCTCTTGTTCACATTTTCCTTTTTATGATGCGAATAGCTTTTTCTTTACGCGAATGTATGCAGAACGCTCCTACGCTCTTGCAATAAAAGCAAAAACGGAGTATCCAGGTGGTATGTTTTTAAGTATTGATGATCCAAAGCGCTCCTTACGCTATATAACAAACAATGGAGAAAAATTAATTTTGATTGGCGGAGAGAGTCATAAAACAGGACAAGGAATAAATACGATGCTTCATTATGAAGCACTCTATTCTTTTGCTGAAGCAACTTTTGGAATAGACGAAGTTCCTTATAGATGGTCAGCACAAGATTTAATCACTCTAGATAAGCTTCCTTATATCGGACATATTAACGAAAGAAATCCAAATATATTTGTTGCAACTGGATATCGCAAATGGGGAATGACAACTGGAACTGCTGCCGCTCACCTACTGAAGGACTCCATCCTAAAAGTTCACAGTCCCTATAAAGAACTGTATGCACCATCACGCTTCCATGCAAATCCAGATATAAAAACGTTCCTCTCCCAAAACATTGATGTTGCGAAACATTTAATTGAAGGAAAGATTGAAACCGCATTACGTAAGCCAGAAGATCTCGAAGTTGGTGAAGGATCTGTCGTACATGTTAACGGTAAACGAGCAGGTGCTTATAAAGACAAAGAAGGAAAATTACATATCGTCGATACAACTTGTACACATCTCGGCTGTGAAGTTGAATGGAATAATGGTGATTGTACTTGGGATTGCCCTTGCCACGGTTCTCGTTTTTCTATTGAGGGGAACGTTATTGAAGGCCCAGCAGATCAACCGTTAAAACGAGTTGATAATGAGTAAACAAATAAAGAAGTTCAACAAAATTACTGTTGAACTTCTTTATTTGTTATAAACCCTTTTCAGATAAAATTCGACACAAGGAGGAAAATATTAACATTAAATAAAATAATATATTCATCTACAAATTAAAAGGGGTGAATATTATGCAACCTTCAGCTCCACCTCATCTAGAATCTACAGAAACTATCTTTCCAAGCTCTATTACAAAACTTGTTGTTTTTATTTGTTGGCTAGCCATTTTAGCTGATGGATATGATTTAGGTATTTACGGTGCCGTTCTACCAAAGCTCCTAGAAGACAAAAGCTGGGCGCTATCACCAGCGCATGCTGGTACAATTGCAAGCTATGCTTTATTTGGGATGTTTATTGGAGCTATTCTAGTTGGAACGATTACAGATCTAATTGGGCGTAAATGGACGCTTATATGCTGTTTAGCACTTTTTTCTATCACAATGGGTTTAGCGGCTATCGCTCCTTCTCCTGAGTTATTTGGATTATCTCGATTTGTAGGAGGAATCGGATTAGGCGGTGTTATCCCAACAGCTTGAGCACTTACTGTTGAATATTCACCAAAAAAAAGGCAATCTTTTATTTATGCTCTTATGTTTACTGGCTATCCTTTAGGTATCGTGTTAGGTGCTATTTTGTCCATGCTTATGTTAGCAGATTTCGGATGGAGAATTATGTTTGGTATCGGAATGATTCCACTACTCCTCATTCCTTTCATTATTCGCTATTTACCTGAGTCCATTCAATTTTTATTATCACGTAATCGCCAAGAAGAAGTGAACCAAATTCTTAATCGTTTTCAAATTGAATTTCATGTAAAAGATAAAACTCATCAAGACCCATCTACTATACGAAAGAAAAATGGATTTTTTACTTTATTCTCAAAAGAATACATAAAAGCAACGCTACTTTTTTGGATCACTTATATAATGGGAATGTTTTTAATATATGGTTTAAACACTTGGTTACCACAGATGATGCGCCAGGCAGGATATCCTCTTGGGTCTAGTCTGTCATTTCTACTTATGCTAAATATTACCGCAGCTATCGGCGCTTTATTCGCTGGAGCAATTGCTGATCGTATAGGAGCAAAAATTGTTATTAGCATCTCTTATCTTATGGCAGCCATATGTATCGGACTATTAACAATCAAACCATCTGTTACAATCATTTATCTTTTAATTGGCCTTGCTGGTATTGGATCAGTCGGTATTACTCAAATATTAAATGCATATGTAACACAATACTTCCCATCACATATCCGAGCTACCTCCTTAGGCTGGGGACTGGGGCTTGGCCGAGTTGGTGCAATTGCTGGCCCTATTCTCGTCGGTATTATTATGACAATGCAATATGACTTAGCATGGAATTTTTACTTATTCTCCTTTGCAGGTCTTATCGCAGCTATATCTGTTTTCTTCATTCCTACAAAATAAAAAGAGCACAAACTTACTTGTGCTCTTTTTCATATGCTTCAAACAGCATGTCTCGAAATAATGTATTTAAAATCTCAATATCGATCCCTGATCCCTTTTCAATTCCTTTTACATATTGCCCATAGTAATGAATTTGTTCTTCTAAAAATTGATTTAGCACCTTAATTTTCAATCCAACATCTAATTCAGTACCTGCTTTTTTCTTTATTAACAACTTTTCAATCTCATCTAATACACTACGTTCTAATGGTAATTCTGTAATCAATCGATCAAATTCTACAGGTGGTAAAGTTGCTTTCTCTTCTAGCCACTTACAAGCTAAAATAGGGCGTAATACATAAAAGTACTTTTTCAACTTTACATTCTCACCTTGCAAAAATTCACGATAATTTTTCGACGCCATATGTAAATAATGATATATCGTTGCTTTTGGATCAAAATTCTTCTCACTCATCTGTTGAAGTAGTTCTGGAAAATTAGAGTTTTTCGAATAAAAAATTGGTGATCGAATCCACTCAAGTAAAGCTGGGTTCGACTTCGCGAATAGTTGCAACGCCTTTTTAATATCCCAACCACTTATATCTAAATCATCACTAATTGGATATTCAATTACATCTCGTTTGTCATGAATTGATAAATACCATTCTACCGGATGTATATAAACAAACCTAACATCATAATCGCTATCTTTCGATGGAAACCCCCAAGCACGACTCCCTGATTCCACCGCAAATAAAATTTTTACATCATTCTCTTTTTCAATTCTTTCTAACTCCAACTCGATTTTCTCTCTCATTTCATAACATCTCCATTTTTTGATTATTTCCCTGGAAATTCGACAATACACTATTAATTTTACTACATACTAAAAAAACTGTCAGAAATTACTGACAGCCTAATGAAACGTCTATTGTTGCTTTTCAATTACAGTAGCAGCAATTCGTTCAAACTCTTTTTGAATCTCCTCTTTATATGCATCTACTATTGAAAAATCCATAGCAGCAATATAAATTCGTTCTAATTTATCACGAATCGATTTTGCTTTCGCTAAGAAAGACATCGCCTCATTCATTTTTGCTTTATATTGAATGGAAACATCACGAATTTCCTTCGCATATTTCTCATCCGTCCCTGGCGTAACAATAAGGGCATACATATCAATAATTTCATCACCCTCGCGACTTGGAAAATATTCATGTGGTGCGGTGCTATCAAAAATTGCAAAACCTAATTCTCTTACGATAACCATATCAAGACTATTCGGGTCAAATCCGCAATGATATACTTCAACTTCAAACCCTTTTTCTTCAGCTGCCTTAGCTAACTTTTTGAGCATCGTTGATTTTCCAGAGCCTGGGCGCCCTTTTATAAAATAACGATGTGGTAACCCTTCTGTTAAATTAGGAACAAAATCAACTGCTCCTTTCGGTGTAGCAGCTCCTAAAAAACGATGTTTTACAAGTAATTGTCTCCCGCTTTTATCTGTAAATAATTTCTGGATTAGCTGATTGGTTAGTTCATTTGCTTTATTAAAATCTATATTATCAATATATATCTTCTCCCACTCATCATGTATAACCAATGCCTCTTTAAAACGTGCGTAAGCAGACTGAAAAGCTTTGCTTGCTTCTGAAACAAATCTTTCAATTTCTAACTTCTGCTTTCTTAGTTTATCTGAGTCCCAAGCAATTCCTAAATTTATATACTCTTCAACAACTCCTGGCATTTTTGGCTCAATAACATGCGGCGATGTCCCATCAACAATTCCTACTTTTAATTGTGGGATAATTACACCATCAACCGATTTATTATCAGAAGAACAATGTAAAAATTCAATATCATATCCTTTTTCAATCCATTCACGACCTATTGCCTTTATTAAAGAAGATTTTCCCGTTCCTGGGCCACCCTTTAAGATAAATAATCTGTCTAATCCTTTTAAATTCTCTTCGTATAAATTGTGAAATCCCCTAGCTGTATTACCACCAGCATAATAATTTAATACATTTCCTGTCACTGCACTCACTCCTTCGCAGCATTCTATTTACATAAGCTACAATATGCGAGCAGCTTTATTTGGGTGAATACCTATTTTGTATTGCACGCAAAAAGGAAATGAATTACAATTTAACTATCGGAAAATTCCGATTTTAAAAACTGAATACTTCTTTATCAAGAGAGGCAGAGGGACCGGCCCTTTGAAGCCCAGCAACCTCAGTTTATACAAACTGAATAGGTGCTAATTCCTGCAAAATGCAATGCATTTTGGAAGATAAAACTCAACTAGCATGTAAAGCTCATCTTTCTTGATACTGAAGGATGAGCTTTTTATTATTTGAAAAACATATATTGGAGGTATGTAAAATGAAAGTAATTGATTTATCACAAACATTTGAAAATAATATGTCTCAATTTCCTGGAACACCTAAAATACAACTAGAAGCTGTTACAAGTGTTGAAGAATCAGGATATCAAGTTACAGATTTTCATTCTGTCGTTCATGTTGGCACGCATTGTGATGCTCCTGCGCATTTTATTTCAGGCGCAACGACCATCGATCAATTACCGCTGGATCAATTTGTAGGTGAAGCTGTTCTTATAGATGTAACACATATTCAAGAGCGAAAATTACCTAAGACAGTATTGCATAATACTGACATAAAAGAAGGTGATATTGTTATTTTTCATTCTAATCTATCCACAAAATGGAATACAGAAGCTTATGAGAAGGAAGCATTTTATCTTTCTGAAGAATTAGCTAAAGAACTAGTGCGATTAAAAGTAAAATCTATCGGTTTAGATTTCATTTCTCCTGATGAAGTCACAACAGAAACATCACCGATTCATCACATATTACTAGGGAATGATATTTACTTAATTGAAAACTTAACAAATCTAGATGCTATCGAAGCAAAACGTTTCTTTTTCTCAGCAGCACCTTTAAAAATTAAAAATAGTGACGGTGCTTTCGCAAGAGCATTTGCTGTTATTTTTTAAACACAGCCTATAAAAAAAGCAAAGGCCACTACTGGTCTTTGCTTCTATATTTTCTATTTAAATTAAGAAAGAATTGTTCCACACGAGGACGCACCCAAGCTAAACAATCTATCTCTTTCTTCTTTGTGCAAGCTATCTCTTCTCCATCTACCATTTCAACAAGTTCTAGTTCTAACAGTTGCCTCGTGAATGCTAACATATTCACTTCTTCGGATGGATACTCTTCTTTTAATTTCTCTTCAATTTCCCCCAATAAAAAACCGTCACGCATCATTGCCAATGCATCAATCCAAAGTGGCGGCATTTCATATTTTTCTCCTGTAATTGTATCTTTTACAATATAATTCTTTTGCTCTTTTCGAAATTGAATCGTGTGTAAACATACAGTCGAATTTAATGTTAATTCCATCATACCACCTCTTTCATAATATCTGCATAGAAAAAAGGATGCGTGTGCACCCCTTCTTATCTTTTCATAACACTACTGAACCGCTACATGAGCAATCAATCTCATGTCGATATTTTCCTCCATTATAAACGAAGTATTTTATAAAAAAAACCCTTCTTGAAACATTTTATAAAATGTTTATATTTACACAACAAGAACACTTTTCTGAAAAATCTTTTCTCCCAATACATTAAAAGGTAGGCAAAAAAATTTCTACTTTCGTTCCTACTCCTACACTACTTTGGATCATGATACTCCCTTGATGTTCCTTAATAATTTTATATGTAATCATTAATCCAAGTCCTGTACCAGTCTCCTTTGTTGTGTAAAACGCCTTGCCGATTTTTTCTAACTTCTCATTCTCTATACCAAATCCTTGGTCTTCAACAGAAATACACAAATGTCCTTGCGTTTTTTGATATGCACGGATATGAATTTCTCCACCCTCTGGCATTGATTCTATTCCATTTTTAATGATATTTAATAACACTTGTTTTAATTGCTTATCATCACCGTTTATAGCCGGTAAATTCCCATCTACTTGTAAATGACATTTAACTCTATATTGCGTTGCATAACTTTCCATTAGATGCACAACATATAGAAGGATGTCTCGTATATTACACCTTTCATAATTTGTTGGCTTTGGTTTTCCTAACAACATCAATTCACTAACAAATCCATTGACTCTTTCAATTTCTTGTAGCATAATGTCGTAGCTCATCGTATCAGTTGGGTTTCTTTCTTTTTGCATTTGCGTAAACCCTTTTAACGCTGTTAACGGATTTCGAATTTCATGGGCAATTGTTGTAGACATAGTCCCAATCACAGCTAAATTTTCCGTCTCTTTCATATTGTTCATCATTTCAACCACTGTTCTTACATAAGATTGAAATCGTTTTAATAAAGAATGTGAAATAATGAAATAAAATACACATAAAACAAGTGGAATTATCACTTTTAAATCTTGTAATAGCAATGTGAAAAATACGTACTTTCCAATTACACTAAAGGAAACTAAATAAAAGTATTTTCTATTCACGAAAACTGGGGCAAATAAAATTAATAACATTTCTACCATACTACCATGTTCAAAAGGTCTATCCGTTCGCAAATAAATCATTAAATTATTCACAAGATTGATAAACATGTACCCAAATAAAAATAAATATTTTACAGAATATACATACCCTCTTTTTTGAAGATATATAGAAATAGGAAATAATGCTATTACAAATATAGGCACACCTATCCCAAGACTACCTTCTGGCCAACCTACCTCTGTTCCACTAATATTCATAGCAGGATATACAAAATAATATATAGCGTCATATAAAAAGAATATAATATAAAATAATAATATAAATACCTTTAAGGCTCTTCTTTCTTCATAAATCAAGCTCTTGTATTTATTCATATAAAAACTCCCCTTGATCGATACAAAAAACTTTCATTGTTATCTCCTTAAAGTATAAGTATGAAATTGCTTTCAGGGCAATATTTAACCTTATAATAATGAAAGGAAGGAGATCTCTCCTTCCTTTTGGTAACAACTTACATCCATCTTACCCTGTCATGTAACAATCCATCCGTAAAATTATTATGCCCTATTACAAAATCCTTCATATATAAATTTAAATACTCACCGTACTTACTTTCTGTATTTAATAACAACTCCTCAACGTAATAAGCACCTTGTTCAAATTGATCTAAAAGTAAACTGGACAAGCCCGCATAAATCCCGCACCCTACCTGAAAATACGTTGCATTCGTTTTATATTTACGAAAAACTTGGCTACTATTCATCACATTATACATATATGTCTCACTATTTTCATAAACGAGTAACACACCGACCAAGTCCTCTCCAGCAACCTCTTCTTCCGCTGGATTAAACACTTTACGATTCCAGTTCCATAAATCTTCTACTTGATCTAAGTTCTGTCTAATTATATTTGTTGTATACTCATTAATTCGGTAAAGAAAACCAACTTCCATATTAAAGTTTTTCCCTAAAATTAATACTTCCTCATGTGGCATTAAACAACCATAGAATTCTTTTTCTCCTAACTTCACTTTATACTCTGAAGCATATACATCTTCATAAAAGTAAAGAGGACGATGATGACTCATATACATCGGATAACTCCAGATTGCTTCATCTAAAAATCGCTCTACTGCCCATGAAGCATAAAGTGTATGTGGCTTTATAAGTGCTGTATCATTTAAAAACGATGTGTCATGTTCTACAATATAACATGCTCTTGGCCTTTCATTTGGTCGTTCCTTCATAAGCTCAACAACCATCCATTGAACAACACCTGGATTCATACCTGAACCTATAATCGCTTTTGTATTTGTAAATTTCTCTTTCTCCTTCTCAAACCTTGTATATCTTTCCGTAAGCTGAAAGCCGATTAAGCTATCGTCCTGATCTACTGCCTCATTTTCCAAGGCTGAATTAATATAACAAATTCCTAGTTCATTACAGCAGCTTAATACTCTAATTGTATCTGCCCCTGAAACATCAATCACAACACTCGTTCTTTTTTCTTTTAAATGTTGTTTAAATTCCACTACATTTTGAAGGTTTATTTCATATAAATATAATTGACTTTTCAAATTCGAAAACAACTCATCATAATAAGTCCTATCTTTTTGTTTTATATCCACCAAATGAAATTTGGCATTCTTTAATACTTCATAAATTGGATCTTTTTCATTTGCTATCGCTTGATTTAAAATTGCTAAAACTGCTTTTGCTGCTCCACCAGCACTACCAAGCAATGTAATTGATAACGAATTCGGAAACTGCTCCACAAACAAAACCCCTTTAATAAATTAGTTGAGCAGCTCCTCCTCAAAAAATAAATTGAATACATAAAAAGATAGCTCGTACACAATTTTTATAAGTTAGTGTAAAGTTACCTTTTAAAAAATCACACTATACTATGTTTATATTCAATTCATTTTTCCCCTCATCTTCAAATTAAACTAAAACAAATAGGCTCGACCTTTTCTTCTGCATATAAAAGAAAAAGTCAGCCCTTCCAACTAATCTACGGACAATGGACGGATTTTACATGTTGAATATTCACATACATTTTTGCATCACGTGCTTTTGATATTTCAATATGACCTTCATCAATTTTCGCCATTTTTCCAATTTTATTGGACTCCTCACCTAAATCAAACACCATAATTTTCCCAGTCATTTTAATAAGCTGTTCTTCAAATGTTCTAGCTAATGTAATATTTAACGGATTTACGGGGAGTTCATTTTTATTGAGGGCATACGGTACTTGGTTTTCTTTATACGGAATTAACCATTTTAAATGCTTTAAAGATATATATACCGTTTTATAAACCGGACTATAAAAAACAATATAGTCGTTCATCACACTTGTAACATAACCATGTATTGGAGCATTTCCTGCTACATAAACTTCTGTAAAAATCCCTTTAGAAGTACTTAATACTTTTCTCAAAGAAATTGAAGGGGATTCCCTCTTAATTACAGAATCAACATCTGGTTTTAGTATGTCTTCGTCATGTGGTCTTAAAAATTTATAGTATTGTACATGATATAAAGATATATATACATAGTCTTGTCCATTGTAAAGAACAATAATGTCATTTCCTACGTCTATTAATATACCTTTAAACCTTTTTTCACCGATTAATTTAACATATATATTTTCCCCAATACTTTTGTTTAACTCATTCATCTATATCCTCCTTCCTATGAATTTCAGCTTTCCTATCTTCCGTTTCAAAAAAATAATCAGGGCAATGTTCTGTCTTAATAGTAAGTAATTCCTTTTCATACTATCGAAATAAGAAATTGTTCTTCTCTTTCCCTCATAATGCCCCTCTTATTTATTAAACATTATTCATCTTCATTCTTTTTACATTTCACTACTTGACTCACACTCTTAATATGATAATTAATGATATAAATAACTTCATCACCGTTTACTAGCGTAATACATTCTTCATGCACTTCACTTAATAGGCCTTCTACACACTCTGGGCCGCCACGGTTAATCTTTACCCACTTATACTTCAAGTCACGTAATACATCGACGAAAGTATCATCATCAGAGCAGAAACATGAACTATAGCAATCGCCACATTTACTTTCTTTCACTTTCTTCACTAGACTCTTCACATGTTTCAACTGATAATATACTAATTCACCATGAGGTAACTGTAACGTTAGATAATCTTTTCCTAACGATACGAGCTCACCAACTCGACTTTCTGGTCCACGAAGGTTTACTTTTACAGTCTCACCAACTAAACATTTAATTTGGTCACAGCATAATACATTCTCCAATTTCGTATCCCCCTTTCTTATTATCTTCCTCTACTTGATTGTCTTTGTGCACGAGCACGACCTGAATTATCGCTACTTTCCTTACTATCGTCGCTCTCATCGCTCTCTCCGCATGCTAAAGCATTATAGTTAACACTTTTAATATGCTTTATTGCAATTAATATAATTTCTTCTTTTACGATTAATGTTACGAAGTCACAAGAAACATCTTGCAAAATGCCTTCCACTTTCTCTGGACCGCCGCGATTAATTTTCACCCAGCAATATTTGAAACTTTCAAGTAGTGCTTCAAAATCTTCTGCACAGGCGCAATCTTCCCACTCACAATCACTTGATCCACATTCTTTCGCATTTTTTGTAATACTTTTTAGATGTTTAAGTTGATAGTAATAAAGCTCACCTTTTTCATTCTTCAATACGAAGTAGTCCTGACATACTGATATTATTGTTCCTTTTTGAGATTCTGGACCACCCCTGTTTACTCTCACAAAAGATCCAATTAAGTCTTTCAGAAAATCACAATGAAATAAACTCACGAGAAAACCCCTTCCATTAATTTATAAGCTTTTGCACTGATAGTATATGTATCTGTACAGGTTACGTTCTCTATGTTTGTCCTAGCTAGAAAAAAATATGCTTTTAACATGGTAGACTACTACCTATCAAAATTTGAAGAAAGGCTAAGAACTCCTTATGTTTTTGATATCTTCAAACAAAAAATCCCTTATGAAGATACATTTCTGCATATCTTCATAAGGGATTTCCCATAGTTTAATCTTCGTCTTTAACATCCATATCTTCTGGAATTGGTTCGTTCAATATTTCTTCCACTAATTGCTTATATTTCTCCATTTGTTCTAAATGCGTATTGAATTGTTCTTTATTTACTAAATATTGCTCTCCATCGAATAGCGCACGAATTTTCTTTTGCTGAATTAACTCTTCAATATACGATTTTGGTAAATTCAAATACTCCGCAGTCTCTTCTATTGTTATATACAATGCGTTCATTCCTTTATTATTTTTTCATCTATACTGTATCTTACTTTACTTTATTTTTGTAAACAAATAAAAAAGATTTTGTAAATGCAGTTCAAAAAGCAGGTAGATGCATTCCATATATTGTATAGTATTATATAGTAAGAATTTTTTAAATATAGAATGGTATTACCCATTTACACAAAGGAGAGTTAACATATGGCTACTCGTCACATCATTACAATGTTAGAAAAAACACTACAAGTTGAAACAGAAAACACAATTTCTCATTTGAATGTATCTTTATCTGATCGTTTTCTTTCTCAAAGCACAGCAATACATGAAAACAATTGTTATCATACAATTGGTGAATGGTACAAAAATCATTTCTTATTCCAACAAGATGATTTCCTTTGGGCTAAATATGCCTTCTATGACGCATATTGTGAAGCCATCCAAAAACAAGGTCATCTTACAAAACGCGTCCGTCAAATATTAGAATCATTGGCTCGAAAACACGGAAAACAGTATATTGCTTCTATACTAAATATGCCATTTCCTAATAAACGCGCTAAAGGGACAGCGTAATTTAGCCATGTTCTGTGTAAGCAAAACATAGCTAAATTGTTTTCTAGGATGCTTTACCAATAAAATGTTCATATCATATGAACTGATGAAACCGGTGTCATTATAATGATAGAAAATATAGTAAACAGGAAAACCCCCACGTACATCTCTCATTCACTTGAATAGAGAAATACGTGGGGGTATACTTGTTCCTTATTATTTCATCATCTGCTTAATCAGTTCGCGATTTCTCTTCTTAAATACTTCATTATGAGAAGAAACCATTCCGTACTCACTTGCATCTGGTTGGATAAATTGTTTTGCTTTATTCACAGCATTTCCAGCATCTTGGAATGCACCTGCAATTAAGTGTAGTTTCCCTTCGTGCTTTAAAATATCTCCAGCAGCATATAATCCATCTACTGAAGACTCACTATTTGCATTACCTGCAATATAATAATTATCTATAATTGCAACGTCTAACTCACTATTTTCTAATAATGTAATGTCGCGTTCATATCCATGATTAATAATAACTTCATCAATAGGTAAATGAGAAACCTCACCTGTTTCATGATTTGTTAATTCTACATATTCAATCGCTTCATGATTATCACCGGCAATTAATTTTGTAATCGATGTATTAAAGAAACACTCCGCTGAGCTGTTCATAAGTTGTTTTACTTGTGCTTCATGACCAGATAATTCTTCTTTTCTATAAGTTACATACACTTTTTTCGCAATTGGTTCCAATTCATTTGCCCAATCAACAGCAGAATTGCCTCCACCGGAAATAATAACTGTTTTACCTTTAAAACGCTTTAAAGATTTAACTGTATAATTTAAATTCGATACTTCAAATCGCTCAGCACCTTCAATAGATAACTTTTGCGGTTTCAATATACCACTTCCTGTTGCGACGATAACTGTTTTTGAAAAGTGTTCTTCGCCAGTACTTGTTTTTAATGTAAAAGTACCATCTTGATTACGAATAATCGATTCTACTTTTGTATCTAATACAACTTCCGGCTTAAATGTTAACCCTTGCTGTACAAGTTGTTCAATTAACTTATCACCTGTAACTGGCAATAGTCCTCCTACATCCCAAATCATTTTTTCCGGATACACATGTATTTTTCCACCTAAATGTGGTTGAAATTCTATTATTTTCGTTCTCATTTCTCTGAGTCCACTATAAAAAGCTGAATAAAGCCCTGCAGGTCCTCCGCCTATCACGGTTACATCAAACAATTCTTCTCGATTCATTCGTGCTCACTCCTCAGCTATTAATCGTTGATTATCATTCTCAATAAAATATAACCTGTTTCCGCAAAATTTACAATCAAAATTACTATTGACAATACACCTATATAAAATTATATTATTTAAAGAATCAATAGTGATAATCATTATCATTTTGTTAATAATTAGCAAATTTGAGATTACATCTTCTTTCATTAATATGGTTATTACTATATTATAAAATCTCATATTCAAGATTTTTAATAAATTATTTTGCATTACCACTACTATTTCAAAAAGATTGCAGTTAAACAAATTATTGTATACACATATCATCTATGTTAAAGGAGAAAGACGATGAAAAAGTTATTTATTTCACTAACAGTCCTTTTCGTTCTTGTTATGAGCGCTTGTAGCAATAGCTCTACAGACAAAAAGAACGATGCAAAAGGTAGCAAATCAGAAACAATTACATACCAATCTGAAGATGGTAAAAAAGTAGAAGTTCCTGCAAATCCAAAACGCGTTGTTGTATTATCATCATTCGCTGGTAACGTAATGTCATTAGGTGTAAATCTTGTTGGGGTAGATTCATGGTCTAAACAAAACCCACGTTTTGATAGCAAACTTAAAGATGTTGCTGAAGTATCTGATGAAAATGTTGAAAAAATCGCTGAACTAAATCCAGATTTAATCATCGGTTTATCAAATGTTAAAAATGTCGATAAGTTAAAGAAAATCGCGCCTACTGTAACATACACTTACGGAAAAGTTGATTACTTAACACAGCATTTAGAAATCGGTAAGTTATTAAATAAAGAAAAAGAAGCAAAAACTTGGGTTGATGACTTCAAGAAACGTGCACAAGAAGCTGGTAAAGAAATTAAAGCAAAAATCGGTGAAGATGCAACAGTTTCTGTTGTAGAAAACTTCAACAAACAGCTTTATGTATACGGCGAGAACTGGGGCCGCGGAACAGAAATCCTGTACCAAGAAATGAAATTAAAAATGCCTGAAAAAGTAAAAGAAAAAGCATTAAAAGAAGGTTACTACGCATTATCTACTGAGGTATTACCTGAATTTGCTGGTGATTACTTAATCGTAAGTAAAAACAAAGATACTGATAACTCATTCCAAGAGACAGAATCATATAAAAACATCCCAGCAGTAAAAAATAATCGCGTATATGAAGCAAACATGATGGAATTCTATTTCAATGATCCACTTACATTAGATTTCCAACTAGACTTCTTCAAGAAGAGCTTTCTTGGTAAATAATACAAACATGAGGAATTCTTAATTTAAGAATTCCTCTTCCTTTATTCTATGAACAGAAAAGATGTGAAACGAATGACAAAAGATCATGACAATCCACGTTCTATAGCTTTTACATACAAACTAATTTTAAGCTTAATTGCATTCTTTCTTATTTTTATGGTTGCAATGGTATTAGGTGCTGCAGATACTTCGATAAAAGATGTATGGTTAGCACTCACTTCCTCCGCTAAAGGAGACAAAATATCTATTATTCGAGAAATACGTTTACCACGTGAAGTTGCTGCTATTTTTGTAGGAGCTGGATTAGCCGTTTCTGGGGCAATTATGCAAGGATTAACACGAAATCCACTTGCGGATCCTGGATTATTAGGGCTATCTGGTGGAGCAAATGCTGCGCTTGCACTGACACTTGCTTTCAACCCTTCCATCAGCTATCTTTACTTAACATTAGCTTGCTTTATCGGTGCGGCAATTGGCGCAATTATGGTATTTGGAATTGGTATGGTGAAAAAAGGCGGCCTTTCTCCTCTTCGAATTGTATTAGCAGGCGCTGCAGTTTCAGCATTTCTACTCGCAATTTCAGAAGGAATCGGCATTTACTTTAAAATTTCACAAGATGTATCACTTTGGACTGCTGGGGGCGTAATTGGAACAACTTGGAGCCAATTAAAAATTATTATTCCAGTCATTTCAATTAGTATCTTTATCGCTATCTTACTAGCAAAAAAATTGACAGTTCTTAGTTTCAGTGAGGAAGTGGCTATTGGACTAGGTCAAAAAATTATTGTTATTAAAACTATTTTATTTATCATTATTATCTTACTTGCAGGTGCATCTGTAGCGCTTGTTGGAAATATGGCATTTATCGGCTTAATGGTACCTCACATGGTACGCCCAATTGTCGGTCCAGATTACCGATTTGTTATACCGATGTCAGCAATTGCTGGAGCTTCCTTTATGCTACTTGCAGATACAATCGGACGTACTATTAACGCTCCATACGAAACACCAGTTGCGGCAATTGTTGCGATTGTAGGGTTACCATTCTTCCTATTCATTGTACGTAAAGGAGGAAAAACATTCTCATGATGCAATCTATTTTAAGAAAACAGCGTCTCATTATACTCGCTTTACTTATAGTAATCATCACAACCATTGTAGTTGGAATGGGACTTGGTTCAGCGTCTTTATCTTATGATCGACTACTCCCAACATTAATGGGGCAAGGGACTTTTAAAGAGGAGTTTGTTTTATACTCTTTAAGACTACCTAGAATTGTCATTACATTATTAGCTGGTATGGCTCTCGCCTTATCAGGGGCTATTCTGCAAGGAATTACCCGAAATGATTTAGCTGAACCTGGTATTCTTGGTATTAACTCTGGGGCCGGTGTTGCTGTTGCTATTTTCTTTTTATACTTTCCAATAGATGTAGGTTCATTTCTTTACTTACTACCTGTAGTTGGATTTATCGGAGCATTTCTGACAGCTGTTCTAATTTACGTATTTTCATATAGTAAATCAACTGGACTTCAACCAATCCGATTAACATTAACCGGTATCGGTTTTGCATTTGCACTATCTGGAACGATGATTGTCCTTATTTCATCCGCGGATCGTATGAAAGTAGACTTTATTTCAAAATGGATTGCCGGAAATATTTGGGGAGATGACTGGATCTTCGTTTTAGCAATGCTCCCATGGTTAATCGTATTCATTCCGTTTATTTTCTATAAAGCAAATCGATTAAACATTTTAGCATTAAACGAACCAGTCGCAATTGGCGTTGGAATTGAAATTGAAAAAGAACGCAGGTACTTATTAGTTGCAGCCGTTGCACTTGCAGCTGCAGCTGTTTCCGTAACAGGAGGAATTAGCTTTATCGGATTAATGGCTCCTCATATTGCGAAATCTTTAGTAGGTCCAAGACATCAAATTTTCATGCCTATCGCCCTTTTAATCGGCGGATGGCTATTATTATTAGCAGATACAATCGGACGAAATATCGTTGATCCTAATGGCATTCCAGCAGGTATTGTCGTTGCTTTAATTGGGGCTCCTTACTTTATGTATTTGTTGCTTAAGAAAGCGTAAAAGACACCCTCAAGATCTTTTCTTGAGGGTGTCTTTGTTTCATTCTACTGCTGCCCATACCCTTCAAACTTCTTCGCCAAATTCTCCATCTCATCTTCTGGCAATAGCTTTGGTTCCCCAATGCTTTTCGTTTGATAATAAATTTGAGCACAAAACTCAATCTCTTCTGCAACAGTAAACGCCATTTTTATATTATTTGCACCAGCAATTAAACCGTGATTTGCAAGTAGCACAGCTCGGCGATCAATCATGCCTTCAAAAGCAGCATCCGCTAATTGCTTCGTACCAAATGTTTCATACGGCGCACAGCGGACATTCGGGCCTGCAAAAGCAATTAAATATGACACAGCCGGAAGCTCCCATCCTAATGACGCAATCGTCTTCGCGTAAGGAGAATGTGTATGCACAAGCGCATTTATATCTTCACGCTTCCTATAGTAAATAAGGTGCATATCTAATTCACTTGATGGTTTTCTCTCTCCTTCTACTACTTCACCATCTAGGTTTAATATAACTACATCTTCAGGCTTTGTTTCATAATACTCTAAACCACTTGGGCTAATCGCAACAAGACCTTGTTCACGATTAAAGATACTAATATTACCGCCCGTTCCCTTTGTTAAACCACTAGAAATCATTTTCTTTCCATACGCTACAATTTCTTCTCTTTCTTTTTGTAATAACATATACATCCCCCTAAGTATGAAGCTTATGATGACTGACTTTTACATTTATCTACTTATTGAAATAGCTTTTTTAAATTCTCCGTAAACGGTGCCTTTACAATCCCTTTTTCTGTAATAATCGCTGTTACATTTTCATGTGGAGTAACATCAAATGCTGGATTATATACTTTACTTTCTGTCGGAGCTGAATATTGTCCGAAACGATTAATCACTTCAGAAGCATCTCTTTCTTCAATCGGAATTTCTTTTCCTGTCGATGTCTTTAAATCAATTGTCGGCGTTGGTGCCGCTACATAAAACGGAATGTTGTAGTATTTCGCTAAAATGGATACGCCTAATGTTCCAATTTTATTTGCTATATCACCGTTCGCTGCCACACGGTCGCATCCAACAATTACAGCGTCAATCTTCCCTTGTGACATGACCATAGCCGCCATATTATCCGTAATGACAGTAACATCAATTCCCGCTCGCTGTAGTTCTAATGCCGTTAACGTTGACCCTTGTAATCTTGGACGTGTTTCATCCGAAAAGATTTTTAAGTCCCATCCTTTTTCTTTCGCTAAGTACATTGGAGCCGTCGCAGTACCATACTTAGTCGTCGCTAACGCACCAGCATTACAATGTGTTAATACTCCCATTCCATCATGGAATAATGTTAATGCATGTTCTCCAATTTGACGGTTAATTTCTTCATCTTCTCTATGAATCTCTTTTGCCTCTTCTAGTAATCTATTTTTCAGCTGTGAGATTGATAAATGAATATTATCTGTCGCTACACTTTCCATTCTTTCAAGTGCCCAAAATAAATTTACGGCAGTCGGTCTTGATGTCGCCAAGTATGTACATACCTTTCTTACTTCATCCATAAATCCTTCTTCCGTACTTTCAGCAAATTCCTTTATCCCTAAATACACTCCATAAGCTGCTGAAACACCAATCGCTGGTGCACCTCGTACTTTCATTACTTGAATGGCATCCCACACACTTTCAGCTGTTTTAAAAGATTCATAAACAATTTCATTCGGTAATAACGTTTGATCTAATAAAACTAAAGAATCATCTTTCCACTGAATTGGTATTAATTGCTCTTCCATCATATTCTCCCCTTACTCCGCGTAGTGCATTGACTGTTCTTTTAACGTTTCTACAAAACTTGTACCCGTTCTATATTGATTCGCTCGTAAAATAAAACTCTTCGCTACTTTAAGACAAATTCGCTCCGCTCTAGCACGTGCTTCCTCATTCTCAATACAAGTAATATCTTTTACTTTCGCTAATCCAACAATACGGCGGATTAATTCAAGACCTGTCACTGCAGCTGTATCCTCTAATACAGATTGTAAATAGGCTTCGTTAAAGCCTTCTTCCTTCGCCATAATCTCGGTCACATGAATATCCCAAGCATCTAAAAACTTCTTCTTAAATAAATCAATTACCTCTACCATCGTAGTTTGTAACCAATCCATATACGTATCTTTCTCAGCTCCAAGTAGCATCGTTGCATCTGCATTCACCCAAGCAAACATTAAATTCGCCATTACATTCCCGACGTCATATCCCATAGGTCCATAAAAAGCAAACTCAGGATCAATAACCTTTGTAGAATCATCTCTTACAAAAACAGAACCAGTATGTAAATCACCATGAATAAGCGCCTGTGCATTCGTCATAAAAGAAAATTTACGTTTCGCTACTTCCATACGAAGCTCTTTATCACTATAAATATGCTCCCTAATCCATCCCTCATTTAAAGGAAATAACTCATTACGCTTATTATGATTTGTAAATGGTTCTGAATATACGAGGTCCTCTGTAATCTCACATAATTCAGGATTTATATAATTCTTCACAAGTTCCTTCTTCTCTTTATGATTCATTACAACATCCGATGTTAATAAAAGTGTATTTACCATAAAAGTAGTTAAGTCGTCAGCAAGCCGCGGAAATATTTGATGATTTATAAGTGCTGTACGTAATATTGTGTGATTCGATAAATCTTCCATTACGCAACAGTTCATCACACTATCAAATAAATACACCTTAGGAACAAGTCCAGGTGCTAACTCATCCTCTAACTGCAAAACATCTGATTCTATGCGAATACGATTCGTCGACAACTTAAACTCATCTGAAATGCGAGCCGTATCCCCAGCTTGCTTTACGATGACAGACATGTTCTCTTTTTCATCCCAAACGCGGAACACATAATTTAAATTGCCATCACCTATTTCTTTACACTTTAGCCCCTTTGCATGTTCAAACTTAGATAATTTCTCTTTCACATATGCAATCACATCTTTAGCTTCCATTAAAAAATACTTTGTGAACTTAGACATGGTTTCCCCTCCACACCAATTGTAAGCGTTTTCTAAAAGCTATAAAAAATAATAGATTGAATTTTTTCATCCTATAAATATGTATTCTTCTTTTTGAAAGGTATATCTAGGTTTTATTATATCTCGTTAGCACTTTGAGTCAATATTTCTAACTATCATCGTAATATACTTCCTAATTATATATTCGAGATGACAAAAATTGTTCAAAAAGATTTCGATTCATTTTATTTTATTTATCGCACAATTCTTTGTAAAATAGAAATAAGCAGTTCCTTTTCAAATACATAACTTCTAAGAAATATTTCCTTCCTAAGAATTTACACTTACACCATATCTCTAACATACACACTACTCTTTCAAACAATCATTGAAAATTTATAAACTTAAAGTTACCTTTCCATTCTCTGTTAGCCTTAATTGAGAATAAATATTAATTAAATCGGTATAAAGTTGGTTTATTCTCTTGACAAAATAACCACTTCTATATGATAATTAATATCGAATTAGAATTATTATAGTTAATTAAAAAATATATTTTATGAGCACACTATTTTTTGATGCTCAAAACCAACATTTAGGAGGAATTTTAATATGTTATTAATCGGCACAGAAGTAAAACCGTTTAAAGCTAATGCTTACCATAATGGAGAATTTATCCAAGTTACTGACGAAAGTTTAAAAGGAAAATGGAGTGTAGTTTGTTTCTACCCAGCTGACTTCACATTCGTTTGCCCAACTGAACTTGAAGACTTACAAAACCAATACGCAACTCTAAAAGACTTAGGCGTTGAAGTATACTCTGTATCTACAGACACTCACTTCACTCACAAAGCATGGCATGATAGCTCAGAAACTATCGGCAAAATCGAGTACATCATGATTGGTGACCCAACTCGCACAATCACTACAAACTTCAACGTTTTAATGGAAGAAGAAGGTCTTGCTGCTCGTGGTACATTCATCATCGATCCAGACGGCGTTATCCAATCTATGGAAATCAATGCTGACGGTATCGGCCGTGACGCAAGCATTCTTGTTAACAAAATTAAAGCTGCTCAATACGTACGTAACAACCCAGGTGAAGTTTGCCCAGCTAAATGGCAAGAGGGTTCTGCAACACTTAAACCAAGCCTTGACCTTGTAGGCAAAATCTAAGGAGTTCGATCAAAATGATACTAGATGCAGATATAAAAACACAACTATCCCAATACCTTCAATTAATGGAGAACGATATTTTACTTAAGGTAAGCGCAGGAGACGATAACGTATCTAAAGATATGTTAGCTCTAGTAGACGAATTAGCTACTATGTCATCTAAGATTACAGTAGAAAAAGTTGAATTAGAGAGAACACCAAGCTTTAGCGTAAACCGCCCTGGTGAAGACACTGGTGTCGTATTCGCTGGTATTCCATTAGGACACGAATTTACATCATTAGTGTTAGCTTTACTACAAGTAAGTGGACGCGCTCCAAAAGTTGAACAAAAATTAATCGATCAAATTAAAAACATTCAAGGCGAATATCATTTTGAATCTTATATCAGCCTAAGTTGTCATAACTGTCCTGATGTTGTACAAGCTCTTAACGTAATGAGCGTTCTTAACCCTGGTATTACACATACTATGATTGATGGCGCTGCATTCAAAGAGGAAGTAGAAAGCAAAGACATCATGGCAGTACCAACTGTTTACCTAAACGGCGAATCTTTCGGAAGCGGTCGTATGACACTTGAAGAAATTTTAGCTAAAATGGGTAACGGTCCAGATGCATCAGAGCTTTCTGATAAAGATCCATACGATGTTCTTGTTGTTGGTGGTGGCCCTGCTGGTGCAAGTGCAGCAATTTACGCAGCACGTAAAGGCATCCGCACTGGTATCGTTGCTGAGCGCTTCGGTGGTCAAGTAATGGATACTATGGGCATTGAGAACTTCATCAGCGTAAAAAAGACTGAAGGTCCTAAGCTAGTAGCAAGCCTTGAAGAACACGTAAAAGAATACGACATCGATGTAATGAATCTACAACGTGCGAAACGTTTAGAGAAAAAAGAACTTATTGAAGTGGAACTTGAAAACGGCGCTATTCTGAAAAGTAAGAGCGTAATCGTTTCTACAGGTGCTCGCTGGCGTAATGTTGGCGTACCAGGTGAAGCTGAGTTCAAAAATAAAGGTGTAGCATATTGCCCACACTGTGACGGTCCATTATTCACTGGAAAAGACGTAGCAGTTATCGGTGGAGGTAACTCTGGTATTGAAGCAGCTATCGACTTAGCAGGTATCGTTAAGCACGTAACTGTTCTTGAATTCATGCCAGAATTAAAAGCTGATGCTGTATTACAAGAGCGTCTTAACAGCTTACCAAACGTAACTGTTCTGAAAAACGTTCAAACGAAAGAAATCACTGGTACTGATAAAGTAAACGGTATTTCTTACATCGATCGTGAAACTGAAGAAGTTCATCACGTTGAGTTACAAGGTGTATTCGTACAAATCGGTCTTGTGCCAAACACAGACTGGTTAGGCGAAACAGTTGAACGCGTTCGCGGTGAAATCGTAACAGACAAGCACGGCGCTACAAACGTACCAGGAGTGTTTGCTGCAGGTGACTGTACAAATAATCCGTACAAACAAATCATCATCTCTATGGGTTCAGGTGCAAACGCAGCTTTAGGTGCATTTGATTACTTAATCCGTAACTAATAAAAAAGACGCGCTACCAATAGGTAGCGCGTCTTTTTTATTATATTTCATGTAAATAGTTATCAAGTTCCTTCCAACCCATTACTGTATAAGGTGTTCCTACATTCAATACTACCTTTACATTTTCTGCTACTACTTGCATTCTCTTAGTTGGATTATCTCTTTTTCCTGAAGGATAAATAGCAAGTTTCATCATTTCTTGCTTTCCATCTTCATAAATCCTTTTCTTTAAACCGAATTGGTTAATTTGTTCCTTTGAAGGAACTTCTTTGCCTTCCCAGTCACATATTTCAAATAGAGGATACCGATCTCCGTGCCATTCCTCAATAATCTCAATGACTTTAAGAATAATATAACTCCCTGATGCTAATTCATAACCAACAGCATCACCTGCTTTTAAAGAAGTATTAGCTATAAATCTTTTCGGCACTTTTTTAGCTTCTGGCTGCCGAGAATGTAACTGCTCTCTTAGTTTATTTAAAACTACTTCACGTTTCTTCTGTAATTTAGGTTCTTCTTCCCAGCGGGCTAAATCTGCACCACTTTCTATTATTTGCAATGCCTCCTGCTTAACATTCTCTTGAAGTCTCCCTAACCTCCATTGTATGGAAGCAAATACTAACCAAAAAACAATAGTCTCTTCATCATCTAATTCATTCTTGTATTCCTCAATTACAATCCTACTTGCTTCCTCATTTGAATATTCATTTGCTAACAAATCCTTATACAGTAACTTAATATCTTCAGCAATATCGTCTGATAATATTGCTACTCCCCAAGCCCCCATACATTAACACTCCAATCTATACACTAAAAACCTCTCATTCCCATTCTTCTCATAAGCCCCAGGCAACCTTACTTCTTTCTTCAGCTCAAACGCAGTCTGATTTTCTAAGAAGAAAATATAGTCCTCAGAAGGATAATATAAAATAATATCCACTTCTCTCCCCGTTTCTTCTACTGAAAGCAAAATGTTATTTACTACATTCATAAACACTTGTACAGAAAATGGATTAAAGAAATAAAACCTATTATCATGTGGATCAATCTCATATTCCTGCGCTAAACAACATTGGAATTGAATTTTCCCCTTACTGTTTCGTGCCTTTCGTGCATAACGATCTCGATTATCCATCGCTTCTTTATAAAACTCTTCATTCATTTCAATTCCAACTGCTGAAGCACCACATTTATGATGTATATAAAAGTTTAATCGCCCTTTTCCGCACCCAAAGTCTACAATTCGGTCGCTACTTCGTATTTCATATTGATTCAATAACTCATCTAACCCGCTATACGGTGTCGGTTCATAGCGATGATAATGCATAGACTTGTTAAACCCTTTTTGCTCACCGACTGTTTTTATATGTAAAACTGCATCGTAATATTGTTCGTTCATTCGTCTTCTCCTATTAAAAAATGGTACTTATTATTATACACCATGTACTGGAGGCTCATTTTTCATCAAATTAATAGGTACGTGAAATTATATTAACGATTTTCTTAATATATCTATCGTAACTTCAAATATATCAACGATTTTCTCAATATATCTATCATAACTCAAAATATATCAACGGTTTTTCAAATATATCGATTTGCCGACAATTCACGACAAAAAAACAGGAGCTCTCTAGCCCCTGTCTTCTAACACTTTCAATACAGTTTGTTTCAATATTTCTACCCCATCCATAATACAACTATGATCAAACCTCATATACGGATGGTGTAATCCAGGTTGTAGGTCTGCTCCTAGTCCAAGCATGACAGCTTTTAAATGTGGTCTTTTCACTGTATAGTAATGGAAATCATCGCTTCCTGTCGTATAGAGAGGCCCTGTGCATCTCTCTTCCCCATACACTTCGAGAATACCTTTACGCATAAAGCGCTCTGCTTCTTCGGAAACCTCTGCTCCTGGTGCAAGATCCATCCATTCGTATGAAGTTTTTGATCCCATCGATGCAGCTGATTCTATTACATGCTCAATCTTTTTCTTTAATTCTTCTAATAGTATATTACTCTCTGCTCTTACATCTAAACTGAAATGACCATTTCCCGGAATAATATTTAAATTATCACCACCAGCTTGGCATCTCGTCATTTTTACTGAATAAGAACTTTGCGGTGGCAGCCAAATATTTTTCAAACCGATATTAATCATGGAAATGACATCAATTGCATTCACACCTTGATGTGGTCTTGCCCCGTGTGCATCCTCCCCATGAATCATACCCTCTAAAAATCCTGCTGCTCCATGACGAATAGATGGGGCTGCTTGTTTCAAAGATAGTTCTTCAATTGGTCTTAGATGGACGCCAAATAAGAAATCAGCATCATCTACAGCACCTTTCTCCACCATCTTCAAAGCACCATTCCCCTTCTCTTCTGCTGGCTGAAAAATAAATCTAACCGTACCACTTTTCCATCTCATATTTTTCAATTGTAAAATAAGTCCCATTACAATGGTCATATGAGCATCATGGCCACATGAATGGTTCGCTTTAAATTCTCCATTTACTTCTTGCCAAAGTGCATCCATATCAGCACGAATCGCAATAACTGGATTCCCGCCTCCAATCTCAGCAATTACACCTGGACAATCATCAAATGTTCTATATGAAATTCCTTCTTCTTTTAAAAAGTCAGTAATATACGCTGTCGTTTCATATTCTTTCCAACTTACTTCAGGGTTTTCGTGTAAATGCTGAAAAATCTCCGTTAAGCGCTCTTGTAGTTCTAATGTTTTCAACGTTCCAGTCTCCTTCCCACATTACAAACGATTCGGGTTAATTATACTTATGAAAAACAGATGTTTTTATGAACATATTGAATTTTAAGAAAAAAGTCAATTATTTATTTTTAAATACTTAAAAAGCTTACTCTGCACTTATATTACAAACTAAACAAACAACTAGAACATTCCTTATTTTCTGTTTTTTATGTTGACGCTTACATAAACTTTTAGTTATCATAACCTAATAAACGTCTATTTTACGACAATTCTAAAAATACAAACAAACATACGTAACAAGGAGGAACTTTATGAAAAAAGAAATACCTTTTGGAATAGCGATTATCCCTATTATCATTACCGTTGCAGTTATGATGGTTACAATTGTTGTATTAAAACAAACCCCTCACGTTCCACTTATTATTGGTACAACCGTTGCTTCTATTGTCGCTTGGCGTTACGGTTACAAATGGAATGATCTTGAAGAAGCAATGTATAAAGGGATTCGTCTTGCATTACCTGCTATCGTCATTATTATTCTTGTTGGCTTAACAATTGGTGCTTGGATTGGCGGTGGAATCGTCGCAACGATGATTTATTACGGTTTAAAACTTTTAACTCCATCACTATTTTTAGTTTCCATTACCGTCATTTGTTCTATCGTAGCATTAGCAATTGGTAGCTCTTGGTCTACAATGGGCACAATTGGTGTTGCTGGAATGGGAATTGGCCTAAGTATGGGAATTCCAGCTCCAATGGTTGCTGGTGCCATTATTTCAGGCTCTTATTTTGGCGATAAAATGTCACCGCTTTCAGACACAACTAACTTAGCCGCAGGATTAACAAATACAGATTTATTCGCACACATTCGTCATATGTTATTTACTACAGTTCCAGGTTTAATTATTACTCTTATCGTCTACGCGGTCTTAGGAAGAAGCTTCGGCGCTAACAATATTGATGCGAAGAGCATCGATCAAACGTTACAAGTATTGCAACAAAACTTTGTTATCTCACCTTTCCTACTCATTATACCCGTAGTCGTTATGGTATTGGTCGCTAAAAAGGTCCCTGCTATACCAGCGATTCTCGTCGGTATTATTTTAGGATTTTTATCACAAGTCTTTATTCAAGGTGGTTCTGTCTCAGCATCTGTCGGTGCACTCCAAGCTGGATTTGTTATAGACACTGGAAACAAGCTAGTAGACGAACTATTTAACCGCGGTGGCTTAGATTCGATGATGAATACAGTCTCGATGACAATTGTCGCTATGACTTTCGGAGGAGTATTAGAACATACAGGTATTCTTCGCTCAATTGTAAATCAGATTTTAAAGTTAGCGAAATCAGCAAAAGGGCTTATCGCTTCTACTATCGCATCTTGTTTTGCAACAAACCTTACTTGCTCTGAACAATATATTTCAATTGTTGTCCCTTCAAGAATGTACGCAAATGCATACACAGAAAAAGGACTACATTCAAAAAACTTATCCAGAGCATTAGAAGATGGCGGAACATTAACTTCTGTCTTCGTTCCTTGGAATACGTGCGGTGTATTTATTCTCGCTACACTTGGCGTAGGTGCATTTGAATATGCCCCTTATGCTATTTTGAATTTCATCGTACCTATTATCTCAATCATTTATGGTATAACAGGCTTCACAATTGTAAAACTATCAGACATTGAAAAAGCAGAACTACTAAAGAAACAAAAAGCTCAACTAGAAGCTTAAAAATAGCGGTAAATTCAGTTCATATAGTGCGCGAGGTCGCCCTTGTTGATAGGGCATTTCCTCGCCGCAAATATGAGCATACCCGTAATCAACTAATTTCTTTAACAACCTTTCTGTCGATCTTCGAGTCACTTGTAAATACTCAGAAAGGTCAGCTGCTGTAAACTTCAATGACGGGTGCGATTGACTAAATTGAATGATTTTTGACAAGTTGGCCGGACTAAGCTTCGTTTCCTTCGCTATTTTCATTAGTTCCGGATTATCATTTTTCAAACTTTGTACTCTCTGTTCTTTCGGGAACGGACCAAACAAATCTTTATCACTTGTTAGTATATAAAAACAACGATCTATTGGATTGTTCTTTGCAAAACTTTGAGCAATTTTTGCATTTTGCTCCGCTTCTTTCACGGTTTTCCCATAACCAAATCCAATAGCTATCGTTCCTTCTATGCTCGCAAACAAGTTATCTATCGCATTTGTTTTAATAATCGATTCGATATCACCACGAGTTGTATACAAAATGCATGTCATTTCATCCACTTGTTTAAATGAACCACGTAGTTCTTTTGAAATGACATCTAGTTTTTCAAGCAAACTCGCTCGTAATTCTAAGGAAGAAATAATACAAGCACCAACAGTAGCTGAATAGCTTTTTGCTAACTCAGCTTTTATTTTTGCATCTTTTAGCCCATGTATAATGGACTGTGTTGGATCAATCATACGCTCTGAAGGAATACCTATTTTTTGAAGCTCGTCGTAAACAGCGTGAATACTAGTTAAAGCTAAATGAGCCTCTCCAGATTGATATTTAGCTACATGAAAATCGATAACTCTATTTATTTCATCTTTACTCCACAGCATATTTTCATAATCCAACACTTGTGGACTTTCTTTTATACCGATATCATGGAACACATTTGTAATAAACGAGCGGTCTACTAAATCGATGGAAATGTTATGTGGTTGAATACTTTGATGATACATGATAGAAAGAATTGAAGATGCGACAGTTGTCTCGTCTTGCTGTAAGTATGTACTTGGAATTCGTAATTGTTCTCTTATTTCTTTTGCCATATAATAAGGTAAAGCACCTGAGAAAAAGATGACATCACAAGGCTTTAAACACTTTAATAGTTCAGAAGATTCCGCCGGATGAAGGTAAATATATGGATCAATTTCTATTCCTTCTAATTTTTGAGCAATAGGAAAAAGGTTCTCCATAAACTCCTTTGAACCGACAACTGCAATTTTTATCATCATTTTCTCTAACTCCTTATCATTAATTAACGACTATTTAACGTCAACTATATCAAATGTATAAAACTATTGTAAACAGGAAGGGGTCTCTATTCAATGAAAATTACAGCTATTCATCTTTACGCAATTCGTTTACCGCTTCGCAATCCGTTTGTTATTAGTTATGGCTCTTATTCTGATATGCCCTCTATTATCGTCAAAATGGAAACAGATGAAGGTATTATCGGTTACGGTGAAGGCGTTGCTGATGCTCACGTCACAGGTGAATCGTGGGAAAGTACTTTCCATACTTTAAAACATATGCTAGCCCCTGCTCTAATTGGGCAAAATCCAATGAATATCGAAAAAATACACGACATGATGGACAATACAATTTACGGTGTTCCAACAGCGAAAGCCACAATTGATATTGCTTGTTTTGATATAATGGGCAAAAAACTAAATCAACCTGTATATCAATTAATTGGCGGGCGCTACCATGAAGAATTCCCTGTCACTCACGTTTTAAGTATTGCCGATCCAGAAAACATGGCTGAAGAAGCTGCTTCTATGATTCAAAAAGGTTACCAATCTTTCAAAATGAAAGTTGGTACGAATGTAAAAGAAGATGTGAAACGTATTGAAGCTGTACGAGAACGTGTAGGAAATGACATCGCTATTCGCGTTGATGTAAACCAAGGCTGGAAAAATAGCGCAAACACATTAACAGCACTTCGTTCATTAGGACATTTAAACATTGACTGGATTGAACAACCTGTTATCGCGGACGATATTGATGCCATGGCTCATATTCGTTCTAAAACAGACCTCCCGCTTATGATTGATGAAGGATTAAAAAGTTCTCGTGAAATGCGCCAAATTATTAAATTAGAAGCTGCTGATAAAGTAAATATAAAACTAATGAAATGCGGCGGCATATATCCAGCTGTAAAGCTCGCTCATCAAGCAGAAATGGCAGGCATTGAATGCCAAGTGGGATCAATGGTCGAATCATCTGTTGCCTCTTCCGCAGGATTCCATGTCGCTTTCTCAAAAAAAATCATTACGAGCGTAGAGCTAACAGGGCCATTAAAATTCACAAAAGACATCGGAAACTTACATTACGACGTACCATTCATTCGCTTAAACGAAAAACCGGGACTCGGCATTGAAATAAACGAAGATACATTACAAGAACTAACCGTCTTTCAAGACGTTGTACGCTAAAGGAGGACTATCATATGACGGTTCTATACGAAGGAACATTAAAACAAAATAACGAATCATTTCACGTTACATTACTATCACTAGAGCACATCGAACAAATTTTATCACTACAAAACATCGTAGTTGAAGCACTAGAAGATAAAAGTCGTTTACAATCACTCTCACAAGAAGAATTTCAATACATTCTAGAAGGAAACGGCATGATGATCGGCGCTTTTATCGAAAACGAACTCATCGCATTTCGCGCTCTACTCGTCCCTCCTATCGATGATGAACATTTAGGGCTCGATATTGGTTTGCCAGAAAGTGAGCTACACCGCGTCATCTATCAAGAAATCTCAAACGTTCATCCGAACTGCCGAGGAAATGGGATGCAAAAAATATTAGCAAACGTCATCATGGACGAATTACAAAAAGAAGATAGCAAATATGATTATGTATGCTGCACCGTTGCTCCTTTTAACATCCCGAGTTTGAAGGATAAGTTTGCGCAAGGGATGGTGATTGCTGCGCTAAAGGAGAAGTATGGTGGTAGTCTGCGGTATGTTTTTGTGAAGAAATTGCGCAGAGATAAGGAAAACGATTGGACAGATGTTCAAAGTATTCTAATGAGTGATGCTAGTGGACAGCAGGCTTTGCTTTCGGAGGGGTATCTTGGGTATGAGATGGAGAAAACAGCAGATACTTTCATTGTGAAGTTTGGGCGATAATCTATATACTCGAAAAGAGGAGATGTCTGCTGTGACCTCTTCTCTTTTCGATTTGTTGAACAATCCTTTGGTAAATGAAATTATATCAACGATTTTTCGAATATATCTATCATAACTTACAATATATCAACGATTTTTAAAATATATCTATCAAAACTCACAATATATCAACGATTCGACAAGAAATATCGATTTACAGACAAAAATCGATATCCCTTCCTAAACCGTCATCTTCCAACTAGATAACGCTAACCAATTCTCCATTTCTTTATAATCAGGCATTATCTTCCCGACAAGACGCCAGAAAGATCGATCATGATTTAAATGAACCATATGACACATTTCATGAACAACTACATAGTCAATTACTCGCTGTGGTGCCATTGCTAGCTTCCAATTGAATGTTAGTTGTAAATTCGAATCGCAAGTACCCCAAGTACGACTACTATCTGTAATACGAATAGAACGTGGTTTTGTTTTGAAATTACTTTGATGCGCTTTAATACTCTTCTCTACTAAAGATTTACACTGCTTATAGTAAAATCGTTTTAAAGCTTGTTGTATTTTCTCATCCTTAAGCTCTTTCACATAAATATGTAACTTATCCCCTTCAAAAATCGCATTGTCTTGCTCAATGCTTGCATCTTGGGAAATCTGTATCGGATACGTATTCCCTAAATACAAAAAGCCTTCTCCTTGATCGTAATCCTTTTCCTGTGGTCCACGCGCTCGCTCCGCCATTTCCTTACGTGTTGTCTGAATCCAATCCCACTTTTCCTCTAGCAACTGGACTAAGTATTCAACAGGTGCCCCTTTCGGAGCCTGCACTTCCACATTTCCATACGAATCCACAAAAAGACGCACGAACTTTTTTTTCTTATAAGTTATATGAAAATTAATTGTCTCACCTAAATATGTATGTACCATTTCATCACCTAGCATAGTATTTTTACAAATAAAAAAGAGTAGGATACGAACGTCCTACTCTATCTATTATATCATTTACTGCTTTAGCAAGCTTATTACCCTCTATACTTTACACCTAATCCCTTAATGAAATTCCTTGCGTATCTATCGCCGCACTCTTTGTAATTTTTATGGCCTTTCTTTCTTAATAGAGCGCCTAACTCTCCTTTTGTTACCGTAACGCCTACGCTATCTAATATATCAAGTACATCCTCACTCGTTAAAGATAGTGCGATTTTCATTTTCTTTAGAAGAAGGTTATTGGCACTCTCCTTGCTCTGTACAGGTGCAGGCTGCCCTGGTTTCGGATCTTGCTTTCCTCTTTTTAAAGTAATAAATCCATTTAAAAATGCCTCTAACATCATCATATCGCATGTTTTTACGTACTCATCTTCAACTACCTCATCATTTTCAGCTTCATGCTGAGGAGCTCTCTTTATTTTTGTAAGCATATCAACTACGTCTTCTTTCGTTACTTCCATCCCGCCTAGTTTAAAGATTTCTACCATATCTATATCTTTTATATCTAAAGCGTATCGTACTCTTTTTAATATATCGTTGTTGCTCATTGCCATTGGGTTTCCTCCTGAAATGTTGATTATTTATTCAGCGGTTAAAGTTTATGCTATAACCTACTTTAAATTATCATGTTTAATCTAACCTTTTAGTTATTGTCCGCTAAATTAATACTTTAACATTTTAAAGATATGTTTTATAGTCTTACCCGAACTTTTCTCTATCATTGTATCTACAGCGCTCTTACATGTTTTTTATATGCCTATAAAAAGATTTCTCTCTTAACATTAACTAAAAGAAAAAAAACAGTGTTTTGATTTCTCAAATACACTGTTCTTTTCCAGCTCTACGCTTATTTTCAACTCACTCATGTCATGCACTACATATGAAATGATTTAACTGCTTAAAAGTTAAACCGTCTCACTATCCTGAGCCACACCAACACTATCCTCAAACTTATCCAACAAAGCACGCACCTCATCAGTCGATTTCGTACTCATCAATTGATTTCTCAATTCAGCAGCTCCAGGGAAGCCTTTTACATAAATTTTGAAGAAGCGGTGAAGCCCTGTGATTGAGCGTGGCAGTACTTCTGCATATTGATCTTGAAGATCAAGTTGTAGTCTTAAAAGATCTAGGTGCTCTTTACTGCTATGCTCTCTCGGCTCTTTTTCAAAAGCAAATGGATTTTTGAAGATGCCTCGTCCGATCATTACGCCATCAATGCCGTATTTTTCAGCAAGTTCCAGCCCCATTTTACGATCAAGGATGTCTCCATTGATTGTTATTAACGTATTTGGTGCAATACGGTCACGTAATTTTTTAATTTCCGGAATTAGTTCCCAGTGCGCATCTACTTGGCTCATTTCTTCTCTTGTACGTAAGTGAATAGAAAGGTTTGCAATATCTTGTTTGAAAATGTGCGTTAACCAATCTTCCCACTCGCTTAACTCTTTAAAGCCAAGTCGTGTTTTTACGCTGACAGGTAGTCCGCCCGCTTTTGCTGCTTGGATAAGTTCTGCCGCAACGTCTGGACGTAGAATAAGGCCACTACCTTTTCCTCTTGATGCAACGTTCGGTACTGGGCAACCCATGTTAATATCGATGCCTTTAAATCCTAGTTCTGCCATACCAATACTCATTTGACGGAAGTATTCGGGATTGTCTCCCCAAATATGTGCCACCATCGGCTGTTCGTCTTCTGTAAAAATTAAACGGCCACGTACACTTTTCATACCTTCTGGATGACAATAGCTATCCGAGTTTGTAAACTCTGTGAAGAATACGTCCGGACGACCTGCTTCACTTACTACGTGACGGAAAACAACGTCTGTCACATCTTCCATTGGTGCAAGTACGAAAAATGGTCGTGGTAATTCACGCCAAAAATTATCTATCATTTCAAATTCAAATCCTCTCACTATGAATACAATTTCAAAATCTCAATTTATAATTTGTGAAAATCAGCAATATTTATTTTAACTAAAATCGCTTATGAATGGTATTTTTGTAAACCAAAAAGCAGGTGGTATAGATTTCCCCTATATCAACTGCTTTCCTATTATACCAACTTAAGCCAAGCCACACACTCCACATGCGTCGTATGCGGGAACATATCAACAGGTTGTACTTCCTGTGTTTTATATCCGCCTTCTTCTAGTACTTTTAAATCACGTGCTAATGTTGCTGGGTTACACGATACGTATACGACGCGGTTTGGCTTCATGTCGATGATTGTATTTAGTAATGCTTCGTCACAGCCTTTACGCGGTGGGTCTACGACCATTGTGTCGGCGATTACGCCTTCTTTGTACCATTTTGGAATGACTACTTCTGCTTCTCCTACGCCAAATTCAGCGTTTGTCATGTTGTTTAGTGCTGCGTTTCGGTTTGCGTCTTCGATTGCTTCTGGGACGATTTCAACGCCGTACACTTTTTTCGCTTTTTGCGCTAGGAATAACGAGATTGATCCGATTCCGCAATAGGCATCGATTACTGTTTCGCTACCATTTAATTTTGCGTATTCTAACGTTTTATCGTAAAGCACTTTCGTTTGCTCTGGGTTTACTTGATAGAATGAACGTGCTGAAATCGCAAATTTAATGTCACCGATAAAGTCATAAATGTATTCTGATCCGTACAGTACTGTCGTTTTGTCTCCGAAAATTACATTCGTACGCTTCGTATTTACGTTTTGAACAATTGATTTTACTTCTGGGAATTTCGCTGCAATTTCTTCAATAATTGCTTTTTTGTTCGGCAATTCTGCTGTACGCGTAATGAAGACAAGCATAATTTCCCCTGTTACTTGTCCGTAACGAGCCATTACGTGACGAAGTGTTCCTTTGTTACGCTCTTCGTTGTACGCAGTGATACCGTGCTTTTCACAAATACGTTTTACTTCTTGGATTAATGTATCGTTTTCTTCTGCCTGAATTAAGCATGATTCCATATTAATGATGTCATGCGTTCCTTGGCGATAAAAACCAGCTACAAGTCCGCCTTCACGTTCTCCGATTGGTACTTGTGCTTTATTACGGTATACCCACGGATTCTTCATGCCAAGTACAGGATGAACAGGAACATCAGCTAGTCCTCCGATACGCTGCATAACGTCACGTACTTGTTTTTCTTTCGCTTGTAATTGTCCTTCATAAGTTAAGTGCTGAAGCTGACAACCGCCGCACTGATTATATACTGGGCATTCAGCATCTTTACGATATGGACTTTCTGTATGAAGCTTCATTAAACGACCAAATGCGAAGTTTTTCTTCACTTTAATAATTTTAATTTGCGCTTCTTCACCTGGTAATCCGTTTTTAACGAAAATAGGATAGCCCTTTACTTTCGCAACACCGGCACCATCATGTGTTAAATCTTCAAATACTACATCTATAAACTCGTTTTTCTCAACTGGTGGCGTCATTTTAGTACTCATTTTCCGACCTCTCTTTTTCATAACACTGCGTTACATTTTATCATACTTATATGGTCTTTTTCTATTGGAAGAAAAAAAGCTATTGACGATACTTCTCTGTTAATGTTACGCTACTACTAATTTAATACGGACGATGTTACCTCATATATACTTGATAATATGGATCGAGAGTTTCTACCCGGCAACCTTAAATTGCTGGACTATGGGGAAAACTAATGAATATTAGCCTATGCGCAAAAAAGGACTCATATTGATTAGCTTTCTCTCATAGATGAAAGTGAATCCATATGGGTCTTTTTTTATTTTTATTTTTCTAAAAGGTCAGACATCTTACGTATGACATAAAACCTCATTCCTTTATTTTTAGTAATATAACGAGCGTTTTATGTACAAACTTTATACGAACTTCTGAAAGGGGCAACTACATGCAATATGTAATGAGCATTATCGGTATTATTGCCGTGTTAGGTTTATGTTTTGCTTTGTCAAACAACAAAAGTAAAATCAACTTCCGTGCAATTGCAATTATGATTGGTTTCCAAATTTTAATCGGTTGGTTTATGTTTGCTACAAAGATTGGTCAACAAATCATTATTTTCATTAGTAAAGTTTTCAACAAACTAATTAAACTTGGTACGACAGGTGTCGATTTTCTCTTTAATGGAATTCACAGAGATTTTGTCTTTTTCTTAAACGTATTATTAATTATCGTATTTTTCTCAGCACTACTTTCAATCTTTAGTTATTTAGGTGTTTTACCATTCATCGTTCGCGTTGTCGGCGGTGCTATTTCAAAAATTACTGGTTTACCACGTGTTGAGTCATTCCACGCAGTAAACTCTGTATTCTTCGGTTCAAGTGAAGCGTTAATCGTTATTAAAAACGATTTACAGCATTTCAATAAAAACCGTATGTTTATCATTTGTTGTTCTGCGATGAGCTCCGTTTCTGCTTCTGTTACAGCATCATACGTAATGATGTTAGATGCAAAATACGTACTGGCAGCTCTTCCGCTAAACTTATTCTCAAGCTTAATCGTTTGTTCGTTATTAACACCAGTTGATACGAAGAAAGAAGATGAAGTGATTCAAAAATTTGATAGAACTCTATTCGGAGACAGCTTTATCGGCGCAATGATTAACGGTGCGCTTGATGGTTTAAAAGTAGCTGGTATCGTTGCCGCATTAATGATCGCCTTTATCGGTGTGATGGAAGTTGTAAACTACGTAATTAGTGCAGCTTCAGGCGCAATGGGACATGCTGTTACTTTACAACAAATCTTCGGTTACGTACTTTCTCCATTCGCATTCTTAATGGGTATTCCAACTCAAGATATTATCCCAGCTGGTGGTATTATGGGTACGAAGATTGTTTTAAATGAGTTTGTAGCAATCCTTGATTTAAAAGACACAGCTACAACATTAGCTCCACGTACAGTTGGAATCGTTACAGTATTCTTAATTAGCTTCGCAAGTATTAGCCAAATTGGTGCAATCGTTGGTACAATCCGTGCCCTTTCTGAAAAGCAAGGAAGCGTTGTTTCTAAATTTGGTTGGAAAATGCTATTTGCATCAACACTTGCTTCTATTTTATCTGCGACAATCGCTGGATTGTTTATTTAATAAAAAAACACCTTACTTTAACGAGTAAGGTGTTTTTTTGATTCTTTATGAAACCGAGTGAAATTCAACTGCTTCTTCTGTATTGATAATCCTATCTTTATATATACCTTTTATTGAAATGTAAATGATAGATTTGTTTATGTTTTTTAACTTTCCTAATGAAAAATGATAAAGTAATCCATCGCTTTTTAAAGTCCACATCTTCCCACTCCATGGACCAGTAGCTTTTTGTTCATCCGACGCCTTTATTTCACCTTCATATTCGCATTCTCCTAAAGGAGTTTTAATTATATTCTTCTCTGTATCAATTCGAATATTTTTAATTAGCTTCAAATTTTCATCAGAGAGAATTTGAATTTCATGATCTTTCTGTTTAAAAAAGAGTTTTCCGTCTTTGGTATTTACATATTCTGCATTATTCATTTTATCTATCATAAAATCATATTCTTCTTTTGTAATACCTAAGTTTTGATGATAAGGAAACGTTTTTTTCGGTATAATTTCTTCTTCGGCATACTTCAAATACCAATCTAAATTATTTGTAATACTATCGCTCATTTTATTTCCTATTTTCTCTAATTTCTCTTTTATCTCATAAGGAAATTCTAGTGTCATAATATCCGCCGTCACTTCCGCATTCATAAGATGCGATGGAATATACTCTTCCACGCTATTCGCTTTACTCACTTCACTTTGACAACCAACTATAAATAGCGATATGAAAAAGATATATATTATTTTTTTATATTTCATTTCTATTCTCCACTCCATACATTATTCTTACTTAGTTTTATAGCGGTTTTCATTATAGTATAAAATCTTTATATTTTAATTAAATACATATCCTTATGCAAAATTGCATATTAATATGTCTTCTTCTTACTTTAAAATTAGCTTAAATAACTTTCCAAATTATACAAATAATAAGCGTTAAATGTTATAATTTGTAAAAAACATTGGAGGACCTTATGAAAATTCACGCCCTTTTCGATTTCTTACATTTACTAGTCTTAACGCTGAAAAGCTATTATGTATGGGGAATGCCTATCTATGTCTTCATTATTCCTCTTATCTTTGTAGTCGGTTATATTATTATTAATTCTAATAAGAAACAAAAAAATACATCTATTCAAAGTCACTAATCTATTACCTTAATAGCCTCCTAAAAATCATATTCCCCTCATTTTCTTCAAATGATATGATGAACAAGGGTATATCCCCACCACTCTTATAGCGGTGGGGATTTTAATGTCAATATGCAACATACTACACAATAGAAGGTGATTTTTATGAGAAAATACGCAGCAATTGCTTTATGTACGTCTGCCATTCTAGCAGGCTGCAATACTAGCAATGTAAGCCAAGAACCTAAAAAAGAGAAAAAGGTTCAAGAAGTAGCTATACAAAAAGAGACTCTACCAGAACAAGGTAAAATTTCTTATACTCCCATCACACACGAATCTACAAACACAAGTATTCATATTACAGACTTAAAAGATTCTTTAAATGAAGTACAATATAAAATTTGGCGCACAGCTGATGGAAAGGAACGTGCTAAATCTTTTTCTTCTAAAGAAAAGGAGAAACAATTTACAATTCCTTTTGACATAAAAGAATTTGAAGGAAAACGCGGTGAGTTCCAAATTGAAGCAACAGGAATGAAAGAAGATGGGAAAACAATCCCGCTTACGAAATCTACTATTACTTTCGAACAAAAGGTTCCTGTTCTTATGTATCACGCAATCGATGATTATCATGGTCAAGGTATTAAAGACTTATTCGTATCACCAGCTAACTTTGAAGCACAAATGAAACATTTAAAAGACAATGGTTATACGCTTTTAACGTTTGAACGCTGGAGCGATATAAATAAAGTAAATAAGCCGATTTTCGTTACATTTGATGACGGTATGAAAAATAATATGAATGCATTTCGCGTTTTACAAAAGCTAAAAGATGATACTTTTAAACCGGCAGCAACAGAATATATGATTGTTGATAACGTTGATGTAGAAGGAGCATTGTCTACTTCTGAAATAAAAGAAATGGTTGATTCCGGCATTTTCTCGGTGCAATCTCATACTGCAACACATGCAGACTTACCGAAAATTACAAACTATGAGGAAGAGTTAAAAGGTTCAAAAGAAAAACTAGAAAAAATAACAGGTAAGCCTGTTATCGCGATTGCTTATCCATTCGGTCATGTAGATGATAAGGTTGTTACAGAAACGAAGAAGTATTATCAATTTGCGACGACGACAAAGCCTGGGCAATTCATTACGAAGGGTGAACCTGATGAATTGTTAAAGATGAAGCGCGTTCGTATACACCATACAACGACTGTAGAGCAGTTTGCTTCTTCAATTAAGTAAATATAAGGGCTCAATACATTTTGAGCTCTCTTTTTACTTTATATTTATATATATTTTTAGAATTTTCTTGTATTATATATAGTAAGAAATCTTTCAAATTAAAGGAGATTATACATATGTCATTTGAACAAACGTTAGAGAAATATGCTGCTCTTGCAGTTAATGTTGGTGTTAATATTCAACCTGGACAAACTTTATCAATTAGTGCACCTCTTGAAGCTGTACAATTTGTACGCCTCGTTACAGAAAAAGCATATAAATCTGGTGCAAAACACGTATATGTAGATTGGAATGATGAGACGTTAACACGCTTAAAGTTCGATCTAGCTCCTGAAGAAGCTTTCGCTGAATTTCCATCTTGGAAAGCACATGCTCGTGAAGAATTAGCAAAAGAAGGCGCTGCATTTATGTCTATCTATGCAGAAAACCCTGATTTATTAAAAGGTGTAGAAGCATCGCGTATTGCAACAGCTCATAAAGTAGCTGGAGAAGCAATGAAAGTATACCGTGATTACGTACAAGCAGATAAAGTAAGCTGGTGTGTCATTTCTGTTCCTACGAAAGAATGGGCTGCGAAAGTATTCCCTGACGTAGCGCCAGAAGAACAAGAAGCAAAGTTATGGGATGCTATTTTCAAAGCTACTCGTGCTGATTTAGAAAATCCTGTAGAAGCATGGAAAGAACATGATGAAACATTACATACAAAAGTGGATTACTTAAACGAAAAGCATTATAAAGCTCTTCACTATACAGGTCCTGGAACAGATTTAACAATCGAACTTCCAGAAAAACATGTATGGGCTGGTGCTGGTAGCTTAAATGAAAAGAACGTACCATTTATGGCTAATATTCCAACTGAAGAAGTATTTACAATGCCACTTAAAACAGGTGTAAACGGCCAAGTTTCTAGTACAAAACCGTTAGTATTTGCAGGTAATATTATCGATAATTTCACGTTAACATTTGAAAACGGGCGTATCGTAGACTATAAAGCTGAAGCTGGTGAAGAAGCTTTAAAACATTTAGTAGAAACAGATGAAGGTTCTCACTTCTTAGGAGAAGTAGCTTTAGTACCTCATGACTCACCAATTTCAAACACAAATGTTTTATTCTACAATACACTATTTGACGAAAATGCATCTTGCCACCTTGCAATCGGAAATGCTTATGCATTTAACTTAGTTGGCGGAAAAACAATGTCTAAAGAAGAACTTGCTGAAAACGGCGCAAACGCTAGTATCACACACAACGACTTCATGATTGGATCAGCTGAGCTTGATATTGACGGTATTACTGCTGATGGCAGACATGAGCCTATCTTCCGTAAAGGTAACTGGGCGTTTTAAATTTATTACCATAAAGAAACACATTGGATAATCCAATGTGTTTCTTTATTTATTTGGTTTCAATTCAAATTTTATCGTTCTATTTTCATGCGTAAACTCCGGTCTATACGTAGCGATATACGTATTTTCTTTCGCTACGTCAAATAGCATGATATCTTGAATTTTTTCATCTGGTGCTAACTTTTTACTAATAAAGCTATCAGGGTTATTATATTCTTTAAATCTTGTACCTTTCTTATCGGTAATCTCAAATTCATAAAATGCAAAAGGTATTTCCTTTTTACTATTATTTTCTACTTTGAAAATAATCCCCAAAATCTCCTCTTTCTTTTTATTCTCATCATAATCCGGATATCCTAATTTAACTGAATCGATAGTTACTTGCAAACCATCTACGTCTACTGTCTCCCCTATTTTATACACTTTATCTTGAACATCTTCTTGTTTACTTTCATTACTATCTTTAGTCTCAGTGCAAGCACTTAAACTAAAAGCTATGCCAAAAATTAAAACAATTTGACTTACCTTTTTTAACATACTCTTTCCTCCACATAAGACAATATTTCATATGTATCATAACAAAACGCTTTACTCTTTCTTGTCATATTTTGTCGTATTAATTGTTAACTGCACAAATAGAAAAAAGCTATCTTCTACAAAAGATAGCTTTCATGATGCCGATGAAACCTTAAGCCCAATGACACCCAAAACAATAAAAAGAATACAAAATGCTTGAAATAAACTAATATGCTCTTTAAAAAAGTACACACTAATGATTGTAATAAGTAATGTTCCAACGCCAGACCAAATAGCATAAGCAATACTTAAATGAATCTTTTTCACAACGATGGCAAACACGCTGAAACAAATCCCATAAAACACGAAAATCAGTACACTTGGAACGAGCTTTGTTAAACCATTTGATAGTTTCATCGCAATTGTTCCAGCTACTTCAAAAATAATTGTAACAAGTAATAATAGCCAATATACCATACTAGAATCTCCTTCTCTGTTACCTTATAGAGATTCTAGTATACTACTTATAGTCCCAATGAAATATATTTAATTTCTAAATATTCCTCGATGCCGAAATGGCCTCCTTCACGACCGATACCACTTTCTTTAAATCCACCAAATGGTGCTTGTGCAACTGATGGAAGACCATCGTTTAGACCGATAATACCGTACTCTAACGCTTCACTAATTTGGAATGCTTGGCTAATGTCTTTCGTGAAAATATACGCAGCTAAACCGTATGGTGTATTGTTTGCACGTTCGATTACTTCATCAACTGTTTTAAATTTCGCAACTGGTGCTACTGGCCCAAATGTTTCTTCATTCATACAAAGCATCGTATCATTTGCCAACCCAATTACAGTCGGTTGAATGAAATGTCCCTCTAACTCCGCGACCTTTTGACCACCATATAAAACTGTTCCACCTTTTTGAATAGCATCTTCAATATGTTCTTGTACTTTTGAAACTGCATTCTCATCAATAAGTGGCCCGACAGTCGTTCCGGCACCGAAACCGTCTCCTACTTTCAACTGCCCTACTGCCTTTTCGAACTTCTCTACAAATACTTCGTATACTTCTTCTTGAACGAATACTCGGTTTGTACATATACACGTTTGTCCTGCGTTACGGAATTTCGAACCAATCACCGCTTCTACTGCTTTATCTAAATCTGCATCATTCATTACGATAAACGGAGCGTGACCCCCTAACTCAAGCGAAACTTTTTTCATCGTTTGCGCCGCACTAGCCATTAACTCTTTCCCGATTTCCGTTGACCCTGTAAAGGACACTTTTCGAACGCGACTATCTTCCATCCATGTATCAGCAATTGCTTTTGCACTACCTGTTACGATATTGATTACGCCCTTTGGAATATCTGCTTCATGGGCTAATTCAGCTAATTTCAATGCAGTTAATGGCGTTTGACTCGCCGGTTTCACAACGGCTGTACAGCCTGCTGCAAGCGCTGGGGCTACCTTTCTCGTAATCATCGCTGCCGGGAAGTTCCAAGGGGTAATAGCTGCCATAACGCCAACTGGTTGCTTCATAACTAAAATGCGCTTATTCGGATGAGAAGCAGGAATCATTTCACCATATACACGTTTCCCCTCTTCTGCATACCATTCAACAAAACTATTTGCATAATTTACTTCACCAAGCGCTTCTGCAAACGGCTTTCCTTGTTCCTTCGTCATAATCGCTGCGATCTCTTCTTTATTTTTATCAATAAGCATGAACCACTTTTTTAACTTCGTGGCACGATCTGCTGCCGTTAACTTAGACCACGTTTTAAAAGCTTCATGTGCAGCATCAACAGCTTGCTTTGCCTCTGTTACTCCGCCTTTTGGTACAGTTGCAAATATTTCCTTCGTCGCAGGATTATTTACTTCAATTTGTTCTTGTAGTGTAATCCACTCACCATTTATATACATCGCCTTTTTATCTATACTTACGAAAGTCGCCTTTTTATCCAATGTTTTCTTCCTCCTCTATGAACTTCTTAATTTTTCTAGTAGCAGCAGATTGACTAATTTGCAAAAACTCAGCCACTTTATAACTTGATCCATACGTTTTATACGCTTTAAGAATTATATTTCTCTCTACCTCTTCCAGCATTTTATAAAGGCTTTGCCCCGATTGTTCAACTGCAGCCTCTTGCATAGAGAGTGGCAAATCCTCTACCGTTACAACATCATCAACAGTAATAACAATTCTCTCAATTACATTCTCTATTTCTCTATTGTTCCCTTCCCACGGATATCCAACAAACATTTGTAACGTACTCGGCGCTAGTTTCACATCACGTCCGTACTTTTTATTAAAGTGCTGCAAGTAATGATAAATAAGCGGCAAAATATCTTCTGTTCTTTCCCTAAGCGGGGGAATTGCAATTGGAATGACATTCAAACGATAGTATAAATCTTTCCGAAATGTTCCTTGTTTCACCATCTCGCTTAAATCTCTATTTGTTGCCGCCACAATTCGAACATCCACTTTTTTTAATTCTCTTCCGCCTATAGGACGAAATGTTTTTTCTTGCAATACTTGCAAAAGCTTCGCTTGAATTTCAAGCGGCATTTCACCGATTTCATCTAAAAAAAGAGTTCCTTTATGCGCGGATTCTAATAGTCCCTTTTTCCCTTCACGATTCGCACCTGTAAAAGATCCACCTGAATATCCAAAAAGCTCCGATTCAATTAAATTAGTTGGCAATGCCGCACAATTAATTTCATAGAAACTTTCATGCTTACGGTGACTCACTTCATGTAAATGGCGTACTAATCGACTTTTTCCTACTCCAGTCTCGCCTAAAACGAGAACAGTACTATCCACTACAGATACTTTTTTGATTGTATCGACTATTTTTTGCATAGCTAGACTTTTAAAAATAAGTCCTTCATGCTCATATGTTTCTCTTAATTCTTTTTTATATGTTTTTAGCTGATTATCCATTTCCTCTACCTTTTGACGTAATTGATAGAGTTCAGTAAGGTCGCGAGAATAACTAATCACTCTTCTTAAATTTCCCTCATCATCAAAAACAGGCCTTGTACGAACGTGTAAATACTCTCCTGATTTTGTAGTTTGAACGAGTTCAATTGGCCTCTTTTTTTCAATCACTTCTAATGTCGCTGATGGATAAAAGATTCCATCCTTTTGTAGTTCTTTTACATGCTTACCAACTAACTCTTCTGCAGCTAGTTGGTAGTGCCTTTCACATGTACTATTTACACGTACAACGATCCCTTGCTCATCTGTAACAAAAATTTCGTCAAACGCATATTCAAATACATCTTTTAAATCCATTAACACTCGTTCCTTTTCTGCAACCATCCTAGCCACCCCTAACTTCAAATCCATCGATCCACTTCACTACCTTTATTATAAAGTGAATTTTCTGCATTTAATATAGAGTCAGCTAGAATGTTTGCTATTTATACTTCAGTTTTTAAACGCGAGCGATGTTTGTTTGCTCATAACAAGCTTGTAATGATTCTTCAATTATTGTTAAACCTTCTTCAAGTTGCTCATCTGTAATAACTAAAGGCATTAACACACGGATAACATTTCCATATGTCCCTGCTGATAATAACAGTAACCCACGCTTATTTGCTTCTGCACATAGATTAGCCGTTAACGTTTTGTCAGGTGCTTTCGTCTTACGATCTTGAACAACCTCAAATGCACACATTGCGCCTAACCCACGCACATCACCGATGCAATGATATTTATTTTTCATCTCTTCGAATCGGTTCATTACGACTTTTCCTAATTCTATCGCTCTATCATTTAATTTCTCATTTTCTATTACATCGAGAACAGCTAATGCAGCCGCACATCCTAGTGGACTTCCTGCATACGTTCCACCAAGTTCACCTGGTGCAGACTCATTCATAATTTCTTTACGTCCAATGACACCACTTATCGGTACACCAGCACCTAACGATTTAGACACTGTAATTAAATCTGGAACGACATCATAGTGATCAATTGCAAAATATTTTCCTGTACGACTAAAGCCTGTTTGTATTTCATCCGCTACAAATAAGATGCCGTTCTCTGAACAAATGCGGCGTACTTCTTGAACAAATTTCTTACTTGGGACGATAAATCCACCTTCCCCTTGAACAGGTTCCATTACAACAGCTGCAATTGTTTCTGGTGCTACTTCCGATATGAAGAAGTTCTTAAACTCTTCAATAATAAAATCATCATACTGCTCTTCCGTTAATCCCTCTGGGCGACGGTATTCGTATGGAAATGGCGCTTTATATACTTCTGGAGCAAAGGGACCAAACCCGAATTTATATGGCTTCACTTTACTTGTCATCGTCATTGTCATTAATGTACGCCCGTGGAAACCTTTAGAAAATGCGATAATACCAGGTCTCTTCGTATATTTACGAGCGATTTTCACCGCGTTCTCAACTGCTTCTGCACCACTATTTAAAAACAGGACTTGCTTATCGAAACTTCCTGGTGCCAATGCCGCAAGCTTTTCTGCTAATTCAATATATGGCTCATACATCATGACGTTAAATCCAGTATGAATGTATTGATCGACTTGTTTATGGAGCGCTTCTTTAACCGTTGGATGACAATGCCCTACGTTAATTGTCCCGATTGCTCCTGCAAAATCAATGTACTGATTGCCATCAACATCTGTTACAAGAGCACCATTGGCAGATTGTACAAACGTTGGGATGCCGTTACTTACTCCTTTTGGTACTATATTTTGACGGCGTTCTAATAAAGATGCCGCTTTCGGTCCTGGAATTTGTTCATTTACTTTAGCAAATTTTTGTGTGTTCATTGCGTACCCCATCCTTTTCTTTACATTGTTTTCTCTTTTTATTGCAAAATATATGCCAACTTTCTTTTCTAGCATTTATCCTATATTCTTTGTATCCAGGCATAAAAAATAAGTCTATAAAGACTCATTAAGAGTCTTTATAGACTTATTTTCCTTACACATTAGACTTTTCTTTCTCCCAGAAAAACTCACCCGATTGAGAAATAAACTCTCCAACAGAATCTAACACTAAATCAGCAAGTGGTTCTAATGTTGGACGGTCTCCTGTACCAGATAGCACCCCAATTGCATAGCAATCGCCATTTTTAGCTAAATGTAAATCAGTTGGCGTATCTCCAACAACCGCAACCTCACATGATTCTAAATTAAATTTCTCACAAAACACTTCTATAATCTTTTTATCTGGTTTTTGCGCAGGGAATGTATCCGAGGCTATAATATAATCAAAAAAGTTCTCCAACTTATATTGTTTTAAAAATAATTCTGTTGGTGCGAAATCATCCGCCGTGACAACCCCTAATATAAATCCTTTATCTTTTAATGCCTGTAACACTTTCGGTAAGTCTGCTGTCATTTTCATATGCGAACGATGCTCATACATAAGGGAAAATAACTTCTCACTTACCCACTGATGCATCTCTTCTTCTCTAGCAGACTCAATATAATTACAAAGCCCCTTCGCTACATCAAGGCTTGTTCCAGCAGCTATTGCACTCCTTGGATTAACAAATGCTCCCTCTACACCAATCTCTTCTAATAAGGTCTGCCGCATTGTACTTGGTAAATGATATAAACTTATACATTCAGCTACAAGTTCTTCAGCTACTTTTATCCATATTGAATGAAAATCCATTAATGTCCCATCTTTATCAAATAATATTGCTTTTACCTTCTCCATAGCACCGATACGATAAACTTAACTAAATCTATACAATTCAATCAAATTCACACAAGTTAGTGCTTCATCGTGTTCTCGCAGCCCCAAAGGGACGAGGGGTATAACACTCCACACGAGGCAGTATCGTTACCTCCTATTATCAAGCTTTTATTTTACCCATCTTGATAAATTTATCGAAGCATTTAAATCTCTATCGTGATGGCTATTACATGAAGCACAACGCCACTCACGTATTTTTAAACTCCACTGTCCTTCTGGTTGAACTGAATGGTCGTATTTTACTCTGCAACATGAGCAAATCTTGCTTGAAGCGAACCATTTATCAGCTTTTACATACGCAATGCCGTACTTCTCGCACTTGTATGACAGACATTGAAAGAAGAAGTGTAATTTTTGAAATGAAAATGCTTTCGATAGTTTTTTGTTTTTTAACAGGTTTGAGATAGATAAGTCTTCCACAACAATTCTCATTGGTTTGGTTTTCACCAATTTAGCTGTTGCTTGATGGATATGGTTATTTCGGATATTCGTAATTTTCCTAGATAACCGCAGGTGCTCAGCTTTCGCTTTTTCATATCCGGCAGATTGAATTTTTACACCTTTTTTAAATCTCCTAGACATATCTCTTTGTGCTGACTTTTTCCTTTTCAAAAGTTTTTTAACCTTAGCATCTTTGTTTATATTTCGTTCTTTCGTACCATTAGAAGCTACAAACAGCTCTTTTAAACCAACATCCACACCAATCGACTCATTGGTTAGTTCTTGTGATTCAAAGTCTTCTTGGAACCCTACACTAATCCACCAGTGACGACCATCAAAGGTAACTCTTGGATTGGATGGCTTTTTGTTTCTTGGTAGTTGTTGGCTTGTTTTCACTTCTCCAATAGACTGAATATCAACTACTTCCTTTCCTATAATCAGTCTTTCATAATTGGCATAAAACCCTTGAATTAAATCTTTTTTGGATTTATAAGAAGTGTGATAACCATTTTTGTACTTTTTGAACGAATGTTTTCGCGCCTTGTCAAAATCTTTTGAAGCCTGTTTAGGAACTTGTGCGTTGATGTCATGTAACCACTCATATCTCTTTCGCTTCTTGATCTTTGTAAATCGTTTCTGTAAAGCTAACTGTGAAACAGATTTTCCAAATAGCTTATAATATCTATCACTTATTCTTTTACAATAGTTATAAGCAAATCTTGCAGCACCAGCATGGTTTCTAAGCACTTTTTCTTGTTCAGACGTTGGAATCAGTCTAACTTTCTTCGCCAATATCATCAGAATGTAACTCCTTTAATGAAAGATTTGTTCTTCTGAATCGTAGCGTGTTCCACCAGCATTCTCCTGAGACCACTCGGATGCAAACCTGTTAATTCCGATACTTGACTAACTCGTGAAAATTTCATTATTATTCTCACCTCATCGAACCAAACATAGCACGTACGTTCGATGAAATCAATAAAGTTTGATAGATTCAATAAAATTTATCTTGTTCAACTAAGGGCGCAATTCCTTAGCCAGTTCTCTTATGAACTTCTCATGTTTTCACATGAGCGCAGACTATATGTTTATCTCTTTAGAGATAGAGGATTTTTCCACCACCATAGGCTTGTGATGTACTCTCGTCAGTTATACGAGATAGTCGTTGAACGTTCATCCTATCAATTTTGACTTAGATGATTCGAGGCGGAAGACCCATTGTTCTAGTGTTTAGGATTTAACCTTGCACCATCTGATTGATTTTTTCTGCTTTCGCAACATTCACGCTCGCTATTTCTAGCCACGTTGTAGTTCAATCAGCTTTAGGGATTGCCCGCAGTTAACCCTCACTACTAGCCAATCACTTGACTAGCAGGGCTTACTGATATATTTAATTAACATTGGTTATAATCGGTTAAATAAATCGTAACAGTTAGTTACCCTACCTCTCATTTCTTATCTCTTCCAGTGTATCAATAAAGTATGGATGTAAAATAAAAGAATTGTAAAAATACCATAAAAATCAAACTAACTCCCAATTTACAATTCATTTTAACAAAGTAAAAAAGGATGCCTTTACAGGGCATCCTCTTGATGTTCAGGAACAAATAGTTCTAAACAATGATATATATTTTCGAATTCCATCGGTGCATCTCCACCATACTCACCATCTAAATTAATCATTAGTTTATCTGGTGAATGTACTTTAATTCGGTTCGCTTGTGTATATAACACTTTTGGATTATTAATATGTTCACCACGTTGTGCTTGTGTTGCTGCTTTAATTAAATCAGCGATAGAACCTTTTTTCAGTACTAATAGGTCAAATAACCCATCGTTAATAGATGCATACGGTGCTACTTTTTCAAATCCACCTACTGAACGAGTATTCGTAATTAAAAACATCGTAATTTCTTCTTGTAGTAACTTTCCATCATACTCAATTTCAACATATGTCGGATGCAATGATGGTAACATCTCGATACCTTTTAGGTAATAAGCAAGCTGCCCTAATACTGTCTTTAACTTACTCGGTACTTCGTATGTTAATTCTGTAATACGACCGCCACCAGCGATGTTAATAAAATATGTATCGTTCGCTCTACCAAGGTCTAATGGCACTGTTTTTCCTTCGCAAATAATGTCTGCTGCCTCTTCAATAGAACGAGGTACACCAATTGCACGTGCAAAGTCATTTGTCGTTCCAACTGGAATAATTCCAAATTTCGGACGGAATTCATGCCCAACTAAACCGTTTACTACTTCATTTAATGTACCGTCGCCACCAGCCGCAATAACAACATCAAACTTACGATCCGCAGCTTGCCTCGCCGCCACAGTAGCGTCTCCAGGACCCGTTGTCGCATGACAAGATGTCTCATAGCCAGCTTGTTCTAATTTTTGTAATACTTCTGGTAAGCTCTTCTTAAATAGCTCACGCCCAGAAGTAGGATTATAAATAATTCTTGCTCGCTTCATCATTTATTAGCACAGGAAATTTCTTTATGTATCGAAAAAGAACATACTGAACTTCTATTCAGTATTCCCATGCCTACCTCCTCTCATCTTGCTATCCTTCTTTTATCCCGCTCAAACAGGCAGTAAGAACCCGATTCGTGTAGTCCATCAAAAGTAAATATTCATTTCAATGGTTTTTTATTTGACCCCAAAATTTATCCCGCTATTTGCGGGCAGTAAATGCCCGATTGGTGAGGGCTAATAATCAGCTTTGGATGAACCTCCCACTGATTAAAGTTTCACTTTATGTCTATCCATTCTTCCATAAAAATTTACATATAACGAATAATAACTATCTATTATTTCATGAGATGAAAAAAAACCTCTATGTTTAGATTTATCATTATTCCCACCTTTTTGCAACTATCATACCATAGTTGCTATACAAACATTTTTCCACTTTTGACAGTTAATCAAACGTTTGTTTAAACGATTTTGTCTCATTTAAACAAACGTTTGATTAACCTAGAAAAACACCCATGTACGGGTGTTTTTCTGCTTAATCTTTAAAAGTTACTACTATTATCGCTTATTAATCTCTTCAAGTAAGATTTTGTTAACAAGCGGTGGATTTGCTTGTCCTTTTGTAGCTTTCATAATTTGACCAACTAAGAAGCCAATTGCACGGTCTTTACCGTTTTTAAAGTCTTCGATAGATTGCTCATTATTATCAAGAATTTCTGTTACAACTTTACGAAGTGTACCCTCGTCAGAAATTTGAACAAGACCTTTCGCTTTAACGATTTCTTCTGGGTCTCCACCTTTTTCAATTAATTCATTAAATACTTTCTTCGCGATTTTAGAAGAAATTGTACCTTTTTCAATTAATTGAACCATTTTAGATAAACCAGCAGGCGTTAATGCAACGTCTTTTAATTCTTTTTGTTGTTTGTTTAAGTATGCAAGTACTTCACCCATTAACCAGTTCGATGTTAATTTCGCATCAGCACCGTCTGCAACAGTTGCTTCAAAGAAATCAGACATCTCTTTCGTTAATGTTAACACGTGTGCATCATAAGCTGGTAAGCCTAGTTCTGCAACGTAGCGAGCTTTACGTGCATCTGGAAGTTCTGGAATAGAAGCTCGAACTGCTTCTTTCCACTCATCATCAATGTAAAGTTCAACTAAGTCTGGCTCCGGGAAGTAGCGGTAATCGTCAGATCCTTCTTTCACACGCATTAAGATTGTTTTCTTCGTTGCTTCATCATAACGACGTGTTTCTTGTTGGATGATACCACCAGATAACAGTTCTTTTTCTTGGCGCACTTGCTCGTGCTCAAGACCTTTTTGTACGTAAGTGAATGAGTTTAAGTTTTTCAGTTCCGCTTTTGTACCGAACTTCTCTTGTCCAACTGGACGAAGAGAAATGTTCGCATCACAACGTAAGGAACCTTCTTCCATCTTACAATCAGATACACCAGTGTATTGAATGATTGATTTTAACTTCTCTAAGTATGCATATGCTTCTTCTGGCGTACGCATATCTGGCTCAGATACGATCTCGATTAAAGGCATACCTTGACGGTTGTAGTCTACTAATGAACCATCAGCTGTATGCGTTGATTTACCAGCATCTTCTTCTAAATGAAGACGTGTAATACCGATACGTTTCTTTTTACCGTCTACTTCGATTTCAATCCAACCATTTTCACCAATTGGCTTATCAAATTGAGAGATTTGGTAAGCTTTCGGGTTATCTGGATAGAAATAGTTTTTACGGTCAAACTTCGTTTCCGTTGCGATTTCACAGTTTAATGCCATTGCAGCTTTCATTGCAAAGTTAACTGCTTCTTTATTTAAAGTAGGAAGTACCCCTGGGTATCCTAAGTCAATTACACTTGTTTGTGTATTTGGCTCCGCTCCGAATTCTGTTGGACTCGCAGAGAAAATTTTCGAATTTGTTTTTAACTCAACGTGAACCTCTAAACCAATAATTGTTTCTAAATTCATCTATGCTCGCCTCCTTACAGACTTGCTTTTTTTGTATGATAGTCTGTTGCTTGCTCAAACGCATGTGCAACGCGGTAAATTGTCGCTTCATCGAAGTGTTTACCAATGATTTGTAGACCAAGTGGCATGTTGTTAGCACCGAATCCACATGGAACTGAAATCGCTGGAACACCCGCTAAGTTTACTGGGATTGTTAAAATGTCATTTGCATACATTGTCATTGGATCGTCAACTTTTTCTCCCACTTTAAATGCCGGAGTTGGTGTTGTTGGTCCAATAATAACATCATAGTTAGCAAATACATTTTCAAAGTCGTTCTTAATTAATGTACGTACTTGTTGTGCTTTTTTGTAATATGCATCATAGTAACCAGAGCTAAGAGCAAATGTACCAAGCATAATACGACGTTTAACTTCATCACCGAAACCTTCACTACGTGTGTTTTTGTAAAGATCTAATAAGTTATTTACATTATCAGAACGAACACCGTAACGCACGCCATCAAAGCGTGAAAGGTTAGCAGATGCTTCAGAAGAAGATAGTAAGTAATACGTTGCTAGAGCGTATTTAGAGTGTGGAAGAGATACTTCCTCCCAAGTTGCGCCCATACCTTCTAATACTTTTAAAGCAGCTAGTACTGACTCACGAGCTTCTTCGCCAACACCTTCGCCTAAGTATTCTTTCGGTACAGCAATGCGTAAACCTTTAACATCGCCTGTTAAACCAGCTAAATAGTTTCCAACTTCAACGTTTGCAGAAGTTGCATCCATGCGGTCAATACCTGAAATAGCTTGTAATAAGTATGCATTGTCTTCTACTGTACGTGTAATCGGTCCGATTTGGTCAAGTGAAGATGCGAATGCTACTAATCCGTAACGAGATACGCGTCCGTAAGTTGGTTTTAAACCTACCACACCGCAATATGCAGCTGGCTGACGGATAGAACCACCCGTATCAGAACCTAGAGAGAATAGTACTTCTCCTGCTGCTACAGCTGCTGCAGAACCACCACTAGATCCGCCTGGAACGTAATCTAAGTTCCATGGGTTTTTCGTAGCGTAGAATCCTGAGTTTTCATTTGAAGAACCCATTGCGAACTCGTCCATGTTTAATTTACCGATTGTAATTGTGTCAGCAGCTTTTAGCTTTTGCACAACTGTCGCATCATAAATTGGATCGAAGTTTGCTAATATTTTGCTTGCACAAGTTGTACGAAGACCGTTAGTTACAATGTTATCTTTTACACCAATTGGCATACCGAATAATAAACCATTATCTTCAGCGCCGATTTTTGCATCTAATTCTTTCGCTTTTGCGCGTGCATTTTCTTCATCTAATGTAAGAAAAGCTTTTACGTTATCTTCAACATCCGCAATACGTTTGTAAGATTCTTCTACTAAATCCGTAACGGAAATTTCTTTGTTGTTTAACTTCTTATGTAACTCTGATACTGAATGATCAAATAATGACATCGAAATTCCCCTCCTCTATTCTAATACTGCTGGAACACGGATTTGATTATCTTTGTGATCCGGTGCATTTTTTAATACTTCTTCAACTGGTAAACCTTTTTCTGGTACATCTTCACGCATAACATTTTTCATAGTTAATACATGAGTTGTTGGTTTTACATCTGTTGTATCTAATTCATTTAACTGTTCTGCAAATGTAACAATTGCATCTAGTTGTTTTTGAAATTTTTCTGCTTCTTGATCAGTAATTGCAAGACGTGCTAAATGTGCTACGTGCTTTACATTCTCAACGGAAATTCTTGACACGGCTAGGCCACCTCCATAATATATCGTTCAATCTACAATACTATTGATGATACCAAATTTTCAGTACTTCAAGCAAGTCAACACAGAGTACTTACGCCATTTTTACATAAAAAAAGAAAGGCAAATGCCTTTCTTTACAATTTACTCTTTATCTAACGGTTTATTTTTTGGAAATCTCTCGTTATCTTCTTCATTATCACGAATTGTTTTTTGTAATACAAAACAAGACATCGTTAAAAATAATGTTCCAATTAAATAGTATCCTTTTACACTAAGCGTTTCATCTAACGTATAAATCCCAATTAGCATACCTGAAAGCGCACAAACAAATGAAGTCCATGCTAAAAATGTGAACGCTTGCGTATTACGTCTTCTCATCGTTCTCCCCCTCGTTAGCTGTATGCCCATTATAGATAAGTATATTTACCATGATGGATTTTTATGTAAATTCTAGTTTTATATTTATAAATCTATCATAAAAGAATACTATTTTAAAGAAAGTTTTCTGTCTAATCTGAAAAAATAATTAAAATCATTGACAATTTTTTCTATTCTACATAAAATAAAAATAAATATTACGAACCTCGAAATATACGGGAGTGGAATTAATTGTTGCAATATGAACATTTTTTAGACTTACTGCTAGATAACGCCAAGAAACTTTTCTACCCTGAAGAATGGGTAAGCCTAGATTTAACACTTTCTAAAACAGAAGTATTTTGTTTACTTTGGATGGAACGAAATACAGATATTACAATGACGAAAATTGCTGACCTTCTTGATATACCGATGAGTACAACGACGGGCGTTGTAAATCGCCTTGTAAAAAAGGGATATATTGAGCGCTACCGTGATGAAAACGACCGACGTATTGTATTAATTCGGTTAACAGAAAACGGCGTAATGCTCGTTCAAGAAGTAAAACAAAATGCAGCCCACTACTTTAGCTTAGTGACAGAAGCATTGTCAGAAGAAGAAAAAGCATTCTTACTACAAATCTTCCAAAAGATTATGAATCACATTGCTACGTCACAGCAAAAAACAGAAGAAAAAGTTTCTACACCTAAAATGAAAAACATTCCGATTGAATAAAACCCTATCTGGGTTTTTATTCAATCATTTACTTCGACACTCGTAATATTCGATATTCGAAACAAAGGAGATATGAATGATGAGAATTATTTTGTATACAGGTAAAGGCGGCGTAGGAAAAACTAGCATTTCAGCAGCAACAGCAATTCAAAGCGCAAAACAAGGATTAAAAACTTTAGTCATGAGTACAGATCCCGCTCATAGTTTAGGAGATTCATTTGGTATAAAGCTATCTTCTGAGCCATTAGAAATTCGTGAAAATTTGTGGGCACAAGAAATTAATACGATTTATGAGATGGAAAAAGGATGGGGAAAATTACAGAAATATATTACACTACTCTTCACTTCCAAAGCAGCCGATGATATTACAACAGAAGAATTAACGATGTTTCCTGGTATGGAAGATTTAATTAGCTTACTTCGCGTACTCGATTATTATAAACAAAACACATATGATGTTATCATTATTGATTGTGCTCCAACAGGAGAAACATTAGCAATGCTAAGCTTTCCAGACATGCTCGGCTGGTGGATGGAAAAATTGTTTCCTATTAAAAGAAAAGTTTTAAAAGTCGTTCGTCCTGTAGCTCAACCACTCCTTGGTGTCCCTCTTCCAACCGATGATATTATGGACGAATTAACAAATACACTTGAACAGCTCGGAGAAATGAGAGATATTTTATCAAATCGAGAAGTAACAAGTATCCGCATCGTTGTAAATCCTGAAAAAATGGTCATTAAAGAAGCTCAGCGTAGCTTTACTTATTTAAATTTATACGATTATAACGTAGATGCCATTATGATTAATCGCGTCATCCCTAACACTGTCACCGATCCTTATTTTCAGGCATGGAAAGATACACAGAAGAAATATAAAACATTAATTCAAGATAGTTTTCAACCCCTTCCTATTTACGAAGCTCCAATGTTTGAACAAGAAGTTGTTGGTTTGTCTATGTTAGAACGTGTAGGAGATTCTTTATTTAAAACTGATCATTCCCCTACAGAAGTGAAATTTAACGGGCGCACTCAATCTGTAAAAAAGGATGGCGATGAATATATTTTCGTTCTGTCCATTCCCTTCTCAAACAAAAGTGAACTTTCCTTAAATCAAAAAGGTGACGAACTTATTATTCGAGCGGGTTCTGTTAAACGGAACATCACGTTACCAAAAACATTAACACACCTTTCTATTCAAGGGGCAAAATTTGAAGAAGATATACTAAACATTCGGTTTGGAGGTGTAGTGCATGCATGAGGAACTACTACGAAGGGTAATTCGTACAAAAGTAAAAGTCGGGATGCATATATTAGAAGAGCTACCTAATCCAATCCAGCAATCAGCTAAGCAAATATTAAATATTTTGCAAGAGGAGCTAGCTGCTTATCCGAAAGAACGAGATCATCATGAAGTTAATTTAAAAAATATCATAATTGAATAACTATCTCTGTATAGAGGGCCTTTTTTAGGCTTTCTATACTTTATTGGAGTGATGTAAGTTGATGAAAAAGCATTCCACTACTATACTCTGGATCATTCCCTTATTATTTTTCATTCATAACCTTGAAGAAGCTTTCCAAATGCCACAATACCTTGCTAATCAATTTTCAATCCGTCTTATAACTAGCCAACAATTTTTCATTGCCATTTCCGTATTAACAATCTTTGTATTACTTATCGTCTTTCTATATCAACTTAACTTCTTGTCTTCTATATGCTGGATTATTTTTATACAAGGGGCCATCTTCTTCAACTCTGTTCAACATATTATTTTGTTTTTCATTTATCGCTCCTATAACCCCGGCGTCATATCAGCATTTTTCATTACTCTCTTTTCTATTTTCTTTTTCTTATCAAAAAAACACTTAATTCATCAAAAGCAATTCGTAATTACAATCCTTTTCAGCTTATTTTCTTATCCCATTATAATTTGGATCACCTTACTGTTCGCTAGCTATTTTCATTTATAAAAAAAGACCAGGAAAACTCCTGGTCCATTACTCTACTTAACAAACATTGGATTCTACGTTATACAAAATTGGAAGGTACAGAATTAGGGTTTGTTTGTTAAGTTTATATGTTGAACGAACTAACAGCGGAGGGGTTCCTTCTGTTAGTCCATTAAACCCAATAATTATTTTACGATTTTTTCAAGCTCCTCAAGTGAAAGATCTACTGAAATTGAACCATCATTTGTTTCTTTCTTAATTGCATCTGTTACTTCTTTTGAATGGTATAATTCAATTACTTTTTTCAGTGTTGGATCATCTTTATCTTTCGTACGAGCTGCGAAAATATTAATATAAGGCTTCGCATTTTCATTCTTTGGATCTTCTAAGAAAATAGGATCCTTCGCTGGATCTAATCCAGCTTGACCAGCAACACCGTTATTAATAACTGATGCCGCTACATCTTTTAACACACGAGGTGTTTGCTGTGCGATAACCGGTGTAATTTTTAATTTCTTCGGATTTTCAGCAATACCACTTGGATCTCCAAATAGACCAAAATCCTTTTTCAGCTTTAATAATCCAGCTGCATCAAGAAGTTTTAATGCACGTGCTTGGTTCGTTGGATCGTTTGGAATTGCAATTTCTGAACCATCTGGGATTTCATTTGATTTCTTATATTTTTCAGAGTATAAACCCATTGGTGCAATTTGTGTTGTACCAACAGCTGTAATATCTAACTTATGTTCCTTTTTAAATTGCTCTAAGAATGCAATATGCTGGAATGAGTTTAGTTCAATATCTCCATCAGCTAACGCTTTATTTGGCGTTGTGTAATCAGAGAACTCAATCAGTTTAACTTTAATCCCTTCTTTTTCAGCTTTTCCCTTTACAATTTCCCAAGCGTTTCCATCCGTTCCAGTTACACCAATGCGAACTGTTTTTTCTTTTGCTCCTGCATCCGAGCAGCCACTTAACGCCGAAATCCCTACAATCGCTGATAATGCAAATGCTAAAATTTTCTTCATTTTCTTTTCCTCTCTTCCTTTTTATGATCTGCGTAACAAGACTTTCGCAAAGTAATTTCCTAAATTTTGAGCTATCTGTACGAGAATAATAAGTAACACGACCGTTACGAACATAACTGATGTATCAAAACGTTGATAACCATATGTCATTGCTAAATCACCAAGACCGCCACCACCGACAAGCCCAGCAACTGCAGAAAATTCAATTAAACCAACTGTCATAAATGTGACACCTAAGATTAATGGTGCTAACGCTTCTGGTACAAGGATTTCAAAAACAATTCTAATTGGCGAGGCGCCCATTGCTTGCGCTGCTTCAATTACTCCTTTCGGAACGGAAACAAGGTTTGTTTCAACCATTCTAGCAATACCAATTGATGCGACTAACGTCATCGGGAAAATTGCTGCTGCTGTTCCAATCGTCGTTCCGATAACACTTCTCGTTAGTGGACTTAACGCTACTAAAAAGATAATGAATGGTACCGGACGAATTGTATTAATTATGATGTTAAGAATAGAAAAGACCCATTTATTTTCTAAAAAGTTTCCTTTTCTCGTTACATATAAAAGTAAACCTAGCGGTATACCAAGAATTGTAGCAAATATAAGGGTTACAATTACCATTAAGAGGGTATCCCCCGTCGCATCTAGTATGCGCGGCCAAAATATACTCCAATCAACTCGCATGAGCTTCTACCTCCTTCAGCTGCACTTGCAGTCTTAGATGTTGTAATGCTTTTTGAATTTCCCTCTGCTCACCTTGCAACTCTACAAGAAGATTTCCAAATAGCACATTTTGAAGTTCAATAATATTTCCGTACAGTACATTTACATCGACGTTATAGTTTTTTGCGATATATGATAGTACCGGCTGTCCTGTCTCCTCACCAGTAAATGTTAGACGATAAATTTGACCACCATTTTGAATTTTCGCTAGAACACTTTCTGGTAAATGATCATTAATAACAGAACGTACAAAGTTTTGAGTCGTCTTTGTTTTTGGTTGTGTGAAAACATCGAACAGTTTTCCTTCTTCAATAACTTTTCCCTTCTCCATTACAGCTACACGGTGACAAATTTCTTTCACAACATGCATTTCATGTGTAATAAGAAGAATTGTTAAATTGTATTCTCGATTTACTTTCTTTAATAAGTTTAGAATTTCTGTCGTCGTTTCTGGATCTAAGGCCGATGTTGCCTCATCACATATAAGAATATCTGGCGATGTCGCAAGTGCTCTAGCAATGCCCACACGCTGCTTTTGTCCACCTGATAGCTGCTCTGGGTAATAGTTTGCTTTATCTTCTAACCCTACAAACTTCAGCAGTTCATTTACTCTTTCTTTTATCTCATTCTTTGGCACTTTCGCTAACTTTAATGGATAAGCAATATTTCCAAATACTGTTCTTGAATTAAATAAATTAAAACTTTGAAAAATCATTCCAATTCTTTGTCTCAGTTTACGTAATTCTTTCGTCGATAATGATGTAATGTCTTTATCATCTATTGAAATCGTTCCTGCCGTCGGTCTCTCTAACATATTTACTAAGCGTAATAACGTACTCTTTCCAGCGCCACTAAAACCGATAATGCCAAAAATTTCGCCTTTCTCAACTGATAATGTTACATCCTTCACCGCATGAACAGATTGCCCAGCTGATTCATACACTTTACTTACATTGTTAAAAGAAATCATTTTTCCCCCTCCTATATGCTGTAAAAACTTGAAGTAGAGCTTTCGAGGTAAAATAAAAAGTGCTCTCCTTCTTATCAACCATAAAGATAAGAAGGAGAGCACTTATATGTACTCGTTCACATCTTCTCATCTTCCAAGCCTTTATATGGCTTGCTGGAGTTAGCACGGTATTAAAAAAACCCGTTGCTGAGGTATCGTAGGGCCAGTCCCTCCACCTCTCTGGATAAGAATGTATCGATTTAATTGTCGTTTAATTAATTCTCATTATAGAACTCAGAATAATAAGAGTCAATACATTTTTTAGAAAAATATTAATTATTCCTTTATTAAAATTTTCAGATGAAACTTCATGAGAAAATAGTAACTTTCAAGGTTATTTAAAATTCTTCTTCCTCATATTTTTAAACAGGAGAATCCTCTCTACGAATTGAATAAATTTATTTGAATATGAAACTCGGAGGAAGATAAATATATGAAAACAGCTCTTTTACTCGTCGATATTCAAAACGATTATTTTCCAAATGGAAAGATGGAATTGCGTAATCCAGTAGAAGCAAGCGAATATGCTAATCAGTTATTACAACACTTTAGAACAAACAGCGAACCTATTCTTCATATCCAACACGTAGCTATAAAAGATGACGCTACTTTTTTCCTACCTAATACAGAAGGTGTACATATTCACGAAAGCGTACGTCCACTTAGAGAAGAAACAGTTATAGTCAAACATTATCCAAATAGCTTCCGAGAAACTAATCTTCTAGAGCAATTAAAACGTTTAAATATTGAACATGTCGTTGTATGTGGGATGATGACTCATATGTGTATCGATGCTACAGTAAGGGCTGCATTCGATTTTGGCTTTCAATGTACCGTTATACATGATGCTTGTGCTACAAAAGACCTTTCTTTTAAGAACGCTACTATACCAGCTGTTTACATTCACAATACAATTTTAGCTAGCTTAAATGGCGTATATGCAAATGTAATAAGCACGCAAGAATTTTTAGCTACATAAAAAACACTCCTTTCAGTGAGCAAAACCGAAAGGAGTGTTCCTTGTCGAACCATAGATTTTCTTTCAAATTGTATTATACAGGAAATTCTCAAAATGAATACTAAAAAATATGACTAATAAGTCAACTTTTCTCATCATTTTATCTCTGTTCACATGTTTATCCCGCTATTAATAGGTTTTAGCTCATTCCCTTCGAACGATGGTAGTATATAGGATTTCAATTTTAAAAGGAGCTCTTCACATTCTGTGAAGAGCTCCTCTACTATTTCTTATAAAGTTTCAGAAGTAGTTTTTGCTTGCATGTGAAGTGCTAAGTAATCAGGTCCACCAGCTTTAGAGTCTGTACCAGACATGTTAAAGCCACCGAATGGTTGGTAACCTACGATTGCACCAGTACATCCACGGTTGAAGTATAAGTTACCAACGTGGAAGTCTTCGCGTGCTTTTTCAATATGGTCACGGTTGTTAGTAATAACAGCACCTGTTAAACCGTATTCCGTATTATTTGCAATTGCAAGTGCATGATCGAAGTCTTTCGCTTTACAGAATGCTACTACTGGTCCGAAGATTTCTTCTTTCATTAAGCGAGCATCTTCTGCAACGTCAGCAACGATTGTTGGTTGGATGAACCAGCCTTTAGAATCGTCTCCTTCGCCACCTGCTAAGATTCTACCTTCTTCTTTACCAATTGCAACATAGCTCATTACTTTATCGAATGCAGCTTGGTCATTAACAGGACCCATGTTTGTACCTAATACTGCTGGGTTAGCAACTGTTAATTCTTTTGTTAATTCAACAGCACGATTTAATACATGATCATATACATCTTCATGGATTACTGCACGAGAACATGCAGAACATTTTTGTCCTGAGAATCCGAATGCTGATGCAACGATAGACTTAGCTGCTAATTCAAGATCTGCTTCTTTATCAACAACGATTGTATCTTTACCGCCCATTTCAGCGATAACGCGTTTTAACCAAATTTGTCCTGGGTTTACTTTCGCTGCACGCTCATAGATGCGGATACCTACATCACGAGATCCCGTGAAGCTTACGAAACGTGTACGAGGATGATCTACTAAGTAGTCACCAACTTCAGAACCGTTACCTGGAACGAAGTTTACTACGCCAGCTGGTAAGCCAGCTTCTTCTAATACTTCCATAAATTTCGCTGCTACTACAGGAGTTGTACTAGCTGGTTTTAGTAATACTGTGTTACCAGAAACTAAAGCAGCTGTTGTCATACCTGCCATAATTGCGAATGGGAAGTTCCAAGGAGAAATGATAACACCTACTCCTAATGGAATGTAAGAGAAACGATTATATTCAATTGGACGGCTTTCTACTGGAATACCGTCTTTTAATTTTAACATTTGACGACCATAATATTCCATAAAATCGATTGCTTCTGCTGTATCAGCATCTGCCTCATTCCATGGCTTACCTGCTTCTTTTACAAGAATAGCAGAGAATTCATGTTTTCTGCGACGAACGATTGCTGCAGCACGGAATAAAATATCTGCACGCATTTCTGGCTTTGATTTTCTCCAAGTTTGGAATGTTTCATCCGCTACTTGCATTGCTTTTTCAGCTAACTCACGGCTTGCTTTTGAAACACGACCAACAAGTTCCTCTTTATTTGCAGGGTTTACAGAAACAATTTTGTCTTCTGTAGTGATTTTTTCTCCCCCAATAATTAATGGATAGTCTTGTCCAAGATAAGATTCTACTTTCTTTAAACCTTCTTCAAACGCTAATTTGTTAGCCTCCACTGAAAAATCTGTAAATGGCTCATGTTTGTATGCTACTACCATTTTTTTTAGCCTCCCCTTAGAAAAACGTTTACATTTTACAACATTATTCTACACGATAATTTAGATTTATTCAAATATTCCTAGACTTATATTTTAAAAATTAATAAATTTTTAAAATATAATAAAAAAAAGAGATTCATACATGCGTATGAATCTACAAAATATGAGTATATTCCAAAACATTTTTCCCGATCAATAATATAGTAACTAATAAAAATAAAGTCCTTACATATCCAACACCTTTTTGAACCGCAAACTTCGATCCAAAATAAGCACCTAAGATCATTGATAATCCCATGATAATACCATATTCAAAATGAATTATATCTAAAAATAAAAAAGTAATTAAAGATACAATATTACTAACAAAGTTCAAAAGTTTTCCAGATGCTGCCGCTTGAATAAAATCCAAGCCAATTAATAAAAATGCAAAAATTAAAAACGACCCTGTCCCTGGTCCAAAAAATCCATCATAAAATCCTATCATTAAAATAGCAAAGAAAAATATTAATGTTTTTCTTTGCGTCATCTTCTTATAGGTAGACACACTTCCCCAATTCTTTTTTGCAATAATATAAATAGCAATAAATACCAACATCACAAGTACTAATGGGCGTAAAATATCCGGTGGAATAAATTTTACTACTAAAGCACCTGCAACAGCTCCAACAATAGTTAACGGGATTAACTTTCCTACAATTTTAAAATCAACTTTTCCTGATCGAATGAAATACATCGCACTCGTAAACGTCCCCATTGTTGCCGCTAATTTATTCGTTGCAATTGCCGAAGCTGGCGATAAGCCAACAAACATAAGTGCAGGAAGCGAAATTAACCCTCCTCCTCCAACAACGGAATCAATAAAAGCTGCTAAAAAACCGAATGCAATTAATAAAATAATGACTTGAAAACTTAATTCTTCCATGAGCTTTACCCCTTACCCCTATTTTTTACAACATTTTAAATTATAACAAAATTACATAAGAAAAAAAGCTGTTCCATAGAGGAACAGCCTTCATATTTAATCTAAAATCTTCACAAGTGGTTCATCTTGTTTTGCTTCACGTATAATAATAGCTTCTGGGCGTTCTACAGATTTAATCGTTACTTGTACTTTCATATAATTCGGGAAGTATTCCATAACAAGCCCTGCCACATATTGTGTAAACCCAACTATTTCAGCTTTTCCATTAAACTGGACAGGAATATCAAGCTTCATTTCTCTTAATTCATCATCTCTATACATACCAGTACCAATAACAGCTGTATAGTCGCCTTGGAAATAATCGCTTAGTTTTGCCTTAAAGTTGGATACTCTTGCAAGGTCTTCACGTTTATTATCTGTTTTCGCTTGCTCTGATGGGAACAAATAATATTTTTCATTAATTTGTTTCCAATCTTCAACCGTTTCACTACCTTTTTCAACATTCGCATAAGAAACAAAATTACCTGGCACGAGCGAAGACTTTGGAGCTTGGCGATAAATCGCAAATGTTATTGGAATATTTTTGGTTTCAGGTTCTTTTTGATGTATGACTTTCAAAATTTCTTGCGCCATTTTTTTCCCTTCAGCTAACATCTTTTCATCCGGGATTGCAGCTTCACGTGGATAACCATGCTCTTCGTTAAAATATTGAACAGAATTCATCGCTAATCCAACTACCATACCAACGCGTTCCTCGTCGTTATCGCCTTTTTTCACATAATAATCATGCTCTAAAATATTCGAAATATATATTGGATTTTTTTTATTTTTCACTTCTAGTGATTCGGATCCTGTTCCTAATGCAGGGTTTAATCCTATATTAGGAAATTTAACTGCATCTTTTTTTAATTTGTCCTCTAGTTCCTTTTGTTCAGCATCTGTACGTTTTCTTTTAACAAGCATCTGTATAGTTTGAGTATCTAGAGCTTTTCCGCCTTTTAAAAAATTATCTTTCGTACTAAATGATTCTTTTGCAATTCGCATTAACCCTGTTTCAAATTCATCTATATCAAGACGACTATTTAACCCTTGCACGACTAAACCACGTGCCTTTCCACCATCAAATGGAATAGTCGTCTTATAATATTCATCCGAAATAGCGTATTTTGGAACAACTGATTGTTCTTTTGCTTTCCCCGATTTCTCAGCCACTTTTTCATCTTTGTCGGCACCTGCACTACACCCACTTACAAGTAGGCCAAGGCTTAATACCGCTAATGCTATTTTTTTCATGGTAAGTTTGCACCTCTTACTTATTTAGCTCTTGTAAGAACCTCTCTTCATTCCAAACCTCAACATTATGTTTCTCCGCTTGTGCTAATTTCGAACCAGCCGCTTCACCTGCAACAACTAAATCCGTACTCTTACTAACACTTCCCGTTACTTTTCCACCTAATGCCTCAATCTTCTTCTTCGCTTCACTTCGCCCCATAACTTCTAGCTTACCTGTTAAAACAACCGTTTTTCCTGCGAAGTAAGATTCAACATTTTGTAAATCTGCAATTTTTATACCTTTGTATGTCATATTCACGCCATACTCTTTAAACTGCTGTAATAACTCTAATACATCTTCATTATCAAAATATGTCACAACAGATTGAGCCATTTTTTCGCCAATTTCATTAATTGCTTTTAGTTCTTCTTCCGTTGCTTTTACAAGCTCATCCATCGTTTCAAAGTGCTCTGCAAATGTACGTGCTGCTTTCGCTCCAACGTGGCGAATTCCAAGACCAAATAATAATCGCTCTAACGAGTTTTCTTTAGAATTTTCAATTGCTTGTATTAAGTTTGTTGCTGATTTTTCACCAAAACGTTCTAACTGTAATAATTGCTCTTTCGTCAATGCATATAAATCAGCAAATGTACGAATGTAATCAGCATCAAAGAGTTGTGTAATGACACGTTCCCCAAGTCCATCAATATTCATTGCATTTCTTGAAACGAAATGGATTAACCCTTCTCGAATTTGAGCAGGACAAGTTGGATTTATACAACGAAGTGCTACTTCTTCTTCTAAACGAACAAGTTCACTCTCACATGCTGGACAATGAGTTGGCATGCGGTATTCTTCTTCCTCACCAGTACGCTTATCAAAAATAACGTTCACAACTTCAGGAATAATATCTCCAGCCTTCTTCACAACAACGTAGTCACCAATTCGAATGTCTTTTTCACGAATTAAATCTTCGTTATGTAAAGAAGCACGACGAACAATTGTACCAGCAACTCTCACTGGCTCTAGTTCTGCAGTCGGTGTTACAACTCCTGTTCGGCCAACACTTAATTCAATGCCTGTTAATCTCGTTACAACTTCTTCAGCCGGGAATTTATAAGCAATCGCCCATCTTGGACTCTTCGCTGTAGTTCCTAGACTTTCTTGAAGGGCAACATCATCTACTTTTATAACGATTCCATCAATCTCATAATCAAGATGCGGACGTTTTTCTTGCCATTCTTCTACATAAGCTATAACTTCTTCAATTGTTTCACATGTACGGCGATTTGGATTTGTCTTAAATCCAAGTTCACCTAAGAAATCAAGCGATTCACTATGTGATGGAATTGTTTTTTCTTCTACATTCGCAAGACCATACACAAACATAGATAAGTTACGCTTCGCTGCAATTTTCGGATCAAGTTGACGTATTGAACCTGCTGCTGCATTACGCGGATTCGCAAATACATCTTCTCCATTTTGCTCTTTTTCTTCATTTAGTTTAACGAATGAACGCTTCGGCATATAAGCTTCGCCTCGTGCTTCTAACGTTACTTCTTCATTTAAACGAAGTGGGATAGCTTTAATCGTTTTTAAATTTTGAGTAATATCTTCACCCGTTACACCATCACCACGTGTCGCCCCTTGAATGAAGCGTCCTTTTTCATAATGAAGCGAAACGGCAAGCCCGTCAATTTTTAATTCACATATATATCTTACATTCGCACCATCAATTCCTTGACGTACTCTTCTGTCGAAATCACGTAAATCTCCTTCGTTAAATGCATTTCCTAAACTTAACATTGGTGACTTATGTGTTACTTTTTCAAATATATCAAGAACAGTCCCCCCAACGCGAACGGAGGGAGAATCTTCACTCATAAACTCTGGGTTCTCTGCTTCTAATTTTATAAGCTCCTGCATATTACGGTCATATTCCGCATCAGAAACAGAAGGATTGTCTAATACGTGATATTGATAGTTAAATGTATTTAATAAATCACGCAGTTCTTCTATACGTTTTTTTGCTATCTCTTTTGACATATCCTCATTCCTTTCTATTGTTTCGTCACAGGTGCAAATTTTGCTAACAAACGTTTAACACCAATTGGGCTTGGGAATGCAATATCTAATTCTTTTGCATCACCTTCACCTTTTACACTTACAACTGTACCGACTCCCCATTTTTGGTGGGAAGCTTTATCTCCTACTGCCCAGCCAATTTGTTCGCCGCCTGTCGTCTTAGCTGCAGGGCGCGCGAAAGCTGAACGAGAGCGTGTTGTCGTTGTGATTGTCGTTTTGCCGCTACTTGCCGTTCTACCTTTTGCACCAAACGATGTTTCACGCTTTGGCGCTGTTTCATTTAATGATTCCACTAGTTCTGTCGGGATTTCTGTAATGAATCGAGACGCAGCGTTCATACTTGTTCTACCAAATAATGTACGCATTTGCGCGTTAGATAAATATAGCTCTTCTTCTGCACGAGTAATACCTACATAAGCAAGACGACGTTCTTCTTGCATTTCATCCTCTTCCATAAGAGAACGAGTATGAGGGAATATCCCTTCCTCTAAGCCAACAATAAAGACAACCGGGAACTCTAATCCTTTCGCTGAGTGCATCGTCATTAAAATAACTTCTTCACCAGCAGTTGGGTCTTCATCTACACGATCAATATCAGCAACAAGTGCTAAATCTGTTAAGAATGCAACAAGGCTCTTATCTTCGCTTTGAGATTCAAATGTTTGCGTAACAGATAAGAACTCATCTAAGTTTTCTAAACGACCTTCCGCTTCTAAAGAACGTTCATTTTTCAACATATCGCGATAGCCTGTTTTTTCAATAACTTCTTCTACTAATTCTGTAACAGATAAATACTCTTGCATATTTACCCAGTTATTTAATAAATTCGCAAATTCTTTTACTGCCTTTGTAATTTTTGCACTTACTCCAACATGCTCAATTTCATCAAATACAGCAGTTAATGAAATTCCGTTTTGCACACCGTAATTAATAATTTTATCGATAGAAGTCGCACCAATCCCACGCTTTGGCATGTTAATAATACGTGCAAAACTAATTTCATCATCTGGATTACCGATTAAACGTAAGTACGCCAAAATATCTTTAATCTCTTTACGATCGTAGAACTTCGTACCCCCGACAATTTTGTACGGAATGTTAGATTTAAGGAAAATCTCCTCGACCATACGAGACTGAGCATTCGTACGATATAACACTGCAAAATCAGTATATTTTCGTTTCCCCATTTGAATATCGTCACGAATTTTTTTCGCAACAAAATACGCTTCGTCCTTTTCAGTTGCAGCACGATAATACGAGATTTTACTTCCAACTTGATTGTCTGTCCATAATTTCTTCGGCTTACGATTTGTATTTTTTTCAATAACAGCATTCGCTGCATTTAAAATATTTTGTGACGAACGATAGTTTTGTTCTAACAAAATTACTTGTGCATTCTCATAGTCTTTTTCGAACGACAAAATGTTAGAAATATCTGCACCACGCCAGCGATAAATAGACTGGTCAGAGTCACCTACAACGCAAAGATTTTTAAAACGCGCTGCCAAATGTTTAACAAGAAGATATTGCGCTTTGTTCGTATCTTGATACTCATCAACGTGAATATATTGGAACTTACGCTGATAAAACTCTAATACTTCTGGAACACGTTCAAATAACTGAATCGTGGTCATAATTAAATCATCAAAGTCTAATGAATTATTTTTCAAAAGACGTTTTTGATACTCTGTGTATACATCGCTCGTTAATTTTTCATATGGATCAGCCATTGTAATTTTTTTTGCATATTTATCCGCAGATAACAGTTCATTTTTCGCATTACTAATACCCGCTAAAATAGAGCGCGGCTCAAATTTCTTCGGATCAATATTGCGCTCTTTCATAATTTTTTTGACTACAGTTAGCTGATCACCTGAATCTAAGATTGTAAAGTTACGATTAATACCAATACGATCGATATCGCGTCGTAAAATACGTACACACATAGAGTGAAACGTCGAAATCCAAATATCTTCTGCTTCTGGTCCGACAAGTGTATCAATACGCTCACGCATTTCACGAGCTGCTTTATTTGTGAAGGTAATAGCTAGTACATTCCATGGTGCTACACCTTTTTCACCAAGTAAATACGCAATACGATGTGTTAACACACGTGTCTTACCACTACCTGCACCTGCCATTAATAGAAGTGGTCCATTCGTTGTTTGTACTGCTTTTTGTTGCTGTGGATTTAAACCGTTTAATAACTTATCTGTCATACTCATATACGCCTGCACCTACTCTCCTTTTACTGCTTTAACTGTTTTTAACGCCGATTTTATATCATCATAAATAATATTTCCAACAACTACTGTATCAGCATATTGTGCCATTTCTTTCGCCTGTTCTGCATTAGAAATACCACCGCCATAATATAACTTAGCTTGTTTCAATTCTGCTTTTACATTTTTAACAAGTTCAACATCTCCATACGTACCGCTATATTCTAAATAAAATATCGGTAAACGTAATAGCTTGTCTGCTAAACGAGCATATGCAATAACGTCATCTTCTGTTACATCACATTTCGCTTCTGTAAGCTGGGCTACTTTCGCTTCTGGATTTAAAACACAATACCCTTCCATAAAAATTTCGTCCCAGTCCATAATATCCCCAAATTCTTTCAATGCCTCATGATGAACACCTGTTATCCATTCTACTTTTCGGCTATTTAAAACACTTGGGATGTAATAAAAATCAAATCCTGGTGTAATTGCTTCTACATCAGAAACCTCTAATACACAAGGAACTGCATATCTACGAATGCTAACTAGCATGTGTAATACGTTATCAATTGTAACTCCATCACTTCCGCCTACAATAACCGCATCAGTTCCAGACTCACAAATCATTTCTAAATGTTCATCGCTTAACTCCTTATTTGGATCAAGCTTAAATACATGTTTCCATCCGGAAATATCGTACATGAAAACACCCTTCCTTTTCTCTAGTTATATATATTTCTGTTCAAAATAACAGTTTATTTTCATCATTATTGTTTTAACTTCATCTTAAATATTTGTTTAAAACGGAGAATTAAGTTTGGAATTACCTCTTCCATATTTTTTAAACTAGAGGATTTAATTTTGAAGTTCCTTTTATGCATTCTTTCATTATAACAAAAAAAGTTACTTACACACACGCACATTCCAACATCTTTTTCCACGTCAAATGTTGGATTACATATCCCAAAAATCAAACGGGATACTAATAAAAGAAATAGTATTATCTATTTCAACTTTCATAAAAAGGAGTGTTTTTCTAATGAAGCAAAATATCGGGACAATAAACGCTCTAATTCGAATTACACTTGGGCTTGTCCTCTTCGGATGTAGTGCAACTAAACTTGTACGCAAGCCGTGGTGCACTTGGTCTAACATTTTTCTATGGATTGGTGCAATGAAAGTTGCAGAAGGAATTGTTCGTTTCTGCCCTGTTGTTGAAATGTGGAAATTCGGAAAATACATGAATATGGGGGCATTTAAAATGCCTAGCATGAATTTTGCTGAAAAAGGACATGCTAAAGAAGAAGTGAATCAAACTTCCACTCATGACAAGCCAAAGTCAAAAGGAAGTTATGACGCTTCTGACAAAGAGATTGAGTCAGCGATTGAAGATATAATCCTGGCAAAACCGCTTTGAATCATTTGTCACGATGCAAGATGCTCTCAAAGGGACTTAGCTGCTGCAGTGGGCGGTTAAGTCTTCTTTATTTTACCATAAAACAGAACGTACATTCTCTTTTTTGACCTTAAAATGTATATAAAAGATATCAATCAATAAAATTCAGAAAATTAGGTGCATACCTCTTGCTTAAAATGATATAAAAGTGATATCATTTTTATATCAGGAGGCGATCATATGAAAGAAAAACAAGTATTTTATGTAAATGGTTTTCTCGGTATTATTGGAATTTTGATTTTAGCTGCTATCGGTGTATTTTTCCTTGCACAAGAAATTTTCATAGGAGCGGCACTAACTATTATATTAGCCGCAGTTCTCGCTACAGGTATCGGTATTGTTCAACCGAATCAAGCGAAGGTTATTACGTTCTTCGGTAATTATTTAGGAACAATTCGTCAAAACGGTTTATTTTTAACGATTCCGTTCGCATTCCGTCAAACTGTATCTTTACGTGTTGAAAACTTTAACAGTAAAAAATTAAAAGTAAATGACGTTGATGGAAATCCAATTGAAATTGCAGCTGTTATCGTATATAAAGTTGTTGATTCTGCAAAAGCAATGTTTGGTGTTGAACATTATGATCGATTTGTAGAAATTCAAAGCGAAACGGCAATCCGCCATGTTGCAACAAAATATCCTTATGACAATTTCCAAGATGAAACCTGCGTTACGTTACGCGGAAATACTGAAGAAATCTCTGAAGAATTAAAACGTGAGTTAGAGGCGCGTCTTGAAATTGCTGGTGTAGAAGTATTAGAAACTCGTTTAACGCACTTAGCTTACGCAACAGAAATTGCCCATGCAATGCTACAACGCCAGCAAGCAAAAGCAGTATTAGCTGCTAGAAAAGAAATTGTTGAAGGTGCTGTGAAGATGGCGAAAGATTCCATCCATATGTTAGATGAAGAAGGCGTACTAGAACTCGATGACGAGCGTAAAGCAAATATGGTAAACAACTTATTAGTTGCCATCGTTTCAGATAAAGGTGCGCAACCAGTTATTAATACAGGAAGCCTATACTAAGGGCTATAAGTAATTATGGCTAAAAAGAAAAGCTTTCCATTACGTATTGATCCTGAATTACACGCAGTCATCGAAAAATGGGCAAATGATGAATTTCGTAGCGTCAATGCACACATCGAGTATTTACTTCGAGAAATGGCAAAGCAAAAAGGGAAATTAAAAAAAGATAAAGATGCATAAAAAATCCCGCTGATTCCTCAGCGGGATTTTTACATATTAACTTTTCGTCATCTCATGCCCAATTGCACGATATCCTATATCACTTCGATAAAATAGACCATCACTCTCAATTTTACCGATTTCTTTATATACTTTATCTTTTGCTTCTTGTAAACTATTTGCCTTACAAGCAACAAATAATACACGGCCACCGTTCGTTACAAAGTCCCCATGTTTCATTGCTGTACCTGCATGGAAAACAATCACATCTTGCAGTGCATCTAGTCCACTAATAATATCACCTTTTTTATATGCTTCTGGATATCCTTTAGAAGCAAGTACAACACCGATTACCGCTTCTTCTGACCATTGTAACGTTAGTTCACTTTCATCTAATACAGCGTTACATACGTCAACTAAATCATTTTCTAAGCGAGGTAATACAACTTCTGTTTCAGGATCACCGAAGCGTGCATTAAATTCAATTACCTTCGGACCATCATTTGTTAAAATAAGACCTGCGTATAGAATACCTGTAAACGAACGGTTTTCTGCAATCATCGCCTTAGCAGTTGGATGTAATACGGTTTGAATCGCTTCTTGAACTGCTGATTCTGGAATTTGTGGTACTGGAGAATATGCACCCATTCCGCCCGTATTTGGACCTTTATCACCATCAAAAGCTCTTTTATGATCTTGGGCGATTACCATTGGATGTACAGTTGTTCCATTCACGAATGCCATTAATGAGAATTCTTGTCCATCTAAAAACTCTTCAATAACGACCTTCTTACTTGCCGCGCCGAATTTCACATCTTGTAGCATTTCTTTCACAGCTTGTAATGCCTCTTCAAGCGTCATTGCTACCGTTACCCCTTTACCCGCAGCTAGGCCGTCAGCTTTAATAACGATTGGTGCACCAACTTTTTGAATGTACTGTACTGCTTCTTCATAATCTGTAAAAGTTTCGTAAGCCGCAGTTGGAATATCATACTTTTTCATAAGCTCTTTTGTAAAAGCTTTACTACCTTCAATAACAGCAGCCGCTTTATTCGGACCAAATACGCGAAGTCCCTCTTCTTTAAAACGATCAACAATTCCATTCATAAGCGGAATTTCTGGTCCAACGAAAGTTAACTCAACATTATTCTCTTTTGCAAATAAAACTAATGCATCAAAATCATTTTCATCAATATCAACTGGTGTTGCAACATCTCTCATACCTTCATTACCTGGTGCTACATATACCTTTTCTACTTTTTCAGATTGTGCAAACTTCCAAGCTAAAGCATGCTCACGCCCACCGCGGCCAATTACTAAAACATTCATATTTCATCCCCCAATAATTAAATAAGTACAAACTAGAAGCTATGCTCCTAGTTTGCTTTTTCATATCAATAAAAGGTTATCTCGACCGGACTTTTTAAACATCCATATCAATAAAAGTTTAAAAAGGAGGATTAAGAGAACCGAGCAGGTCTAGGCGCATTTGCCAGGAGGACACGGAGTGTAGCTTTCCTACATGAGTACCGCACTGGCATTGCAACGACGACATGCGAAGGTTATCTTAACCGGACTTTTTAAACATCCTCTATTAGTGTTTGAAATGACGTACGCCAGTGAACACCATAGCAATCCCATAAGTATCTGCCACTTTAATAGAATCTTCATCACGGATTGATCCGCCCGGTTGAATGATTGCTGTAATTCCTGCTTTTGCTGCTTCTTCTAATGTATCTGGCATTGGGAAGAAAGCATCAGATGCAAGCGCGCTACCTTGTGCTTTTTCACCAGCTTGTGTAATTGCGATTTTTGCAGAACCTACACGGTTCATCTGTCCCGCACCGACACCAATTGTCATGTCATCTTTCGCTAAAACAATTGCGTTTGATTTCACATGTTTTACAACTTTCCAAGCTAGTTTTAAATCTTTCCATTCTTGCTCTGAAGGTTCACGTTTCGTTGGAATTGAAATTGTACTTTCATCTAATGATAACGTATCTTCCTCTTGAACGAGAAGTCCACCTTGTACAGAAGTTAGTTTTTTGCTTGCACTTGTCGCTTTTTCAATATTTATAGTTAATAAACGTAAGTTCTTCTTACTTTGCAACACTTCTAAAGCTTCTTGCGAGAACGAAGGTGCGATAACAATTTCTAAGAAAATTTCATGTAACTTTTCTGCTGTAGCTTTATCAATTTCACGATTTGCTGCAATAATACCGCCGAAGATTGATACTGGATCTGCTTCATAAGCACGAGTATATGCTTCGTGAATATTAGTTCCTACTCCAACACCACATGGATTCATATGCTTTACTGCTACTACTGCTGGTTCTGTAAATTCTTTTACGATGCTAAGCGCTGCGTCTGCATCATTAATATTGTTATACGATAATTCCTTACCGTGTAATTGTTCTGCGTATGCAACAGAAGACGTTGCTGCGAATGGCGCTTTATAGAAAGTTGCTTTTTGATGTGGGTTCTCGCCATAGCGTAAGTCTTGCTTTTTCTCAAATGTCACAGTTAATGTTTCTGGACTTTCTTCACCCATTTGCTCTGTTAAGTAGTTAGAAATTAACGCATCATACGCTGCTGTATGACGGAATACTTTCGCTGCTAGTTTACGTTTTGTTTCCTCTGCTACTTCACCGTTCTCTTTCAGTTCTGCTAACACAATATCATAATCTACTGGATCTACAATTACCGATACGAATTTATGATTTTTCGCAGCAGAGCGAATCATTGTTGGGCCACCGATATCAATATTTTCAATTGCATCAGCAAATGTTACATCAGGCTTAGCGATTGTTTCTTTAAATGGGTATAAGTTAACAACAACAAAGTCAATTGGCTCTATACCTAACTCATTCATTTGTGTTACATGTGTTTCATTATCACGAACTGCTAATAGACCACCATGAATATTTGGATGTAATGTTTTCACACGGCCATCCATAATTTCAGGGAAACCAGTTACTTCAGAAATGCCGATTACTTGTAAGCCATTTTCTTCTAGTAACTTTTTCGTACCACCTGTTGAAATAACTTCAATCCCTTGTTCTAGTAACCCTTTAACAAATTCTACTACTCCTGTTTTATCTGAAACACTTACTAATGCACGCTTTTTCATTTATCCTTCACCCCTGGTTGTATGTTAGTTAACAGTTGATTCTTTCACAGACTGAACAATTTGATTCACTGTATTTACGTATAATTTATGTTCAACTTGTTGAATTTTCTTTTGTAAGCTTTCTCTCGTATCCCCTTCAGAAACAACCACTGCTTCTTGTGCAATAATTGGCCCTGTATCCATACCTGCATCTACATAATGAATTGTTACTCCAGTTACTTTCACACCTGCTTCTAACGCTTGACCGACAGCATCTTTACCCGGAAAGCTCGGTAGTAATGATGGATGAATATTAATAATCTTTCCGCCGTATGCTTCTAGTAACGTCGGCCCGATTAAACGCATATATCCAGCTAAAATAACATAATCAACTTCATATTCTTCTAGCTTCTTTAATATCTCTTTTTCAAACGCTTCTTTTGACTCATATGCTTTCGCTGAAAAAGCGAAACACGGAATATGATGATAATTTGCCCGTCCAACAGCGCGTGCTTCTGGTTTATCACATACTAATAAACTAATTTCTGCATCCAATCTTTTTTCTTCTACCGCATTAACGAGAGATTGAAAGTTAGATCCGCTTCCAGAAGCAAAAACTGCTAATCTACTCATAGTGCTGTGCCCCCATTAAAAGTAACGCCAGCTCCTTGTATAGTACGTCCAATAATACGAGCCATTTCTCCTTGCTCTTCAAGAAGACGAACAACATCTTTTGCATCTTCTTCCTTCACTGCTACTACCATACCAATACCCATGTTAAAAATATTGAACATTTCTTTCTCTTCCAGTTTTCCAACTTCTTGAAGCAAACTAAAGATCGGCTGAATTTCCCAAGATCCTAGTTCAATCTCAGCACCGATTCCTTCTGGCAACATGCGTGGAATATTTTCAATAAATCCGCCACCTGTAATATGCGCCATACCGTATACTTCATGTTTCTTCAATAGTTCTAAAATAGGTTTGACATAAATTTTCGTTGGTTTTAATAACTCTTCACCAAGAGGTAGTTCTAAGCGGCCATAAATACGCTCTAAAGATAGTTCTCCATCTTCTAGTAACACTTTTCGTACTAAAGAGTAACCATTGCTATGAATACCGCTAGATGCTAAGCCAATTAGCACGTGACCAGCTTCAATCTTTTCACCTGTTACAATTTTCTTTTTATCAACAATCCCAACTGTAAAACCAGCTAAATCATATTCTTCCGTAGAATACATTCCTGGCATTTCAGCTGTTTCTCCACCGATTAATGCACAACCAGCTTGGCGACAGCCCTCTGATATACCTTTGACGATGTTTTCAATTTTACTAGGTTCAGCTTTACCACAAGCAATATAATCAAGGAAGAAAAGCGGCTCTGCTCCTTGGACAACAATATCATTTACACACATTGCTACTGCATCAATACCAATTGTGTCATGTTTATCTGCCATAAAAGCGAGCATCAATTTCGTTCCCACGCCATCTGTTCCAGATACTAATACAGGTTCTTCTAATGCAAATTTTGATAGATCAAACATACCTCCAAAACCGCCTAAACCGCCTAGTACTTCTTTTCTCATAGTTGTTTGTACGTGTTTTTTCATGCGAGATACCGCTTCATATCCAGCTTCAATATCTACTCCTGCTTGCTTATATGCATTCGCCATCGTTATTTACACCTCGTCTTTTAATTTCTCCCCATCCAGGGCGGGCTATTTTAAGAAAGGAGCTAGCTTCTACATCAAAAGAAGTAGAAGCTTGTTTCACTTTTCTTATTTCATACTTTCTAAAAGCTCTTGCTCATAATCATAAAGAGCTGTTGGATAGTCCCCATTAAAGTAAGCCATGCATAGGCCACCATATTTCCCTTCATATGGACGTCCAATTGCATCTACTAATCCATCTTCGCTTAAAAATGTTAAAGAATCTGCTCCGATCATTTCACGGATTTCTTCTACTGTATGATTTGCTGCAATTAATTCTTTTCTCGTTTGAATATCAATGCCATAGAAACATGGATATTTCAGAGGTGGTGAAGCAATTCTTACGTGAACTTCTGTCGCTCCAGCTTCACGAAGCATACGAACAATTCGTTTACTTGTCGTTCCTCTTACGATAGAGTCATCAATCATAACAACTCGTTTCCCTTCAACTACACCTCTTACTGCGGAAAGCTTCATCTTAACCCCTTGCTCTCGCAGTTCCTGAGAAGGTTGAATAAACGTACGTCCAACGTAACGATTTTTAATTAATCCTAACTCATATGGAATACCTGTCGCCTCCGCATAGCCAATCGCAGCTGAAATACTAGAGTCTGGTACACCAGTAACAACATCTGCTTCAATAGGAGCTTCTGCCGCTAAACGTTTCCCCATATTCTTACGTGCTGCATGAACGTTAACGCCTGCAATATTAGAATCTGGTCGTGCAAAGTAAATGTATTCCATACTACAAATTGCATGTTCTACATCGTTTGTGAAACGATCTACGTGAATTCCTTCATCATTAATGATAAGTAATTCACCCGGTTCTACATCACGAATGTATGTTGCACCTACTACATCAAAAGCACATGTTTCAGATGCTACAACGTAAGCATCCCCCATCTTTCCAATTGAAAGCGGACGGAACCCATTCGGATCTAATGCAACGATCATTTCATTTCCAGTTAGTAAAAGATACGCAAACGCACCTTTCACTTTGTTTAAAGCTTCTTTTACACTTTCAATTAAAGAATCTTTCGTACTACGTTTAATAAGATGTAAAAGTACTTCTGTATCTGAACTAGTTTGAAAAATACTGCCCTCTGCTTCTAATTCACGACGAAGCATTTTTGCGTTAATTAAATTTCCGTTATGAGCTAACGCCATACTATGATCGGAAAAACGGAACAACAATGGTTGAACGTTAGCAACTTCACTTCCACCAGCTGTTGCATATCGTACATGTCCGATCGCTGATTTTCCATTTAATCCTTCTAGCTCACCTCTTGAAAACACTTCTGATATTAAACCTAACCCCTTGTGACCGACGATTTTTTCCCCATTATTTACGACAATGCCTGCGCCTTCTTGCCCACGGTGCTGTAAACTGTGCAATCCGTAGTATGAAACTTGTGCTGCATTTTCATGCCCCCAAATTCCGAAAACGCCACATTCTTCGTTTAACCCCTTTATTTCAGCAAGCATGGGATTGCCCCTTTCCAAGCCTTTCTCATTTCATCTACATTTGCTGTAAGTAATACTTCATTTTCTTCATTATGAATTGTTACTTCATTTGTACTTGTTACTTCTCCAACTTGGATTGCTTCTACCACTTTCTCAAACGCCTCTTTATTTTCACGTTTTACAGTTATCACGAAGCGAGACTGTGATTCAGCGAATAATGCTGCTGTTGCTTCTCCATCTAATTTCACAGTAGCACCTAAGCCTTTAGCACCAATTGCACTTTCTGAAATCGCAACTGCTAAACCACCTTCAGCAACATCATGTGCAGATTGAACAAGACCAGCTTGAATTGCTTCTAATACTTGTTTTTGGTGTTTTAATTCTACATCTAAATCGATACTTGGTGATTGACCGAAAATTTTGCCGTGAATCATTTTCTGTAATTCACTTCCGCCAAACTCAGCTTTCGTCTCACCAATTACATACACTAAATCACCAGCTTGCTTAAACTCTTGTGTTGTTACATGTTTTAAGTCATGCACAAGTCCGACCATCCCAACAGTTGGTGTTGGATATACAGCTTCACCACTACGCTCGTTATACATCGATACGTTTCCGCCGATAACTGGTGTTTGTAATGTACGACAAGCTTCACTCATACCGTCTACTGATTTCTCAATTTGCCAGAAGATTTCTGGTTTTTCTGGGTTACCGAAGTTTAAGCAATCTGTAATTGCAAGTGGCTCTCCGCCAGAACATACGATGTTACGCGCTGCCTCTGCTACTGCAATTTTACCGCCCATCTCTGGGTCTAGATAAATGTAGCGAGAGTTACAATCTGTCGTCATTGCTAATCCTTTTTCTGTACCGCGTACACGTACAACTGCAGCATCTGAACCTGGCGTAACAACTGTGCTTGTGCGAACTTGGTAATCGTATTGATCGTATACCCACTCTTTACTTGCAATTGTTGGTTGCTGTAATAGAGCGAATAACGTTTCTTTATAATTTTCTACTTTTGGCGTTTCCATTTTCATTGCTTGGAATTCAGCAAAGTATGCTGCTTCTTTTGATGGCTTATGATAAATTGGTGCTTCTTCTGCTAAAGCATCTGCTGGAACTTCAGCTACCTTTTCACCTTTATGGAATAAACGAAGCATTTTATCTTCTGTTACTTTCCCCATCGTAACCGCTGCAAGACCATACTTCTCAAATAAATCTACTATTTCTTGTTCTCTACCTTTTTTCACGACAATTAACATACGCTCTTGTGATTCAGATAGCATCATTTCATATGGTGTCATTCCTGTTTCACGCTGTGGTACATCATCTAAGTACATTTCAATACCCATTCCTGCTTTACTTGCCATTTCTGCAGAAGATGATGTTAAACCAGCCGCACCCATATCTTGAATTCCAACAAGTGCATCAGATTGAATTAATTCTAAACACGCTTCAATAAGAAGTTTTTCCATAAATGGATCCCCTACTTGAACCGCTGGACGTTTCGCTTCTGAGCTTTCAGATAGTTCTTCCGACGCGAATGTTGCACCGTGAATACCGTCACGACCAGTTGATGCTCCTACGTACATTACTGTGTTACCAGCACCATGTGCTTGTCCTTTTTTAATGTCTTCGTGGTTAATCAAACCTACGCACATTGCATTTACAAGTGGATTTCCTTCGTAACATGGATCAAATTGTACTTCGCCGCCAACAGTCGGAATACCGATGCAGTTACCGTATCCTGCAATTCCTGCTACTACTTCTTCGAATAAATATTTCACACGTGGTGACTGTAATTCACCGAAACGAAGTGAGTTTAATAGAGCTACCGGACGTGCTCCCATAGAGAATACGTCACGAATAATACCACCAACACCTGTTGCAGCTCCTTGATATGGTTCAATAGCTGAAGGATGGTTATGACTTTCCATTTTAAATACAACTGCTTGATTATCACCGATATCTACAATTCCAGCACCTTCTCCAGGTCCTTGCAGAACGCGCTCACCTGTCGTTGGAAACTTACGAAGAACTGGTTTTGAATTTTTATAACTACAATGTTCAGACCACATTACAGAGAATAACCCTGTTTCTGTATAATTTGGCAGACGACCTAAAATCTTTTCAACCATGGCAAACTCTTCGTCTGTTAGCCCCATTTCCGCATATATACGCTCTTCTTTAATTTGTGTTGGATTTGGTTCAAGCATTAACGACATATGTTTCCCTCCACTGTTTTAAGATAGATTGAAAGACTTTTAACCCTTCAGCACCGCCAAGTAATTCATCTACAGCACGCTCTGGGTGTGGCATCATACCAAGTACATTTCCTTTTTCATTTACAATACCAGCAATATCTGAAACGCTACCGTTAGGGTTTTCTACGTAACGGAATGCGATTTGATTGTTCTCTTCTAATTGTTTAAGAGTCGCTTCATCACAATAGTAATTCCCCTCACCATGCGCGATTGGAATATTAATTATTTCATCTTTTCCATATTGTGATGTAAACATCGTTTCATTATTTTCAACACGTAACTGAACAGTGCGACACATAAATTTTAAGTTTTCGTTTCTCATTAACGCTCCTGGTAGTAATCCTGATTCAACAAGAATCTGGAATCCATTACATACACCTAAAATCGGCTTTCCTTGCTCAGCAGCTTTTTGCACTGCTTTCATTGCATTAGCAAAGCGAGAGATAGCACCGCAGCGTAAGTAGTCACCATAAGAAAATCCACCTGGTAGTAGAATTGCATCATATTCATCTAAATTCTCTGTATCGTGCCAAACGTAATCTACTTCTTCGCCAAGCTCATCTTTAATTGCATGGAACATATCGACATCACAGTTCGAACCCGGAAATACTATTACGGCAAATTTCACTGTGCGACAACCTCCTCAACTTCATAACGGAAGTCTTCCATTACAACGTTCGCTAATAGTTTTTCACACATTTCTTTTACCTTGCTATCTAAATCAGATACAGATTTATCAATTGTTAGTTCCATGTACTTTCCGATTCGAACGTCTTGTACTTCTGTGAATGAAAGACTATGAAGTGCTCCTTTTACTGCTGTTCCTTGTGGATCTAATACGCTTTCTCTTAATGTTACATATACCTTAACTTTATACATGTGAAATTCCCCCTAAACGTTTTAAAATCTCTTCATAAGCATCTGTTAAATTTCCAAGATCACGACGGAATACATCTTTATCAAACTTTTCATTGCTCGTTTCATCCCATAAACGGCAAGTATCTGGTGAAATTTCATCCGCTAAAATGATTTCTCCTTCTTCCGTTACACCAAACTCTAATTTGAAATCTACTAATCTTACACGACAGCTTGCGAAATGATCAATCAACACTTGATTGATTTGTAGAGCCATATCTCGTAATACACTTACTTGCTCTGGCGATGCAACGTTTAATACACGAATATGATCTTCCGTTACAAGCGGATCTCCTAAATCATCATCTTTGAAGTAAAATTCTACGATTGGTTCTGCAAGTACAGTTCCCTCTTCCATTCCTAATCGTTTTGAAAGACTTCCTGCAATTACATTTCTTGTGACAACTTCTAAAGGAATAATACTCACTTTTTTAACAAGTTGTTCTGTTTCAGATAACTTCTCAACAAAATGTGTTTTAATTCCCACTTCTTGTAACTTTCTGAACAATAAAGTTGTAATTTCATTGTTCAAACGACCTTTTCCTGTAATCGTCTCTTTTTTCTCCCCATTGAAAGCAGTCGCACTATCTTTGTACTCTACCCAAACCATATCTGCTGATTCTGTACGATAAATTCTTTTTGCCTTACCTTCATACAGCAATTCTAGCTTTTGCATTTCGCAAGCCCCCTGTAGTTTGAAAAATGTGAATAATATTTTTATAAAGAATGGCACAGAATGACTCTATTCTGTGCCATATGAAATTTTACGCTTCGTTTAATCCAAGGCGTTCAAAGATTGTATCAACGTGTTGCATATGATGCTCATAGTTGAAGCATTCATTAATTTCTTCTTGTGTTAACTTGCTTGTAATACGCTCATCAGCTTCTACAAGCTCTTTAAATTGTACTTGTGTTTCCCAAGCTTCCATCGCTTTAGGCTGTACGATATCATAAGCTTCTTCACGTACCATACCTTTGTCGATTAGTGTAAGCATTACGCGCTGAGAATAAATTAAGCCGTATGTTCTTGTCATATTACGTTTCATATTCTCTGGGTATACAGTTAAGTTTTTAACGATATTACCAAAGCGATTTAACATGTAATTTAATGCGATTGTAGCATCTGGTAAAATTACGCGTTCTGCCGAAGAGTGAGAAATGTCACGCTCATGCCATAATGGAACATTTTCGTAAGCTGTCATCATATAACCGCGGATAACACGAGCTAAACCAGTCATATTTTCAGAACCAATTGGATTACGTTTATGTGGCATTGCAGAAGAACCCTTTTGACCTTTTGCGAAAGCTTCTTCAACTTCACGTGTTTCACTCTTTTGTAAACCACGAATCTCAACTGCCATCTTTTCGATAGATGTTGCAATTAGTGCAAGTGTTGACATGTAGTGTGCGTGACGATCACGTTGCAATGTTTGTGTTGAAATTGGTGCTGCTTCTAATCCTAAATTTTCACAAACATATTTTTCTACGAATGGATCGATATTTGCATATGTACCAACCGCACCAGATAGTTTACCAACACGAACTGTATCAGCAGCTTGTTTGAAACGCTCTACGTTACGTTTCATCTCTTCATACCAAAGACCAAGTTTTAAACCAAATGTCGTTGGTTCTGCATGAACACCGTGTGTTCTTCCCATCATGATTGTGTATTTATGCTCTTTCGCTTTGTTAGCTAAAATGCTTACAAAGTTCTCTAAGTCTTTTAATATAATTTCATTCGCTTGTTTTAAGATGTAAGATAATGCTGTATCTACTACATCTGTAGATGTTAAACCGTAATGAACCCATTTACGTTCTTCGCCTAATGCTGGCGTTTCTGATACAGCACGAGTGAATGCAACTACGTCATGACGTGTTTCTTTTTCAATTTCATAAATACGATCAATATCAAATGATGCATGTTCACGAATTTTTTTAACATCTTCTTTTGGAATATCGCCAAGCTCAGCCCATGCTTCACAAGCTAAAATCTCAACTTCTAACCACGCTTTAAATTTGTTCTCTTCCGTCCAAATCGCACCCATTTCAGGGCGTGTATAACGACTAATCATCTTTTTCCCTCCAACAGTTGTTCTTGATGGTCCCAAATATGCAAACTCTTCGCTTTTTCTAGAGCGACTTCAATATTATCATTTAAAATATTAACATGCCCCATTTTTCGCTGTGCTTTTGCTTCTTCTTTTCCATACAAGTGTAAATAGCACCCGGTTAATCTATTCACTTGTCTTAGGACCCCTTCTATATGTTCGCCTAAAATGTTTACCATGACAACTGGTTTTAACAAATTTGTTTCTCCTAGAGGTAAATTACAGATTGCTCGAATATGTTGACCAAATTGACTCGTTTCACATGCATCCTGTGTATAGTGTCCTGAATTGTGAGGTCTTGGCGCTAATTCATTAATATAAATCTCACCATTATCTGTAGCAAACATCTCTACAGCTAGTGTTCCCACAAGTTCTAATTCATCCGCAAGTACCTTTGCATACGCAATTGCTTTTTGAGAAAGCTCTTCTGTAATGCGAGCTGGAACGATAGATTCATGTAAAATGTTATTTACATGAATATTTTCTGCTACTGGAAACACTTTTGTTTCACCACTTACACTACGAATCACAATAACTGATACTTCTTTTTCAAAAGGCACCCATTTCTCTAAAATACATTCTGCTTTATCCACAAGATTTCTTGCTGCCTCAACATCAGCTTCACTTCTTAAAACAATTTGCCCTTTCCCATCATATCCACCTGTCGTCGTTTTTAAGACGGAAGGGAATGATAACCCAGCAATTGCTTCTGTAAGCTGATCTTGATTTTGAACTAATCTATACGTTGCTACTGGTAACCCAGCCTTCTCAATCGCATTCTTTTCTGTAAAACGATTTTGCGTTGTATTTAACAACTGACTACCTTGTGGTAAGTACGCATGTTTTTCAAGCCATTGTAAACATCTATAATCAATATTCTCAAATTCATATGTGACAACATCACTTATCTCTGCTAAATGCTGAATTGCTTTTAAATCATCATATGGTGCAACAATTTCAATATCAGCAACTTGTGCACATGGCGAATGCTTTGTAGGATCTAAAACAGCAATTTTATATCCCATCTCCTTAGCTGCCAACGCCATCATTCTTCCTAGCTGGCCGCCTCCAATAATACCGATTGTTTTTCCAGGTAAAATGATTCTCGTCATACTAGCTCACTACCTTCACGCACATCTTTTTCAATCACTTCTCGTCTCAATTCTAATGCATCATGTATATCATCATGAAATGATCCAAGTATTTGTGCGGCAAGTAATCCAGCATTCGTTGAACCGGCTTTACCAATTGCAACAGTTGCAACTGGAACACCTCCTGGCATTTGGGCGATGGATAATAATGAATCTAAGCCGTTTAATGTTTTTGATTGAACTGGAACTCCAATTACAGGAAGATTTGTCTTCGCTGCAACCATTCCTGGTAAATGTGCTGCTCCACCAGCTCCAGCAATAATAACTTTCAATCCACGTTCACGAGCCGTCTCTGCATATTCAAACATATAATCCGGAGTCCGATGAGCGGATACAACTTTTTTCTCATACGGTATATTTAATTCATCTAAAATGTCACAAGCATATTTCATTGTTTCCCAGTCTGACGTACTTCCCATTATGACTCCAACTAGTGATTTCATATTAGAATCCCCCCGATTCAAATAAAAAAAGCCTGAAATAGAACAGTTTCTCTTTTACTATGAGAGAAAGCGCTCTACTCAGGCATACGTATCCCTTGTGAATAGAAAAATACCGAGTGACTTTCCCTCATAGTCTAACGAATAACGGTCGTTAGGTAGAGACTTGCAGGCCATATCCCCGCGATTATATGAGGTCTTATATTATTGTTTCTATGGCTATATTAACAATATTTCATAAACAATGTCAATAAATAATCGAATGTTTTTTTATTAGCAGTCAATAACGTTCGTGTTTTAGTTATATTCAAAAGAAGAATTGCAACTATATACAAGAAGAAAAGGGAATTAGAATATATATTTCTAGAGATCTATTTTATGTATTTATCGTTTAAATAGCACTTCAGTATGTTTTTAATCAAAATATATATACTCTTGTATTATTATAACGATTTAATTTCTAAGGAGGATAACTGTTAAAGAAAGAACTATGCTATTATCCTATTTATTTTTCTCTATTGCAGTAATTTCTGTAATTATTAAATATTTATTTATAGCATCTCATTATTTAAAATATATACTTATGATAGAAATAATGTGTCCTATTTTAAGTATTACTTTAGCGACATTAGGAAAATCAGGAACACAAAAAATCATTACTATTATTTTAAAGAGTCTCTATTTCATTCTTTTTTCGTCTGTAGCTTTATTAAATTTATGGATTATAGCATTCGGTAAATAAAAATAAACACAAAAAAACCTAAGTCAAAATAACTTAGGTTCTTGCTTGGCGACGTCCTACTCTCACAGGGACAAGGTCCCAACTACCATCGGCGCTAGAGAGCTTAACTTCCGTGTTCGGTATGGGAACGGGTGTGACCTCTCTGCCATCATCACCAAACTATGAAGGCATATTCCTTCAAAACTAGATAACATTTGCTACATATTATATGGTTAAGTCCTCGATCTATTAGTATTCGTCAGCTCCACATGTCACCATGCTTCCACCTCGAACCTATCAACCTGATCATCTTTCAGGGATCTTACTAGCTTACGCTATGGGAAATCTCATCTTGAGGGGGGCTTCATGCTTAGATGCTTTCAGCACTTATCCCTTCCGCACATAGCTACCCAGCTATGCCCTTGGCAGAACAACTGGTACACCAGCGGTGCGTCCATCCCGGTCCTCTCGTACTAAGGACAGCTCCTCTCAAATTTCCTACGCCCACGACGGATAGGGACCGAACTGTCTCACGACGTTCTGAACCCAGCTCGCGTACCGCTTTAATGGGCGAACAGCCCAACCCTTGGGACCGACTACAGCCCCAGGATGCGATGAGCCGACATCGAGGTGCCAAACCTCCCCGTCGATGTGGACTCTTGGGGGAGATAAGCCTGTTATCCCCGGGGTAGCTTTTATCCGTTGAGCGATGGCCCTTCCATGCGGAACCACCGGATCACTAAGCCCGACTTTCGTCCCTGCTCGACTTGTAGGTCTCGCAGTCAAGCTCCCTTATGCCTTTGCACTCTACGAATGATTTCCAACCATTCTGAGGGAACCTTTGGGCGCCTCCGTTACACTTTAGGAGGCGACCGCCCCAGTCAAACTGCCCACCTGACACTGTCTCCCGGGTCGATAAGACCCGTAGGTTAGAATTTCAATACAGTCAGGGCGGTATCCCACCAGCGCCTCCACCGAAGCTAGCGCTCCGGTTTCAATGGCTCCCGCCTATCCTGTACAAACTGTACCAAAATTCAATATCAGGCTACAGTAAAGCTCCACGGGGTCTTTCCGTCCTGTCGCGGGTAACCTGCATCTTCACAGGTACTATAATTTCACCGAGTCTCTGGTTGAGACAGTGCCCAAATCGTTACACCTTTCGTGCGGGTCGGAACTTACCCGACAAGGAATTTCGCTACCTTAGGACCGTTATAGTTACGGCCGCCGTTTACTGGGGCTTCAGTTCAGAGCTTCGCTTACGCTAACCCCTCTCCTTAACCTTCCAGCACCGGGCAGGTGTCACCCCCTATACTTCGCCTTACGGCTTCGCAGAGAGCTGTGTTTTTGCTAAACAGTCGCTTGGGCCTATTCACTGCGGCTTTCCGTTAAGAAAGCACCCCTTCTCCCGAAGTTACGGGGTCATTTTGCCGAGTTCCTTAACCAGAGTTCTCTCGCACACCTTAGGATTCTCTCCTCGCCTACCTGTGTCGGTTTGCGGTACAGGCACCTTTTATCTCGCTAGAAGCTTTTCTTGGCAGCGGGGAATCAAAGACTTCGCTCCATAAGGAGCTTCCCCATCACAGCTCAGCCTTTACGATAAGCGGATTTGCCTACTTATCAGCCTAACTGCTTGGACGTGCACAACCAATCGCACGCTTCTTCTATCCTTCTGCGTCCCTCCATTGCTCAAACGATAAAGAGGTGGTACAGGAATATCAACCTGTTGTCCATCGCCTACGCCTGTCGGCCTCGGCTTAGGTCCTGACTAACCCTGAGCGGACGAGCCTTCCTCAGGAAACCTTAGGCATTCGGTGGACGGGATTCTCACCCGTCTTTCGCTACTCATACCGGCATTCTCACTTCTAAGCACTCCACCAGTCCTTCCGGTCTGACTTCACTGTCCTTAGAACGCTCCCCTACCACTGATACCATTGGTATCAATCCGCAGCTTCGGTGGTGTATTTAGCCCCGGTACATTTTCGGCGCAGAGTCACTCGACTAGTGAGCTATTACGCACTCTTTAAATGGTGGCTGCTTCTAAGCCAACATCCTAGTTGTCTAAGCAACTCCACATCCTTTTCCACTTAATACACACTTTGGGACCTTAGCTGGCGGTCTGGGCTGTTTCCCTTTTGACTACGGATCTTATCACTCGCAGTCTGACTCCTAAGGATAAGTCATTGGCATTCGGAGTTTGACTGAATTCGGTAATCCGAT
>NZ_CP096511.1:5005000-5015000 GCF_056530295.1 Bacillus sp. PK6-16
GGTTACCCACGTGTTACTCACCCGTCCGCCGCTAACTTCATAAGAGCAAGCTCTTAATCCATTCGCTCGACTTGCATGTATTAGGCACGCCGCCAGCGTTCATCCTGAGCCAGGATCAAACTCTCCAATAAAGTTAGTTTGTCTAGCATCTAAAATAAAAATTGACGTTTCACGTTGTTTGTTTCGTTCAGTTTTCAAAGAACTACTTGGTCGCTCATTTGCGACTTCCTTATGTTAACACTTTCGTTAATTGATGTCAACTAAGTTTTTTATTTCGTTTGTCGCTTTCGACGTTATTGTCCTCGGCGACTTGTCCTATATTACACCCCCGTAGATCAACCGTCAATACCTTTTATCTTTTTTATTTTATAAATCATAAAAGCTTTGCCCTCTCTTAATTTCTAACACAGCCTTAGAACTTCTTAAACTTATGTATTCAAACTAACAATCTGCAGCCTACACTCTCTAACTTAATACTAATACTTTTCTAAAGAATGAATGTGAGACCAAGTAAATATATATTAAGGATAGTATTTTTTCTTTTAGTACGTCCTCCCTCCTGCTCATCTCTAGGGAGATTATAAATAAAACACTTCTCTTCTTTACCTTTAAAATCTAATATACTTAGGAGGCGTTATGAAATGCATGTTAATAAAAAGATAATTTATGTATCCCATGATGCCCATTTCCACGGAGCACAGCTACTTTCTTTACATACTATTAAGGCTCTTAAAGAAAACTTTGATTACTCTGTTGCAATTATTTCTATTGGATCAGGTATTTTAATTCCAGATTTTCAAAAGTACGGTCCTGTTTATTGTCTCGAGCAAGGTTATCAAACAGAAGAAAAGGTCGAATTATTAATAAAGGATTTATTATCACAGGATTTTACCCTCGCCATATGTAGCACTGTCATAAGTGGCGATATCGTCGCATTACTAGCTAGACACAATATAAAAGTTGTTTCATTAATACATGAATTACCGCATTTAATACAACAGTACTCTGCTGAAGGGAAAGCTAAAAACATCGCTGAATTTGCTTACAAAGTTGTCTTCCCTTCACAATACGTATATGAAAAATTTCGTACAATCACTGAATTGGATCCTCAAAAATGTCACATTCTCCCTCAAGGTTTGTTTAACCACAATCCTTATAAAAACAATATCGCAAAAGCTAGAAATGAGTTACGTAAGAAGCTTAACCTGCCTCTAGATAGCAAAATTATCTTAGGTGTAGGCTTCGCAGATTATCGAAAAGGAATAGATTTATTCTCACTTATCTCTTACTCAGTACGAAAGACTCACAAGGATATTCATTTCATTTGGGTAGGGAGAACGGACGTTCAATTCCTGAATACACTGCCCCCTAAATATAAAGCACATTTCACATTAGTCGATCCTACTCCCGATATCGGATTATATAACGCCGGGGCTGACTTATACTTATTAACTTCAAGGGAAGATCCTTTTCCAAATGTTGTTTTAGAAGCATTAGATGCAAAACTTCCTGTTATAGGGTTTAAAAATGCTGGAGGTTTTGAAGATGTTGTTACAGAAAAAACTGGTGCCTTAGTAGATTTTTTAAATTTACCCAAAATGCTAGAAAAAATATATGAATTTATTCATGATGAGGGATTACGATTACAAAAGGGAAGCTTTGGCCAAGAACTTATCGAAAAAAACTTCAATTTTCTTAATTACATTTATCAATTACTAGATCTTCTCGAACATAATTACAAAAAGATAAGTGTAATCATACCGAACTATAATTATGAAAAATACTTACCTGCTCGAATCGAATCAATATTAAACCAAACCTACCCTCTTTACGAACTAATTTTCTTAGACGATGCCTCCACTGATCATAGCGTATCAACTTTTAAAAAGCTGCTCTCAAAAGAAAATAAGACCCACCTGAAGGTTCAACAGGTTATTAATGATAAAAACTCTGGTTCTGTATTTAAACAATGGATAAAAGGAGTCTCTGCAGCAACTGGTGATTATATTTGGATCGCAGAGGCCGATGACTTATGCGATAAGACATTTTTACAAGAGGTGATACAGGGGTTTTATATAAATAACAATATTACCTTAAGTTACACACAATCAAAACAAATTGATGAACAAGGAAATGTATTGGCTAATCATTATTTAAATTACACAAATGATATCGATAAAGAAAAATGGAAAGGCCCCTATTTTCGAAAAGGCGTCGAAGAAATACAAGATACGTTACTTATCAAAAACACTATACCTAATGTTTCAAGTGTAGTTTTTAAAAATATAGATATGAAGAAAACAGAAAAACAGTTAGAGAAGTTCAAAATAGCTGGTGATTGGTTTTTCTATGTTTCTCTTCTTACAGAGGGAGATATTTACTTCAATCCAGCCCCCTTAAACTATCATAGACGACATTTAAATAGCGTAACAAGAACAGAAGATTCATACTCCCATTACAATGAAGTTGTGCAAATGCAAAATTTCATTAAAGAAAGATTTACTATCGACGACATTTCTAAAATGAAAATGTATACATATAGAAAGCATCTTAAAGCATACTTAAAAATTTAAACTTGTGCTTTCTATGCCATCAATATCTCTTGTAAGTTGCTACTATTACTTAAGGGAGGAATACTCTTTGAAAGACTTTATAGAGGAACATAAAGATTTAATTTCTCAAATCGCACACAGCTATAATGTAAATGCAAGTATCCATCCTGAGGATCATATCTTTCAGTTCATTGTCACTAATCCCGTCTTCCCATCAAAAAAAGAAGCGATAGATTACTACTTTAAAGATGGGCAAAACTCAGCACAAATACTCTTAAACTTAATTACTTCCCTTTATCCTCCTACAGGCAATCCAATTAAATTGTTAGAATTTGCATCCGGATACGGCTGCGTAACACGTCATTTATTAAATCTACAAGCGAATTTGAGTATAACCGCTTGCGATATACACGAAGAGGCTATTTCCTTTATTGAAAACAAATTAAATAGTGCTTCTATATTATCTCATCCTGAGCCTGAACAGTTAAAATTGGACTCCTCTACGTACGATATCGTTTTCTGTCTATCCTTTTTCTCTCATATGCCTGATACAACTTGGTTTCGTTGGCTGCAAACATTGTATAACGCTGTTTCACCTGGTGGTTTATTCATTTTCACAACCCATGGCTATCAAAGCAAAAAATACTTCGGGTTTCCAAATTTAAATGAAAAGGGCTATTGGTTTCTCTCTTCTAGTGAACAATTCGATTTAGATGTGAATCAATACGGACAAACGATAGTTAGTCCCTCTTACGTGTGTGACAAAATTAAATTATTACCCCATAACCCAATTATCAAAAAGTATACTGAAGGATTTTGGTGGGAACATCAAGACCTTTGGGTTATAGAAAAAGAAGTAAAATAATAACCCACGCTCTGCTTATACAAGTAGAGTGTGGGTTATTGTTTTTTACTATATAAGAACTCTTCAATCCATAGCTTATTTAATCTAATCCCATGTTTAAAATCTATTTTAGGTTCCCAATTCAATTCTTGTTTTATCTTATCAATATTTAAAATGATTTTTTGAACGTTCTCTTGTTTTTGTTTGTAACAGATAAAATCCACTTTTCTTTCTGTTATTTTCTCTAATTCCACTATAATTCGTTTTAAAGAAAGACCTTTGCCACTCCCTATGTTGTATACGCAAGATTTCAATTGATTTAATTGTGCTAGTTGTATAGTAATTTCAACTAAATCATCGATATAAATATAATCTCTAATAATCTCCTCTGGATTCCCATATATATGAATCCTTTCATTACTGAGATGCTGGTACAAAAAACAATTTATCGCCCCAACTTTTTTTAAGGGGTTTTGGTATTTTCCATACGGATTAGAATATCTACATACAACATAATCTATTCCATATTTTCTCTTATAAAAATACAAATAATTCTCCAGCGAAACTTTTGTTATTCCATACGGGGAAAGTGGTCTTAATGGATGTTTCTCATCAATAGGCAAATATTCAGGTTCACCATAAACTGTGCCTCCCGAAGAAGCTAATATAATTTTTTTAATACGAAAATCTTTAACACTTTCCATGAAATTAAGAAAAAATAGACTGCTATTAATATCACCGAAAACATCTTCAATTGAAGTTGCTACGTTAGACGTCGCAGCTAAATAAATAATAATATCTATATTCACTAAAGCCTTATATATATCCTCAACATTTTTTAAATCACCTTTAATAAATTCAACTTCACTTACAATATTTTGAGGAAAATTATTTATATGTCTGGAAAATACTTTTACATTTTGCCCCTGTTTCAATAAACCCAATGCGAGGTTGATACCAATGAAACTATTTCCACCTACTATTAAATAATTATTCTTCCTCATAATATCATCTCTCTAGTAGTAAATTTTTCCCGTCTTCAAACCTAAAAATATACACAAATAAACTGGATCATTTCGATTATTCATCTTCTTATCATTGTATGTTTGTTATAAATTTTCATTATCTTTATTTTCTATTTTCATTTCAGAATAGCTTCCTTATTCAGGTTGACTGCAAAAACACTCATAATATTTACTCATCCCCATGAATATATTTAATAAACAATCCTCACTTGTTTAACCCATAAAAAAACTTCTAAATACACAAGGTTTTCAAAAAAGGAGTGCGAAACTCATGAAAAATATAAATCAAGAACTTTTAAATCATGTAATTCTACATAAAGATCGAATTCCACATTACCATAAAGACTTTCCGATTATACTATTTTGGAGTCATAGAAGCGGATGCACCGCGTTAGCTAATTGGTTCTTTTTTCAAATCGGATTATTTACTGAAGCAAAGAAATACAATGACTTTATTCATTACTATGAGTTCTGGGTGTATAAGAACAATACAAATTACATACCAGAGTTACAAAATGGTCTTCTAGAGGGTAAAAAGGATGTTTGTAAACTTGTGCGAAATCCCTATACAAGGGCTGTCAGCTCATTTCTATTACTTGCTGACAACCCATATGCTAGCCCTCAATGGGAAAGTATCCGTCATTATTTTTACAATGACAAATATAGTAATCAAGGAATATCATTTAAACAATTTTTATATTACGTTCAGGCATTCAGCTCCAATTCTCTAGCGTTAGATATACATTTTAGTCAACAATACGTCCCTGGTGAAGAAAACTTCATCCAATGTTATATTCCTTTAGAAGATTTTAATACACAAATCACCAAACTAGAACACACGTACGATTTGATAAAATCCCCTTTAGCACTTCTTACAAATTCAGATCATCATCGCGCACATAAGATGATTTATGCAGGGAGCTATGCAGAACTTAGCATTACAGATACAGACTTCCCACGATTTCCAACATACGAAAGCTTTTATGATAAAGAAACTATGGATTTAGTTACAGAAATATACGCACAGGATTTTGAAATGTACCCATACACGAAAGGGATATTTTAAGTCTATACATTTTCCCATGAATAAAAGCTGATGCATCGCATAGCATAAAGTGAAACTTTAATTCGATTGGGGGTTCTCTTCAACTGATTATTCCCTTCTCCTAATCGCAATTTTAAGAGATACCTAACTTTCACCCATTCCCCCTTTGATTTCGCTGATTGTTGACGTGTATCATACTTTCCATAAATAGATTGCATTTAACATAGGAGGGATGTCGTGTGGAAATCAATTTGAAACACAATAATGGGTACTGCGTTATTTGCGAAAAGAAAGCTACATTTATAGAGCATAATGATTGGCTTAGAGATCATTATTTATGTTCTACATGTAACTCTATACCAAGGCAGCGAGCTTTAATCCATGCTTTGCATACATTTTTTCCAAAATGGGATTCCTATAGTATCCACGAATCCTCTCCTGGAGGGATTACAACTCAGCTGCTATTAAAAAACTGTAAAAACTATACTTATTCTCAATACTTTAGAAATTATCCTCTTGGCCAATACTTTCAAGGTATTAGATGTGAGAACTTAGAAGACATGACTTTTGAAGATGAATCTTTTGATTTATTCATTACTCAAGACGTTTTTGAGCATGTAATGACGCCGAACAAAGCCTTTAAAGAAATAGAACGAGTATTAAAACCTGGCGGCGCTCATGTATTTACTGTCCCTTGGTATCATACACTCACAAAAACTGTGCAAAGAGCAAGAATGAATCAAGAGGTGATTGAATATATTGAAGAGCCCATTTATCACGGAAACCCTATTGATGAGAATGGATCTTTAGTAACGTTCGATTGGGGGCAGGATATGATTGAATATATTTATACACACGCAAACATGTATACCATTGTTTATTTACAAAAGGATAGATTACTAGGGTTAGATGCTGAATTTTTACATGTTTTTATTAGTAAAAAGCAAGAAAATAAAGTTTAATCACTATATAATTCGGAGGTTTAACAAATGAATAAATTTAAGTTAGGAAGTGATTTTGATCATCTTGTTAATTCACTATCTGATGTCGAACTTCTAAATTTATTTATACAAAGTTGTTCGCAAATAACGGTAAATGGGGTTCCCGTACCTAGGTTTCCTCCTGAAGAAATTCAAAAACAATTTGTAGGGGCTTCCTATGAACATGCTCTTTACGAAGCATATTTATTTTATAGACATATAAAACAATACGCCCAAAATTTAGGGGTTCCCTTGAATAAAGAAAGTAAAGTTTTAGACTTCGGCTGCGGATGGGGAAGAATTATACGCTTCTTATTTAAAGATGCCTCTGATCAAAATTTACTTGGCATTGATGTCGATCCTGCGATGATCACACTTTGTAATGAAACACTAGGAAGAGGGATATATAAAACAGCAAGTCCACATCCCCCTGTAGAATTTATTAGTGACAATTCATTAGATATCATATTCGCTTATTCTGTATTCTCACATTTATCCGAAGCAACTGCCGAAAATTGGGTAAAAGAATTTTCAAGAGTTCTTCGCCCTGGTGGAATCTTCATCGCAACAACACAAGCGCGCTATTTTCTTGATTTTTGTCAACAATTCCAAGAACATCCTGAATTAATTCAAACAGGATGGCATAAAACTTTATCTCAAGCTTTTCCAGATATACATCGCGCCATCTCGGATTATGAAAACGGCAAATTTGTTCACAGTCCTACTGGTGCAGGGGATGTTAGAAATAGTAGTTTTTACGGAGAAACTGTTATACCTAGGACTTATATTGAAAATCATTATGAGAAATATTTAAAGCTACAAGACTTTTTTGATGATGTAAATCGATTACCACAGGCCCTCTTTGTCCTTCAAAAAATTTAATTCCTTTCATTCAACGTAATAAATTTCATGACGAAAAGCACTTTCTATTTCAGCTGTATATCAAATTACCTAATACTCTCTTATTAAGTAAGCTTAAAAAAATCCAATACATACCATAAAAAACAGTAAACAGATAATATATCTCTTATTTTAAAATTGCTTCACCAAATCAAGAATAACTTCCCAACACTTGAACTACGAAAAACATGAGGGGGATATAACTTGAAAATAATAGCTTTTTACTTACCACAATTCCATCAAATTAAAGAAAATGATCGATGGTGGGGGAAAGGATTTACTGAATGGACAAATACTAAAAGTGCACGACCTTTATTTTCAGGACATTATCAACCTAGGGAACCTTATCAAGATTTTTATTACGACTTAACTACCCCCTCCGTAAGAAAGTGGCAAGCGGAAATCGCTAAAGCATACGGTATATATGGTTTTTGTTATTATCATTACTGGTTTAAGGGAAAAAGACTATTAGAAACACCCTTTAATGAGGTACTAAAGATGAAGGAACCTGACTTCCCTTTTTGTCTTTCTTGGGCAAATGAACCATGGACAAAATCTTGGGATGGTCTCGATAAACATATATTAATGCCTCAAGACTACGGAGATATATCTGATTGGAAGGAACACTTTGATTATTTATTACAGGCTTTCCAGGATGAGAGATATATTTATATAGATGATAAACCTCTATTCATTATTTATCGTCCAGGGCATATTCCTGATTGTGAAAAAATGCTTAATTACTGGAATGCATTAGCACGAGAAAATGGTTTAAAAGGCATATACTTTGCTGAAACATTAAACAGTTTTCCACTACCTAATATAAATGGATTCAATGCTAGCATTCAGTTTGAACCTTTCTATACAATTGCCCATGATAGCTCTTCAGACATAAATAAGGTAATATATGATTCTAATATGCAATTAAATGTTTGGGACTACGATAAAGTATGGATGTATATATTACAACGATCGCTCCCAAAGAAAAAAACATTTCCCGGGGCTTTTGTTGATTGGGATAATACTGCACGACGAAAAAACGCAAATAGCAGCATCTTTGTAGGTTCTACCCCTGAAAAGTTCAGCATATATTTAAGCAAGCAAATTCATCGGACTTACTCTTTTTATAACAGCGAGTTTTTATTTATTAACGCATGGAACGAGTGGGCGGAAGGAACTTACTTAGAGCCAGATAAAAAATATGGATTTTCTTATTTAGAAGGGGTTAAAAATGCAATTGATAGAGGTATGAAAGCATACAAAAAAGACGAGTCATTCTGACTCGTCTTAAGCTTGCTTGGCGACGTCCTACTCTCACAGGGACAAGGTCCCAACTACCATCGGCGCTAGAGAGCTTAACTTCCGTGTTCGGTATGGGAACGGGTGTGACCTCTCTGCCATCATCACCAAACTATGAAGGCATATTCCTTCAAAACTAGATAACATTTGCTACATATTATATGGTTAAGTCCTCGATCTATTAGTATTCGTCAGCTCCACATGTCACCATGCTTCCACCTCGAACCTATCAACCTGATCATCTTTCAGGGATCTTACTAGCTTACGCTATGGGAAATCTCATCTTGAGGGGGGCTTCATGCTTAGATGCTTTCAGCACTTATCCCTTCCGCACATAGCTACCCAGCTATGCCCTTGGCAGAACAACTGGTACACCAGCGGTGCGTCCATCCCGGTCCTCTCGTACTAAGGACAGCTCCTCTCAAATTTCCTACGCCCACGACGGATAGGGACCGAACTGTCTCACGACGTTCTGAACCCAGCTCGCGTACCGCTTTAATGGGCGAACAGCCCAACCCTTGGGACCGACTACAGCCCCAGGATGCGATGAGCCGACATCGAGGTGCCAAACCTCCCCGTCGATGTGGACTCTTGGGGGAGATAAGCCTGTTATCCCCGGGGTAGCTTTTATCCGTTGAGCGATGGCCCTTCCATGCGGAACCACCGGATCACTAAGCCCGACTTTCGTCCCTGCTCGACTTGTAGGTCTCGCAGTCAAGCTCCCTTATGCCTTTGCACTCTACGAATGATTTCCAACCATTCTGAGGGAACCTTTGGGCGCCTCCGTTACACTTTAGGAGGCGACCGCCCCAGTCAAACTGCCCACCTGACACTGTCTCCCGGGTCGATAAGACCCGTAGGTTAGAATTTCAATACAGTCAGGGCGGTATCCCACCAGCGCCTCCACCGAAGCTAGCGCTCCGGTTTCAATGGCTCCCGCCTATCCTGTACAAACTGTACCAAAATTCAATATCAGGCTACAGTAAAGCTCCACGGGGTCTTTCCGTCCTGTCGCGGGTAACCTGCATCTTCACAGGTACTATAATTTCACCGAGTCTCTGGTTGAGACAGTGCCCAAATCGTTACACCTTTCGTGCGGGTCGGAACTTACCCGACAAGGAATTTCGCTACCTTAGGACCGTTATAGTTACGGCCGCCGTTTACTGGGGCTTCAGTTCAGAGCTTCGCTTACGCTAACCCCTCTCCTTAACCTTCCAGCACCGGGCAGGTGTCACCCCCTATACTTCGCCTTACGGCTTCGCAGAGAGCTGTGTTTTTGCTAAACAGTCGCTTGGGCCTATTCACTGCGGCTTTCCGTTAAGAAAGCACCCCTTCTCCCGAAGTTACGGGGTCAT
>NZ_CP096511.1:5020000-5025000 GCF_056530295.1 Bacillus sp. PK6-16
GATGCTTTGAAAGACGGAGTTGCTGCTTCTGAAATAGAAAAACAAGAATATCTTAAAATACTCTATATGAAATCAAATAACTTAAAGCACCTAGTTGATGAAATATTCAATATGGCGAAGCTAGACGCTAATGAATTTCCACTAAAAGAAGAAGAACTCGACTTTTCTGAAGTTACTAGAGAAGTTTTGATTGAATTTTTACCTGAGCTCTCAAAACATAACATCGAACTGCAAATTCTCATACCAGAATCTACTTGTCCTATCATCGCAGATCATCTAAGCATTATGCGGATTATCGGTAATTTAATGAAAAATGCAATTTATTACGGAAAGGATGGGAAAACAATAGGAGTCGAATTGCTAGAAGCTGATGCAGAATACGAACTTCACATTTGGGATCAAGGCCCTGGTATTCCAAAACATGATTTACAAAACGTATTTGAGCGAATGTACCGAAGCGAACAATCAAGAAACTCTTCATTTGGTGGTAGCGGTCTCGGGCTTTCTATTTCCAAAGCGCTTGTTGAGAAAAACGGTGGACATATATGGGTTGAAAGTACTCCATGGAAACGAACTACTTTTGGCTTTTCTATTCCAAAGCACAATACTTTTAAGAAATAGTTAAGAAATGATTAATATGCAGTTAAGCCTTCCTTTTTATGATGTAAGTAAGAACTTATAGAAAGCAGGTGTCTCCTATAAATACAATTATAAAAACGACTAACCTTACTAAAGTATATGGCAATCAAAAATCAGTAGATAATTTAAATATTAATGTTCAACAAGGGGAGATTTATGGCTTCATAGGCCGCAACGGTGCTGGTAAAACAACAACCATTCGTATGCTACTTAGTCTTATAAAGCCTACAAGTGGAACGATTGAAATATTCGGAGAGAACTTATTCCAAAATCAAAAAGATATTTTAAGCAGAATTGGTTCTATAGTTGAAGTTCCAGGATTTTATGAAAACTTAACTGCAAAAGAAAACCTATTAATTAATGCAAAGATAATTGGGGTTCACAAAAAGAATGCTATCGAAGAAGCATTAGAAATAGTAGGCTTGCAGCATGAGACAAAAAAGTTAGTAGGAAAGTATTCTTTAGGAATGAAGCAACGCTTAGGAATTGCACGTGCTCTTCTCCATTATCCTGAGCTACTCATATTAGATGAACCAACTAACGGACTAGACCCTATTGGTATTAAAGAAATGCGAAAACTTATTCATTCTTTAGCTCAAGAAAGAAATATAACAATACTCATTTCTAGTCACATATTAGCCGAGGTAGAACAGTTAGTCGATCGTATCGGAATTATTCATGAAGGAAAGTTACTAGAAGAAGTTTCTCTTGATACGCTGCGCAAAGCAAACCGTAAGTACATAGAGTTTCAAGTGAATAATGACGATAAAGCTGTGATGTTATTAGAAAATCATCTTCAAATTTTTGATTATGAAGTACATGATGAAGGAAATATTCGTATTTACTCTCATTTTGGACAACAAGGATACATAAACAGAACGTTTGTTCTTAATGATATTGAAGTATTAAAAATGATGATAAGCGAAGATAGACTAGAAGATTATTTCACCAAACTAGTTGGAGGTGGAACAATTGGTTAATCTACTCTATACAGAACTCTTAAAGCTAAAACGCTCTAATATGTTTTTAATTAGCATTATTGGTGCTGGTGTCGCACCTTTCTTAGTTGTAGTAGCCTCTTATATACATATAAAAACAAAACAGCCAACTCCAACTATTTGGTTCCATCAATTATTCACTGACGTTAACTTATATACTACTTTAGTTATAGGATTCCCCTTATATGGAGTAGTGGTTGCTTATTTGCTTACCCGCGAATATACAGAAGATACACTGAAAAATTTACTAACTATCCCCGTGTCGCGCATTAGCTTTATTATAAGTAAATTCATCATTCTCTTTCTTTGGATTATGATGCTAACTTTAGTCGCTTGGGCACTTACTTTAATATTAGGGCTATTGGGGAACTTCCCTGGTTTTAACATTTCTTTACTTTTAGGTTCTTTCCTAGAATTTTTAATATGTGGTGGACTTCTCTTTCTATTGTCTTCACCTATTGTGCTACTAACTCTTGTAATGAAGAGCTATGTACCACCCATTATATTAACAGTCATTATTACAATGACTAATCTTATGCTCGTAAACTCCAAGCATAAAGATTTATTTCCGTGGACCGCTACTCTAGATATCGCAAATAACGAATTACAACCGACATATCCACCAGAGTATTCTTATATCATCATTGCAGTAACGACAATTTCCGGATTTATTGCAACACTATTCTATTTTAAAAAAGTAGACATTCATTAATGTATAGGAGTGAAACTATGAGCGATATCATTATTGCCTTCATACTCGGTATTGTAGAAGGATTAGCTGAATTTTTACCTATATCTTCTACTGGTCACCTTATATTAGTCGGGCATTTATTAGGCTTTGAGGGAGAAAGAGCAAAAACGTTTGAAATTGTTATTCAGCTAGGCGCAATTTTAGCTATTGCAATTTTATATCATAAACGTCTCGTTTCTTTATGTAATATTAAACCTCTTATACAGAAAGAAAAAAAATTCAATGCGCTCCATGTATTTCTTGGCGTATTTCCGGCAGTGGTTGCTGGTTTGCTACTACATGATATTATTAAAACATACTTATTCCAGCCATACACTGTTGTGATCGGACTTGTAGCAGGGGCAATTCTTATGATCTTTGCAGAAGTAAAAAAGAAAGCGGCAGCAGCCTATTCACTGGACGATTTAACATACCGCCAAGCTTTAACAATCGGATTATTTCAGTGCTTAGCGGTATACCCTGGCTTCTCTAGAGCTGGCTCTACTATCTCTGGAGGTCTATTAGCAAAAGTAAATTATAAGACTGCATCTGAATTCTCTTTTCTAATAGCTCTTCCTGTAATGATTGGGGCGACAGGCTTAGACTTACTAAAAAGTTGGAAGTATTTAAGTGTCGATGACATCCCTATGTTTGCGGTAGGATTCATTACCTCTTTTATAGTAGCGATGCTAGCGGTAGTAACTTTTCTAAAGCTTTTAGAGAAGATAGGTTTAAAACCTTTTGCATACTATCGTATTTTGTTGGCTATCTTATTTACGCTTTTCGTATTGCTATAGATTCATATAAGTCACATATTATTAAACTGATATTCAATTTAGAATATCGGTTTTTTTATCTATTTTAACTCTAGTATTACTCACTTCAATATGGCATAGTGATAATAAACTATCATTCATAATCTGAACGTTCTTTAAGTAACTATATCTTTTATCATAAAATGCAATTAGAAATTTAAAGATCCCATATATGTACAGAACATATTTACAAATTATATTCACTCCACATAGTATCTTTTTAATTTGCAACACACTAATACAAATTAAAAATGAGTACAAAGGCATAACAAATAAGTAAATTTCCTAGGAATTATAAAGAGACTAAATATTAATTAGAGTGAGGTGACGATAAAAATGAATCAATTAGCACAGACATATTGGGATACTTATTGGAGAAACAACAAAAAACCAGAATCTGTTACAGCTTGGCAATTTGGGGATGCCCCTAATTATCTTGCACAACTAGTAATTGACGGTATTAAAACAGCTACATGCTCCGGTCTCGTTTTTTATGAATTAGAACATGAATCGCTACCGACTACTAATGATTATAGTATTATACTCAATAGTAATGATGAACCTGCAGCTATTATTAAGACAATAGAAGTAACTGTAACACCAATGAATGAAGTAAGCGAAGAATTCGCTATCGCTGAAGGCGAAGGAGATCGTACTTATAATTACTGGAGAGACACCCATGTTCGTTTTTTTACAAAGGAATTAAATGAGCTTGGTCTTAATTTCTCTGAAGATATGTTACTCGTCTGTGAGCGTTTTGAACTTGTTGATGTGAACAATAAAGTGAAATTTTAATAAACTGAGATTTACCAGCCATTCTTATTTTTATAAAACACAAAAAAGACGAGTCATTCTGACTCGTCTTAAGCTTGCTTGGCGACGTCCTACTCTCACAGGGACAAGGTCCCAACTACCATCGGCGCTAGAGAGCTTAACTTCCGTGTTCGGTATGGGAACGGGTGTGACCTCTCTGCCATCATCACCAAACTATGAAGGCATATTCCTTCAAAACTAGATAACATTGCTACATATTATATGGTTAAGTCCTCGATCTATTAGTATTCGTCAGCTCCACATGTCACCATGCTTCCACCTCGAACCTATCAACCTGATCATCTTTCAGGGATCTTACTAGCTTACGCTATGGGAAATCTCATCTTGAGGGGGGCTTCATGCTTAGATGCTTTCAGCACTTATCCCTTCCGCACATAGCTACCCAGCTATGCCCTTGGCAGAACAACTGGTACACCAGCGGTGCGTCCATCCCGGTCCTCTCGTACTAAGGACAGCTCCTCTCAAATTTCCTACGCCCACGACGGATAGGGACCGAACTGTCTCACGACGTTCTGAACCCAGCTCGCGTACCGCTTTAATGGGCGAACAGCCCAACCCTTGGGACCGACTACAGCCCCAGGATGCGATGAGCCGACATCGAGGTGCCAAACCTCCCCGTCGATGTGGACTCTTGGGGGAGATAAGCCTGTTATCCCCGGGGTAGCTTTTATCCGTTGAGCGATGGCCCTTCCATGCGGAACCACCGGATCACTAAGCCCGACTTTCGTCCCTGCTCGACTTGTAGGTCTCGCAGTCAAGCTCCCTTATGCCTTTGCACTCTACGAATGATTTCCAACCATTCTGAGGGAACCTTTGGGCGCCTCCGTTACACTTTAGGAGGCGACCGCCCCAGTCAAACTGCCCACCTGACACTGTCTCCCGGGTCGATAAGACCCGTAGGTTAGAATTTCAATACAGTCAGGGCGGTATCCCACCAGCGCCTCCACCGAAGCTAGCGCTCCGGTTTCAATGGCTCCCGCCTAT
>NZ_CP096511.1:5030000-5032500 GCF_056530295.1 Bacillus sp. PK6-16
CTTATAGCAGAATACCTAATTAACAAAAAAACGATAATCAAAAGGATTAACTATTATCCCTCCGATTATCGTCTATATAAATGCAACAATTTTAATTATGCCGGAATATACTTCCCTACGAACTTCCATACAGTATTCCAATATTTATTAGAATCTACTTTCTCCGCTTCTCCATGTCCAGCACCTGGAACAATTAATTTCTCTTTTTCTACTTTTGCAGCATTATATACTTCATCTAACATTTCAAAAGGAACGAATGTATCAGCATCCCCATGAATGAACAGCATAGGTGTTTTACTTTTCTCTACTTGTTTTACAGCTGAAGCCTCTTCTAAATCGTAACCAGCTCTTAATTTAGTAACCGTATTTGCCGCATTCATAACAGGAAACTTCGGTAAATGGAATAAATCTTTTAGTTGATAAGTAAATTCATCAATAACAGTTGAGTATCCACAATCTTCAATAATAACTTTAACATTAGAAGGTAAATCTTCTCCTGAAGTCATCATTACAGTTGCCCCGCCCATTGAAACACCAAATAGAGCTATTTCAGCATTAGGGTCTTTCTTTACAATTTGTTGAATCCAAATTAACACATCTTTACGATCATGCCAGCCCATACCAACATAATCCCCTTCACTATTTCCGTGCCCACGAAGGTCTGGTGCTATGACATTATAGCCTTGTTCATAAAAGTTACGAACATATTTCGTCATTTCTGATGCTCTACCATTGTATCCATGAACTACAATTGCCCATTTATGACTAGATGGTTCATTCATATATTCATAACCTTTTAAATTTAATTTATCGAAAGAACGTATAGTTAATGTGTTAGGTTTATACTTCGATACGAAGTTTGCATTCTTTTCTTCATTTACAGCCAATACATCTCCCGACGCACTTACCGTTTCTACTAAATGAGGATTATCTTGCAAAAATTCTTTTTCTTGTTTCGCATTTAACGCATAGTTATAAAAATAATTTCCAACTAACATATACACGATTACTAGCAGGACTAAGACTACTATAGTAATTATACTTATCTTTTTCATATTATCTCCTTTTCTAACTTAAATCTTCTTATATTAAAGTACATCAAAAACAACTGTACTATTTTAACACACTGATGAATCCTATCTTTAAGAAATAAAATAGAAAATCTTAAATTACATATAAAGAATCACGAAAGAAATTGAATAAAACTTATACAGCTACGTACTCAAAAAACTTTTTAAAAAGCGAGAAGCACTTCAAAATATTTAGCTTTAAAAAGAAGTTATAAAACACAAAAAAGACGAGTCATTCTGACTCGTCTTAAAGTTGCTTGGCGACGTCCTACTCTCACAGGGACAAGGTCCCAACTACCATCGGCGCTAGAGAGCTTAACTTCCGTGTTCGGTATGGGAACGGGTGTGACCTCTCTGCCATCATCACCAAACTATGAAGGCATATTCCTTCAAAACTAGATAACATTTGCTACATATTATATGGTTAAGTCCTCGATCTATTAGTATTCGTCAGCTCCACATGTCACCATGCTTCCACCTCGAACCTATCAACCTGATCATCTTTCAGGGATCTTACTAGCTTACGCTATGGGAAATCTCATCTTGAGGGGGGCTTCATGCTTAGATGCTTTCAGCACTTATCCCTTCCGCACATAGCTACCCAGCTATGCCCTTGGCAGAACAACTGGTACACCAGCGGTGCGTCCATCCCGGTCCTCTCGTACTAAGGACAGCTCCTCTCAAATTTCCTACGCCCACGACGGATAGGGACCGAACTGTCTCACGACGTTCTGAACCCAGCTCGCGTACCGCTTTAATGGGCGAACAGCCCAACCCTTGGGACCGACTACAGCCCCAGGATGCGATGAGCCGACATCGAGGTGCCAAACCTCCCCGTCGATGTGGACTCTTGGGGGAGATAAGCCTGTTATCCCCGGGGTAGCTTTTATCCGTTGAGCGATGGCCCTTCCATGCGGAACCACCGGATCACTAAGCCCGACTTTCGTCCCTGCTCGACTTGTAGGTCTCGCAGTCAAGCTCCCTTATGCCTTTGCACTCTACGAATGATTTCCAACCATTCTGAGGGAACCTTTGGGCGCCTCCGTTACACTTTAGGAGGCGACCGCCCCAGTCAAACTGCCCACCTGACACTGTCTCCCGGGTCGATAAGACCCGTAGGTTAGAATTTCAATACAGTCAGGGCGGTATCCCACCAGCGCCTCCACCGAAGCTAGCGCTCCGGTTTCAATGGCTCCCGCCTATCCTGTACAAACTGTACCAAAATTCAATATCAGGCTACAGTAAAGCTCCACGGGGTCTTTCCGTCCTGTCGCGGGTAACCTGCATCTTCACAGGTACTATAATTTCACCGAGTCTCTGGTTGAGACAGTGCCCAAATCGTTACACCTTTCGTGCGGGTCGGAACTTACCCGACAAGGAATTTCGCTACCTTAGGACCGTTATAGTTACGGCCGCCGTTTACTGGGGCT
>NZ_CP096511.1:5037500-5052500 GCF_056530295.1 Bacillus sp. PK6-16
GCAAATCGATTTGCTCTTCTTGCGCTTGCTTTGTTTTATATAAAACTTTACCACTTTCATCAGTAACCAATATCTTCAAAGCTCTAGACCCTTGCTCTAAATTTTGGTTCTCCATTTCGATCATATTTGATATAGCTTCTAATTTATTTTCATGAACCGAACTATTTGCCGCTCCTTGAGCTTGGTGATTAATTTGTTCCATACCAGCCCGATAATCGATAGTTGCTTGACGATTCGCATTCTCAAAAAACGGCGCTGCTGCCTTCGCTGACAAAACTCCTAATAACGCACAAGCAGCAAAAGTAGTAATCAATTGAATCCTTATACTCTTTCGTACGCTCTTTACTAATTTCTCAATTAATTCTCTTATTTTCCTTATATAAGTAAACGGATTAAATATCTTTTTCAATCTTATACCCCACTCCCCATACTGTTTTTATATATCTAGGCTTCCTTGGATTCTCCTCAATCTTTTCACGCACTTTTCGAATGTGCACCATTACAGTATTATCAGACTGGAAAGATCGTTCATTCCACACCTTTTCATAAATTTGCTCCGCACTAAACACCATACCTGGATTTCTAGCTAGCAATTCTAAAATTGAAAATTCCCTCGGAGTTAGTTTCACTTCTTCTCCCTCTACAATAACTTTATGGGTCGAGATGTTGATTTTCATCTCCCCAATTTCTAACTCGTCCTCATTTTGAATAGCGAAACCATTCATTTTCATATAACGGCGTAACTGAGATTTAATTCGTGCAATTAACTCTAACGGATTAAACGGCTTCGTTACATAATCATCTGCCCCTGTTGTTAACCCTAAAATCTTATCCATATCTTGCGTTTTGGCAGAAAGCATAATAATAGGCATTTCTTTCGCTTCCCTTACCTTCATACACATATGAATACCATCCACTTTCGGCATCATAATATCTAATACGACTAGATGTACTTCATTTTCTTCCAATAGACGTAATCCTTCTTCTCCGTCTCCTGCTTGTAATACTTTATATCCTTCATTCTTTAAATAGATTGTAATTAAATTCCGAATTTCTTTTTCATCATCTACGACAAGTATTGTTTCGTGTGCCACAATATCTCCCCCATCACTTTTTTAATCCCTAACTTCTATTATAGGAAAACTTCTGAAGAAAAACGCTCGGAAATCCTTAAGATTTTCTGAAGACGCAAAAAAGATCTAGACTCCCCTTAAGTCTAGACCTTTAAAAAACCCCTTTTATTTACGAACGTAGATGAAATATAGTACGAATAAAACTCCCATAACATACATAATCGGATGAACCTCTTTACGACGACCACTTACTACCATTGTAATTGGATAGAAGATAAATCCAATCGCAATCCCAGTTGCGATACTATACGTAAGTGGCATAGAGATAATTGTAAAGAATGCTGGTACTGCAATCTCGAATTTCTTCCAATCAATTTCCCCTAAGGAAGAAACCATCAAGATTCCTACAATAATTAAAGCCGGCGCCGTTACAGCTGGCGTTACAACACTTAGTAATGGCGAGAAGAATAGTGCCAGTAAGAAGAATCCTGCTGTTACAACTGCTGTAAATCCAGAACGTCCACCCGCTGCTACCCCTGCAGAAGATTCAATATAAGACGTTGTTGTTGATGTACCCAAGATCGCACCAATTACAGTTGCAATCGCATCTGCAAATAATGCTTTTCCTGCACGTGGTAATTTATTGTTCTTCATTAATCCAGCTTGATTCGCAACCGCTACAAGCGTACCTGCTGTATCAAAGAAATCGATAAAGAAGAACGTTATAATAACAATCCCCATTTGAACTGTGAAAATATCTCCGAAGTGCGTTAACGCCACGCCGAACGTTGGTTCTAGACTCGGTATTGCTCCTACTACAGCTTTCGGAGTATCAATTAATCCTGTTGCCACTCCTAAGATCGCTGTAAGAATCATACCGTAAAATACTGCACCATTAACTTTCTTAATCATGAAGATGATTGTCGTAACAACCCCGAAGATTGCTAGTAACGTTGTGCCCTTTGTTAAGTCCCCCAACCCAACAAGAACAGCATCATTTTTCACGATAATTCCTGCATTTTGGAATCCAAGGAATGCAATGAACAATCCGATACCTGCTGCTACTGCAAACTTTAACTCCGATGGAATTGCATTGATGATTTTTTCACGAATACCTGAAGCAGTAAGAATAATAAAGATAATACCTGACATTAATGTTCCGGCAATTGCTGTTTGCCATGGAATACCCATCGTTAACACTGCTGTATAAGCAAAGAACGCGTTAATTCCCATACCTGGCGCTAAAGCAATTGGATACTTCGCGAAAATACCCATAATTAACGAACCGATCGCTGCCGCTAATGCCGTAGCAACGAATACTGCACCTGGATCCATCCCTGTACCTGCTGGTAACCCTTTAACATTTCCAAGCGACAGCGTAGCAGGATTGACAAATAGTACGTAAGCCATAGATAGAAATGTCGTTAACCCTGCTATGAACTCAGTCTTATAATTCGTACCGAGCTCATCAAACTGAAAATAGCGTTTCATCTTACGTTTCCCCCGTTATATGATTACTCGCCGTATTTCACCCTAGCCCTCTTTTATCCCGAGAAATAAAAAGGCTTCCATTGCATATATACATGGAAGCGTTCTATAAACAAAGACAAGTTTCCCCTCATCTTTATACAAACGCCTCGTAGTCAAGCCATTTACGGTAGCTAGGTAGAAACTTTCGGGCCATATCCCCGATATTATACGACGGCATAATATTCACTTTTCGTTTGAATTACATAATCATATTAACTCGACGAAGTAGTTTTGTCAATTTAAAAACGAACAATTTTATAAAATTTTATATTTTCGTTCGTATTAATACCAAAATAAAAAAGATCCATCTATGCATAAGCAATAGATGGACCTTTTTATAAATACTATTCCCACTCAATAGTTGCTGGTGGCTTACTCGTTACATCATACACGATACGGTTAACGTGTTTTACTTCGTTTACGATACGTACAGAGATTTTCTCTAATACGTCCCAAGGGATACGTGCCCAGTCAGCTGTCATACCGTCGATAGATGTTACCGCGCGGATACCTACTGTGTAATCGTAAGTACGCTCGTCACCCATAACACCTACGCTACGCATACCAGGAAGCGCAGTGAAGTATTGCCAAATTTCACGATCTAAGCCCGCTTTAATAATTTCTTCACGTAAAATCGCATCAGATTCACGAACGATTTCTAATTTCTCTTCTGTGATTTCACCTAATACACGAATACCAAGACCCGGTCCTGGGAATGGTTGACGCCATACGATTTCATCAGGAATTCCTAGTTCAGATCCTAATACACGTACTTCATCTTTAAATAACGTATTTAAAGGCTCAATTAATTTGAACTGCATGTCTTCTGGAAGTCCACCAACGTTATGGTGAGATTTAATTGTTTGTGCAGTTGCTGTACCACTCTCAACGATATCTGTGTAAAGTGTACCTTGCGCTAGGAAGTCCATACCTTGTAATTTTGACGCTTCATCATCGAATACGTAAATGAATTCGTTACCGATAATTTTACGTTTTTGTTCTGGATCTTCTACACCTTTTAACTTGTCCATGAAGCGGTCTTTTGCATCCACTTTAATAACGTTCATATGGAAGCCTTCACTAAATGTTTTCATAACGCCTTCCGCTTCGCCTTTACGAAGTAAACCGTGATCAACGAAAATACATGTTAATTGGTCGCCGATTGCTTTATGGATTAATACTGCTACAACAGAAGAGTCTACACCACCGCTAAGTGCGCATAGTACTTTTTTGTCTCCAACAGTTTCACGGATCTTTTCTAATTCTACTTCGATAAAGTTCTCCATGTTCCATCCTTCAGAACAACCACATACGCCGAATACGAAGTTTTTAATTAAATCGTTACCGTGCTCAGAGTGACGTACTTCTGGGTGGAATTGTACACCGTATAAGTTTTTCGCTTCATTGCTCATACCAGCAATTGGGCAAGACTCACTTGTTGCGTCTACTACGAATCCTTCAGGTAAACCAGTTACTAAGTCACCATGACTCATCCATACAACTTGCTCTTCTGGAAGGTTCGCATATAATTTTGATTCGTTCTCTACTTTAAGAACAGCTTTTCCGTACTCACGGTGATTTGCACGCTCTACTTTACCACCGAAGTGTTGCGTCATAAGCTGCATACCGTAACAAATACCGAAGATTGGTAAACCTAGTTCAAAGATTTTTTCATCACAATGTAATGCACCTTCACCGTATACACTATTTGGTCCACCAGAGAAAATAATCCCTTTTGGATTCATTGCTTTAATTTCTTCTGCAGTAATTGTATGTGGATGAAGTTCACTGTATACACCGAACTCACGAATTCGACGTGCTATTAACTGATTGTATTGACTTCCAAAATCTAAAACGATAATTGTATCGTGTTGTTTCTTCAAAATAATCACCCCAACGTTAGTTCTCGTATATAAATATTTTCACCAATTTGGCGAAAAGCATTACCAATATAATAAAAAAAGCCAGTCCTCCGCCTCTAGTCTCATAACAAAGAAAAGGCAGGGGTCTGGCTTTATAAAGAAAGATAGTCTCCGCTCTTTATAAATATAAGACACACTGCCTTCATAGTCAGGTTGTTTACGGTAACCCGGTAGAGACTCTCAAACCATATCATTGAGGATATATGAAGGATCGTTTTATATTATCTTCCTAGATTCTAACAATGAAGTATCAATATGGTCAAGAGAGAAAGCGACAAAATTCTACAGAAATTCATTTCCTTTTCTAAAAAACATAAAAAAACATCCATTTCTATATAGAAATGGATGTTTTTTAGGACAAACGGAATTACATCATTCCGCCCATACCGCCCATGCCCATGCCGCCCATGTCAGGCATTGCTGGTGCATTTGGTTCTGGCTTGTCAGCAACTACAGCTTCAGTTGTTAAGAACATAGCTGCAACAGATGCTGCGTTTTGAAGTGCAGAACGAGTTACTTTAGCTGGATCTACGATACCAGACTCAAGCATGTTAACCCATTCGCCAGTAGCTGCGTTGAAACCAACGCCTACTTTTTCGCCTTTTAGACGCTCTACAACTACAGATCCTTCTAGACCAGCGTTGATTGCGATTTGACGAACTGGCTCTTCTAGTGCGCGAAGTACGATGTTGATACCTGTTGCTTCGTCGCCTTCAGCTACGATAGAAGCTACTTTTGTGTATACGTTCATAAGTGAAGTACCACCACCTGCAACGATACCTTCTTCTACTGCTGCACGAGTTGAGTTAAGTGCATCTTCAATGCGAAGTTTGCGCTCTTTTAACTCAGTTTCAGTTGCTGCACCTACTTTAATTACTGCTACGCCACCTGCTAGTTTAGCAAGACGCTCTTGTAATTTTTCACGATCGAATTCAGAAGTTGTTTCTTCTAATTGCGCACGGATTTGACCGATGCGAGCTTCGATTTGTTCTGTGCTTCCTACACCTTCAACTACAGTTGTGTTTTCTTTTGTAACAACAACTTTACCAGCGCGTCCTAAAGATTCAACTGTAGCAGATTTTAAGTCACGACCTAATTCTTCAGTGATTACTTCGCCACCTGTTAAGATTGCGATATCTTCTAGCATTGCTTTACGACGGTCACCAAATCCAGGAGCTTTAACAGCTACTACGTTGAATGTACCACGAAGTTTGTTCACTACTAATGTAGCTAAAGCTTCGCCTTCAACATCTTCAGCAATGATAAGAAGTGGTTTACCTTGTTGTACCACTTGCTCTAATACTGGTAAGATTTCTTGAATGTTAGAAATCTTTTTGTCAGTGATTAAGATGTATGGGTTATCAAGAACTGCTTCCATTTTGTCAGAATCAGTAATCATGTAAGGAGATGCATATCCACGATCAAATTGCATACCTTCTACTACGTCTAATTCTGTTGTGAATCCTTTAGACTCTTCTAAAGTAATAACGCCGTCGTTACCAACGCGCTCCATTGCTTCAGCGATTAATTGACCTACTTCTTCGTCAGCTGCAGAAATAGCAGCTACTTGTGCGATAGAAGATTTGCCTTCGATTGGTTTAGAAATCGTTTTTAATTCTTCAATTGCAGCAGTAACAGCTTTTTCGATACCTTTACGAAGACCCATTGGGTTCGCACCAGCTGTTACGTTTTTAAGACCTTCACGAATCATAGCTTGCGCTAATACAGTTGCAGTTGTTGTTCCGTCACCAGCTACGTCATTTGTTTTGCTAGCAACTTCTGCTACTAATTTCGCACCCATGTTTTCGAATGCATCTTCTAATTCGATTTCTTTTGCGATTGTTACACCATCATTTGTAATAAGTGGTGAACCAAATTTTTTCTCAAGTACAACGTTACGACCTTTTGGTCCAAGCGTAACTTTTACTGCGTTTGCAAGAGTGTCGACACCGCGAAGCATCGAACGACGTGCTTCTTCACTAAATTTAATATCTTTTGCCATAATAATTGACCCCCTTGGATTTTTTAAGATTTATATAATTAACCGATAACTGCTAAAATGTCACTTTCACGTAAAATCAAGTAGTCTGTACCTTCATATTTCACTTCAGTACCTGCATATTTTGAGAAGATGATAAGATCACCTGCTGCTACCTCTAAAGCAACACGCTCACCATTTTCAAGCACTCGACCAGTACCTACTGCAACAACTTTACCCTCTTGTGGTTTTTCTTTTGCGGTATCTGGTAATACGATACCACTTGCTGTTTTTTCTTCTGCTTGAACAAGCTCAATTACAACGCGATCACCTAATGGCTTTAGCATGAACAATAACCTCCTCATTTTGTTATGTAAATTTTATTTATTAGCACTCAAGTCATCCGAGTGCTAACACACTTATAATAATAAATAATCTCAATTTCTTTTGCAAGTAAAAAAATCATAATTTTTTCGCAAATTACTATATAAACTTTCTATATAGAATACTGCCTTTACTATATGAATCGTTGTTTCCCCTACTCGTATGTTACAATATGAAAGACACCCTAAGTTGTTTTCGCTAAACGCACAACTTTTTCCTGTCTCTTACTTCAATTTCAAATATGTATTAAAAAAAAATCATAATTCGGATGAAAGTTTATATCGTAGATAACATATTTACATGTTATCCTACCTCATCTCATACACTAGAGTTAGAAAGGATGGTTAAACCATTTGAAGAAACAATACTGGTGGATTATCGTTACATACATTTTAATGCAGTTATCTGGCGTTGTTGGATTACCACTTCTCCTAAAAACAGGACTCTATGATAATAGAGGATTTACCATTGAAGAAAAAGGACAAATCATAACGGGACACTGGGCAATCATTAGCTTCTTTATTGCATTATGTATCGTGCTTTGGTTACTTAGAACAGATATTCGTGACAGGCATTTAGATCCAATGCGCTCTTCTGTTCCAGCTACTATTGGATGGATTTTTATCGGGTTCTTCTTAGCAATCATCTCACAATCCATTGCAGGTATGATTGAAATGTATGTATTTGGGGTTCCACGTGAATCTGAGAATACAGACAGACTGATGGACATCGCAAGAACGATACCTTGGTTCCTTATTGTTGTATCTATAATTGGACCTATCTTAGAAGAAATCGTATTTAGAAAAATTCTATTCGGCACGCTTTATAAGAAGTTTAACTTCTTTATCGCAGCTATCATTAGTTCGCTTGTATTCGCAGCAATTCATTTTGATTTTACTCACTTATTGGTATACACTGCTATGGGGCTCGTATTCGCCTTCTTATATGTGAAGACGAAACGTATTATCGTTCCGATTGCAGCTCATGTTGCGATGAATACATTAGTCGCTATTGGGCAAATTTTTATGAGCAATGAACAAATTCAAGAAATGATTAAAGAAGCTGAAAAAATGCAAGGCTTTATCGGAGGATTTTTTGTATGAGAAACTCACCATTGTTCATGGCTGCACTATACTTCCTTCTTGGATGTATCTTTACACGCTTCGCCATTACGAACGTGACAGATACAATCTGGAATATGTGGACAATACTATTTGCAGTTATGGCAACAATTGATTTTAATTTGGCACTTCGCCTTATATTAGTTAAATTCACAAAGAAGAAACAATAATAAAACGCAGAGGTCGCTTCCTCTGCGTTTTATTGTGGATAGTTTTTCAAAAAGTAAACTAATGTTTGTAACTCTACAGCTAAGTCAATATGATGAATTCTAATATTCTCTGATACGTTTAATCGCGCTGGTGTGAAATTCAAAATACCGTGCACGCTTGTTTCAGCTAATCTATCTGCTACAGCTTGCGCTACTGTAGCCGGTACTGTTAATATTGCCACTTGTATATCATTTGATAATCTCTCTTCTAATTCATCTAAATGATATACAGGAATGCCCCCGATTTCTGTTCCAACTTTCTCTTCACTAACATCAAATGCCATTTCAATTTTTGTATTATTGTTTTTCGTGAAATTATAATGTAAGAAAGCGGTCCCTAAATTACCTACTCCAATAAGTGCTACACGTGTTATATCATCTTGATCAAGTGTTTCGCGGAAAAATGATAATAAATAATTTACGTTATATCCATATCCCTTTTTCCCTAACGCTCCAAAATACGAAAAATCTCTTCGTATTGTTGCGGAATCTACTTTTACTGCCTCACTCAATTCGGCCGATGAAACACGCTGCTTACCAGAAAGAGATAAGTTTTGGATAAATCGATAGTATAGAGGCAATCTTTTAGCAGTGGCTTGTGGAATCTTTTGCTGATCCATATGACCTCTCCTCTCTTCCTATCTTTATTCATATACTTTAATCAAATACAGAAGTTTAGCACTCATTAAATTCCTTGTATAATAAAGAGAAGAAGTATTCTCTCTTTATTTTAAACTATACACTATTTTTAGTATGATTGAGAAATATAAACATGGCAAAGTTAAGAAATTATTTGAGGTGAAAACATTGATTTTATTACAAGTAAACGCGCTTTCGAAATTATACGGTGCAGAAACGATTCTTGCAAACATAAAATTGGAAGTACAAACAAAAGATCGTATCGCATTAGTTGGAAGGAATGGAGCAGGAAAATCTACATTATTAAAAATTATCGCTGGTGAATTATCTCATGATGGTGGCGAAATTATAAAACCGAAAGATGTCTCAATCGGATATTTAGCTCAAAATACTGGACTAGAAACGTCTTTAACAATTTGGGATGAAATGCTAACCGTCTTTACCCATTTACAGCAAATGGAGACAAAACTCCGAAGGCTTGAGCAAGAAATGGGAAAAGAAGAAAACTTTTCAAACGAAGCTACATATGAAAGATTGTTAGCTGATTATGACCAATTACAACTCAATTATAAAGATCAAGGTGGATATCAATATGAAGCGGATATTCGCTCCATTTTAAGCGGCCTTGGCTTCCCAGTTGAAACGCACCAGACGACGATCTCTACTTTAAGCGGCGGGCAAAAAACAAGATTAGCTCTCGGGAAATTATTATTAACAAAACCAGACTTACTTATTTTGGACGAGCCTACAAACCATTTAGACATCGAAACATTAACATGGCTTGAGCAATATTTGCAAGGTTATCCTGGCGCAATATTAATCGTCTCACATGACCGTTATTTCTTAGACAAACTCGTTACACAAGTATATGAAATTTCGAATAAAGAAAGCAGACGATTTGTTGGTAACTACAGTAAATATTTAGACTTAAAATCAGCATTATATGAGCAAGAAATGAAACGTTACGAAAAACAACAAGATGAAATCGCAAAACTTGAGGACTTCGTTCAAAAGAATATAGCTCGCGCTTCTACAACGAAACGTGCTCAAAGTCGCCGTAAACAACTAGACAGAATGGAATTATTAACGAGACCATTAGGGGATTCTAAGTCAGCATCATTCCACTTCGATATTGAAAAACAAAGTGGAAATGATGTTTTACAAGTAAATGATGCAACCATCGGCTATGATGAAAACCCTATAATTGAACATGTAACTATGCGCTTAACTCGCGGAGATAGTGTTGCTTTAGTTGGTCCAAACGGAATTGGGAAATCCACATTGTTAAAATCCATTGTGAATAAGTTACCACTATTAAATGGTGATGTTTCTTTCGGATCAAATGTATCTGTTGGTTATTATGATCAAGAACAAGCAAACTTAACATCTTCTAAACGGGTTTTAAATGAACTATGGGATGAATATCCACTGCAACCGGAAAAAGAAATCCGTACTATACTTGGGAATTTTTTATTCACAGGAGATGATGTACTGAAACCAGTATCTTCCCTTAGTGGTGGACAAAAAGCTCGATTAGCTCTTGCAAAACTTATGATGCAAAAGTCAAATTTGTTAATTCTAGATGAGCCTACGAACCACCTCGATTTAAATAGTAAAGAGATTTTGGAGAATGCTTTAATTGATTACCCAGGGACTCTTCTATTCGTCTCACATGACCGCTACTTTATTAACCGTGTAACAACGACTGTGGTTGAGTTATCAACAGAAGGTGCACAGGAATATTTAGGGGATTACGATTACTACGTTGAAAAGAAAAATGAAATGATTGAACGTGCAGAACTTGAACAGCAAGAAAGTGACGTTCCTGTTCAAAAGGTGGTTGCACAAGAGAAATTAAATTATTTAGAAGAAAAAGAGCGTAAAAAACTAGAGCGTCAACGCACTAGAAAAATTGAAGAGCTAGAACAAAGTATAGTGGAATTAGAAGAAGAAATTGCTACGTTAGAAGATCAACTTTGCTTACCAGAAATATATGCAGATTATGAAAAAGCTAGTGAAATTACAATGAAAAAGCAAACGCTACAAGAACAACTTGAAACTTGTATGGCAGAATGGGAAGAGCTGCATGTATAAGCATATTTAAATAAGGAAGATGTCTCATAAGTCAGGATTTTTGACTATGCGACATCTTTTTTTCTTTTAATACAGAAACAATTTTTTGAGTATATCAATCGTAACTTAGAATATACCAACGATTTTTCAAATATATCTATTGTAACCCTATATATATTAACAATTCGACACGAAATATCGATTTAACGACAAAGATTGACAATATTAGCATCTTCTATAATAGGGGGATGTTTCAAAATGTTTTTCGGGGATATCTTCTTACTTTTTATTTCCCGAAAAAGAACAAACTCAAAGGTCTGACATCATCCTATTTATCCACAAGTTTATACACATATCCACCTTTATAAAATAAACATTAAAATAACTTTTCCACATTATCCACAACCAACAAAAAAGTTATCAACATTTTATATACACAATAAAACCCACATTATCAACAGATAATATGGGTTTTATCCACAACCTGTGGTTAATTATGTGTATAACTATGCTTCAATATCTAATCCTGGATTTGCATTTAAGGCTAATGTTGCACGCTTACCTTGTTCATAAGCAATTGTCCCTGCCGCTGCAATCATCGCTGCATTATCTGTGCATAAAGATAGCGGCGGAATAATTAATTCAATGTTTTCTTTTTGTGCAAATTCCTCTTCTAATCGCGCACGAAGCCCTTTATTAGCAGCTACTCCACCAGCAAGAAGTAATTGCTTTACATTATAAGCTTCTGCTGCACGAGCTGCTTTCGTTACAAGTACATCTATTACACTTTCTTGGAAACTTGCCGCTAAATCTTCTGGTGCAATTTCTATACCGCGCTGTTTTGCGTTATGCACAGTGTTGATAACTGCTGATTTCAATCCACTAAAGCTAAAATCATACGAATCCGGTTCTAGCCATGCACGAGGCAAATCAATTGTCGGTTCTCCTTCATGTGCAAGGCGATCAATATGAGGACCACCTGGATATGGCATAGATAACGTACGAGCTACTTTATCATATGCTTCTCCAGCTGCATCGTCTCGTGTTTCACCAATTACTTCGAATGAACCATGTTCTTTCATATAAACAAGTTCTGTATGCCCACCAGATACAACAAGTGATAATAACGGGAATTGAACTTCTTTTACTAAACGGTTCGCATAAATATGACCAGCAATATGATGAACACCGACTAACGGAATATCATGTGCAAACGCTACTGCCTTCGCTGCATTTACTCCAATTAGAAGTGCTCCTACTAAACCAGGACCTTCTGTTACAGCAATTGCATCAATATCATCAAATGTGATGTTTGCTTCCTTTAAAGCTTCTTCTAACACAACTGTAATTTCTTCTACATGATGACGTGATGCAATCTCTGGTACAACGCCGCCAAAACGTTTATGACTTTCAATTTGTGATGCAACGACATTCGCAATAATTTCCGTTCCATTTTTAACAACTGCTACTGCTGTTTCATCACAACTTGTTTCAATACCAAGTATAATCGTATTTTTTTCCATTATATATTCACCCACATTACGAGACCATCTTCCTGATTGTCTGCATAGTATCGTTTACGAATCCCACCATTTTGAAATCCGTATTTTCTGTATAACTGCTTTGCTACTTCATTTGATACACGTACTTCAAGTGTCATTGTTTTTACCCCTAGTTCTTTCGCTTCAGAAATAACTGCTTTCAATAGGGCATCTCCTAACTTTTGACCTCGGTATTCTGGCAAAATAGCTATATTTGTTATATGTGATTCATCAATAATTATCCACAATCCACAATACCCGACTACACGACCATCTTTTTCTAACACAATATAATGTGCATGTTCATTCATCGTTAATTCACGGTGAAAGGCATCTGCAGTCCAAGGAGTTGAAAAAGACGCTTCTTCAATAGCTACAATTTGAGCAATATCATCAAGCTCCATCTTTCTAAATATCATATCCATCTTCTGCAAGCTCCTACTTGTTTTGACTTTCTAACCACTTTGTTTCAGCTTCAGCTAAACGAAGATAGCTTGGAACAAACGTATGCACATCTTGTTCTTCTTTTTGTAATCCTAAGAATGCTAGCTCACTTGGTCTTGGGTTATTTTTAGTAAATGGAGCGAATACAGCTTGATCACCTAAATGTTCTATAATTGTTTCTTTATGCAATTTAACATCGTTACCGATAAATAAAACAGGCTGTCCTTTATCTTTTAACATTTGCAACCAGTCTACAATAAGAATAATTCGGTCTTCTTCTATTGAAGTTAACTGCTCTCCTTCATATGTATATAACCCAGTATAAATTTGCCCACGTCTTCCATCAAATAAAGGACAAATTAACCCGTTAAAGTTAGCACCGTTTGCAGCTACTACCTCTAAACTTGATACACCGACAATTGGTATTTGAAGTGACCAAGCTAATGTTTTCGCCGCTGTCACGCCTATGCGAACACCTGTATAGGATCCAGGTCCAGCAGCTACAACGATTTTAGTTAATTCCTTCGGTTTTACGCCACACTCTTTTAACAGTTTCTCTACAGCTGGCATAAGACGTACAGAATGGTTTTTTGCTAAATTTGTAATGATTTCCCCAATTACGTTTCCTTCCTCAATAAGGGATACACCCATTACGTAATTTGAAGTATCAATTGCTAGTACTTTCATCTTGTAATAGCTCCTCACATAATCTAATATAGCGATCTCCAATTGGCTCGAGTATAATTTTTCTTGTGTCATCTCCAGCATGGAATAAACTAATTTGTAACTTTTCATTCGGTAAATATGCTTCTATTAAATGAGCCCATTCTACTACCGTAATTCCTTCACCGTAGAAATATTCATCAAAGCCTAAGTCCTCTTCACTTTCTGCTAAGCGATACACGTCCATATGATATAGCGGTAATCTTCCTTTATATTCTTTGATGATATTAAAGGTAGGACTATTTACAACTCTTTTCACTCCAAGACCTTTTGCTAGTCCCTTTGTAAAAGTCGTCTTACCAGCTCCAAGATCTCCTTCTAAAATAATTACGTCTTGTGCCTCTACGAGCTCACCTAGTTTTTCTGATAACCTTTGTGTTTCCTCAGAAGATTTTGTTGTTACTTCATATTTACTCACAGACTTCACCTACTTTACTCACAATGTTCTCTGCTCTTTATTATACAGGTTTTGAATATATAAAAAAGTCCTTAGGAGTTGTCCTAAGGATAGTTTGACTGTCTTTATTAGTTTTTTGTTAAAACAAATAAAAAAATACGAAACAACTTGTTTCGTTCTTTTCTTTATATGAAATGGCGGTCCCGACCGGGGTCGAACCGGCGATCTCCTGCGTGACAGGCAGGCATGTTAACCACTACACCACGGGACCATTTGGTTGCGGGGACAGGATTTGAACCTGCGACCTTCGGGTTATGAGCCCGACGAGCTACCGTGCTGCTCCACCCCGCGACAATATAAATAGCTTGGCGACGTCCTACTCTCACAGGGACAAGGTCCCAACTACCATCGGCGCTAGAGAGCTTAACTTCCGTGTTCGGTATGGGAACGGGTGTGACCTCTCTGCCATCATCACCAAACTATGAAGGCATATTCCTTCAAAACTAGATAACATTGCTACATATTATATGGTTAAGTCCTCGATCTATTAGTATTCGTCAGCTCCACATGTCACCATGCTTCCACCTCGAACCTATCAACCTGATCATCTTTCAGGGATCTTACTAGCTTACGCTATGGGAAATCTCATCTTGAGGGGGGCTTCATGCTTAGATGCTTTCAGCACTTATCCCTTCCGCACATAGCTACCCAGCTATGCCCTTGGCAGAACAACTGGTACACCAGCGGTGCGTCCATCCCGGTCCTCTCGTACTAAGGACAGCTCCTCTCAAATTTCCTACGCCCACGACGGATAGGGACCGAACTGTCTCACGACGTTCTGAACCCAGCTCGCGTACCGCTTTAATGGGCGAACAGCCCAACCCTTGGGACCGACTACAGCCCCAGGATGCGATGAGCCGACATCGAGGTGCCAAACCTCCCCGTCGATGTGGACTCTTGGGGGAG
>NZ_CP096511.1:5057500-5147500 GCF_056530295.1 Bacillus sp. PK6-16
TTGGTTGCGGGGACAGGATTTGAACCTGCGACCTTCGGGTTATGAGCCCGACGAGCTACCGTGCTGCTCCACCCCGCGACAATACTATTCATATAAAATTATATGGTGGAGGATGACGGGATCGAACCGCCGACCCCCTGCTTGTAAGGCAGGTGCTCTCCCAGCTGAGCTAATCCTCCGAAGTGGTGACCCGTACGGGATTCGAACCCGTGTTACCGCCGTGAAAGGGCGGTGTCTTAACCACTTGACCAACGGGCCAATATGTATGGCAGAGAAGAAGGGATTCGAACCCTCGCACCGCGTTAGCGATCTACTCCCTTAGCAGGGGAGCCCCTTGAGCCACTTGGGTACTTCTCTGTATGGCTCCGCAGGTAGGACTCGAACCTACGACCGATCGGTTAACAGCCGATAGCTCTACCACTGAGCTACTGCGGAATAATGAAGACAATTTGTATCTTATAAAAATTCTCTCTGTAAGTCAAGAAGTTTTTAACAACATCTTGTTCAAACGTGACATGTTTATAATATACTGGATTGCGTTTTTACTGTCAAGATGTTTTCGATATCGGTTTGAGTTTCCCTTTACACTTTCCACAGACATATCTTTTTGTATTTATTTGACGCCTTCTTACATATTGAAGTGAACACTCCATACATTCATACTTATAAATCTTTTTTTCCTTCTCTTCATTAATCATTCGTTTACAAAAACGTGGTGCATCAACTTTCTTTAACAACTCACGAAAATCCCTGTCCCTGTGCTTATACCCTCTTCCTGCAATATGTAAGTGATAATGACAAAGCTCATGTTTAATAATCCCGACTAACTCTTCTTCACCATACACTTCGTAATATCGATAATTCAATTCGATATTATGACTCTTCAATAAATAACGCCCACCAGTTGTACGTAATCTATTATTAAACACTGCTTTATGTAAGAACGGCATCTCAAAGTATTGTAGTGACACTTCTTCCACTAGTCGCTGAATTTCTTGCTCATCCACTCTCATTCCTCCTAAACAAAAAAATATTTTTACACTTTTCTCCCTTCTTATACATATATTAAATAGTACATATACCCATCCTCATGTAAGAAGCGTGGTTTCTAAAAACAAAACATGAATAGAAATCCACTCACCAACCTCTCATCAATAGCATTTTAGATTTTTGAGAGCAGGATTAAACAAGGAGGGATTCCTATGCCTACGTGGCTAAAAAAACAAATGCAACGTGCATATTTCGAAAAAAACCGGTATCAAATTAAGTTATTAAATGAATGCTGGTTTTATTATAGCAAAATACATCAAAGCTCATAATCCATTACACTTTTTATTCCATAAAAAAAGAGCAGTTTCATCTGCTCTCTTCTCTTACTATTCAATCGGCAACATAGATAGTGCAACGCGTCCTTTTTTTGTATCAATATCATCTACCCATACTTTTACAATTTGCCCTACTGATACAACATCTAACGGATGCTTTACAAACTGTTTGCTAAGTTTAGAAATATGTACTAAACCATCTTGCTTTACGCCAACATCAACAAAAGCACCAAAATCAACAACGTTACGAACTGTTCCTTCTAATTCCATACCACGTTTTAAATCTTCTAATTTCAAAATCCCTTTTTTCAGAAGTGGTTTAGGCAACTCATCCCTCATATCGCGTTCTGGACTAATAAGCGCATCTATAATATCAACTAACGTCGGCTCTCCAACTCCTGTTTCTTGAGATAACTTAGAAATCTCTACTTCTTCCAATCTCTTTTGTAATTGCGGTTGTCCTACGTCATCTATCGATAACCCTAGACTCTTCAATAATAATTCAACATTTTTATATTGCTCTGGATGAATACCTGTTCGATCTAATGGATTCGCTCCTTCTAGTATACGTAAGAAACCTATACATTGTTCATACGTCTTTGCACCTAAACGTGGGATTTTCTTTAATTCCGTGCGCTTCGTGAATTTCCCATCTTCTTCTCTCTTTGCCACAATATTTTTCGCAACAGTTTTCGATAAACCTGAAACATATTGTAACAATGCAACCGAAGCCGTATTTACATTAACCCCAACTTGGTTAACAGCTGTTTCTACTACAAATGTTAATGACTCATTCAGTCTCTTTTGAGATACATCATGTTGGTATTGTCCAACCCCAACTGATTTAGGATCAATTTTCACAAGTTCAGCAAGTGGATCTTGCAGACGTCTCCCAATAGAAACGGCACTTCTCTCTTCAACTTGTAAATTTGGGAATTCCTCACGGGCTAAATCAGAAGCTGAATATACACTAGCACCCGCTTCATTTACAATAATATAAAAGACATCTCGGTTCACACTTTGTAATACATCTACTATAAACTCTTCTGTTTCTCTAGATGCTGTCCCATTACCAATTGCAATCATTTCAACTTGATATTTATCTATAATAGAAAGAACTTTCGTTTTTGCATCATCATATTTACGAACAGGTGGATGCGGATAAATAACATCGATATGTAGTACTTTCCCCGTATCATCTACTACAGACAATTTACAACCAGTTCTATATGCCGGATCTACCGCTAGCACGACTTTCCCTTTCATCGGAGGTTGTAATAATAAGTTACGTAAGTTCTCAGAGAAAATATGTATTGCTTGTTCTTCAGCTGTTTCTGTTAATTCTTTACGAATCTCTCTTTCAATTGAAGATTGAATTAATCGTTTATAACCATCTTCAATCGCTAATTGTACATAATGTGCACTTTTCGAATCGTTATCACGAATTACTTTCTTATTTAAGAAAGTTACTATCTCAGCTACTGGCGGAACAACAGCAACTCTCAATATATCTTCTTTCTCGCCACGATTCATTGCTAATACACGATGTGGTACTACTTTTTGCAATGGTTCTTCATAACTGTAATACATTTCATATATATTCTTTTCATCTTTTTCTTCATCTTTCACGGACGAAGACATAACACCTTTTCTAAAAGTAACATTTCGAATCCAACTACGATACGCAGCTTCATCTGAAACCATTTCTGCAATAATGTCTTGTGCACCTTGTAAAGCTTCTTCTGCAGATTGCACTTCTTTCTCTACATTAATAAATTCCACTGCCTTTTTAGCCGGATCTTCTTTCTTATATAACAATAACCATTCAGCTAATGGTTCTAATCCTTTTTCTTTAGCAATTGTCGCTTTCGTTCTTCTTTTCTCTTTATATGGACGATATAGATCTTCTACTTCTTGCAACTTTGTAGCTTTAACAATTTGCTGTCGTAGCTCTTCTGTCAGTTTCCCCTTCTCATCAATAAGACGAAGAACTTCTTCCTTCCTATCTTCAAGTTGCATCATATATTGCCATCTCTCTAAAATCGTACGAATTTGCACCTCATCTAAAGAGCCTGTCCATTCTTTTCGGTAACGAGCAATAAATGGAACTGTGTTACCTTCTTCTGTTAATTGAATAACATGACGAACTTGCTTTTCGGTAAAGCCTAATTCTTTCACTAACATTTTCATTAACGCTTGTCGATTATCTACCATTTCCATATACAACCGTAACCTCCTCTATAATAAAAAAAGTTGCCCTTCAAAGAGAGCAACTTAAACTGCCGATTTAAAAATCTATTAGTCCTAAACTAATTTGTAACGCTTCATCTACACGACTCATCATCACTTCATCCAAATGAGTGATTTTGTCCGTTAAGCGTTGCTTATCGATTGTTCGAATCTGCTCAAGTAAAATAACAGAATCTCTCTCAAAACCATACTTTTTCGCATCAATTTCCACATGAGTGGGTAATTTCGCTTTTTGAATCTGTGCAGTAATAGCCGCTACAATCACCGTTGGACTAAAACGATTTCCGATGTCATTTTGAATGACAAGAACCGGACGAACGCCTCCTTGCTCAGAACCAACAACTGGGGAAAGGTCTGCAAAATACACGTCGCCGCGTTTTACAATCAAAATATTACCCCCCGCTAACTAAGCGTTCTACTGTATGAGCTGCTTCATACTCTGCTAAGAAAGCTTCAGATGCAATACCAAGATTAATTTTTCCCATTTCAATGTACCCACGTCGCATTGATTCATGTTGGTAGCGTTTCTTCGTCTTATGTTGACGCAATAACAATTGTGTTGCCTGGCAAATTAGTTCATGGCGATTCTTATTCTCTTGTTTTCCAATTCCGTCCAATTCCGTTACCATTTGCTTTGGCAACCGAACCACGATTTCAGTAGTTACACTTGATTCGGACACAAAAATACACCTCCACCGTCAACTACACACCCAAATATATATATGACACCTATTGTAATAATACCATTGTATGGAGCCTGTTGCAAAGACTTCCTTATTCCTTGCTTATGTTTTCCAATTCACAAACAAAACATTCATCTTCTTAAATTTTTTATCTCATAACTCACTAAAAACAATAGAACTCCTCTTCAAAACTTACGTGCAACTTATATAAAAAATGATTATAAGTAAAAAGCTTCTCATCAAAAAGAGCTTATTATCCAGCAATGAACAGTCACCCCAATGACAAGAAGCAATCATACTACCTTCTATATATTGTTCAAGTAATTAATTATCTCTACAACCTTACCATTCCGTATAAATATTCTTGGCACACGGAAACTGATCGTTGCAATAATTTCATAATTAATAGTCCCTGAGTATTCCGCAACCTCTGTAGCGCTAATATACTCATCTCCTTGCCTTCCAATAAGCGTAACTTTCGTACCAAGTGGTACTTCACAAGGAAGATGAATCATGAACTGATCCATTGTTATTCGCCCTACAATCGGTACCCTTTTACCATTTATAAGCACTTCAAATCCTTGTAACCTTCTAAGCCACCCATCTGCATAGCCAATCGCTACAGTCGCAATCCATTCTTCAGTTTTCGTTCGGTAGGTGACGTTATAACTAATTCCATCACCTTTAATTACCTGTTTAATATGAGCGACTTTCGTATGAAGTGATAGCGCCGGTTCTAATTCAAATGGTAAAAAAGGACGTATTTCTACAGAAGGAGATAATCCATACATTGCAATCCCAATTCGCACTGCATTAAATGTAATCCCTTGAAAACGTAACGTGGCAGCACTATTAGCTGTATGAACAAACTTAGGATCCACTCCAAATTCTTTCAACCAACTTAACTGCTCTAAGAACGTGTTATATTGCTTATCAAAATACGAAGTCTCAACCTCATCTGCCGTTGCAAAATGCGTGTATACTCCTTCTAACTCTAAAAACGGTGCACCCTCTAAACTCTTTAAAAATTCTTTTAGCTCTTTTCTTTCACGTATTCCAATTCTCCCCATACCACTATCAAAGTTAATATGGAATTTCATTACAGATGAACCATCCCAAAGTTTAATTGCTTCGTCCACCCATTCTTTTTGAAAAACAGTTAGCGCTACATCATTTTCAGCAGCTACATTTACATCACGCGGCGGCGAGGGACCTAACACTAAAATCGGCTCAGTAATACCAGCCCTCCGAAGCACTAAAGCCTCATCTAAAAAAGCAACAGCTAACCTTGTTGCCCCTGCTTCTAATGCCGTTTTAGCCACCGGTACATAATCGTGCCCATATGCGTTTGCTTTAACTACAGCAAAAATCTCTACATTACTTGGGATGAACTCTTTAATATGTGTAACGTTGTTATAAATGGCATCTAAATCCACTTCCACCCAAGTGTCACGGTAAAATGGTGCTTCTTCCATAAATACACTTCCTTATACACGATATGCGAAGCTTATTCTTTTATATGCTTCTTTTATGAAATCCACCTTCAAACTAAGAAAAGACGTGGTGCACATATATCACCACGTCTAAGAAGTTTACTTCACCTGCTTCGCTGTAACTGAACGAGCAACCATTAACAGCTCCTTCGGCTCTAAACCTTTAGACACGAGCATATATTCTACTCCGTTATGCGACCACGTTACAGAGTCTTTTGTTAATGCACCAATCGTAAACCCAAGATCAACTGGTTCTCCACTTACACTTACCGCTGATGATGCTTCTGCAACTTTTGCCTTTTCTTGTATTAAAGTAAAGGATTTCTTATTTCCAGTGTATGTGAGTATCGCACGCTTGCCACTGTCTGTCTTCAACTCTTTTTCATCTTGCAGAGTCATACCTTGTGGTGTATCAAGTGGATACAAAATAGCAAACGGTTTGTCTTCTTTCGCTGTTGTTTGAACATCTACCTGCGCTCTAGACATATTTTGTTTCGTATCAAATGCACCTTTATCAAATTTCGCATCGAATTTCACTTTAGAGAAATCTACTTTCACAAGAACATTTTGATCATTATCCATTAACTTCACTGAAACTGGAGTCAAGTCGCTCTTATTCAATGTAATCTCTTGTCTCGGCAACATATTTTGATGTTGATAGTTTGTTTTTGTTTTAAAAATATAATACTTATCTGTTTTCTCAAAAGTAAGGTTTTTCTTGTCCTGCAAAATATCTCTTACAAGTGATTCATATAAATAAGCCTGGCTACTATTTTGCGGCCAATCACTTTGAAAACGGAAGCTCTTATTAAGTGCTGGCGTTAATACAAATACACCTTCTTCATTTCTCAAAATAATTTGGCTCTGATCTTTTTTTGCATTTTTTAAATTCACACGATAAAAAGACGGTTCCTTATGCCAAATCTCTACGTTATACTCTTGAGGCTCATTGCCTGTTTTAATAGATAATTTTGCCTCAGCTTGATAACTTTTCATCCCTTTTACTTTTGATTCTAAATCTCTCACGACATCATCTTGCTTCTTTTCCATACAACCCGCCAACACAAAAACGGTCAATAAACCGACAAGAACTAAAAACAGACGCCTTTTCATCAATTCAGCCCCTTTGCCCCTATAAATGAATGGAAGATGTACCTTCCTTATCGCTACCTCAAATATATGAGACAAAGATATAAAATATGCAGACTAGCGTGACGAGCTTTCTAAAACAACTTGAGCAACAGCAAATTCCTTACTATGACTAATTGATAAATGAACAATATGCTCTGTACTTGTAATCAGAATTGGCTTACCTCTTTCATCATTTTTCACTTCAATATCTAAAAAACTCACTTCTTTTCCGATACCAGTACCTACAGCTTTTGAATACGCCTCTTTCGCTGCAAACCTTCCAGCTACAAACTCTGTAAGGCGACTTCCTTTCAGCTCCATAGCAACATTACGTTCATTTTCCGTTAAAATACGTTCCATAAATTTAAGCTTTCCATCTAGCATTTTTTCAATACGATTTAATTCAATAATATCGATACCAATCCCTATAATCATTTCAAAATCCCCTTCTTCTATTTAACTTTCTTCTTTCATATTGATAAGAATAACAGAGAATCTTTCTGATGCAAAAGGGGTGATAGTAACCGTATGCTAATAAGATCCACTCATATTTCTTTACAACCGACTATTCTTACCTTACTGCTTATTCATTTAGTCATGATGATATTAGGCGACTTTTTTCTCTTACCACTGGCAGCCTCTAATGAATATATCGCGAAAGGAGAATGGTGGCGTGTCATAACTTCTCTTCTCGTACACGTAGACTTACAACATTTTCTTTCTAATAGTATTTTTTTGTTTGTTCTTGGTTCTTCTATCGAAAAGCAACTCGGACACTTTTCTTTTTTTATTCTATTTTTTCTCTCTGGAATTTCTGGAAATATTTCTTCTTATATTATTATGCCGCTTGAATATATTCACGCAGGTGCATCAGGTGGTATTTTCGGACTATTAGGTGCACAGTTATTTTTATTGTACAATCGATACCGCTCTTCAAAACCAAAAGAAATTGCCATTTTCTCAATTATGATACTTCTATTACTGCTATTTACTTTCTTTAACCCTTCTGCCAATCCGATCAGTCATTTAACAGGTTTAATAACCGGTGGTATTTTAACCCCTTTTTTAACAAAAAAAAACGATGGTGCAAAGCTTATTTAATATAAAAGCTTGCACCATCGATAATTTCTACATCTACTTGTTCACTTAAATCTCTCATTAATTGAAATAAAGACTCATCCTTCATCTTCGCCTCAATCATACAATCAATTTGCGGAACACTTCCCTTTATCCTTCTTAAAAAAGATAAAAATGCGTCTACATTAATATAATCTGCATGAGCTCTTGGATCTTTTCCCTCTCTAGGGCTAGAGATATGCATTTTAATCGGCAACAAAGACGTTTCCCACGTATGAACAACACGTGCCCAATCTTCATACCAATCTTCTTGCTCATTATTCATCATATGGTGATGCAAGTCAAATACGACGGGAATATCTAATTTTTCTCCTAAATATAATGTTTCCTCTAACGTAAAGGTTGTATCATCATTTTCTAATATAATCATTTCTTGAATACCCCTTGGGACATTCGACCAATTCTCTATAAAGCGCTCTAATGCAAGTTCTTTATCTTTATATCCTCCTCCAACATGCAGTACACATCGTTGCTTATGTTCAATCCCCATGCCTTTTAATAATTTTTTGTGCATCTGCAATGTTTTTACAGATTGTTTAAAAACACTCTCCTCAGGTGAATTTAGTACAACAAAATGATCTGGATGGAAATCAATTCTCATATTCATATGAACTGCATATTCACCTAGTTTTTTTAAATTTTCTTTTAACGGACGAATATAGTTCCACTCTAGCAATTCCTCATGATTCGCTAAAGGAATGAGCTTTGAACTGAGCCGAAAGAAAGATATGTCATGCCCTTTATTATGCTTTAATAAACGTAAACAATTTTCTAAATTGGAATTAGCAATTCTTTCAAGCTTACGAATTGCAGCATCACGATCATCTAATTTCTGAAACTGTGCATACGTCATCGTTTGAGATGGAGATGCATTCTTCAAATGTACACTCATCGCAACGTAACCAAGCCTTACAAGCATATAACAGCCCCTTTTCTATCATAACTATTATGTAGTATGCACAATTATAGAAATAAAAAAAAGAGAATGCCCGCAAAGGGCATTCTCTTTTTTTATTAAGCTTGTGGACGGCTATGATGTTTTCTTTCGCCGCGTCCATTTGAAGAACCAGGGCGACCTTGGCCTTCACCTCTACGACCACGACTACCACCATCACGATTACGATCGCGGTTACCATCACGATTGCGATCACGGTTTCCGTCACGATTACGTCCATCACGGTTACGGTCACGATTACGTCCATCGCCACCGCCGCGTCCATCACGACTACGATTACGGTTACCATCACGGTATCCGCCTCCGTTACCGCCGCGTTTTTTAGAACCGCCGCCTCTTGAAACAACAGGTGGTTCTGATGTTAAAGCGATCGGAGTTGTATCCGGCTCTTTAGTCATCATTTTTAAAGCAGCAGCTACTACTGTTACAGAGTCATTTTCTTCTAACATTTCTTCTGCAATACGCTTGTAGTATGCTAAGTTTTCATTTTCAATTGTGCTTTGAAGCTTTTCAGCGATTAAACGTTGTTGACCTTCTAATGCCTCGTCAAGTGTCGGTGCATCCATACGGTCCATTTTACGTTTTGTTGTACGCTCGATATTTTTTAATTGTCCTGATTCACGTGGTGTTACAAATAGCATTGCAATACCTTTTTTACCTGCACGACCAGTACGACCGATACGGTGAACGTATGATTCTGGATCTTGCGGAATATCGAAGTTATATACGTGCGTTACGCCTGAAATATCAAGACCACGCGCAGCAACATCTGTTGCAACAAGAACTTCAATAGAACCTTCTTTAAATTTACGTAATACAGACATACGTTTCGCCTGAGTTAAATCACCGTGAATACCTTCTGCAGCATAACCACGTAAGTTTAATGCTTCTGATAATTCATCAACACGACGCTTTGTACGACCAAATACGATTGCAAGCTCTGGAGATTGAATATCTAATAAGCGTGTTAACACGTCAAACTTTTTCTTTTCTTGCACTTCTAAATAGAACTGCTGAATGTTTGGCATTGTTACTTCTTTTGCTTTTACTTTAATGTGTTGAGGCTCAGTCATGAAACGCTCAGCAATACGGCGGATTGGATCCGGCATTGTCGCTGAGAATAGTAATGTTTGATGTGTTTCTGGCACATCTGTTAAAATTGCTTCAATGTCTTCAATGAAGCCCATGTTTAACATTTCATCCGCTTCGTCAAGAACAACTGTCTCTACGTTTTGCAGACGAAGTGTTTTACGGTTAATATGATCTAAAATACGACCCGGCGTACCAACAATAATGTGTGGGTGTTTTTTTAGAGCACGAATTTGGCGGTTAATATCTTGACCACCATAAATTGGTAAAATACGAACGCGTTTATGCTTACCAATTTTGTATAATTCTTCTCCAACTTGAATTGCTAATTCACGCGTTGGCGCGATAACAATACCTTGAACCGATTCTTTATGTGTATCCACTTTATCTAATAGTGGTAATCCGAATGCTGCTGTTTTCCCTGTACCTGTTTGCGCTTGCCCAATAATATCTTTACCTTGCAATGCATGTGGAATTGTTTCAGCTTGAATTGGTGTAGCCTCTTCAAAGCCCATACTTTCAACAGATTGCAGTAAAGAATCACTTAATCCTAATTCTCGAAATGTTGTCAATGTTACTTCTCCTTTTCTATCCTATACTTATCATTTAAAAAAAGGCGTTTTCCGAATTTGCGGAAAAGCCCTTTTCCTGAATGCTCACGTATATAAACGGGCGTATATTCTTCACGAAAATACTTCTAAACGTTATTACACTTTATCAATTATAAGTTTTGTATGTGTAAAAAGCAAACCCAACTGTTACCTTATTTTCATATTCAGAGTTTTTTTCTTCACTTTTATTTTTTTATATTTACTGTAAGCGCTTATTATAAGTTTCTTCTATTTTCGTAACTATCATCCCTATTTATATACACCAATTATTTCAACATCGTAATTACTTCTTCTAATTTCATACCGCGAGATGCTTTTATTAATACAACATCTTTCACATCGACTACTGCTTGTAAATCTTTTACTAACTCTTCTTTATTATCATACGCCTTTACACGTTCATTAGGGAAATTAATTTTTGCTCCTTCAGCAATTTGAGCCCCTAATCTACCGTATGTGAATACATGTGAGATTTTTGCTGGATCGATTAATTTTCCTACCTCATAATGGAACTGTACTTCTTGATCTCCAAGTTCTAACATATCACCGAGCACAACGATTTTTTTAGCAAAACCATCTAAACCATTCATTAAATGGAATGCTGCTTCCATAGCCGTCGGGCTTGCATTATAAGCATCGTTGATAATTGTTAAACCACTATTTGTTTTCACAATTTCCATACGCATGCCCGTCATTTGAAGTGTTACTAAACCTTCTTTCATCTCTTCCCACGTTACACCAAAATGTTTCGCAATTGCCATTGAAGCAAGTGTATTATACACATTATGTTTTCCTAACACCGGTAAATAGAATGAAATATTTTCATCTCTATTCATTTTGAAATGTGTCCCAGTTGCTTGTAATGTTACAGTCGTTGGATAATAATCGTTTGCTCTTGCATCACCAAACGTAACCGTTTCTGCTGCTAAATTCATTCCAGGAACACGATTCGTTAATAAAGGCTCATCTCCGTTATATACGAACACGCCACCTTCTTGTAATCCTGTAACAATTTCTAATTTCGCTTCAGCAATTGCCTCACGAGATCCTAAATCCATTAAATGTGCCTCACCAATATTTGTAATGATAGCTGCATTAGGACGAGCTAACTTAGATAAGAATTCAATTTCGCCTCGGCTTGACATACCCATCTCTAATACTGCTACTTCTGTATTTTCTTCTAAGTTTAAAATGGTAAGAGGTAATCCGATATGGTTATTGAAGTTCCCTTCTGTTTTTTGCACTTTGAATTTAGTCGCAAGAAGACTTGTTACAATATCTTTCGTAGATGTTTTACCGTTACTACCCGTTACACCTACAACTTTAACATCCAATTGATCGCGATAGTTTTTCGCTAACATTTGCAATGCCGATAGCGTGTCTTCTACAAGAATAACCGGAAGATTCTCAGGTGGATTCGCTACATCTTTCATCCATAATGTAGCCACAGCTCCATTTTCAACAGCTTTATCTACAAAAGCATGTCCATCGAAGCGCTCCCCTTGAATCGGAACATACAAGTTTCCTTTTTCAATTTTTCTCGTATCAATAGACACGCCTTGAATAGTAATTCCCTCATATTGCTCTGCTAATTCAGTACCATTTACCATCTGTTCCACTTGCTTTAACATTCGCTTTATCATATAGAAACGCTCCTTACATAGAGGAAGCACTATTCCTATGAATAGTGCTTCCTCCTTTTTTGTTAGATTGTATATTTAATTTTTTGTTTTTCTTCGTGACGTTCAATCGCTAAACGAATTAGCTCTTCGATTAATTCTGGATACGGTAACCCAGTATGTTGCCATAATAGAGGGAACATACTGAACGGTGTAAATCCTGGCATTGTGTTTACTTCGTTAATATACACTTCTCCATCTTTCGTTAAGAAGAAATCAGCTCGCGTTAAACCTGCACCGTCTAATGATTGGAATGCAATAATCGCATCACGCTTAATTACATTAGATTCTTCTTCTGTCATTTCAGCTGGAATAATTAGCGCCGTATCACCATCGATATATTTCGACTTATAATCATAGAAGTCCTTTTTCGGAACGATTTCACCTACAACTGAACATTTCGGCTCATCATTACCTAGTACCCCAACTTCTACTTCACGACCTACAATATTTTCTTCTACAATAATTTTGCGATCAAATTGGAATGCCTCTACAAATGCATCCTCAAGTTCTTCACGATTTTTACACTTATTAATACCAACACTTGAACCAAGGTTCGCTGGTTTTACGAAGCAAGGATATCCTAACTTATCTTCTACTTTAGAATAAGCTTCCTCACGATTTTTTTCCCATGCACTACGAATGAAGGATGCATATTTTGCTTGTTTTAAACCAGCCTCTGCAAAGATGTTTTTCATAACAACTTTATCCATACCAGCAGATGATGCTAGAACACCATTTCCTACATAAGGGATATTCATTAATTCTAATAGTCCTTGAACCGTTCCATCTTCACCGTTTGGTCCATGTAGTAATGGGAAAATAACGTCAATAGCGTTCTCCTCAGAAGCTGCAGATGGGATAATTTCTGTACTTAATGATAACGGAGAAATCGCATTTTCTGCACCGCTCATTTTTAAAGCTTCAACATCTGTTACTTCGCCTTCAATACGCTCACCGCGTACCCATTGACCTTGTTCTGTAATATAAATTGGATGAATCTCGAATTTATCTTGATTTAACGCTTTAATAGCAGCAAGAGCCGTCTGTAGCGAAACTTGATGCTCAGCTGATTTTCCACCATATAATAAACCTAATTTAATTTTCGTCAATGAAATCACCCTAACCAATTGTTTTCATTTTTCTATTTTAGCACTTTTTATAAAAATAGGTAGTTCCTATTTGAAATAAAATGTAACTTCCATAAATAATTAAATAACATCACTTATTGGTTTTTCATTTCATTTTCTATATAGCTACACAAACTAAAATGGCAATCTAATCTAGTTATGTACCTAAAATATGTAGAAATCCCCTTTTTTGTGTATGTCACCTATTCACTAAGAAGATTGTTTGGTTAGTGTGTCTTTTTGCCTTTGCTCCACAAGGCGATCTAAAGAAACATATACAATACCTGCAACTACACATCCTACAGCTAAAATTGTAAATAGAAAGTGACCAAGTAATCGATCTAATAAAAAACCGCCCAAAAGTGGACCAAATGCGCTTCCTGTAATCCACTGCAAACTTGCAGCTCCCATATAAGTCCCTCTCAAATGCTCAGGGGCCAAATTTGCTACAAATGTCATCTGTACAGGCGACATAATCATCTCACCTAACGTATATATAGCATAAACGAACAGTAATATTATTAAAATAATTGTAGCATTTGTATTAAATTCTCCAAACCACTTCGGTAACCACCCTATAAAAAATAATCCAATCCCGAATAAACATGCACCATATAACATCGTCTTCCCGACCGGTTTATCCGTAGCCCATTTTGAAATTTGAAACTGGAATAAAACAACTAATAGTCCGTTTAACGCCATTAAATATGGATATGGATTATTCGTTCCCAAAATATGCTTCATTTCATTATCAAAATGTAGTGGTAACATGCCTTCCGTTTGAGAAAACCCCATCGAAATGATAATGCCTGCTAATAAGTAAATCATTAATACCTTATCTCGCATTACAATTTTCCAAACTGCCCCAGCTTCCTTTTCTTTATGTTCTTCCTTATCTGTCCTTTTTGGCATCGTCTCTTGAATAAGAAGTAATACAAGTAACGCATAAAATAGCATTGTAGAAGAGGCAATAATAAACACAAGGTTCTTTGACAACACAACTACTGATGCTCCCATTATCGGACCAATCGCAGCACCTATATTGTGTCCCATTCGTAATAAACCATATGCCTCTGTTCTTTTTTCTGGTGCCGTTACATCCGCGACCATAGCTGATGCAGCTGGATGAAATAAAGAATTACTCAACCCTAAAAAAATAGATAAAATTGCATATGGAATAAATCCTTCTATAAATAGAAAACCGAGCATTAATAATGCATTACTTGCCATAGAAAATATCATAATAGGCTTTCTTCCATATATGTCAGCAATTCTCCCTCCTATAAGTGATCCAAAACTTGCAGCAATTGGAGAAAGCGCCATAATAACCCCAACTTCCAACAACGAATCCACCTTATCTTTTAAATATAATGCAAAAAAAGGCATTAACATCATCATTGCAATTCCATTTAACGTCTCTCCAATAAATCGAATCCATACGTTACGGTCCATCTCCCTTAACTCACGCCACGTATTTTTCATCATTTCACCCCTTTAGTTAGCCAACAATTATCTTATAATAAGTTCAGAAAAATGTAAATTTTCAAATAAAAAAATCCATTCTAACAGAATTAGAATGGATTTTTTCACTTATAAATTTGCAACATCTTCTTCTTTTTTACTATTATTTAAAGCACTATGTTTTCGGCTATATAAGAAGTAAACCGCTATACCAATAACCATCCATATCCCAAAACTAATCCATGCTGTCCCCGATAATTGAAGCATTAAGTATAAACAGAAGATCACTGTTAATGCTGGTAAAAATGGTACAAGCGGAGCCTTAAATGCCCTTGGTAAGTCTGGATGTGTTCTTCTCATTACGATTACCGCAACAGCTACGAGTGCAAATGCTGACAATGTACCCATATTTACAAGATGTGCTAAAACATTTAAATCTATTAATCCTGAAATCAGTGCCGCAATAATTCCCGTTGTCCATGTATTTAAAAATGGCGTTTTAAATTTCGGATGAACTTTAGCAAGACGTTTCGGCAGTAAACCATCTCGGCTCATCGCATAAGAAACACGAACTTGCCCATACATCATAACTAGCATTACTGTTGTAATTCCTGTAATTGCTCCTACCGAAATTACCCCCGCTAAACCATCTTGTCCAATAAATTGAAGTGCAAAAGCAACTGGATCTGATATATTTAGCTGTCCGTATGGAACAATTCCTGTCAAAATAAGCGAAACAACGATATAAAGAACTGTACAAATTAATAACGATGCAATAATACCAATTGGTAAATCACGTTGCGGACGTTTCACTTCTTCTGCCGCTGTTGAAACTGCATCAAATCCTATAAATGCGAAGAATACTGTAGCCGCTCCAGCCATTACACCATCTAAACCAAATGGCATAAAAGGCGTCCAGTTTTCAGGTTTCACATAATTAAAACCAGCAAAGATAAAAATAAGAACAACTGCTATTTTAATAAATACCATAATGTTATTTACTCGTGCACTTTCACGAACACCCCTAGATAAAAGAACTGTCATCACTAAAATAATTAGAACTGCAGGTAGATCAATTATTCCACCCTTACCTGTACCAGGAGCCGAGGAGAGAATAGTCGGAATATGAATTCCAAACCCCTTTAATAAAGATTGAAAATATGCAGACCAACCGTTCGCTACAGCAGATGTAGCAAGTAAATATTCCAGCATTAAGTCCCAGCCAATTAAAAATGCGAATACTTCCCCCATCGTCGCGTATGTATACGTATACACACTGCCCGAGACAGGAACTGAAGAAGCAAATTCAGCATAACAAAATGCAGCAAAGGCACAAGCTAGAGCGGCAATCGCAAATGATAATATAATAGCTGGCCCAGAATGTTTCGCTGCCACAACACCCGTTAGAACAAAAATACCAGTTCCAACAATTGCTCCGATTCCAAGCATAGTTAAATCTAGCGCGCCCAATGTTCTTGCTAACGTTTTTTGCTTACTTTCTTGCATTAACTTTGCAATTGGCTTCTTTTGAAAAATTTGCTTCATCTTTCACTCCTCCAAGTTTTAAATTTTCTGAAAATTTTTAATTCGCTTTTTTATTTTACTCATTACGCTTTTCCTAGTCAATACTTTTGTCGAAACAAGTAGAAATTCTTCTGAATATGCACGCCCCTTATTATTCTTTCTATATATCTTCCCATTATTTTTTTGGTATTATTATACATGTCGATTCCGTGAAAAAGGCATGCCCCTTATTGAGAGCATGCCTTTTTTACTTATTTCACAGTATATGAACCTTGTTCAATCCAGCTATACATATACTTTTCATCTTCTGTTTCATGTGCTTGTTTTACAATACGAAGCGGACGGAATGTGTCTATCATAACAGCTAATTCAAGCGTCTCTTTCTTCCCTATACTTGCCTCTGTTTTCCCCGGATGCGGCCCATGGGGAATCCCGCTCGGATGAAGTGTAATAGAACCTTCTTCCACACCTTTGCGACTCATAAAGTTTCCTTCTACATAGTAAAGAACTTCATCACTATTAACATTACTATGATAATATGGTGCCGGAATTGACTCTGGATGATAATCGTATAAACGTGGTACGAAAGAGCAAATAACAAAATTATGTCCTTCAAATGTTTGATGTACTGGCGGTGGCTGATGAATGCGCCCTGTAATTGGTTCAAAATCCTCTACATTAAATACCCACGGATATAAATAGCCATCCCATCCCACAACATCTAACGGGTGGTGTCCTAAAACATGTTTATGCATATAGCCTCTTGATTTTGTCATTACGACAAACTCGCCTTTTTCATCATATGTCTCTAATTTTTCTGGACCACGAAGATCTCTTTCACAAAACGGACTATGCTCTAACAATTGTCCGTATTCATTTCGATAACGACGCGGCGTTGTAATTTGGCTATTCGCCTCTACAACAAGAAACTTAGTCTCTCCTTCATCTGGAATAACACGATAAATTGTTCCAATTGGAATCGTTACATAGTCGCCTTTTCTATAGTGAATCGTTCCAAACATCGTTTCAATTTTCCCTGTTCCATAATGAACAAATAACATTTCGTCGCCATCACCATTACGATAGAAATAATCCATTTTTTCTGTTGGACTCACTACTCCAATTAATAAATCTTCATTTCCAAGTATGAAATTCCGTCCACTTATTGCATCACCACTTTTTTTACTTTCTTTCGTTCGAAAGTGGCGATGAGAAAGAGCAACATCCTCTTCATACTGCAACTGACAAGAATGCGATAATGCAGAATGACCTACTTCTGTCGGCATATAATGATGATACAAAATAGACTGCGTACCAGAAAAACCTTTTGTTCCCATTACCTGTTCACGATAAAGCGATCCATCTTTTTTACGAAATTGTACATGTCGTTTATGAGGTAGTTCTCCCATGTGACGATAAAACATGCCCATCACCCGCTTCCTTTTCTTTTTTGATCGTATTACGTAGTGTACCTAAACCAGTAATCGACAGTTCTACAACATCTCCATCTTGTAGCCACTCTTCTGTACCCAGTTCTAAAATACATCCTGTTCCTACTGTCCCAGAACCAATCACATCTCCTGGATATAACGTAACGTCCTCTGAAGCACGTTCAATCATTTCAGCAAATGTATAGTAAATATCTTGGAAGTTTCCTTTTGATAATAGTTTTCCATTTACATGAGCAGTCATTTCTAAATTATATCGATCACCATTACGATAAACGTCTAATTCCTCTTTCGTAACAAGATGTGCTCCTAAAGAAGTTGCAAAGTCTTTTCCTTTCGCTGGACCGAGACCTACTTTCATTTCTGTTGCTTGTAAGTCTCTCGCACTCCAGTCGTTCATAATACAATAACCAAAAATATATTCCTCTGCTTGCTCACGAGAAATATTTCGCCCTTCTCTTCCTATTACGCAAGCAATCTCCAACTCATAATCAAGCTTTTTAGACTTTTTCGGACCAATTACAAAATCACTGGAACCAATTACAGCACGATGATTAGTAAAATAAAAAACCGGAATATCATACCATTCAGGCACAACATCTAATCCTCTTCGTCCGCGAGCTGTTTTTACATGTTGTTCAAATGCGTAAAAATCTCGAATACTACTCGGATTAGGAAGAGCAGCTGTCAATTGTACTTCTTCTAAAGCATATATACCCTTATTTGGATTCTTAATATTCCGCACTACTTCTACATACTCATCCGCTTTCTCTAAAAAAGCAATCATAGAAGAAGGGATTTTCCCTTCACTAGCAAGATTCATATCTATTACTTTGTCACCTTCAAGCCATCCAGCCCGTAGTTCTTTTGAAGGAAGACGAAATGTAACAAATTTCATCCTGATTCCTCCTTATAAAAATGAAATTTCCACCAGCAAAGGGACTTTTGCTGGTGGATACAAATCTTATAAGTTTCCGCGACGCTCTTGTTCTCTTTCAATTGATTCGAATAACGCTTTAAAGTTTCCTTCACCAAATCCACGAGAACCTTTACGTTGAATGATTTCAATAAATAAAGTCGGGCGATCTACAATTGGTTTCGTAAAGATTTGTAGTAAGTAACCTTCATCATCACGATCTACTAAGATCTTTAATTCTTTTAACTTATCAATTTCTTCATCGATTTTTCCAACTCGTGCAGTTAACTCATCATAATAAGTATCAGGTGTATCTAAAAACTCCACCCCATTTGCACGAAGCGCTTCAACTGTTTTAACAATATCACTTGTTAATAAAGCAAGATGTTGTACACCAGCTCCATTATAGAATTCTAGATACTCTTGAATTTGTGACTTTCTCTTTCCATCTGCTGGTTCGTTAATAGGAAACTTAATACGACTTCCATTTGTCATAACTTTCGACATTAACGCCGAATACTCTGTACTAATATCGTCATCATCAAAATGAATCATTTGTTTAAAGCCCATAACATTCTCGTAATAACTAACCCACTCTTCCATTTTTTCAACATTACCAACTACATGATCAACAGCAATTAAACCAGACTCTTCAAATGGAATATTAAATTCTACCTTTTGGAATCCTGGCATAAATGCCCCTTTATAATTTTTACGCTCTACAAGCGTATGAATTGTATCACCATACGTACCAATAACTGCTTTTTTCAATGTACCGTCCTCATCTGTTAATTCCTGCGGTGGAGCAATTGCGACGGCACCACGTTTCACTGCTTCTGAGTATGCTTTATCAACATCATCAACAAGTAGTGCCACATCCTTCACGCCATCACCATGAGTCTTTACAAACTCTGCAATACGATTTTCACTACTTAAAGCTCCAGACACAACGAAACGCATATTTTTTTGCACAAGAACATAAGATACCTTTTCACGGTTTCCAGTTTCTAATCCAGAGTAAGCCACAATTTTGAATCCGAACGCTCTCGCAAGATAATAACTCGATTGCTTTGCATTCCCTACGTAAAATTCCAAATGATCTACATCACGTACTGGAAAAAAGTCCTCCATTTGTGCAGCTAGCGTATCCATAGATTTTTGTTTCATAATATCTTCATCCCCCTGTAAATAGATTAAATGGTCCATACTTAAAACCAACCGAAAACGCTTCCAACATTAATTAATAGAAATTAGTTAGCAAGCTAACAAATTCTGACCTTTAAAATTTTCTATCTTTTCTGTCAAATTCCTCTTTTTTTCTTACATATAAAATTCGACTTTTTTCTCTTTGAAATAAAGCGGGATTTTATTCAGTGGATTTTTGATTATTCGTTGAATCAAGTTTCAACCGCAGCGTTTAATTAGCCATGAATGCTGGATAATGAGGTAACTTTAATACTTGAGGGGATATAAGAAGAATATAAAAAAGACTCCAACATATTAACTACTTACTAATACGTTAGAGTCTTTATTTTTTTTGAATGATTGTATTTATATATCTCATACTAATACATTTGCAAGGAATAGAATAAATGATGTTAATATTACTGCTCCACCTAAGGATCCTAATAAATCTGTTTTTGTTACTTGAAACACTTGTTCACTGTTCATATCCCTCATTCTCCTTCCTTTTTTGTTTGATTTAAAACTTCTATTATACTAATACACTTGATAAAAATACGATTAATGCTGTTAATACTACTGCTCCACTTGCTGATCCTACGAAGTCACCTTTTGTTACTTGTAATACTTGCTCTTTCATATCTTTCATTCTCCCTTCTTTTTTCTTTTGTTACAAAGCTTCTATTATACTAATACGCTTGATAGAAATACGATTAACGCTGTTAATACTACCGCTCCACTTGCTGATCCTACGAAGTCACCTTTTGTTACTTGTAATACTTGCTCTTTCATATCTTTCATTCTCCCTTCTTTTTTCTTTTGTTACAAAGCTTCTATTATACTAATACGCTTGATAGAAATACGATTAACGCTGTTAATACTACCGCTCCACTTGCTGATCCTACGAAGTCACCTTTTGTTACTTGTAATACTTGCTCTTTCATATCTTTCATTCTCCCTTCTTTTTTCTTTTGTTACAAAGCTTCTATTATACTAATACGCTTGATAGAAATACGATTAACGCTGTTAATACTACCGCTCCACTTGCTGATCCTACGAAATCACCTTTTGTTACTTGTAATACTTGCTCTTTCATATCATTTATCCTCCCTTTTTATAAGTTATCTATATGTAATTTCTAAGAAATGTTTATTTCATAGTTTTTATGTTAACGTTACATTAAATTTGATAACGTAACGTTTGTAACATTAATGTAACATAACTATTATTACGTTGCAATATAATTACGTAAAATTTATTACACTTTTTTTACGTTTTTTTATAATAACCCTCAAAAACCTTTATTTAATGCGTTTTTCACTAAGTTCACGTTTGTAACATTCGTGTAACATTACAGTCATAAAGTGAAATGTAGTCATATTCCTCTCTATTTTTGTTACAAATCGTTTATTTAGTGACACTAAACCTATCTAATCTTTTACTTACTTTTAATATGAGATAAAATACCGTCTTTCCAAGATAAGTTTATATGTTTCCTCTATATAACTATGTATAATGAAAACAAAGAGGTGGTCATTTTGAAATTAATCGCATTAGATATGGATGGTACACTACTATCATCTAATCTTGAAATCTCCAAAGAAAACCTACAAGCAATCCAAACTGCACAAGAAGCTGGTCATATTGTAATGATCTGTTCTGGTCGTGCGAAAGAGGATGCTTTAAAGCTATTGGAAGAATATAAATTATCTCTTCCAGTCGGAGCAAGCAATGGGGCTATTGTTTATGTGGATGGAAAAGTAATTAACTCGCGTTGTATACAAAACGACAAAGTGTACAAACTTGCAAAATTACTAGAATCTGAAGGTTTCCCATATAAGCTATATACGAATAAAGGAGTTTATTCTCCATATACATGGCAAGATCAAGTGATGCAAGCATTCGAAGAAAATAAGCATGCACTTGATGTTACATTAGAGGAACTTGAACGAATTACAGAAAAGCAAAAGAAATCGAACCTAATTACTGATTTCAAAAAAATAGAAGATGTTGTAAATAACCAAGAACTAGAAATATCTAAATTCTTCATTTTAACGTTTAATGCAGCGCATCGCGCACAACTATTAAGTATATTACAAGAAGATGCTGATATTATGGTTACAGCATCGGCTCCTACTAACTTAGAAATTATGGATAAGAATGGACATAAAGGAAACGGGATACAGCATATGGCAGCTCATTTTAATATCCCTATTGAAGATACAGTTGCTATTGGTGATAATTTTAATGATGTACCGATGTTAGAAGTAGCAGGCTTATCTGTTGCAATGGGCAACGCTGAAGAAGATGTAAAAAAGCTATGTGATGTTGTAACACTAACAAACAATGAACATGGTGTTGCTCACGCAATCGAGCAATTTGTATTGAAACAAACTTCATCTAGTAAATAAAAAAAGGACTCTTTCAATTTGAAAGAGTCCTTTTTTATACGTGATGACAAGCAACAAAATGCTCTGCACCAACATTACGGAATTCTGGTACTATTTTTTTACAAACATCCGTTGCAAATGGGCAACGTGTATGAAAACGACAGCCCGAAGGTGGATTTGCTGGACTTGGAATATCCCCTTCTAGTATAATTCGCTCTCGCTTCACTGTTGGATCTGGTATTGGAACAGCTGATAACAATGCTTTCGTATAAGGATGTAGCGGATTGGTAAATAACTCATCACGCGGTGCTGTCTCCACAATCGTACCTAAATACATAATTCCGATTTTCGTACATAAATGTTCTACTACACTTAAATCATGCGAAATGAATAAATAAGATAATCCCTTTTTCTCTTGTAACTCACTAAATAAATTAATAATTTGTGCTTGGATAGATACATCTAGTGCCGCCACAGGTTCATCAGCTACAATAAATTCCGGATTTAATACCATAGCTCTTGCGATTACGATACGCTGACGTTGTCCACCAGAAAATTCATGGGGATACCGGTCAATATGATAAGGAGCTAATCCACATAACTCCAATACTTCAATTACCTTTTCACGAACATTTTCTTTCGTCGCTAATCCGTGGGCCAACATTGGCTCTCCAAGCGCTTCTCCAATTCTCATTCTCGGATTTAATGAGCTAAATGGATCTTGGAAAACGAGCTGCATATTAGGGCGATGTTTTCTTAATTCCTCCTTGGATAAAGAATGAACATCTTTCCCTTTAAACTTCACTTCTCCCTCCGTTTTTTGAACGAGGCGTAAAATTGTTTTTCCTATTGTTGTTTTTCCGCTCCCTGATTCGCCAACGAGACCAAACACTTCACCTTTATTAATAGTAAAACTTACTCCATCAACCGCTTTTACATGCCCAATTGTTCTACTAAATACGCCCCCCTTAATTGGAAAATATGTCTTTAGATTTTTCACCTCTAATAATGGTTCACTCATTGTTCCGCACGCTCCTCATATAACCAGCAAGCTACTTTATGATTTTCATCATTTACATTTAGATTTGGGGCTTCTTTTTCACATATTTCCATACAATGCTCACAACGCCCACTAAAGTAGCAAAACTCACCTAAACCAACTAAATTCGGAACTTGCCCTGGAATAGAATATAGTTTATCTATTCGTTTTCCCATTACTGGTTTTGATTTCAATAATCCTTTCGTATAAGGATGTTTTGGATTTTGGAATATCTCTAGTACTGGGGCTTCTTCAATAACTTTCCCGCCATACATAACGACAACATAATCAGCCATTTCCGCTACGACACCTAAGTCATGTGTAATTAATAAAATCGACGTTTTAAATTCTTCTTTCACTTGTCTTAGTAGATCCAATATTTGAGCCTGAATGGTAACATCAAGAGCTGTTGTTGGTTCATCCGCAATTAATAACTTAGGATTACAACTAAGTGCAACAGCAATCATAATACGTTGTAACATCCCGCCGCTCAGTTCATGCGGATAAGAATGGACGATTTCATCAGCGCGGGCTATGCCAACTTTACGAATTAACTCAATTGCCTTCTTATATGCTTCATTTTTACTAAGTAATTCATGCTCCCTTAACGTTTCTACAATTTGCTCTCCTACAGTGAAGACGGGATTTAGCGATGTCATCGGTTCTTGGAAAATCATCGCAATATCATTCCCTCGTAAACTACGAAGCTCTTTCTCTTTCATTCCTAAAAGACTTTTTCCTTCATATAAAATATCTCCACCTACTACACTGCCTGATTCAGCAATAAGTCCCATAATAGATAACGCCGTTACACTTTTTCCGCAACCAGATTCACCTACAACACAAACAGTTTCACCTTCTCGAACAGAAAAACTAACATGATTCACAGCTTTTACTGTCCCTTCTTCTGTCTGAAAGTGTGTTTGTAAATCTTTCAGCTCTACTACTGCTTTACTCATATCTCCTCACCTACCGTCTCATCTTTGGATCTAATGCATCACGAAGTGCATCACCAAGTAAATTAATTGATACAACTGTTATAAAGATTGCAAAACCAGGCGGAATCCATAACCATGGACGCTTTTGGAAATCGATTAATGAGTTAGCTGCGCTAATCATGTTCCCCCATGATGGTGTAGGTGGAACGACTCCGAGACCTAAGTAACTTAGTGCGGATTCTCCCAAAATAGAACCTGCAACACCTAATGTAGATACGACAATTAAAATGGGTAAAACATTAGGTATTAAGTGATATATAATTTTCCGGTAATCTTTTATTCCTAACACATCCGCAGCTTGCATAAATGCTTGCTCCCTAAGTGATAAAATTTGCCCTCTTACAAGGCGTGCAAGCCCTGGCCAACCTACTAAACTTAAAATAATCATAATGACATACAAACGATAATCAGACGGTACTTTCCACTCTGATAAAATCGCACCCATTATAATAAGTAACGGTAATCCTGGCATCGACATTAAAATATCTGCAAGTCGCATAATAATATTGTCCACAATACCACGATAAAAACCTGCAATCGCTCCTAATAAAGCTCCAAGTATAACCGATAAAACCATTGAAGCTAAACCAATGGTTAATGAAATACGTCCCGCTTGCATAAGCCTTGTTAAAATATCTCTTCCTAATTGATCTGTACCAAGCCAATGAGAAAAACTAGGTGGTTTGTTAATGAGCGCAACTTGTATTTTTCCTGATGCATATGGAGAAAAGAACGGACCGATAAAACAAAATAAAAACATAAAAATTAATGCATAAAACCCTACAAGTGCCATCTTATTTTTCTTTATCTTTTTAAAAGCTTGTCGCCATGGTGATGATTCATTTCTTCTCTTTTTTTCTTTTTTTTCTGTAATTACTGTAACAGTCTCCATTTCTTTCCCCCTTACTTCAACCGAATTCTTGGATCAACAACTGCATATACGATATCTGCTAAAAAGTTTGAAACGATTGTTAAACAAGAAAGAAACATCGTAAATGCCATCAATACTGTATAGTCACGGAAATTTAATGCTTCTAATTGAATATTACCAATCCCTGGCCAGTTAAAAATTTGTTCAATAATAATTGCCCCAGAAAACAATCCAGGTAATTCAAATGCTAATAACGTAATTGCCGGTAAAATTGCATTTTTTAATGCATGCTTATAAATAACCGTCTTCTCCTTCAAACCTTTCGCTCTTGCTGTTCGTATGTAATCTTGTCTTACAACCTCTAACATACTTGTTCTAAAATAACGAGTTAGCGAGCCGACCCCAAGAAGTGTCAAAATAAATACTGGTAAAATCATATGTTTTGCAACTTCTATCACGTAAGCAAATCCTGTTGAATTACTGCCAACATCAATCATTCCACCTATCGGTAATAACTTAAAGTCAACCGCAAACACCTTAATTAAAAACAAACCGATAAAGAATGAAGGGAATGACATTGCTGCAAAAACACCGATTGTTACAAGTTTATCGAATAAAGAATGTTGCTTCGTCGCCGAGAATACACCGATAATAAGTGCAATTAGCCAAATAAAAAACAATGCAATAATTGCTACACTAAAAGAATTCCAAATAAATTTATTTAATAATGACGTTACAGGCTCTTGATATTGAAGCGAGAAGCCAAAGTCCCCTTGCAATGCATTACCTAACCAATGAAAATAACGCTCAACAATTGGTTTGTTCAACCCATATAACTCCCTCAGTTCAGCTGCTCTTTCCGGTGTAATTTTCGGGTTTGAATCAATATAATCCCCAGGAAGAAGTGCGAACAGGACGAAGATAATAATTGATGTACCAAGCAGTGTAGGAATCATTTGTAACAACCTACGAACAATATATGTTTTCACCCTTTTTCTCTCCAATCTTATGCTTAAAATAGAAGAACATTTTTTCAAAGCGGCACATTACTAACCGAATGAAAAAATGTCTTCTACTTATACATTCTTATCGTTATTTTTCAAATGATAATACTGGTAAGTTTGCACTAATACTGTTGTACTTTTCAGGATCAATTCCTTTTATATTCCCGTTATAACCAGTAATTGTTCTACGGTAGTTTAATAGAATTACTGGTGGATCATCACTTAATTCTTTATACAATTCTTTATAAATAGGTTTACGCTTTTCGATATCTACAGTTTCAATACCTTTTTGAATTAGCTCATCTACTTTTGCATTCTTATAACCAAGACTAGTTTCATTTGCAGTAGACAAATATTCACCAGCTGTTTCACTCGGATCACTTGTAATCGGTGTCGAAACAGAAGCTAAATCGTAATCCCCTTTGTTTACCTTAGAAAGCATCGTATTAAAGTCCATAAATTCAGGATTAAACTCTACACCTATTTCTTTATAATTCTCTTTCGCAATCGGAATTAATAAATCACTATCTTTAGCCGAACTTGGACCGAAATAAGAAAGTTTTAATTTTTGACCATCTTTTTCACGAATTCCATCCGAACCAACTTTCCACCCTGCTTCATCTAATAATTTTTTCGCTTTTTCTTTATCGTATTCGTATTTATTAACTCCTTCTTCCGTATAAGCCCAAGAAGTTGGATGAATTGGTACATTGGCTACTGTACCGTATCCTTTTAACGCTGTATCAACATATTTTTTGCGGTCTAATCCGTAAATAAGTGCTTGGCGAACCTTTTTATCCTTTAAGTAAGGCTTATTATTATTCATATAAATATAACTAAATGACGGTGCTGTTTCGATTTGGATATTTGCGAATTCTAAAGCCTTAGCCTGTTCAAGAACCTCATCACCAGTACCTAAGCCAGTATGGTCAACTTCTCCTGTTTGGAATAACTGAAGCTTCGTATCACCAGAAGTAATTTTATAAATGAAGTTTTGAATTTTTGGTTTACCCGCATAATAATTTTCGTTTGCTACAAAACGAACTTCTTGACCTGGAATATACTTTTCAAATTTATATGGACCCGCAGCTAATGGCTTTCCATATAAATCTTTTAAGTAATCTAAGCTTGTATTTTGCTTATAATCTTTTCCATAATAAGCTTTTGATAGTACTGTACCTCCTAAAACAAATATAGCTTGTGAATTCACTTTTTCAGTTGTAATTTTAATTGTTTGTGGATCAACAACTTGAATACCTTCAATTGAAGTTGCTTTCCCTTCTTTATATTCTTTACCACCTTTAACCGCATATTGAGAGATATCTACTTCACCTTCATATGCCTTATCATGTAAAAGCGTCAATGTGAAAGCTACATCATCCGCCGTTAATGGCGATCCATCACTAAATTTCAAATCTTTACGTAAATGGAATGTATATGTTAACTGATCAGAAGAAACGTCCCACTTCTCAGCTAATTCTGGAATTGGTTTCCCTTGTTTATCGGTTGATACGAGAGATGCAAAAATAACTGAAGTTACGTTTCCATCCCAACCATTTTGTTGGAAGTATGGCAAAAATACGCCGCCTGGCTTACTAATACCAACTACTAACGTATCTTTTCTATTCTTCGCTTTGTCTGGCAATTTCGTTTTATCTGTCGCAGTGATTTTTTCAATTTTCACATTTTTTAAATCCTGCTGTTTAACCGGCTCTGTAGAAGCCGCGTCCTCCTGTCCCCCACAAGCAGACAACACAAGCGAACTACTCATTAATACCGAAAATACACCAGCCCATTTTTTTGTCTTTTTCTTCATTGTCCCCACCCTAACTTTTTATGATTATACCCTCTGAACGAATTACCTTATGTATGCCTCCCACAGCAACATTTATAGCCAATCGGAAAAGTCGGTTTTAATCGTAAAAAAATAGATGTTTTTGAGGGGTAACAACCTTATTCCGACCTTTCCGGTAGACTTTATGGTTATTAGCTTATATCGTTCATTATGTTTTGTCAATTCTTTCTAAATAAATATTTTGAGAATTTTTCCGAAATTATCACTCTACATTTATACTTTAAGAAAACTCAGCTATAATTCGTATTAAAACTTAAAAATCTACTTCTATTCCTTCAGCATGAAACATAGAATACTAATAACCAATTACAAAAAAGGGGGCGAAAATATGGACAACCTATTCCAATACGTCCTGCACTACGTATTATTAACAATTATGATAGTCGGAGCGCTATTACTATTCCCGTTCTTCCCAAAGTTCGTCCTCTTTTTAGCTTTTTTTATCATGCTCGGGATCGCTATTATAATTTCAACGAAAGAAGATGCCACGCAAAAAGAGAGCAGAGTTCAGCGCGTAAAGCTGTAACTTTGCTCTCTTTTTGTTTTCATTCACTAGTCTCTGTTACACATATTTATTCCGCTATTTGCCGGGCAGTAAGACCCCCACTGATTAAAGTTTCACTTTATCTCTCGGGAAATAATTAGCCTTTGTTTTTGTAATTACTCCTATCGAAAAACCACTAATGACATTTATTTTTCAGCTTATCATTTTCATATGTTTCACAAACTATGCAAATTAAGGGAAATGGATTTATCTAAGTTACTGTTTCACGTGAAACACATCGCTTCATTTAACCTTTAAAGCAAAATATCATTATAAAAAACGCCACTTCCTCCAGCAAAACTGAAAGGAAGTGGCTTTCTACTCATTACTCCACCATATTCTCTAATTCATTATATAAATCTGCTCGTAACAACTCTTTCTTCGTTTTTTCCTCATATAATTTTTCAAGTCTTTCAACATCAGCTACATATTCCATTTCACTTTCTAATGCATATATATCTTCTTCTATATGCATTAACTCGTTTTCAATCTCCGCAAAACTTCTAGAATCTTTCTTTTTTATAGAGATTGCTTCAACACTTTTTCTTCCATGGTGCTTATGCTTTATTACTTCCTCCTCAAGCTTTTCTTCCCACTTTTGACGAGCCCATGCATAGTTTCCTGCGAACTCAAATAATTTGCATCTATCAATCCAGTACGTCTTTTCAAATAACTTATTTAAAAAATATCGATCGTGTGAAACAGCTAAAATCGTTCCATTATATTGCTCAAGGGCTTCCTCTAAAACTTCCCTTGATTCAATATCAAGATGGTTTGTCGGCTCATCTAAAATTAGAAAATTGATGTCTTGATACATAAGTTGCGCAAGTCTTAATCTCATTTTTTCTCCACCACTAAGTTGCGTTACTTTCTTAAATACTGCTGGACCATAAAACAAAAACTTAGCTAATATATGTCTTGCTTCTCCCTCTGTTACAGCCACATTCTCTCTGAATGCTTCCAATACATTACTCTTCATATTTTCATATGCATGTTGTGATAAATAACCAATTTTGACACTACTACCAATTCGAATTTCACCAACGTCTGGATTTATTTCTTCTAATAGTAGTTTTAATAATGTAGTCTTTCCTGTACCATTACGACCAACGATAGCAGCACGCTCTTGAAAACGAACATGTAAATTCGCTTGTTCAAATAAAGATCGGCCAGCAAAACCTTTACTCACTTCTTTCATTACAACAACATCTTTTCCACTTCTCTCTTGCCCTTCAAACTGAAGACCCATCTGTTTTCTTTCTAAAATCGGCCTCTTTAATTTCTCTATACGCTCTAACGCACGTTCCATATTCCTCGCTCTTTTATGCAATCCTTCATTCGGAGGATTCGCTTGATTTGCCCATTCACGTAGCCGCTTAATTGCTTCTTTCATTTTCTTTATTTTCTTTTGCTGCTCTTGATAAGCTTGAAACTCTTGAAGTAATCTTTCTTCCTTCTCCTCAACGAACTGAGAATAATTCGTATGGTACACGTGAATCTCTCCATCTTCCAGATCAAAAATTTTCGTTACAACTTCATCAAGGAAATAGCGATCGTGTGAAATAACCATAACTGTTCCATTATATTCTTTTAAAAATTTCTCTAACCATTCAACTGCAAACAAATCTAAATGATTTGTTGGTTCATCTAATAGAAGTAAATCTGGTTTCTGCAATAGCATATATGCAAGGCTTACTTTCGTCTGTTCTCCTCCACTTAATTCCGTAAATACTCTTGGAAATAAGTCTGTTACTTGTAAGCCATTTGCTACCTTCATTATATTTGCCTCTATTTCATAACCACCGAGAAATGCAAATTTTTCTTGAATTATTCCGTACCTCTCCATTAGCTTTTGCAAAGAAGATTGTTCCTGCTCCTCCGCCATATTTTTTTCTAGAGCATGCATTTCTTTTTCTAATTCCTTTTCTACTTTAAAAGCGGAACTCAATACATCATATACAGTCATGAACTCATCAAACTTCGGAATTTGTGCGACATGACCAATACGTGTACCTTTCTTCATATGGATGGCTCCTGCATCCAAACTCTCCATTCCCGTCAGAAGCCCAAAGATTGTTGTCTTCCCACTACCGTTACGACCAACTAACCCAACACGTTCACCATTCTTTATTTCAAGCGATATATTTTCAAATATGATGTTTCCACCAAAAGATTTCGTTACATTATTTACACTACAAATAGTCATTTTCCGTACTCCTTTCAATATAAAAAACCATGAGAAAGAAACATTCCCCATGGTTTTCGGCATAGAAAAAGGAAGCCAAATAGCTCCCTTTTCACACGTTTATTAAAAATGGGTGAAGAGATTTCTATCGTTCAATAGTCACTATGCAATTGTTAAAAAAGGGCATACGTATCCCGTTAACAACTACATCATGAAAAATCGCACGACAAAAATAGATAAAATCTAAAAATTTGGCACGCGCAGCTAAAGAACGTTTCATCTCATTCACCCCTTTCGTACGGAATTTAATACTTACTTCTTTATTATACTTTCCAATTTCATGTTTGAATAGTCATTTTTCTGAAAATAATGAAGATAGACTAAACATTTCAATAAGTGACATCAAATCTTACAAAACTGTTATGTTCACGTAATGGAAAGCGATAGTACGAAAAGATGCCTCCCTCTACAATAAAGATGTAAACAAACGAGACAAACAAAAGGAGGAAACAAACATGATAAAAGAAATCGTAAAAGCAATCTTTGAGGTATTAGTGAACGGACAAGCAGTTGTAAAAGAACTAAATGAACTATAAAAAGGAGTGAAGAAATATGATGAACATGGTGAAAATGATTTTACACGCTTTAGTCGATGCAAAAGCAGTTAGCCAAGAATTAAACCAACAATAAAAAGGGGTATATGAATATGAAGAAAGCCATTATTATAATTGCAAGCACAGCAATTACCTTATACACAATAAAAAAGAGAAAAAATAAAAATAATGAAAATGTTCTATATTATCCATACACGCTATTAGAGAAAAAATAAAAGACAAGGTACCCTATCGTAATGAGGATATCTTGTCTTTTATTTTTCCCCTATTCCTTTAGAGGATTTCCTTCTCCTTTTCCCGAATGTATTAAGCGGGATTTTTACACATATTTTAAAGGGGCATATATACAAATGGATACACAACAACTATATTTTTTAAACGATATCGGTAAACAAAAACCAGAAAGTATTCGGAATAGAAGCGCTGCATGTCCATTTTGCGATAAAGAACAATTAACGGATATTTTAGCAACTGATGGTTCTATTATTTGGTTAAAAAATAAATTTCCTACATTACAAGATACATTTCAAACAGTGTTAATCGAAACCGATAATTGCGAAGATCATATCGCAACATATACAAAAGAACATATGAGAAAATTACTGCAATTTTCTATTCAACATTGGTTACACTTACAGAAGAACGAAGAGTTCGCATCTGTGATTTTATATAAAAATCACGGTCCATTTTCAGGTGGAAGTTTGCATCATGCACACATGCAAATTATCGGAATGAAATATGTAGATTATCTTGAAAATATTGAAGAAGAAAATTTCCAAGGGTTAGTTGTTCAAAAAAATGAATGCATTGAGCTTAATATTTCAGAGCGTCCCATTATTGGCTTCACTGAATTCAATATAATCATTGATAATATTTCATATATAGATGAAATGGCAAATTACATTCAGCAAACTGTACGTTACATACTGACAGATTTCCATAAAGGATGCAGTAGTTATAACTTATTCTTCTATTACTTAAATGGAAAAATTATTTGTAAAGTTGTACCTAGATTTGTCGTTTCACCATTGTATGTAGGATATAAAATACCGCAAGTTTCTACAAAACTAGAAGAGGTGAAAATACAACTCACGCAGTATTTCACGAAAGAAAAGGATGAAATTATTCATAAAAAAACAGAGTAGGTATAGAAAACCTACTCTTTTATTACACCTTTATTTCGATAGTACACATCTTCTAATCCGATGTTATACTTCATGTTATTATCCGTCCACTCTGGCCCTAAATTCCCTGGCCATCCAGATGTATTCGCTATATATTTCAGTAATGCAAAATCAGTCAAACCTTTTTGCACCCCACGCTTATATCCTTTCATTAAATGCGGCATTGCAATTTGCGCATTTGTACGTGGATCTTTCAGCTCATCATCAGTTAAATGTTCTGGTGCAAGCCCGCCGCCGCGGTGTAGTTGAAACAATCCGAATGAAGTTCCATTATCTCCAACACTTCTTGGATTTAATCGACTTTCATGCTCGGCAATTGCAAGAGGTATCCATTCTGGAAGATTTACTTTCTTCGCTTCCTCTATAATAATTTGTTTCATCTGTTTTGCTTCTTCTGAATCAACATAGCTTGTTCCATTCACTAGCTTATCCATTCCTTCAGACTTTCCTTGGAAATATAAATATACTCCAAGAACAACTAAAAATCCTACAAAGAATTTCTTCACTACCTCTACCTCTTTCTCCGCTGAAATTTGTCCCCTTTCAGCCTTCCCTTTACAATTACCTACATTCTATTACTCTTTTATCATAGCAAATAACTATACATATTATCATCATGCTTTAGACCGATTTTGCGAAAAAACAGCTGGTAAATACGGGCAAAAATGTAACTTTCATAGACTATAACGCATTTATTGTATATAATTGTAAACTGAACTCTATATATAGAATAGGAGCGTACAAAATGAAAAAATGCCTAACACTCTTGTTCAGCATTTTACTACTCATCCCTACCTACACCTCTGCACAAACATCATCAAAACCAAAAGTACTTGTTTTGTATAGTACACAAGACGATAAAGTTTCAAATAATGTCCAAATCCTTAATACTCAATTAGGACATTTTACAAATGATATAACCGTAAAAAACTTAAAAGAAGCAACTTCAATTAATAATGTATCCTCCTATACACATATTGTTTATATCGGTGAAACAAAAGAAGCGTTTTCTGATGAAACGAAACAATTTCTAGAAAACTTCTCCGGCCCTATATTAGTATTAGGACAAAATGTTGAACAATTATCTAAGCGTTTTTCTTTCATTACTTTGAAGAGTGATGATATACGAGTTAATAAAATTGAATATCCAGACAAGAAGCTAAAAAATACCTTAGAAGAGGAACGATTAATTCAATCATTTGATACGAATGGAACTGTGCTTGCTAACGCCTTAAGCTCAAATAACACTAATCCACTAATTGTTCAGCATGAAACATCTTATTATGTTGCAACACCTAACCTCTTTGACTGGATGTCTCATTACGTCGGTGAAATGTTATTTTCTTATTTCGGCCAAAAACCAACGAAAAATAAAGTTGAAGCTTATTTACGCCTTGAGGATGTTCACCCAGTAGCAGATATAAATCAATTGAAAGAAATTGCTGAATTACTAAAAGAGAAAAAGATGCCTTACATGATTACTGTTATTCCGGTATATAAAGATCCAGATACAGGAAAGATAATACATTTAAAAGATAGACCAGAACTAGTTGATCTTTTACGCTCTATGCAAGATGATGGTGCAGCAATTATTATGCATGGTTATACTCACCAATTTTATGACAGTGAAACAGGTGAGGGCTTTGAATTTTGGGATGTAAAAACAGATCAACCAATTCGCCAACCGAAGCATGAAAAACCGAAGACAAAAGATGACTTTCCAAATATAGAGGCATATAACCAATATGTAAAAAAAGGGGAAGAATTCGAGGAAAAATATACGAAAGATCATATCGAAAAAGGAATTCAAGAACTTGTAGATGCTAAACTATATCCTGTTGCCTTTGAAGCACCTCATTACACGATGTCTCAAAAAGGATATGAAATATTATCAAGGTACTTTTCAACTTATGTAGGACAACTACAGTTAAATGATACAACTTGGAAATCCATGCACTCACCATATTATACAAGTACTCCGTCATTTTTACATGGAATGAAACTATTGCCTGAAACAGTCGGATTTATTGAAGAAGATACGCCACAAACTATTGCTAAAATGAAAGAACGTGCTCTATCTGTTTCTAAATTATCAGATGGAGTTATTGGTGCATTCTATCATCCTTACTTAGGTGTGAAACCATTAAAAGAAGTATTAAAGGATCTAGAAAGTATTCCAAATATAGAATGGATTGATTTACAAAAGGAAAAGAATGAAGTAAAAATGAAAGATATTCATATTACGACGAATAAAGACGGCATTCACGTTGAAAAACCAACCAGTGCGAATGACATAATTGATTATATAAAGCAATATGGCTTCTTCCTTATACTGGGGTTCGTTATCATTGTCTTTCTTTTATTATTAAAACGTGCGAAAAAATTAGAATCCTAATACAAAACCACCGAGCGGAACGCTCGGTGGTTTTTTTCATATATCAAACCGTGGCATTTTATTAAATAAATTCAACTTTTACTTTTTCCGTTACATTATGAAAATTATAATTCTCCTATCCTTTCAAATAAAATCGACTTGTATTTCCATATATTGTTTTTGCGACCTTATCAATGGATATGTTTTTTATAGAACTAATTTCCTTTAATACCTCTCGAATCATTCTTGGATGCGTTATAACACCCTCTTGAAATTCCCACGGTCCATCTGTTTCTACCATCATATATTCAAGCGGATAATACGAAACAATTTTTCTAATCTTCTCCTTATGTAAAACATCCGGTGTAATCGAAATATGATAACCATTCTTCATCATCCGTTTCATTGTTTCATCACTTCCTTTAAACCAATGGAAATGTGCACGTGAAACTTTATATTTCTCTAGCAAATCACATACAGTGTCAGCATCTTCATAAACTGCGTGTAATATAATCGGCAAATTATACTTACTAGCTAGTTCTATAAATTTTTTCAATACAGCTATGTATGGATCTACAGCAATTCTTTCATCTTCTTTCCTCAAATAATAGGGCAAACCTACTTCACCAATCGCAACAATTTCCTCTGCGTTCTGTTCAATAAGTTGATAAATCTGGTCACACTCTTCTTTATGAATCTGTTGCTCTGGATGAAACCCTATCGCTGGATATATAAAGGGATACTTCTTCGCTAAAAATAACGTTTCCTTACAAGATTGATAATTCATAGATACTGCAATAAGCCCCTTTATTTCATTACTATTTTCCACCTCTTTCAGTAATCTGCTCTTCTCTTCATCCTTATATTGATCAACATGTATATGACTATCAATCCATTTCATCTTTATGCCCCCATAAAAAAAACAAGAAAGGACTTCCTTTCTTGTTTTAGCATCTATATTATTTAACAATTAAGTTTGTTATGATATCAAATAATCCAATACACACTACGGCAACAGTAAAGTAGCTACAGAAATCTTTAATTGGTAACTTCACTACTTCTTCTTTACGCATCCCATTCTTCTCCCTTCTTACTAGATCCCTAATTATTTTTCTATCTGTATCTATTATGCAAAAAATATGACAAATTTACTATCGAATTAACTTACGTAAACCTTACAATGTTGTAAGGTTTAAAAAAGGATCCCCATCTTTATTCAGATGAGGATTATTAAAAATTAGTTGGTTTTTCATTCTTCATTACAAACAGAAAGTAATACATTGAGACTTTCTAGTTACACTATATGAAAATTACTATCTTTTAACTATCGAATTACATTACAGAAGACTTACATGTTTGTAAGTTATGTGTAATGTAATTCGATAGTTTCCCTTACTTATATTTCGTACAATAAAGTTAGAAAGTAAGCCAAATAAGAAGAACAATTACATAACCAAATTGCATTGCTAGTAGCTACTCTTCTTATACCTTTCACCCATGCTACTACAATGTACCCCCTTCCCCTTTATATAATAAAAAAGCCTTAGTCTATATGGACTAAGGCTTTTTTGTTAATCTTAAAAATACCCTTACCCAGTATTTTTATTTTCGACAAAAAATAGATGGGGGTATATTTTACTATCTCATCGTTAAAAGTTTGCTCTTCGCATTTATAGGAATATTTGCAACCTCAATCTCTTCAATCGATTCACCGTAACGTCCTTTTGCAAAAACCTTTAATGCTTCATCTCTCTTTAACATATGCTTAACCGTTTTCTTTATTTTCTGCTCTCTACCACGTTCATCGAATGCAATAAATTCATATTCATACCACTCATCACCAATATGCTGACCAATTGTATTCACAACCGTATAGTATTCTTTCGTCTTATAAAATGGATTATATTTATCGATAACCGGTCCAAGTTTCGTAGGCAGTAACATTACTACTATCACTATCATCGCTATTATAGTAGTGATCATTTTTTTCTTCATAATAAACATTCCTCCTCTGCAGGATATATATACATCCATTTTAAAAAGGGGGAATAAAATCTACTATTGAATCTCATTACATTACACTTACATTTTTGTAAGAATTAAAAAAGGTGAACGAATTTGCTCGTTCACCTTTTAGCTTGCTTTAAAGCCACCGCCAAGTACATCACGTACATCATGTATAACAACGAAAGAATCTTCATCTACCCGGCTAATAACTTGTTTTAACTTAACAAGCTCTTGTTTATTAATAACAACATATAAAACTTCTTTATTTTTACCAGTATATCCGCCGCGCCCTTCTAATACAGTAACACCGCGTGTCATATTTTTCGTAATAGCTTCACGAATTAAATCTGGTTGATTCGAAATAATCGTAACAGCCGTTTTTGTATCCATTCCTTCTACAATGAAATCAATCACCTTCGCTCCAATGAACACAGCTACAAGTGTATACATTGCCTTTTCTTGCCCTATTATAAATACAGAACCAGCAATTACAACAATATCAATAATTAGTACACCTTTACCTACACTCCAACCTAAATATTGATTTGCTAACTGAGCTAAGATTGCTGATCCTCCCGATGTACCTCCGGCTTTGAACATACAGCCTAATCCAATACCCACAAATAAACCAGCAAATAAAGCTGCTAATAATGTATCACTATTTACATGATACTCAATATGTTCTGTAACGTATAAAAACAAAGATGTTTCTACAATCCCTAAAATTGTATAAATCATTGTTTTCTTATCAAAAAATTTATAACCAATAGCTAGTAAAATTGCATTTATAGCAAAATTCACAATCCCTGGTGACCAATCAAATAAGTAGTACGTAACAACCGTTAAACCAATAATTCCACCTTCCGATAAACGGTTTGGAATTGCAAAGTAATTAATACCAATTGCGAATAATAATGAACCAATTGTAATTAGTGTTATTTCCTTTATACGTTGATTAACCATAGTTCATACCCTCCCCCCATTTGACATTGTATCACTATCTCCTAGAGGTTTAGAAGTGGTTTTTATTCCGCATTTTCCCTCTTAAAAATTGAAATATTATGTTTAAACAGAGGGTTGATTAATTATTCATATTTGCTCTAACTACATGGACAAATCGCTCCACATTCCCTTTCTGAATATGCTTAGCTCTAACCGTTTCATGATTATAAGTAAACTCAAAGTACGAATGAAAATCTATGCTATCTATATGCAAATATGGGTACTCTTTAAATGTTGAAGGATAGTACGGAAATTTCCCGTAAAAAAGGAGACGTCTAGTAGTGGCAACAAAAATTCCATGTTGGTAACATAACATGAAATTATCCTTCTCAAAGATCCCTACTACAAAGGCTAACATTTTTTCGTTATCCTCTATATACTTGTTCACACTTAATAAAAGTTCATTCATGCATATCCCTCCAAATACTATTCTTGAAAAGAATCCATGGATTGTTACAAACCGGTTTAACTCCTTTATAAAGTATGAAACGCGTTTCCTGTCAAAGGTATTTCAAAAAAATAATCCGTTATGCGATTATACACATAACGGATTAAAATTAAACTGTAGAGCGTTCCACAAGTTCGTATGGAATTTCCAGCTTTTCTTGTTCAGAACTCTCTTCATTCACTTTTCTATGCAACATTTCAAAAGCAGTTTTCCCTATCTCCTTTAAATTTTGATCAATAGTTGTCAATTGTAACACTTGCGAGATAGGTTGATTATCAAAGCCAATAATCGCTAAATCCTCAGGAACTTGAATCCCTAATTTTTCAACCTCTGTCATAACCCCAATCGCAACTTCATCGCCTGCTACTATTAATGCTTCAGGAAGATCCTGCATCTCTTTTAACTTATGAGCCACTTTTACACCATCTTCTAGTGTAAAACATTCTGTAAAAATCCATTCTTCATTAACCTCTTCGTCTATAGATTGTAATTGCTGTTTATAGACATCAAAACGCTTTTGACTACTTGGCCCTAATTTTCTTCCCGTACAATAACCAATTTTTTTATAACCTTTCTCAATCAAATAATCCATTCCTAATTGAAAGGCCGCTGAATGATTCGTATATACACTTGAGATGTTTGAAATATCATTATCTTCACAAGCAATTATTGTGCCGTAAGAAGCATACGGTTCTATCGTTTCCCAATCATTTGCACGTGAACAAATAATAAGACCATCCAATTGTTTTGTTTTTAACATATGTAAACTTTTCATTTCTTCTTTTTTATTATAATTCGTTTGGCAAAGTAGCACCCTGTAATTATGAGTTAACGCTCCCTCCATCATTCCCCCTACCATTGCATCAAAGCTCGGGTGATTAATGTAAGGTAGAATTACACCAACAATATTCGTCTTCCCTTTTGATAAATGAACAGCATTTGCGTTTTGCGAGTAATTCAATTTCTCAACTATCTCTATAACCGCTTTTCTTTTTTCTTCACTTACATATGGGTGATCATTCAACACTCTCGAAACAGTCGTAACTGAAACTCCCGCCATCTTTGCGATATCTTTAATATTAGCCATACACTCACCTCTATCTTTAACTTAATGAATCCCATGAACATATGTCAAATCTTCTTATCATTACACCTTCATTCGTTTCTCTTACAAAAGTGTAATTTTTCTGTAAGCTAATTCGATAGTGACTTTCCGCAACATTTCATACAATTAAGTCAGAAACAAGGTAACAACTATTCGAAAAGGAGCGGATTAATATGATGAACAAAATGAAAACGAACAATTTCTTACATACAATGGGCATGGTATTTTCCACTCTTTTCGACGCAAAAGCTGTTGCTTCTACATTAAACAAGTAAGGAGAATGTATTATGAATAACATCACTTTTAACAAATTAGATTTTTTAGGACTAGCTAGTGGCTCGATTCTTCTTACTGCTTTTATTTACGCCGCTACGCTTGTATAACTTTGTGTCCCCTTTCCCCTTTATTATAAATAGTAATAGAAAAGACGACCGTCTATGCCCGGTCGTCTTTTCTTATTTTTGATTTGATTGCAAAGCTTCTTTTAACTCCTCAAACTTCTCATTTAATTGATCCGTCATCATTTTCATAGCGGTTTTTCGATCTATTTGTTCTCCAGCCTCAATTTGAATCGGATCTCCAAAAATTAATTGTGCCTTTTTCCCCCTTATTAATTCTTTTACACTTGATGGACCAACATAAGCTGCCGGCACTAAAGGTACATTAGAACGCATCGCAATTGTCACAGCACCCGCTTTTAATGAAACATCTTCTGCTGATCTCGTTCCACTCGGAAAAATTCCTACTACCTTTCCTTCTTTTAATAAACGTGATGGAATTTTAAGTGTACTTGGTCCCGGATTCGCACGATCTACAGGGAATGCATTTACATTTTTAAAGAACCAATTTTTGAATTTCCCTTCAAATAATTCTTTTTTTGCCATGTAATGAATTTGAGTTGGGTACATCCCTGTAGCTAACATTAATACATCCATAAAACTTGTATGTGTACACGCAACAACATACGGACCACCTTCCGGTAACTTTTCTCTTCCTTGCACTTCTACTTTCCCAGCTGTTTTAAATATATATTTCAACAAAAATGTAATTGGTTTATACATTGGTTTCGTTCCTTTCTAAACATCCGAAGTATAATCATATTCTTATAACGATTATAACACTAAGTTTTAGGAGTTGGTAATAAAATTAAGTATGAATTGTTAAATTTCAATTCTTACAAAAGTGTAATTTTCTTGTAAGCTAATTCGATAGTTACTTCTCACTATATTTCATACAATTAAGTCAGAAATAGGGCAACAACTATTCGAAAAGGAGTCGATTGATATGATGAACAATATGAAAATGAACAATTTCTTACATACAATGGGCATGATATTATCAGCTCTTTTCGACGCAAAATCTGTTGCTTCTACATTAAACAAGTAAGGAGAACTCATTATGAATAACATCACTTTTAACAAATTAGACTTTTTAGGATTAGCTAGCGGCTCTCTTCTTCTTACTGCTTTTATTTACGCTGCTACGCTTGTATAACCTTGTGTCCCCTTTCCCCTTTATATAGAAAAAGACGACCGTCTATGCCCGGTCGTCTTTTTAATTTTTTCTTTCTTTCAATTCTTTTAAAAGCTGTATCAGCTCAGCTTGTTGTTTTATCTTTTTACGACCATTTCGATTAATTGCTGCAAGCTCACAGGCAACTCCGACGGCGAAGAAAAACAATAAACTTTCTAACATGTGAAATCCTCCATTTGCCTATTAAACAGCTTGACGTAATTGTTCTTCTTGTAAAACTCTCTTATTTATATTTTCTTCTTTTCTCTGACAAACGTTATTGCGAATAAGCGCTACAATAACAAGTACAGTCCCTATAATATCAAACATTGTGATTTGATACCCTTGCATCATCATAATAGCTAAAGTCGTAATTGGTACAAAATTAATAAATAAAATCCCATTAATGGATGATAAAATTTTTACACCATAGTTCCAAGCAAGTAGCGCTACAATACCTGGCAATGTCATCATAAATAACAAATCATATTTCACAATAGAAATCGTTCCCATACTCGGAACTGAAATATATCCAAGCGACGTAATAATTACCGTTATAATCGCTGTAACAGTCGTACCGAATACACACGTCAACGTAGAATAACGTAATGTTGACCAATCACTACAAGTTTGACCACCCATCGTATAAATAACCCAGCCTACAACACCAATAAATATAAATGCTAATGGGAACATATTATCTTTCAATGTTACAAAGAAACTCATGTCACCTTTTGTAATAACAAATACAGCTCCTACAAAAGCTATAACCATACTCGTTATCATATACTTCTTCGGTTTTATATGCTTATATCCCCATAAAATACAAATAGAAATCATCGGCATAAGTGCTTCCATAATGGAAGCTACCATTACACCCGACTTACCCATTAACATTTGCCCTAAAAATATGAGGACATTATATACTGTAAATGCCATCGTTCCAAAAAAGACGAGTAACTTTCCTCTTCCCTCTAAACGAAATGCCTGTTTTCCTTCTTTCATTAACAACAATACAATCAGCATTATCGCCACTGCTCCATAGCGAATAAGCGAAAAATAAAATGGATCTATGTATTCTAGCGCATGATCAGCAACTGGAAACATCGCTCCCCATGACATACTCGCAATTAAACACGCTAAAGCCCCTATTATCATTTGACCTCTTCTCACCACAATCCCCCGTTTTTTTCTATTTGCACAAAGAGAATTGTAAAAGAAAAAATATATCACGTAAAATGATTCAAAATGATGTTAACTATCATTTATAATGATAGTTAACATCAAGGGGGATTACAAAATGGAATTACGAGACTTACAAATCTTTAAAAGCGTTGCCGACCAAGGTAGTGTAAGTAGCGCAGCAAAGGAATTAAATTATGTACAATCAAATGTAACTGCACGTATTAAACAACTAGAAAACGAATTAAAAACCCCACTCTTTTACCGCCATAAACGAGGAATGACTTTAACAGCTGAAGGAAGAAAAATGCTCGTTTATGTTAGTAAAATTTTGCAAGATGTCGACGAACTAAAACAAGTATTTTTAGATAGCGAAACACCTTCTGGTATATTAAAAATCGGTACAGTCGAAACAGTAAGTACACTGCCTACCATTTTATCTTCTTACTATAAAAGCTATCCGAATGTCGATTTATCATTACAAGCGGGTCTAACAGAAGAATTAATTAGAGAAGTACTTGATCATCAATTAGATGGCGCCTTTATATCAGGTCCTATTAAACATCCACTAATCGAACAATACGATGTTAGTACAGAGAAATTAATGCTTATAACACAAAATAAAGCCTTTCATATAGAAGAATTTACAACAACGCCTCTACTCGTTTTTAACCAAGGATGTGGATACCGCTCCAAACTAGAACGTTGGCTTAAAGATGAAGGTTTGCTACCAAAAAGAATTATGGAATTCAATATATTAGAGACAATATTAAACAGTGTTGCACTCGGTCTCGGAATTACACTCGTACCACAGTCTGCTGTCCATCATCTTTCTAAAGCAGGTAAGGTACATTGTCATGCAATCCCTGAAAAATACGGCAGTATTTCAACGGTTTTCATACGCCGTAAAGATAGCTATATGACGAATTCAATGCGTAGTTTTTTAAAAACAATTGAAGACCATCATCATATCAATATGCTGTGAAAGACATTCTTACATGAATGTCTTTTTTTCTTACAAAAGTGTAAGTCTTTCGTAAGCTAATTCGATAGTTGCAAGTATCCATATTCCCTATAATTAAGACATAAGCAGGGCAACAACAATTCGAAAAGGAGCGGATACGCATGATGAACAATATGAAATCAAATAAATTTTTAAATACAATGGGCATGGTGCTATCCGCACTTGTCGATGCAAAAGCTGTTGCAACTACATTAAACAAATAAGGAGAGATTATAATGAACAACATTACTTTCAACAAATCAGACTTTATCGGACTTGCAAGTGGAGCTACTCTTCTTACGGCTTTCATTTATACACTTGCTCAAGGTCTTATTTAACACTTTGTTTCCCCAAACCCCTTTATATATAGAAAAAGCTGCTCGTCTTATAGACAAGCAGCTTTTTAGTTTGTCCCGCTTTAATGGGCAGTAAGACCCCCACCTCAAAATTCAGCGAAAGCAAAGAAGTTAGGTGGGGGTCGGGCTGCCCATTAAAGTCCGATTGGTGAAGGCTAATAATCAGTGGGGGATGAAGAACCCCCCACCGATTAAAGTTTCACTTTATTTCATATACAATTTGACCTGTTTTCGTAATATCATATCCGCCAATCGCATTTAATTCATTATGAAATTCTTCCGATTGCAGAATGTCTTTCACAACTTCAATCAGCTCTTCATTTTCTTTATTCTTCAAAATTACTAAATCATACTGTTCTTTCATGATTGGAATAAAGTCCACATTTACAATTTGCGAAAACTTTTCTGAACCTACCCCTACATCAGCTTTTCCATTTGCAACTTGCGTGGCAACACCAAGATGATTCGATTCTTCCCATTCATATCCACTAATATCAGCTTTATTTAATTTTTGGATTCGTAATTGTTCATCCACTAACACTCTAATACCAGAACCCTTTTCTCGATTCACAAACTTTATAGTGGACCCGGATATGTCAGCCCATGTCTTTATTTTCTTCGGATTTCCTTTTTGAACATAAAACCCTACATTTCTGGACAATAAATTAATCATAAGACATGGCTGTCCTACTAAAATACGTTTTACGTAAGGAATATTATATGTACCCGTTTCACCATCAAACAAATGCAAACTAGCGATACTTCCTTCTCCTTGATACATTTTCACTAAACTCGTTAAGCTACCTTGATACGCTCTTAAAACATTAGAACTTGGCAAACGATTTTCTATACGTTTAGCTAACATATCTAACGTTAGTTCTTGACCACTAATAATACACGTGTTCAAGATACTACTACCATCGTTTTTTACAGGATTAACTTGTACTTTCCCTGTTTTCATTTGCTTTATATATTGATCTAAATCTGCTGCATCAATGCGCATCTGTCTACCAACTCTATAAGAAGGAAGTTCTCCTTTTTTAATTAAGTCGTATACAGTTAATTTTGATACTTTTAATCGCTTTGCTACTTCTTCCGTTGTGTAGGAATGATGATCCATAGACGATTCCTCACTTTCTCCTTTCATTGTAACAAAGAAAAGAATATTTCTCCTATTTTTTAAAAATAGACATATGTTCAAATTATATTCAATTATAACTAGTTATATTTAGTTATATTTAGTTATAATTAGATGTGTCAAAATGAAAGGGGATTTTTTTATGAATAAATTTATATTACGTTCCATCGGGGCACTTATACTTTCTTTCCTTCTTATATTTAGCGCTGCTTGTACAAGTGGGGAAAAGCATACAAAGTCAGCTGCTAAAGAGGATAAAACAGTTGAACTGACTATCTCAGCTGCTGCAAGCTTACAAGATGCATTAAAAGAAATCGAAAAACAATATAAAGAAAAAGAGCCAAATATCAAACTTTCTTTTAACTTCGGTGCTTCTGGAGCACTTCAACAACAAATTGAACAAGGTGCACCTGCTGATTTATTCTTCTCAGCAGCAGAAGATAAATTCCAAACCCTTGTAAAAAAAGGATTCATTAATGAAAAAGAAGGGAAAAATCTTCTTGGAAATGAACTAGTTCTAGTCATCCCTAAAGATAGTTCTCTTACAAAATTTCAAGATTTAAAAAATGAGAAAATCAAAAAAATTGCACTTGGTACACCTGAATCTGTACCTGCTGGCAAATATGCAAAGGCTTCTCTAACACACGAAAACCTTTGGAATGATGTTCAAAATAAAGTCGTATTTACAAAAGATGTTCGCCAAGTGTTAACATATGTAGAAACAGGGAATGTCGATGCTGGTATCGTATACAAAACAGATGCTCTCATTTCGGATAAAGTAAAGATTGGTGAGACAGCAGCAGCTACTTCTCATGAGCCAATCCACTATCCTTTAGGTGTTATAAAGGAATCTAAACATAAGAAAGAGGCGACTTCATTTTATGAGTATTTGCAGTCAAAAGATGCACAATCTATCTTTAAGAAATATGGATTTACAGTCCTGTCGTAATTACTATGAGCATTGATGCTATTTTATCGCCTGTCTTTCTATCTTTAAGAGTAGCTGCATGCGCCACTATTCTCGTTACAATTTTAGGGACAATTGTCGGGCGAGCACTAGCTCGCTCCTCATGGCGATATAAAGTACTATTAGAAACCATGTTTTTATTACCAATGGTACTTCCACCAACTGTTATCGGCTTCTTTCTCATTATCATCTTTGGAAACAACAGCCCGATCGGAAAGTGGGTTGAATCATTATTTCAGCAGTCTATTATGTTCACATCTACTGCTGCGATCATTGCTTCTACAGTTGTTGCATTTCCGCTTATGTACCAATCAGCGAAAACGGGATTTTCTATCGCAAATGTACAAATTGAAGAAAGTGCTCGTGACCTTGGCGCAAGTGAATATCAAGTTTTTCTGCACGTTACACTTCCGCTCGCATTTCCTGCCTTACTAAGTGGGATGATTTTGAGCTTTGTCCGCGCGCTCGGTGAGTTTGGTGCTACACTTATGTTTGCCGGGAACATTCCTGGTAAAACACAGACAATCCCAACTGCAATTTACATGGCTATTGATGCAAGTAATATGCAACTCGCATGGACACTTGTAGTTATTACTATCGGTATGTCACTCGTATTTCTACTATGTATTCAACTTATTAATAAAAGAATTACTAACCCTTAAAGCAGCTTTTTTCGAAGCTGCTTCTTTATTTCTTAGGAAATAAAATATACCACCGGGAAATAACTGAATTTTACCTTTTATTAAAATATACATTTTATTTGAATTCACTTTCTAAAATAGGCAATTTCCTGTTATTATATGGAGGTGTTTCAAAAAATGAAGAAATGAAAACGCATTTATATCGTGAATTCTTCATCCTGTTTTAGCAATCGGTAATCTTCTACTCTATTAGTGGGGCATTACCGATCGTTAGAACGATATGTAACTATATTGGTATAGCAAACCGAAGGGAGTCTTGTAATGGACATTTTATTAGCGCTTCTTCCTGCAATTGCATGGGGAAACATCTTATTAGTAAGCGTAAAAATGGGCGGTGGTGCATATAGCCAAACGGTAGGTATGACAATCGGTGCTCTATTCTTCGCAACAATTATGTATGTATTTACTCAACCAGCTTTAACAATGACAATCTTAATTGTTGGTTTTATTTCAGGTTTATTCTGGGCTTTAGGACAAGTAAACCAATTAAAAACAGTTGAAAAACTAGGTGTTTCAACTACTGTAACGATTTCTACTGGTATGCAACTTGTTGCAACTTCTATCTTTGGGGTTATCGCTTTCCGTGAGTGGACTACTACTACAACGATCATTCTGGGAACGATTGCAATCCTATTAATCGTAGTTGGTGTTGTATTCACATCATTAGATGATAAAGAAAATGCTCAGCCACCTGGACAATTGAAAAAAGGACTTCTTACTTTAATTGTTTCTACTTTCGGCTATCTTGTATATGTAATTATTATTCGTTGGTATAATATCGATGGTTGGTCTGCTATTTTACCACAAGCAGTTGGTATGTTTGTTGGTGCGGTTGTACTGACGTCTAAACATAAACCATTTAACAAATATGCAATCCGTAATGCTTTGTCTGGTTTACTATGGGGAACTGGAAACTTATTCTTACTTCTTTCATTACCACGTGTTGGAGTAGCAACAAGCTTCCCATTATCTCAAACTGGAATCGTTATCTCAACATTCGGTGCGATTGTATTCTTAGGTGAAAAGAAAACAAAACGTCAATTGATCTTTATTGCACTCGGTAGTGTTTTAATTATTGGCGGCGCTGTATTACTTGGTATGACAAAAGCATAATCTTATATTCTATTAGTAAACCCCTGAAGCATATGTACTTCAGGGGTTTTTTAATTCTAATTATTTTCTAGATATAATTATTTGTATGTTCTTTCCCCTTATAATTGCTCTTCCACTCTAGCAAACCAGCTACACATATAAAGAGATTAATAATAGCTAATATTAGCATGAATTTCCTCCTTCTCATTATCCATTCCATCTACGGTAAGTCTTTTCTTTTTACAAAATTCTCTTAAAGATGATATCGTTTTTATAACATATCTCTACTAGAAAGGAATAAAGGATATGCTAACTAAACATCGAATTTTATTTATTGGTGCCGGTCGTATGGCAGAAGCTATATTTTCCGGATTACTTAAAACAAGCAAAGAGTACATCGAAGAAATTATCGTCTCTAACCGAAGCAACATAGAAAAGCTAAAACAGTTACAACGTCGATATAATGTGTCTACTACAACAGATTGGAAACAGCATGTTACATCTGTTGATACGGTTGTTTTAGCAATGCCACCTTCTGCTCATGAAGAGTTATTAGCTGAGCTATCTCCGTTAATATCAAATCAACTAGTCGTAACGGTAGCAGCTGGCATTGGACCATCTTATTTAGAAGCTAGACTCCCAAAAGGCACGCCTGTTGCTTGGATTATGCCTAATACAGCTGCTGAAATTGGCAAGTCTATCTCCTTATATACAATGGGACAATCAGTAAACGAGATACATCAAGAAACCCTGCAACTACTTTTAAAAGGTATTGGTACTTCGCAACTTTGTACTGAGGAAGAAGTTCATCAGCTTACTGCAGTTACTGGAAGTGCACCAGCCTTCCTTTATTACTTTGCTGAAAGCTTAATTGAAGCAACAAAAAGTTATGGAGTTGATGAAGAAACCGCAAAACATCTTGTCATTCAAATGATTTCTGGCTCTGCTTCTATGCTTGAACAAACGCAAAATCCAGCTAACCTTCGCGAACAAGTAACAACGCCAGGTGGTTCCACAGCTGAGGGTCTCAAAACTTTATACGAATATAATTTTTCAGAGGCAATTCAAAAAGCAGTAGAAGCAACAAACAAAAAAGCTAGGGGGAAATAATATGATTTTAACAAGTTTAAAAGACTATACAACATTACATAACGGTGTAAAAATGCCTTGGTTTGGTTTAGGTGTTTTTAAAGTAGAAGATGGTTCAGAAGTAATTGATTCTGTAAAAGCAGCAATTAAAAATGGCTACCGCAGCATCGATACTGCAGCAATCTATCAAAATGAAGAAGGCGTTGGGCAAGCGATTCGTGAATCCGGTGTTTCACGTGAAGAATTATTTATTACCTCAAAAGTATGGAATAGCGATCAAGGATATGAAACAACACTTCAAGCATTTGAAACTACATTAGAGAAATTAGGTCTAGAATATTTAGATTTATATTTAGTACATTGGCCTGTAAAAGGGAAATATACTGAATCATGGAAAGCATTAGAAACACTTTATAAAGATGGCCGTGTTCGCGCTATCGGTGTGAGTAATTTCCACATTCACCACTTACAAGACGTATTTGAAATTGCTGAAATTAAGCCAATGGTCAACCAAGTGGAATATCACCCACGTTTAGCACAAGAAGAGTTACATGCATTCTGTAAAGAACATAATATCCAGCTTGAAGCTTGGTCACCATTAATGCAAGGACAACTACTAGATAATCCAACGTTACAAGAAATTGCGACAAAATATAATAAATCAACTGCGCAAATTATTTTACGTTGGGATTTACAAAACGAAGTTGTAACAATTCCCAAATCAATTAAAGAACATCGCATTATTGAAAATGCAAACATCTTCGACTTTGAATTAAGTGCTGATGATATGAAAGCAATTCAAGCTTTAAATGAAGATCGTCGCGTTGGTCCAGATCCAGATAACTTTAACTTCTAGTAGAAAACTGAAAATTTAAACTATATTTCATTTAGTTGACACTTCATTATTCAAGGTGTAAGATTTTGAATTATCAAAGAAACACAAAAATTAATAAAATTTATTCGTTTACTCATTGTATCAAGAGAGGTGGAGGGACTGGCCCTTTGAAACCTCGGCAACAGGTTCATTTTGAATACTGTGCCACTTCCTGCAAGCTTTATGCTTGAAAGATAGAATGAGGGACTTCGTTTATATACGGGTGCATAACTTGTACGTAAAAATCCCTCTTTCTCAATATGAAAAGAGGGATTTTTTATTTTTCATTTCCCTCATCATCATCCAAACTTAATTATTTAGGAGGAAAATCAAATGAAAAAGAAGTTTGTACCCGGTATTGCATCAGTTGTAGGAGTAAGTATTTTATTAACTGGTTGCGGTAGTTATAAAAACGAAGCAAGCGGAGCAAATGCAAAAGACGAGGCACCTAGTAAACAGGTTTTAAACTTATCTTCACCTACTGAAATACGAACAATGGATACGGCTCGTGCTACAGATACTGATTCTGGTCAAGTAATGAGAAACGTATTTGAAGGTTTGTATAATCTTGGTGAAGGTAACAAACCTGTTCCTGGTGTTGCAAAATCTCATGAAGTAAGTGGCGATAAAACGAAATACACATTCCATTTGCGAGATTCAAAATGGTCAAACGGCACTCCTGTTACAGCTAAAGATTTTGTGTTCGCTTGGCAACGTGCCGTAGATCCAGCAACAGCCTCTGAATATGCATTTTTATTCTTTGATATTAAAAACGCAACAAAAATTAACAACAAAGAACTTCCAGCCGACCAACTTGGTGTAAAAGCAGTTGATGACCATACGTTTGAGGTAGAATTAGAGCGTCCTGTTCCTTATTTTATTAGCTTAACAGCGTTCCCAACATTTCTACCAATTAATGAGGAATTCTTTAAAGTACAAGGTGATAAGTACGCTTTAGAAGATAATACAATCTTGTACAATGGAGCTTTTACACTAAGCGATTGGAAGCACGAACAAAGCTTTAAATTTAAGAAGAACCCTACCTATTGGGATAAAGATACTGTCAAACTAGAAGAAATCAATTTTAATGTCGTAAAAGAAAAATCAACAGAAGTAAATTTATTCGAGTCAAAACAATTAGATCGTATAAAACTAACATCTGACTTCGTCGATAAATATAAAAAGGATGCTAACTTTAAAGAACGTCCAAACGTAGGCGTACAATTTTTACGTATGAATCAACAAAACAAAGTACTTCAAAACGTTTCTGCACGCCAAGCAATTGATCAAACAATTGATAGAAAATCCTTTGTAAATACGTTATTAAATGATGGCTCTACACCAACATTTGGTCTCGTTCCAAAAAACTTTGCAAAAGGACCTGAAGGAAAAGACTTCCGTACTGCAAACGGCGATTTAACAAAAGTTGATACAAAATCTGCACAAGAGTTATGGAAAAAAGCTAAACAAGAGCTTGGTTCTGAAAAGATAACATTAGAATTATTAACGAGTGATGCTGACCTTGATAAGAAAACTGGTGAATTCTTAAAAGGACAACTAGAAAAGAATCTAGATGGATTAACAGTAAATATAAAACCTCAGCCGCGTAAGCAACAAGTTTCGCTTTTATTAAAAGGTGACTACGAAATCGGAATTGATGGCTGGAGCCCTGACTTTGCGGATCCAATTACATTCCTTGAGCTATTTACAACGAATAACCCTTATAACTTAGATCATTACTCTAATAAGGAATTCGATGAAACAATAGCAAAAGTGAAAACAACTTTAGCTGGTGATGAAAAAGCTCGCTGGGAAGCATTACTAGCATCCGAGAAAATATTATTTAAAGACTCTGTTATCGCTCCTCTTTACCAAAAAGGCGAATCTTATTTAGAACGTTCTTATGTGAAAGGAATTGTGCAAGTAGACTTTGCAGGTCAATTAAACTTCAAGTGGGCAAAAATTGAAAAATAAAGTGAAACTTTAATAAGTGGGGGGGTTCTTCATCCCCACTTATTATTAGCCCACACCAATTGTTTTTTTAGCAAAATATATTAAAAATAGGTTCTCTCACACATGAGAATCTGCTTTTTTAATATATTATTCTAAGAAATTAACAATCTATTTTTATTATTGACATATAGTTCTTTTCAGTGTTAATATTCTAAATAATCAAAGAAACAAAATATTTAACCATCAAAATATAATGTCTACTACGTTGAAACATATAACGATAGATTATAGTTCAACATGTATATACATATAGAACACCTGATTACCTATAAACAAATATTTATAATAGGTTTTATCTCCTTCTATAGCTACTTCAAGACACGGACATTATGACGTTACGAACAACACATTTAGGGAGGAACGAACAATGAAGAAAAAAGTTGTACCTGTTGTTGCATCTGTTTTAGGGGCAAGTCTATTACTAACTGCTTGCGGGGGAAATAAAGATAATGCAAGCGGAGCGAAAGCAAACGATAAAGCACCTGATAAACAGGCAATTAACTTATCATTCGCTTCAGAAATTCCAACAATGGATGTTGCAAAAGCAACGGATGGGGAATCCATGAACGTAATGCGTAATGTTTTTGAAGGGCTATATGCAATGGGAGAAGATAATAAACCGGTTCCTGGTGTCGCTGAGTCGGTTGACATTAGTCCCGATAAAACAAAATATACATTCCATCTCCGTGATTCAAAATGGTCAAACGGTACTCCTGTTACAGCAAAGGACTTTGCCTTCGCTTGGCAACGTGCCGTAAATCCTGATACAGCAGCTGAATACGCATTCTTATTCTTCGATATAAAGAATGCGAAACAAATAAACCAAAAACAATTGCCAATTGATCAACTAGGGGTCAAAGCTGTTGATGATAAAACGTTAGAAGTACAACTAGACCGTCCTGTTCCCTACTTCTTAAGCTTAACTACATTCTCAACATTCTTACCAATTAATGAAGAGTACTTAAAGTCTCAAGGCGATAAATATGGTTTAGAAACAAATCATTTAATTTATAACGGTGCTTTCACATTAGATAACTGGAAACATGAACAAAGCTTCCAATTGAAGAAAAATCCTAACTATTGGGATGCTAAAACTGTAAAATTAGAAGAAATCAACTTCAATGTCGTTAAAGATAAGTCTACAGAAGTGAACTTATATGATTCAGGACAAATTGATCGTGTTGCTTTAACTGCAGAGTTTGTTGATAAATATAAGAGCGATCCAAACTTCAAAGAACGCGCTGAAGTCGGCATTCAATTCTTACGATTAAATCAGAAAAATGAAACATTAAAAAATCAACATGCACGCCTTGCTATTAACGGCGCAATGAATAAAAAAGCTTACGTAGAAACAATCTTAAATAACGGCGCTGTTCCAGCTGAAGGAATGGTTCCTGCGAAATTTGCAAAGAGTCCAGAAGGCAATGACTTCCGTAAAGAAAATGGAAATCTAGTCAAGGATGATGTGAAAACAGCGAAAGAAAACTGGAAAAAAGCAAAACAAGAACTTGGTACTGACAAAGTAACAATCGAACTATTAACAAGTGACAATGCTTTAGCTAAAAAGACTGGAGAATATTTAAAAGGTGAATTAGAAAAGAACCTAGATGGATTAACAGTGAATTTAAAACCACAACCACGTAAACAACAGCTAAAACTACTATTAAGTGGTGACTATGAAATTGGTATTGACGGCTGGGGCCCTGACTTCGCTGATCCAATTACATTCTTAGATTTATTTACAACAGATAGTGCTTATAACTTCGATAAATACTCTAACAAAGAGTACGATGAGCTAATTCATAAAGTGAAAACTGATTTAGCTGGCGATGAAAAAGCACGCTTTGAAGCAATGAAGCAAGCTGAAAAAATTCTATTACAAGACGGCGCTGTCGCTCCTTTATACCAACAAGGCCGTTCTTACTTACAACGCTCTTTCATTAAAGGACTTGTAACAACTGACTTCGGTGGTGAGTTTAACTACAAGTGGACAGAAGTTACAAAATAATAAGTGCTAATAAAAAGGTATCCCACCGAGGATACCTTTTTATTTTATATTTCTTTAACTACAGAGCTTCTTCTTCCCTTTACCATTCCTTTTATAGCTAAAGTCATCACTGCTACTGATTGTGTAACCAATACAATAACTAATAATGAAATAATATTTCTCTCTAAACTAACTCCTCCAAATATTATTGTATAATAGCCATTCGCTGCATATGTTGCAGGAAATAATTCACTGATTGTTTGATATGTTTTAGAAAGCATTTCATGTGGCACAGTTACAACCATTTGTGTTAATGAAAGAAAGGCGAAAAAGACTATTGTCAATAATCCTCTTTTCCTTCTTTTTGCATTGAACCAAAACTCATCATAAATATAAACACAAACATCAAATATGTTCTCCACGTCAAAGAAGGTATATGCCCTGACCAAAGATAGCTAACTAAATAATTAATTCCCATAATACAAGACGATATTACTAAACTAATACTTATTAGTTTTACATATTTGAGCATATCTTTTCTCCTTGTTTTTTATTTTTCTACTTCTTCAAATTGCAGATTCACCGGCTCTTCTAAAAGTGTTTCATAAAAGTTCTCTGCCAAATCTGTTGAAGGAATTTTTTCATCTACTTCATCAAATCGAATACTATCTAGCCACACACAACCTTCTCCTGATAATAAAACACCAAATGCAATACCAAGTGCTTCTTCTTTTATATCTAATACAACCGAGTACGATTGCCAGTTATTCGTATTTTTAATGGGGCGATTTTGCATATTATCCATAGCGAGCGGTTCTGTATCTTTTCCATCTACTCGCATCCACAATCCTGCCCAATCTCTTACATTTTCACTCTTAACAAATGCTGTAAAACGTAATCTCTTCCCTACATATTTATCCGCTCTGAACATTTGCATTAATGTTGAAAATCCTCCGTGCGTAACATTCTCTTTTGCTTTTATGTATGCAGATACTTTTCCTTGATGGACAACTTCATAATCTAAACCCATCTCATATTCAGCAGGATGACTCCCACTTAAGATCCATCCTTTCGGTATACCTTTTTGCATTGAAACACCCTCTCTTTCTATATAAAATGACTGAAAGTACTTTCGATATTTCTTTGGTGGCAATTGAAACATTCTTTTAAAAGCTCTCGTAAATGCCTCTTGTGAGGAAAAACCGTATTGCAGTGCAATATCAATAACAGCTTTCTCCGTTGACACTAAAACTTGCGCAGCATGAGTTAACCTTCTCTTTCGAATATAATCCGTTACACTCATCCCAACATATCTTTGAAAGATGCGATGAAAATGGTACATCGATACTGCACTGTGAGATGCCACTCTTTCTGTTGTAAGCTCCTCATGTAAGTGATTCTCTATATATTCAATTGATTTTTTTATTATCTCTTTATATTCTTCATGCATTTTAGCCCCTCCCTCACAATTTCAATTTACCATATACATACAAATCGTTTTTGATTTAAATTGCGGATTAGCCCTCGTGACTGCAGGATAATAATTTATTTTCAACACATACATAATTACATGTTTTTGGGAAAAACTTGTATAGAACGAATTTACATAAGGAGGAATTTATAATGAGAATTCTACTATCAGTTTTATTAGCTCTTATGCTAGTACCTGCATTAACAGGATGTAAAGCTCCTGCCAAAGAAGACACAACTTCTAATAAAAAGACGACTGAAGAAGCAAAAAATGAGGCTCCTGCAGATTTAAAACTAAACTTCAATGAATTCGATTTAAAGGCAGACTATCAAGATACAAAGAAAGACTACGAAGCAGACTATAAAAATGTAGCAGCTGACAAGAAAATGGAAGCAAAAATTGAAGATCATAAAGCAGATGTAAAATTAACAGGAGACGAGGCTATCACAAAATTAAGCCCACTTCTACAAGAATTAAAATTTGATAAAGATACTCCTGACCAAGAAGTAATCGATCAAGTAGTGAACGTGTTCAAACTTGATAAAGACTATCAAAAATTCGATTTAGAAGTTGTCTTCTCTGATGGAACGAAAAAAGAATATAAAAGAGAAATAAAATAAAGAAGTAGGCCGTTGCCTACTTCTTTATTTTTTAATTTTTGCGTATCTTAATTCTGGACTAGAACCAATAATGAATTGGACACCGGATACTGATGATTTTTGTAAATAGGAAGCACTTGGGAAAATAATTGGGATTAATGGTGAATCTGTAAACATAATATCTTCCGCTTTATGCAATAATTCAAAACGCTTATCCTCGTTTTGTTCAACTTTTGCTTCTTTTATTAAAGCGTCAAATTCTTTATTATGCCATTTTGCATAGTTATTTGGACCATCACCCGCATATAAATCTAGTTTAGTAATTGGATCTAATAAAGAGCCGCCCCATCCCATATAAGCTAATTGGAAATCACTTTGCTTGTATGTGTCGATGTAACTCTTCCACTCTTTATTTTCTAATTTAATATCTACGCCAAGATTTTTCTTAAACATTTCTTGCATTGCTTCTGCTACTTTTTTATGTTGTGTATCTGTAGTGAATTTTAATGTTACTTCAGGTAATGTAGACCAGCCTTGTTCTTTCATGCCTTCTTCTAATAACTTTTTCGCTTCCGCTGGATCAAATTTAACGTAATCACCTTTTTCTTTACGGAAATCACGGCCACTTTGTGTTTTTGCTCCTTCTGGAACGAATGCATATGCTTCTTGCGCATTATTTTTATACAATTTTTCAACGATAAATTTACGATCAACCGCTAATGAAAATGCTTTACGTACCTTCGCATTTGTAAACGGCTCTTTTTCTACGTTAAACGAATAAATATAAGAAGAGAACCCTGCAACACGCTTATATTCTTTATTTCCTTTTTCTTTTTCGATCATCTCTTGTGGTAAACCACTTAGTAAATCTAATTCTTTGGATTTAAATAATTGATACGCTGTTTTAGAGTCTGGAATAATACGAAACTCAATTTCTTTTAGAGTTACCTTTTTATCATAGAATTCTTTATTTTTTTGTACTGTAATAGCTTGGTTATGCTTCCACTCTTTTAACGTGAATGGCCCATTCGTAATTAACTCTTTTGGATCTGTTTTTAATTTATTATTATCATCAATCGACTTTTTAGCTAATGGAATAAATAGTGAGCTTGCTAGTTTTTGTTTAATAGAAGCAACTGGGTGTTCAAGGGTTACCTTTAATGTTTGAGGATCAACAACTTGAATACCAACTTGTCCCTCTTCACCTTTTCCAGTATTATACGCCTCTGCCCCTTTAATAAAATACATTTCTGTCGCATTCATAGAACCCGTTTTCGGATTTAATAATCGCTTCCATGCAAATTCAAAATCATTTGCTGTAATAGGAGAACCATCTGACCATTTAATATCTTTCTTCAAATGGATTGTATATTCAGTTCCATCAGCATTTACTTCTTCTTTCTCCGCTAATTCATTTTGATATTTCCCATTACTATCTTGCGTATATAAACTTGAAAACAACTGCCCAATTATATAACCTGACGTGCTATCTGTTGCAATAGCAGAATCAAGTGTATATGGATCACTACTAATATTCGTTACTAATCGATCTCCTTCTCCCTTACCAGCACTCGCCTTTTGCGTCTCTTTCTTACCGCAAGCGACAGAAGTAATCGCTAAAACAGTCATAATGACAAACAGTAAAAACTTCTTCATCCTACATTCTCCTTTAACCTGAAATTTTTGGTGTTGATGCTAATAATGTTTTTGTATAAGAATGTTGTGGATTACGGAATACTTCGTCCGTATTTCCAAATTCAACAAGTTCTCCTTTGTATAAGACAGCTACTTTTTCACATAAATAGTGAACCATCGGTAAATCGTGAGCGATGAATAAATATGTATAACCTTGTTCTTTTTGGATTTTTTGCAGCAGATGTACAATTTGAATTTGCAATGAAACGTCTAATGCTGAAATTGGTTCATCAAGAATCAATACTTCTGGCTCACACAATAACGCCCTTGCAATAGCGATACGTTGACGTTGTCCTCCGCTAAATTCATGCGGATATCGATCAATATATCTTCTATCTAATCCAACACGCTCTAGCGCATCACCCGCTACTTTATCCTTTAATCCTTTATCACCTAAACCGAATGAAATATAACCTTCCGTTACGCTATCGCGTACTTTCCAGCGCGGATTTAATGCTGCTGTGGAATCTTGAAAAATGAACTGTACTTTCTGTAAAAAATCTCGCCTATGAGCTGATTTCAGCTTGTGAACGACTTGACCGTTATAATCAATTTCACCAGACGTTGGACTCTCAATCCCTGCTATGAGCTTTCCAAGTGTTGTTTTTCCTGAACCACTTTCACCAATAATGCCAAGTGTTGTTCCTTTCGGGATAGAAAGTGATATATCTTTTAACGCTGTGATTTCTTTACTTCTACTTCCATATGTTTTTGTTACTTGCTTTACAGTAATTAAATCTGTCGTCATGAGGCATTCACCTTCTCTTTTGATTTCGCTTTATTATGCTCCAGAACATGCTGCCAGCAATGTGAACTATGCTCCTTAGAATACGTTGTTCTCTCTGGGAAACGATGAATACATTCTTTTATCGCTACTGGACAACGATTTACAAAAGGACAACCAAAGCTATTTAATGTTTCAATGGAAGGTGTCGTTCCTTCTATAGCACGTAATACCTTTTCAGAATCATCCATATTCGGAATTGCTTGTAATAAACTTTTCGTATATGGATGTTTAGGAGAACCTATTACCTCCTGTATCGTTCCTTTTTCAACGACACGTCCCCCGTACATAACAACTACTCGATCAGCAACTTCACGTACAAGTGCCAAATCATGTGTAATTAATAAAATACTCGTATTTTGTTTTTCTTTTCTTTCTTTTAATAGCCCCATAATTTGTTTCTGAATCGTTACATCTAACGCTGTTGTCGGCTCATCTGCAATTACAAGCTTTGGGTGACAAGCAAACGCAATTGCTAAACAAATACGCTGCCTCATACCTCCGCTTAATTGATGTGGGTACTGTTCAAAGCGTTTCTCTGCTTCATGTATCCCTAAATCTGTTAACAAGTTAATCGCAATTTCCTTTGCTTCTCTTTTCGATTTGTTCCCATGTTGCAAAATTACTTCTGTAATTTGTTTGCCTACCTTCATCGTTGGGTTTAAAGATGAAAGCGGATCTTGAAATATAAAAGAAATATCTTTTCCGCGAATTTGATTCCATTCTGACTCTTGTAAATTCGTTAATTCCTTTGCTTGGAAAGCTATATTTCCATCATCGATATGAATGGATTCTTGATTCAAGCCAATAATGGATTGTGCTGTAACACTTTTTCCTGAACCACTTTCTCCTACAAGTGCAACTATTTCACCTTCGTTAATAGAAAAGGAAACATGTTTCACAATTGCTTGCTTACTATTCTCTTTTTCAACGGCTAACGTTACGTTTTCTAAAGATAAGAGCTGTCCCATGTTTTTTCTCCTTTCGATTCCGTTTTACGATTTTTGGATCAATTGCATCTTGCAAACCATCACCAATTGCATTAAATGCGAACATAATGAGTGCAATCATGATTGCTGGGAAAAATAGTTGCCACCATTCTCCGCTCAATAATGTCCCGAGTGCGTCATTCGTCATCGTCCCCCAACTTGCCGCTGGTGATTGTACCCCAAGTCCTATAAAGCTTAAAAATGATTCTGAAAAAATAGCTGCCGGAATTGTAAATGATAAATTGACGATAATAATGCCTGTTAAATTCGGAATTAAATGCCCATATATAATTTTCATATGTGATGTACCTAATCGCTCTGCTGCAATAACAAACTCTCGTTGTTTTAAAGACAATACTTGTGCTCGAATGAGACGAGCCATTCCAATCCATCCCGTTAATGCAAGGGCGATAATAATGGTGAAAAGACCTGGTTTCATAACAATTAATAGTAAAATAACAATTAATAAATATGGGATGCCGTATAATACTTCAATTCCTCTTATAATCCACTCATCAATTAACGTTCCAAGGCGATTACGCCCTCTCACGTATCCACTAAATCCACCAATCAGTACACCAAGCCCTATATCGAGGGCAGCTGCTACTAATCCCACTGTTAGTGAAATCTTCCCACCAGCCCAAGTACGTGCCCAAATATCTCTCCCTAAATCATCTGTTCCAAACCAATGTTCACTACTCGGCGGTAAATTTGTTGCCTCTTTTACTTGTTCACTCGCAGTAAATGGCGTTAAACTTTCGCCAATAAGCGAGAAAACAATAATTAGCAATAACGTCACTGTTCCTAAAACTGCGATTGGATTCGATATAAACTTACGAAACACTTCTTTCTTTCTGCTAATCGTTTGCTGATTTTTATTTATCGTTAATTCTTTTTTCTCTTCATTTGTTAATAACTGGTCATTAATTTCATAAGCTCCCATTTTAATATCCCCCCTCCTTATGTAATAGAACGAATACGTGGATCAACAATACGGTGAATAATATCTGTAATGAAAATACAAGCAATTAATAATGCACTATAAAAAATCGTTGTTCCCATAATCACCGGATAGTCTCGGTTAAAAATACTATCTACAAAATATTTTCCTAGGCCAGGAATTGAAAAGATTTTTTCAATAACGAAAGTCCCTGTTAAAAGTCCAGCCATTAACGGTCCCACAAATGTAAGTACTGGAACAATCGCATTTCGAAGAGCATGTCTTATAATAATCTTCTTAATTGGTATGCCTTTTGCTCTTGCTAGCTTAATATAATCACTCTGCAGTACTTCGATCATATTAGAACGAACAAACCTTGTAATAACTGCGATTGGCCCTAACGCTAATGCAAAGGATGGCAATACTGTATGTTCGAATGTTCCCCAAGAGGCTACTGGTAAAAGCTCAAATTGGATAGCGAATACTTGTATAAATAGTGGTGCTAAAATAAAACTTGGAATAGAAATACCTAGAATTGCGAGCAAACTCACACTATAGTCAATTACTCTCCCATGATATAGAGCAGCAAATGTCCCTGCCGCAATTCCTACCAACAATGAAATAACAAGTGCTTGTAGACCAATAATTGCTGATGGACCAAAGCCAGTTGTTATAATTTCTGATACACCTTGCCCGGTTGATTGAACAGATTCGCCAAAATCAAAATGAACTACACCGTCTAAATAAGCAATATATTGATTCCATAACGGTTCATCAAGGTGATACTTCGCTCTCATGTTTTGGATCACTTCTTCAGGAAAGATTTTTGCATCTGATGAAAATGGATCCCCCGGAATAATATGCATAATTAGAAATGTCACTGTCGTAATAACCCATAGTGTGAACACCATAACCGATAATTTTTTAATTACATACACTTCAATAACCCCCTAAATACATGTTTTTACTTTGTTTTATGAATGTACTTTTCCATTACTCCCTTTTCTCTTTTTAGAATACAAAAAGCCTTGATCTTAAAAAATAAGATCAAGGCTTAACAAACAAAGGCCCATCACTTATCTTTCAAGACTTGCTTGCTGGAATTAGCACGGTGTTCTTATTACAGAACCCGTTGCTGAGGTGTCATAGGGCCAGTCCCTCTACCTCTCTGGATAAGTAAATTGCTATATTATTATTTAGTTCAAATTGTATATCTCGAATTATAATTCTGAAAAATTGAAAAGTCAATCTAATTGGATAAATTTAGAAAAGTCAGTTTTTAATTCTTTTATCGAAATTACAGTTTTCGGCTTATAATAAAAAGAAATGATATTAAAGGAGTTATAAGATGGACCCCTTACTTCTTGCTACTATAGGATTACCCTTAACAATCGTTATACTTGTCATCATCGGCTTCTATAAACTCTTTATTAAAAAGAAACGTATTACTTCTTTTTATACTCCTTTCGATAATATTACCGGGCAAACTATTTCCGAATTTCACGAAGAACAGAAGGTATTAGTATCCGAGGATGAAGACGGAGATGGTAAGAAGAAAAAATAACCTTGCATAGGCAAGGTTATTTTTTCGTTTCTGCTTGAAAACGTTTATAGTATGTCGATGCTGTTGCAAAATTAATTTCTATATCACGAATCAACGATGAATCTTCTTCTTTCGCTAACTTCTGTAATTTTTTCATTGCTTGTTCCGATTCATTCAAGAAACCGACATATACCTCATGTTCTTGCTCTTTCGACTTCGGAACACGAATTTCTTTTCGTATATGATCAATATCTTCTAACATGCTCGTTGTTACCTTTTGCACATCTTCTTTATATGTAGCAGTCGTTATTTCCTTACCGCCCTTTTCTTTTGCCACTTCAAATAACTGCAGTGCGTTATTAATTTCTTTATTCATTTTCAAATCGTATTTTTCATGTACTGCACGGTATTCTTTCATTTCTTCTGTTTGTTCTGTAGATTGCTCTACCTTTTCTTTCGGTTCTTTCGTATCCTTATTTCCATTACATCCTGCTAGAAGGATCATACTTCCCATTACAGCAATACCCAAAACCTTCTTCATCTCTTCTTCTCCTTTTATCTACAGCTACTACTCATTATAGTTTCTTTTATCTCCACTTGTTATTATACCGAGAACGCCCTACTTTTTACACTTAAGACGACATCGTAATATATATACCAACATGTTTGTCACAGTATCGTCACTTTATACAAATAACTTTTGCACTGCTTTACTACAGCACCTTACAAAACTATATGAGGTATTTCAAAGAAATGAAAAAAGAACTGATTCAAATATTCCCTTTGAATCAGTTCTTTTTTGTTAAGCCTCTAAATTTTGTCTTGCTTGCAGTTCAAACTGCTTTTCACTTCTTCTAGCCATAAATAAATAGCATAGTACCGCACCAACTTCACAAAGAGCTATTACAACACCCATCGGTAATGCTGTATTACTTCCACCAATACCTACTAGCGGTGCAACAAGTGCTCCTGAAATGAACTGTAATAAACCTAATAAAGCTGATGCTGTTCCTGCAGCTTGTTTTTGATTTCTCATCGCTAATGAGAACCCAGTTGTTGAGACAACCCCAACACTTGATACGACAAGGAATAACGAGCATAAAACACCAATTAACCCTATTCCTAGTAAGATTGTCAGTAGTAAAGATAAACCACCAACAGCTGCAATAATGATACCAGAGACAAATAATGTCTTCTCATTCACTTTCCCCGCTAAACGACCCGTAACCTGACTAGCAATAATAATACCGATACCGTTGATTGCAAAGAATAAACTAAACTGCTGTGGTGATGCTCCGTATATGTTCTGCAACACAAATGGTGAGCCCGAAATGTATGCAAACATTGCCGCTGTTACTAATCCTTGTGACAATGCATATCCCATAAACAGACGGTCCTTTAACAATTTTCCGTACGTCGCCAAAGTCCCTGACAAACCACCTGTTTCTCTTTCTTCAGGAGGTAATGTTTCACGTAATACAAAAATAGCTGAGATTAACATGAATACGCTAATTGCTCCAAGAACGATGAAAACACCGCGCCACGTTGTAAACTGTAATAATTGCCCCCCAATAATCGGTGCCAAAATAGGTGCTGCTCCGTTTACTAACATAAGCAGTGAGAAAAACTTCGTCATTTCAGAACCTGAATACATATCACGTACCATCGCACGTGATATAACAATCCCGGCTGATCCTGAAGCTCCTTGTAGGAAGCGCAATAACACTAATGTCCAAATAGATGGCGCAACAGCACAAAGTAAAGAAGAAGCAACATAAATAATAAGAGCAATAATAAGAGGTTTGCGTCTTCCGTAAATATCACTAATTGAGCCAACAAATAATTGTCCTACTGACAGCCCAAGCAAACAAGCTGTTAATGTAAGCTGCGCGAGGGATGCACCTGTTTGCAAGTCATCCGTTAACTTCGGTAATGAAGGCAAATACATATCAATAGATAATGGCCCAATCGCCGTAAGTGTTCCTAATACAAGAATCATCCATAACCTGTTTGCCTTTACAGGTTTATATATTTCGTGATTAACTTCATTCACTTTTCAATCCACCCTTTCCTATACAAACTGAATCGTAACAATTATAGTTACATCATAAACATACGTCAAGTACAGCGCATTTTCCTCTTTCATAATGTAAAAAAAGCGATAGAAATTCTATCGCTTTACTTTTTCACATTGCTATTCGTAAATTTAGATACTGAGGACATCATCTCTCCCGTATCTAAATATGTAATTTGAATTGGGTCTCCTACTTCTGTAAACATAGCATATGGGAATTTCTTCACCGGTATCATAAATACCTTTTGTTCATTCTCTAAAAGTACGTACACGATTGTATTTTCACCTGATTTTTCTTTATATACACGTTGTACAATACCTTCTTTTTGCGCTTCTTTTCCTGTTGAGGTTGGTCTAAATGTATCACCATTACCGCTCATTACGTTTTTATAATTCTCAAGCGCTTCTTTCTGCGAAGAACCTGTCGCAAATATTTTTGCATTAGCAGCATATACAACTGTATGTGCACGTACTAGGCCTCCGTCATCAACAACCGGAATAATCCAAGCTGGTTTACCGTATACGTTATAAATGACAGGCATTGTCCCATGCCATTTCTCTCTCTTAAAGGAATTATCTACTACTTCTGTAGCTGCTGAACCATCCATAATCCCCTTTACTTCTTTTCCATTATAGTAATATAGCTTGCCTGTGCGTGCATCTACTAATGAATAGCCTAGGGCTGAATCTACTCCTTCTTTTGGAGAAGTAAAGTCTGTAAAATAATACAGTGTTCCATCTTTACCAAAGATCGGGGTCACGCCTTCTTTCGTTCCCCACTCAGTCGGAATTTTCATATCTGTTTGTGAGAATTTCGTATTCCAAAATCCGTGAATATATTTACCAAAGTACGTATTTAACGTAGATGCAGTCTCATGATTTAATACACCATCAACAAATTTAGGTGCCTTTCCTTTATCATATCTTTTCACTTCACCTGTTTGTGCATCTACTACGACAACACCTTCTACCTCAAATCCAGATCTTCCTGAAATAAATTCACCATACGTCATTGTATAATATGGTTTTCCTTTATCATCAACCTCAAATTTAGGTTTTCCTTTAAAGATTAAATTTGGTTCTGCTTGCCTTACCACACGCTCTAAATTATTACCAAAAAACATGCTTGGCACATATTTCATTTTATAACCGAGGTGCAGTTTCGCTTCCGCATCAGGATTCGTACCTGACATCGTTACATACCCTGGAATTGTCTCAGCTTTACGCGCTTTAAAAAATCCTGAAACTTCAATCGGCGCTACATATAAAGCTTCGCCGTTTACCATTTGTGGCGTTAATTCTCCTAGCTCAAAATAAGCTACTTTCGGAATATCACCAAATACTTTTTTCATCTTATTCTCCGCTGTCTTTGGCGGCACTGTAAACGGCTGGTCATTTTCAGTAAATGGCTCTGAAATATCTTTCTCTATCTTAACAACAGAATCATATTTCTTTTGCGAGATTACTATATCGTGCAAATAACCAAAGTAGCCGTAACTTGCGAGTAAAATAAACATTAGAAGTCCTTTTAATGTACCTTCTAATTTCCCTATTTGATCTTGTGAAAATAAAACAAGCCCAATTAAAATTGCTACTGCAACAGAATAATGAGTAAGAATCGAGTCTACCCGATCATCAATTAGCCAAAAGTATTCATAGATTGCAATACCTATCCAAAATAAAACAGGAATAACTAAAATAGATGATTTCTTACCCTTTACAACCTTCTTATCTCCCTTCTTATCCACTGCTCGAAGCTTACTACTACTTCTTGTCCATGGAATCAAAAACAAAGTAAGAATAGCTAAAACTACAAATTTCATCAAAGGCACTGTCCCCTTTTCTTTTGTATTCCCTTTTAGTATAACAAATAAAGGGTATTAAGGTGAAAATAGGAATAGTTATATTTTTTTACTACTTAATACAATCCCGCTCACTACATATAGAATAGATGCAATATAAAAAATTGTACCAATCGTAAAGAAATCTACTAAATATCCCGTGGCAATAACCGCTACTGCTCCGCCAATGGATGTCCACACATGGTATTTTCCAATCTCATAACCAGCCTTTTCCTGCGCAACCTTTCGTGCTAATGAAGTCTTCTCAGTATTACGCTGCACAGCACCTAAAACTCCCATTACAATTTGAAGAATATACACATGCCATACTTCCGTGGCAATCGGAAAGCAAAGCATTAAGATTGCCATGGACCAAGCGTATATGATTAATAATTTTTTATCACCTACTTGATCAGATACCTTTCCCACTAGTGGATATACAAGTGCTGATGTTAAAGCAAATAAGCCATACGCCCAGCCAAATTGCGAGAAGCTATTTCCAATGTTTCGAAGCAATAATATATAAAAAGGAAATACCATACTTCCTGCCATCATGATGATACTTTGCGAAGCCACAAATCTTCTATATGTCATTTCGTATACTCCCTATAAAATAAATTCACAAATCTCTCTTCTGAATCTACTTCCTTCTTTTTCTTGAGAAATTCTTCAATACGAGGATATGCCCTCTTTAACTGCTCTTTCGTTGGATAAGAATAGTACGGCAAATAGTAACTACCGTTATGCTTTAAAGTAACATCAATCATCTTCCGAATGACATCCTCTGTTTTCTTTATCTCACTCTCTGAGCGTCCCTGGTTAATCAAAAGAACCAGCGCAAACATATCATCTTTCGCATAGGACAAAACTGCATTTTCATTCTTTTCCACGTAACGAATCGTAATGTTGAGTAAATTAAACTCTTCTTCATTTAATACGTTACGTAAATCATCTATATACTCCGTGAAAGCATCTATAGGCACAAAGTATTCTTGTAACACTTCGGTCCTATTTGGATTTTCATATTCCATAAAAGCACTATCTGATCTCATAACATTATTACGCGTCTCATACTTTCCATCTGTACGTTCAAAATAACCTCTTTGTATATCCCAAAATGTATTCTTTCCCCAATCACTATAACGTGATAACCCAAGTAAAAATTTCGGTACCGCTATAATATTTTCTTCCTTTAATTCACTGTACTCTTCTCTCATATTTTGATTTTGTGCCAAAGTATAATCTGTCACATACATCTCTTTTAAAAATGAATTTGGAGCAACAGAAATACGCGCTAAGTGCATACGAACATTCTCATCTCTTTTCACTTTCTCTTTGAAATAAGATGCGTATTCTTTATAATCTATCATTCTCGTGTGCATTTCATATAATTCATCATCTGTTAACTTCAGCGTCACATCTAAAATAACTCCAAATAAACCGTAACCCCCAATGACATATGGAAATAACTCTGCATTTTCTTCTCTACTTACATTACGTACCGTGCCATCTGCCATTAACAATCTAAATGAATCTACTGTATCAATTAGTGCCTCATGACGAATATCACGCCCGTGTACATTTACACTTAATGAACCACCAACAGTAAAAATATTTTGAGACTGCATGACCTGTACCGCAAGGCCATATGGATTTATTTTCTTCTGAATATCATTCCACGTGACACCACTTTGAACTGTAATCCACTTCTTCTCTGGATCAAATTCTAATATTTTATTATATCCTTTCATATCGAGCATCGTACCATTTGGATAATATGTCTGTCCTCCTTGGCTATGTTGCATGCCTGCAATGGAAATTTTCTCTCCTGAAACTTTTGCATCTCGCACTAATTTTATTAACGAGTGCTCTTCCGTAGCACTTTCAACACGTTTTATTTTTGTCGGAAGCAATTTACCTACATCACTCATAATAGGATGATCAATTTGTTTTTTATACGTATGTACAGACGTTGCAAGCAAAACCGTATATGCGACAATGACCACTACTATCTTTCTTTTTTTCAAAGGACACTCTCCTTATTAGCAACAAAAAGAGATACCCGTTCTTTCAGGTACCTCTCTTGACAGTGATTACTTTGCTGCTGGCAATTGTATTGGATCAAATTTATCATACGATGTAAACTTCGCATCCGTAATAATGTGCGCTTTATCCTCACCATTGCTACTCATAACCATATCTATCTTTGCTGATTCATATTTAAAATCTTTTGTAATAATATATTCTCCATCTATTTCTTCTATCTTTGCATTTTGGCCTTGTAGCATTTGTTTCTGCTTTTCATCCATACTAGCTAACATACTCTCTGTCTCTTGCCCTTTTAATGCAAACTTCAGCTTATAATTATCTCCACTTTTCTCCATCTTCACTTTATTTAAAATTTCCGATGGAATCTCTAAATTATCTACCATTCCTTGAGTCGCATTCATTCCGTTAGCATTTAATTGTTCCTCTGGTACAGACATAACTTCACCCGTATTAGGATTTTTCAACTGACCAGCAATTTTGCCACCCACATCATAAACAACAACCTCTGTACCAGAAACATTCATTTCAGAACGAGAATTTTTTTTCTTCGGCTCTAATTGCATTTTGGCCTTTATTACATTCATCTCTGTTCCTTCAGCCTTTATTCCCACATCATATGTCATCGTTACATTTTCTTCGTTTTTAAAAGCTTCATTCGCTTTATTAAAAACATCCTTCGCTGTTAATTCCTTTTCTTTCTGCACAGCTTCTTTTTTCGGTTCATCAGTCTTTTTTGCTTTCTCATTACTACACCCTACTCCTAGACCGACTGCAAGTACTAAACTTGAAATTAAAATAATTTTTTTCATAACGTCCCCTCCTTCCCAAAAATAATATCATCTCTTTTCCTATGAAATCTATATAATTCGTAATATTCTTCTTTAAATTTATTTCCTATATAGCAACATGTTTGAGAAAAAGTTTAAATATGATGTAAATAATAACAACTCATTTCAGGAGGTCATTATGAAAGCTATTATTTGCACAAAGTATGGACCACCTAATGTTCTCCAACTTCAAAATATAGAAAAGCCTAAACCTAAAAAAAATGAAGTATTAGTTAAAATTCACGCAACAAGTGTATCGACTGGAGATTGTAGAATACGTGGCTTTAATAGCCCCCTCTTATTTTGGATTCCTATGCGGATCATATTAGGTTTCAGAAAACCGAGAAAACCTATACTTGGCGTAGAGTTATCCGGTGAAATCGAAGACATTGGAACAGATGTAACACAATTTAAAAAAGGAGATCAAGTTTTTGCATTAACAGAACTAAACCTTGGTGGTTATGCGGAATACACATGCGTGCATGAAAGTGGATTAATAGCATTAAAACCTACCAATGTGACATATGAAGAAGCTGCCGTTATTCCTTTTGGCGGAACTTCAGCATTGCACTTCCTTAGAAAAGGACAGATAAAAAAAGGGCAACGAGTACTTATATACGGCGCCTCTGGGTCAGTAGGGACAGCTGCCGTACAACTTGCGAAATACTTCGGGGCGACTGTCACAGCCATTTGTAGTAGTTCGAATTTCGATTTAGTAACAGCTTTAGGGGCAGACAACGTAATTGATTATATGAAAGAAGATTTTACTAAGCGGGGCGAGCACTATGACATTATATTTGATGCAGTTGGAAAATATAATAAGTCTCTTTGTACAGATGCATTAATGCCTAATGGAAAATATGTATCTGTGAACGGAATGATGGCAAAAGTCAGTAAAGAAGATATGAACCTACTAAAACAACTAGCTGAAACAGAAAAGCTAAAACCTGTTATTGATAGAACTTACCGATTAGAAGAAATTGCTGAAGCTCATATATATGTAGAAAAAGGACATAAAAAGGGGAACGTTTCGATTACCTTAAAATAAAATATATTCTGAAAATATAATTGACAATTCTTTTTGTACGATTTACTATTAGTACCATATTCAAAACTACATACACATACTCTTATCAAGAGTGGCGGAGGGACTGGCCCGATGATGCCCGGCAACCGAGCTTATGACGTATAAGCTAAGGTGCTAATTCCTGCAAAACGAGTTTTCGTTTTGGAAGATAAGAGAGGAATCTATTTCGTCTATTCGGCACCTCTCTTATTTTTTGGGAGGTGCTTTTTATTTTGGAACGTATATGAAGGGGGATTTATAGATGAAAAAGGTATTATTAAGCATTGTAAGCGGAGCAGTATTATTATTAGGCGCATGTAGTGTGAGTTCAAATAAAGAGGTAAAAGAATTAGACGAGAAAAAGATTACTGTCGGTGTAACAGGTGGACCACATGAACAAATTTTTGAAAAGGTAAAAGAAGTTGCAGCAAAAGATGGTCTCGAAATTGATATAAAAGTATTTAATGATTATGTAGCGCCAAACGTATCATTAGATGAAAAAAGCCTTGATGTAAATAGCTACCAAACGAAATCGTATTTAGATGTATTTAAAGCTGAACGCAATATGAAATTAGCTGAAGTATTTTCAACAGTAACATTCCCTATGGGTGTATATTCTAAAGATATAAAAGATGTAAAAGACTTAAAAGAGGGCGATGCAATTGCTGTACCAAATGACCCAACCAATGAACTTCGAGCTTTAAAATTATTTGAAAAAGCAGGGGTTTTAAAAGTTGATCCAAAGGCTACAGAAAAAGCGACTGCAAAAGATGTAATTGAAAATCCAAAAAAATTAAAGATTGTCGAATTAGAGGCATCTCAATTACCAACGCAACTAAGTGAAGTGAAAGCAGCTGCAATTAACACAAACTTTGCATTAGGTGCAAAATTAAGTCCAGCGAAAGATTCTATTTTCCGCGAAGGAAAAGATTCACCCTATGTGAACTGGGTTGTTGTTCGTACTGAAAATAAAGATGATGCCGTTGTAAATAAATTAAAGAAAGCTTATCAATCTAAAGAAGTAAAAGAGTTTATCGAGAAAAAATTTGATGGTTCAGTTTTACCATCTTGGTAGGAGCTGACGATAATGATTGAATTAAAAAACATATCTAAAGTATTTACAACAAAAAAAGGGAATGTTGAGGCTCTTAAGTCTACTTCCCTTAAAGTAGAAAAAGGCGAGGTATTTGGAATCATTGGGTATAGTGGCGCTGGTAAAAGTACATTGATTCGATGTGTAAATTTATTAGAAAAACCAACGACAGGAAATATCATTGTAAACGAACAAGACTTAACAACGTTATCGACAAAAGAACTAGCAAAAGCGAGACAAAGAATCGGAATGATCTTTCAAGGATTCAATTTACTTAAAACTGTTACCGTTTATGAAAATATCGCATTACCGTTACGGCTTGCTGGCATTCCAAAAGCAGAAATTGAAAAAAGAGTAGAAAAGTATTTACGCATTGTCGATCTTTTTAATCGAAAAGATGCGTATCCAAGCGAACTTTCTGGTGGTCAAAAACAGCGTGTTGCAATTGCTCGTGCGCTATCACATGAACCTGAAGTGTTATTAAGTGATGAAGCAACGAGCGCATTAGATCCCGAAACAACCGATTCTATCCTTGATTTGCTATTAAAGATTAACGAAGAAATCGGAATTACGATTTTACTCATTACACATGAAATGAATGTCATCCAGCGTATATGTGACCGCGTTGCTGTTATGGAACATGGATCTGTAGTCGAAAGTGGGACTGTAAAAGATATTTTCACAAACCCACAACATGTAACAACGAAGAAATTTGTAAATAGCGCATTTGCAGCGAAAATTCCAGAAGAGGTACAGAAAGAACTACAAAGTACTGGAGAAATTGTAACACTTTCATTTATTGGCACTACTTCAGGGGAACCTGCCTTAGCCGTTGCCACAAAACGTTTCCAAGTGTATCCGAATATTTTATCCGGTAATATTACGCAGTTAAAACATGAAGCATATGGGAAACTAGTCGTTCATATGCAAGGGGAACAAAATGAAATCCACCGTGCTTTATCATTTTTACAAGAGCAAGGAATCATCGTAGAAGGAGGTAGAACAGACTATGGGAAACAAGTCCTTTTTGGATGAATGGGGTAAAGTCATATGGGAAGCTACGATCCAAACCTTTCAAATGACATCTATTTCATTACTCATCTCGATCCTTATTGCACTGCCACTTGGTGTTACACTTGTTTTAACGAGACCTGGTGGGCAGCGTGAAAATAAAATCATCTATCCTATTCTTAATACAATTATTAATATCATTCGTTCTCTTCCATTTATCATTCTATTATTCTTTATTTTACCTTTTACAAAGTTTCTAATGGGAACGTCCATTGGCGTGCAAGGTGTTATCGTACCGCTTGTCGTCTTCACAGCCCCTTATATCGCACGTTTAATGGAGACAGCTTTACTAGAAGTCGATCGCGGTGTCATTGAAGCCTACCAAGCGATGGGCGTTTCTACTATAAAAATCATTTGGCACGTTATGGTTAAAGAAGCACGTCCCTCCCTTGTACTCGGATTAACAATCGCAACGATCGGCTTAATCGGCGCAACAGCAATGGCTGGCCTTGTAGGTGCTGGCGGGCTAGGGGATTTAGCATACCGCTTCGGACATTTACGCTACGAGCCTGAAGTAATGTATGCAACTGTCTTTATTTTAATTATCCTCGTTCAAGGATTACAGTCTTTAGGGAATGATGTTGCACGAAGATTGAAGAAAGATTAAAAAAGAAGGTATCTCACCAAGGTGAGATACCTTCTTTTTTATCTTTTAAATCCACCTTCTGAATGAATAACTTGCCCAGTAATCCACTCAGCTTCTTCACTTACTAGAAATTTAATGAGTCTAGCTGCATCCCTTGGCTCACCAATTCTGCCAAAAGGAAACATCGGCTTTAACCCTTGTTTTATCTCTTCAGTCATCCATCCTGTATCGGTTGGTCCTGGATTAATTGCATTCACTGTTATTCCTAAATGAGCTACCTCTGCTGACAACGTACTAGTAAGAGCATCAATAGCTCCCTTCGTTGTCGCATAAGCTAGTTCTCCTGCCATAGGACCTTGAAATTGCCCCGAAGTAATATTAACAATTCTACCACCATATTTCTTATCAAACCCCCGGGAAAATTGACTACTGAGCAATGTAGTCGCACGAACATTTACCATATAATGCTTATCTAATTCTTCAGCAGTCAACGTAGAGAAATCATTATTCGTAGAATATGCTGCATTATTAATTAATATATAAGGGTACCCTAATTGTTCAGTAACTTTATTTATAAGCTCTTTCGGTGCATCATTCTGAGTTAAATCTAACTCCATACTTGAGACTTTAACACCGTTTTTTAGTAACTCTTCTTTTAATTGTATTTGTTCATTTTTATCAACGCCCCAAGGCCTCTCTTTATCGTAAGCTGTCCAATACGTAAAAAATATATCGTATCCTAATTCAGCTAATTCTTTACAAACCGCTGCGCCTATACCATCTAGACGACTTACCCCTGTAATAACTGCTACTTTATTTTTCAATTGGTTCATCATATACTCCTCCAAGTTTAAAGGACGCATATTTTATATAAGAGATATAAACTTTCCCACAAAAAAGACAGATACATAAAATAGGCACCTATCCTTATAAAAGGGATGTACAATCCAAATATGCATTCCTTGAATGATTTACAGATAACTAAATAAACCCTCGCTTATGAGAGCAAAATTCATCTATCTAGTTTCTAATCATTACAAGTTCATCCACATATCTAGTCTTTGCCTCCTTTTGATATATCTCTATTATTAGTCTATCAAAAAAGATGAAATGTTACAAAAAATAAAACAATTACTCAAAACATATATTCGTTCACACTTCCTCCATTGTGAATTTATTCACAATGGATATATAATAAACATGTAAATACAATATTGGAGGGATTTCAATGGTTATCAATTTTTTAAGAACTGATAAACGTGCTACTTTCATATTATTACTTTTACGGCTTTACATAGGATATACATGGCTCGCTGCTGGGATAGGCAAAGTCTTCGGACAATCTTTTGACGCAAGCGGTTTTCTAAAGGGTGCTATTGCTCAAGCATCAGGTGACCATCCTGCAGTACAAAGTTGGTGGGCAGATTTTCTTCAACATTTTGTCCTTCCAAACGCAGACCTATTTAGCTTTTTAGTTCAATGGGGAGAAATTTTAGTAGGTCTAGGTTTGATTTTAGGCGGATTAACAAAAACAGCTGCATTTTTCGGAATCATAATGAATCTTTCATTTTTATTAAGTGGAACCGTTAGTGTAAACCCAAACCTGCTTATTTTGACTATGTTCATTTTAGTTGCAGGGCAGAACGCTGGACGTATTGGATTAGATGGCTATGTTTTCCCTAAACTTTTCCGTAAAAACAACCACAGAACATATAAATTAAGTAAAACTGCGTAGTAACAGTTTACTTTTAAAATATAAATAAGAAAAAGAGCCTGAATATAGGCTCTTTTTCTTATTTATCCTAATTTAAACTTTTAACGAACCACGAAAACCTCTGGCAGCATAGTAAGAGTCTGCTCCATTGTGGTACACGAAAACATGTCCAAAGCGATAATCGCAAAATAGAGCACCACCAAGCTCTCTAATATCTGAAGGTGTTTGTACCCAACTCGATGATTTCATATCAAAATCTCCAAGTTGTTGTAACTCTCGATATTGTTCTTCCGTTAATAACTCAATGCCCATAGCATTGGCAACATCAATAACGTTATTTTCTGGTTTATGTTTTTTTCTTGATTCTAACGCTTCAAGATCATAACAAAGACTTCTGCGGCCTTTAGGACTCTCCTTTGAACAATCATAGAAAGTATATTCGTCCTTTTCTTCATCATAACCAACAACATCCGGCTCACCACCAGTTACTTCCATTTCGTTAAGTGACCACATTTTTTCATTATTAGTAGTCAGCTTCGCTTCAACTTTAGCCCATTCAAGACCTTCATGGCGGTTCATGTTTTTCTCAAAACGAGCTTGCAATACTTTCAATAACTCTTCACGTTTTTCTACTAGTAAGTCATTTTTATTTCCTGTCATATTAGTCCTCCCTAATGTATGTACTGATAGTAGTTTAAGTATATATTTTATAATAAATCATCTCAATATGAAGACCGTTTCAACCTTATGTCTTGTACAAACATCCATTACAAAGTCCTAAAGCCCTCCATACTCTCCTCAAGAATATAGTGTGAAAACCACATCAAGTTCTGCTTCATAATAGCCACATGAACTCCTGGTTGGTCAGAACTATATGCCATTCCTTTAAATATAATTAATTCTGTATCAACTTCCATATCCATTAATCCTTGATATAGATCATATGCATTTGTAATTGGAATTCTTGCATCCTTTTCCCCATGTTGAATTAAGGTAGGCGTACAAGCTGATTTAATATACGTCATAGGTGATGTCTTCGTATATATCTCTGGATCATTCCATGGAGTATTTCCTAAATACATTCTAATAAAGTAAGGTATATCTGTATTTACATAATGGGTACTCCAGTTAGTGATTCCACCGCCAACTGAAATAGCTTTAAACCGACTACTAAACGTAGAACAGAAAGCTGATACATATCCACCGTTGCTCCATCCCATAACTCCTACTCTATCCTTGTCTACCATCCCTTTTTCTACTAGTTCATCCACTCCAGATATAACATCATCGTAGTCAGCAATCCCCTGTTTTCTATAGTTAGCTTTTAAAAATTCATTACCATAACCTGAACTTCCTCTGTAATTTGGTTCTAAAACGATAAAGCCTTTTTCAACAAACTGTTCAATCGGATATTTCTCATTGAAGCAGTCTGAAAATATCGGAAAAGATGCCCAAGCCGGACCGCCGTGAATTACTACTAATAAAGGATATTTTTTATTAGTGTCAAACTCTACTGGCGTTGATAAAACACCTTCTATTTCAAGACCATCACTACTTTGCCATGAGATGATTTCCCTGTTACTTCTAAGTTTCCCTTTGAAAAAGCTATTTTCATCCGTTATTTTTTTATCGTCTAAATAGATTTCAAAGGTTTCATTTGTTATTGCCTTATTGTAGGATATATGTTTGCCATCCTTTGTTATAGAAGCATCCATTATAAAGCCATCTACTTTTTCGCTTAATATTTCCACAGTGCCATCTTCGGCTAGCAAACCAATAAGATAATTCGTTTTATTCTGCCACCTAATTAAAACCCCTTTAGCTGTCCACTGTAATGGCATAACCGTACTATCAAAATTTGTTACAGGTTGAATTACCTCTCCGGTATTTATATCATATATCTCTAACGTACTATCTTGTATATGGTTTCTATAGTAATCCTTCTCTCTTATGCTTGCTGTGTAACATATTTTACTGCCGTCAGGAGAAAAGCAAACACTCCCTCCCAACAACTTATCCACATTCAGCTTTTGTAGCTCTCCAGCTTTAATATGGAGTATGTATAGATCTCCATTTATATAATCTGCCATATTTGAGCTTGGTGTCGCCATAAATACAACCTTTTTACCATCATTTGAAATATCAAATTCATGGATATGAAAATCCTTACCATCCGTTAATTGATAAACAACTCTGTTCTCGTGTTCATCTGTATCACTTTGTATCACCTTCTCTATTTCAATGTAATATAAACAATTATTCTGGTGTTCCTTACCTATATGTTGAAAATCTCCATATAGGTCCTTACGTTTCTTTATCTCCTCACATTCTTTTGACTGCGTAACATAATAAAGACCCTTTCCAGTAGGACCCCATTTGAATGTACTGACTCCTTCTTTCTCATCAGTAATTTGAACATCTCTATAACCATCTAGTGACTTAACAAATATCTGATTTTCCCCATCACCAACTGGACTAAGATATGCAATGCACCTAGCATCTGGAGACCATAATGGGTGTGTACTATCTATATCCCCATTTGATAATGGGTAACTCTGCTTCTTATCTTTTTCATATATCCATACATGATTCCTATATATATTGTCTTTCCAATCAGCCGTCTTCTTAACAAATGCTACGTTTTTACCATCATCACTTATGTTTGTACTTGATACGGTTGGTAATGAAATAACCTCTTCTATACTTAAATATGTTTTTTTATTCACTTTTATCAATATACCCCCTTGAAATGTCCATAAATCTCTCGTCTCTTTTTTTCGTAATAAAGGAAATTGTTCACGAATACTTAAAATGATAACGGAAAATTCAGATAAACAAAAGTGAAGTCGATAAAGTAAAACTTTAATTTATGGAGTTCTATCCACTTACCAATTCTAGATGTTCTTTTTCGACACAAAAACACCCCTTTTAGATACAAATTTGTAAATTTATTTTAAAGCTATAACTATATGTTGGTTTGGAATAAAATTTGATAGAAATGAAGTCACAAATCTTTATTTAACAACAAAAAAATTCATTTTGAAAAAACGATTGATCAAAATAGAATTACTCTTTTTAACTAAGTATGAGATTTTTATAAAAAAATTTTAATCAAAACTCACTTAGAATCTTTACTTGAAGGAATAAAGCTTCGCATCTTTTTTGTGAACATCGTTAAACTAAGATAAATTTTGACCGTATCTGTAATTAATTGTAAAATATTATACGTAGAAAGGTATTATAAAATAAATATAGAAGGGGTATGTTTTTTAGTTTTAAAGGGGCTAAAGCACATCTATTTTATGTTTTCAAAGGGAGAATTGAAAAATCATATGAAGAATTTCAAAAAGAGTACAGGTAAAATTTTACTAGCATCCGGATTAGTAGTTTCTATGTCAGCTTGTAGTGTAACAAATTTATTTGGAGAAAAAGAAAAAACAAATGCTGAATCTGGTAAACAAGAAAGTAAAGAAACTAAGACAGAAGGAACAAATTCAACTAAGTCAGAAGGTAAATCATCTGAAACAAAGGAAAAATCAACTAACTCAAAAGAAGAAAGTAAAGATGTTAAGATGATTATGGTTTTACCTGAGGATTACCCACAACTTATGGTAGACATTGAAGAAGACTTATTAAGACGTCTAGATTACTATGATGCTTCTGTGAGGGATAATAAAAAGGGAAGTAAGTCAAATGAAGAGGTACGAGATAGTATTAAAGACTTAGATAAAGTATTTAATAAAATAGAGCGTATAGATGCACCAGGAAAATACAAGGAAGATCATAAGGAAATTGTAAAAGCTGTTCAAAAGTTAAAAGAATCTTTCAAAGAAGTATCGAAGTTATTTGATTACTCTAAAACACTTAAAGATACGGATGATGCAATCATAGATAAAGCAAACAATAAATTAGATGAAGCAAAACGCATTTGGAAACCTGTATTTGATAAGTTAAAAGCGGAAGCTAAGGGTGGTTCAACAACTACTTCTACAACAAGTGGTACTAGTTCTTCTAACTCACCGAGTTTATCTAGTGGTAATACAGTTAAAACATACAGTACCCAAGATAAAACTGGTATATTCAAAGGAAAAATTGATACACCAGACGAGGATTCCGCTAAGTTTAAGAATGTACAGAACAACTATAAAGACGGTACAGAGCTTGTAGGTAATTGGGGTATTGATTACGGAGACGGAGTCAAAACTACGTTAGTCCTAAAAGCAGATAAGACATTTGAAACATATGCAAATGGTTCTTATCCAAATAAAGATAATTACTTAACAGGAACATACCAAGCAGACGTTTCTTCCCATCAGTTAACGCTAATGGTGGAAAAAGGAACTCAAAATGGTCAAGAAGTGAAATTGGAAAGACCTATTTATTCATCATATGAGGTTAAAAATTTAGATGGTAAAGCGTTACAGATTTTCCACATAGACGAACAAGTAACAATTTGTTATGTAAAACAATAAATAACTAAAAAAACTCTGTAAAATGATTTTTACAGAGTTTTTTCTTAGTTTTAATTTATTTCAAACGTATAACTATACTTATTAACCTACCAATCTCCTACTCAACAGTAACAGACTTAGCTAAGTTACGTGGCTTATCAACGTCACACTCGCGGTGAAGTGCTGCGTAGTATGAGATAAGTTGTAATGGAATAACTGCTACTAGCGGTGCTAGCGCTTCGTGTACAGCTGGTAATACGAAGCTGTCACCTTCCATTTCTAAGCCTTTCATTGAAATGATACATGGGTTAGCCCCGCGTGCTACTACTTCTTTCACGTTACCACGAATTCCAAGGTTTACGTGCTCTTGTGTAGCAAGTGCGATAACTGGTGTACCATTTTCGATTAAAGCGATTGTACCGTGTTTTAACTCTCCTCCAGCGAATCCTTCTGCTTGGATGTAAGAGATTTCTTTTAGTTTTAACGCACCTTCTAATCCTACGTAGAAGTCTACGCTACGTCCGATGAAGAAACAGTTACGCGTTGTCGCTAAAAATTGTTTTGCTAATGCGTCCATTTCTTCTTTTTGATCACAAAGTTCTATCATTGCATTTGCTACAAGTCCTAGTTCGTGTGTTAAATCGAAATCAAGAACTTCACCTTTTGCTTTAGCAATATCAGCCGCTAAAATTGAAAGTACTGCAAGCTGTGCTGTGTAAGCTTTCGTTGATGCAACTGCAATTTCTGGTCCAGCGTATAACGGAAGTGTATAATCAGCTTCACGAGAAAGCGTAGAACCAGGCACGTTTGTAATTGTTAATGCTTTATGGCCCATTTCATTTGTTTGCACAAGTACTGCACGGCTATCAGCTGTTTCACCACTTTGTGAAATGTAAATGAAGAATGGTCTTTCTGTTAATAATGGCATGTTGTAAGAGAATTCACTTGCCACGTGTACTTCAACTGGCATTTTTGCAAACTTCTCGATAAATTGTTTTCCAACAAGACCTGCATGATAACTCGTTCCACATGCAATGATGTAAATACGATCGCTATCTAAAATCGCATTGCGGATGTCTTGATTTAATTCAATTTCGCCATTTTCATCTTGATACTTTTGAATTATATTACGGATTACAAGTGGTTGCTCATCGATTTCTTTAAGCATGAAATGAGGATATGTTCCCTTTTCAATATCACTTGCGTCTAATTCCGCTGTAAACGGTGCACGTTCAATCGTTTCACCTTGTAAGTTTTTAATTGTAATACTTTCTTTCGTTACGATTACGATTTCTTTATCCATTAGCTCAATAAATTGATCTGTAACTTGTAACATCGCCATAGCGTCGCTTGCCACAACATTAAAGTTGTCACCAACACCTACTAATAGCGGGCTTTTGTTTTTAGCAACATAAATCATGTTTGGATTTTCAGCATCAAGTAATCCGATTGCATAAGAGCCATGTAAAAGAGATAGCGTATTACGGAACGCTTCTTCTACACTTAATCCTGTGCTCACTTGTTGTTCCATAAGCTGTACGATAACCTCTGTATCTGTTTCACTTACGAACGTTACATCTTGTAAATATTCCTTTTTCACTAATTCATAGTTTTCAATTACACCGTTATGAACTAATGTAAAGCGTTTTGATGTACTTTGATGCGGATGCGCGTTTACCTTACTTGGAACACCGTGTGTAGCCCAGCGTGTGTGTCCGATACCTACGCTTGCTGCTACGTTCTCATCTACGATTTCACGAAGTTTTGCGATACGGCCTTTTTCTTTGTATACAACAACACCGTTCTCTGCTTGTACTGCAATACCTGCTGAATCATATCCACGATATTCTAGCTTTTCTAAACCTTTTAATAAAATTTCCTTTGCATCTTGCTCTCCAATAAATCCTACGATTCCACACATGTTTAGTCGCCGTTACAAATGCTTACACTGCTCTGCGAACATGTAACGACATAGTCCGATACCATTTTTATTTATACTAAAAAACGGATTACATATTGCTAGCCCTGTAAGCTTGTAACGGCTTTCACCTTCCTCTCGATTGGGTTTAAGTCCGTATATACTTATACAGCTAGTTTTCATCCGTTCCTCTTCTCTCATCACACTTTCACCTTTGTCCACTAAGTCACCTTAATGATTTAAGTAAAAGTTTGCGGTTGTGATGAACAACCGGGAGTCATCCGCCGAAATCTCGATAAACCCCACCTCGTCAACTACACTATTTGTAGTTCTGGCGCTTTTATAATTTACAATATTTCCTTTGAGAAAAAGAACAAGACCATCTTATAACAAACATGGATAAACCGTCAATGAAATTTTTTTCATCGTCTATAAAACATATGAAAAAGGAGCACTTTTTGTGCTCCTTTTTCATATAAATTCAGCTAATTATTCAGCGCCAACTTCGGCTTTCACAACTTCTACAATGCGATGTACATATGCATCACAAACTTCTTGTGTTGGTGCTTCTGCCATTACACGAATAAGTGGCTCTGTTCCAGATGGACGAACAAGAATACGACCATCACCGTTCATTTCTTCCTCTACAACACGAATAATTTCTTTAATTTTTTCATTTTCTAATGCTAATTTTTTATCTGTTACACGAACGTTTACTAACAATTGTGGGAATTTCGTCATTTCTCCTGCAAGCTCAGATAATGGCTTTTTCGTCATTTTCATGATGTTTACAAGTTGAAGTGCACTTAACATTCCATCACCAGTTGTAATGTAATCAAGTAAGATAATATGGCCTGATTGTTCTCCACCTAGGTTGTAACCTCCACGCTTCATTTCTTCCATTACGTAGCGGTCACCAACTGCTGTTTTATCACTTGTAATATTATTTGCTTCAAGTGCCTTGTAGAAACCTAAGTTACTCATAACAGTTGAAACAACTGTATTATGTTTTAATTGACCAGTTTCTTTCATATATTTCGCACAAATGAACATAATTTGATCACCGTCAACGATGTTTCCTTTTTCGTCTACAGCAATTAAACGGTCGCCATCGCCATCAAAAGCAAGTCCGATATCCGCACCTTTTTCTTTTACCAATTCAGCTAAGCCTTCTGGATGTGTAGATCCTACACCCTCATTAATATTCATACCGTTTGGAGAAGTTCCCATTGTTGAAATATCAGCTTCTAGGTCTGCAAATAAGTATGGAGCTAGAGAAGAAGTTGCACCATGTGCACAATCTAAAGCGATATGTAGGCCAGAGAAATCTTCTTCAACAGTTTGTTTAATGTACTGTAAATATTTTTGTCCACCTTCAAAGTAATCGCTCACTTGTCCAAGATTAGTACCTGTCGGACGTGGTAGTTCATCAACTTCTTTGTCTAATAAAGCTTCAATCTCAGCTTCTTGCTCATCTGTTAATTTAAAGCCGTCTGAACCAAAGAATTTAATACCGTTATCTTGTACTGGATTATGAGATGCAGAAATCATAACACCCGCTTGTGCATCTAGTGCTTTTGTTAAATAAGCAACGCCCGGTGTAGAAATAACGCCAAGGCGCATTACTTCTGCTCCAGTTGATAATAGGCCTGCTACTAAAGCTCCTTCTAACATATGACCAGATACACGTGTATCACGACCGATAATTACTTTTGGACGATCTGTATCTTTTGTTAATACATAACCACCAAAACGTCCAATTTTGAAAGCTAATTCAGGTGTTAACTCCTTATTTGCAACTCCGCGTACTCCATCTGTACCAAAATATTTACCCATTATGATTCGCTCCTTTTTCTTGCTCTTTTTGATTATCTACTGTTGGTTCTTGACTCGTTTCTTTATCTTTATCTTGATTTTGATTTTGGTTTTGATTCTTTTCCTGTTCTTTTTCTGAATCAGGTTCAGGATTTTTTGGTTTCTCATTTTGATTTTCTTGATCCGTATTTGAATCGGGTTGTTGACCGTTACCCTGTACTTCTTTATCTGGTTTTTCTTTCTTCACAATAGTAACTTTAGCACTTTTTTGTTTTGGCTCTATTGAAATATTACCAGGACCGCTCACTTGAATGGAAATATCTTTCGTCCCTGAGGATACATTTTGCAGATTAATTACCGCTGTTATTTGAGCAGCTGTTATTTTATCTACTATACTTGCTTCTCCTGAAATATCAACACTTATCTTTCCATCTTGCGGCGAAAGTAGCTGAGCAGTAACATCTTTAGACAGTCCATTTTTCTGGATTGGGATACCATCAATCGTTTTTGTTTTCGTTTGTTTTGTTTTTTGCACCCCCACCGAAACCTTCACTTGATTCGGTTTTGCACTTGTTACACCCTTGGGTAATAAAACAGAGGCATCGAATGTTGTAGACTCTGTCAATTGACTAAGATCTACTTCGACCCCCTCTAGAGATTGTATATTATCCAAAATATCTTTTGGACCAGCTATCGTTACTTCTCTCGGTTCAACACTGATATTTGTAACCGCCAATCCTTCTGCTAAACTCCCCTTCTTCGTATACGTTACAGGAACAGTTTTTTCAGTATTATTGGCTGTAGTTTGCGTTGCCACATTCAACGTTACACTAATCTTAGATGGACTTGTTCTTACATTTAAACGTTTTCCTTCTTTGTTGTATAATGTAACTTCGGGAGTTTTTGTAACAGTTTTATTAACACCTTTTAAATCAACATACGCTTTGGCAGATGAAATGCTTTCAATTTCTTCTTTCGTCCCAACTACCTCAACAGTATCCGGTTTAAGGCTTGATTTTTCTAGAGTAGCCCCCGCTGGCATCTGGTCCTCATTTGATAATTTCAGATCTACATGAACATATTTTCTCGCCTTTTCATGAAGAGTAACTTTAATTGTTGATGGCTGAACTGTTCCTTTCACATCATCTGGAAGCCCGTTCGTTTTTAAAGAAATCTCATAAGTTCCTTTTGGACTATCTCGCAAATCAACCGGTATGTCAAATTGTTTTTTTGCTTTTGCTGTAGCAACTGATGCTTTTGGGCCTTCTAATTTTACTTTAACGCCCTCTGCCGGAATACCACTTACAATATATTTTTCCTCATCATACTTAAGATTAATAGCATAATTAGTTAATGTTTCTTTCGTATCATTTGCAAAAGGTAATATACCTGATGTCGTATTTTTTTCAGTTAACGTCGCTGACATAAAAAGCATACACGCCAATAGTAATGAGATCCCTTTTAAAAACCAATGATTCTCCATTAACTTATCCATGACGCTTTCTCCTCCAATTCCATAAAGACGAAGAAGTCGTTTTTTCGTTTCCACTAAATTCAGCTAATAACATATCTTTCAGCTGTTCTGTCTTCAAATCACGATGCAACTTACCATTTTTCGTTAAAGAAATTTGACCAGTTTCTTCAGACACAACTACTGTAATACTATCAGTAACTTCACTAACTCCCATTGCAGCACGATGTCTAGTTCCTAATTCTTTAGAAATAAACGGACTTTCTGATAATGGAAGATAGCATGCTGCTGCTTTAATTGTACTTCCTTGCATAATTACCGCTCCGTCATGAAGAGGTGTATTTGGAATAAAAATATTAATAAGTAATTCCGATGATACGTTTGCATTAAGCGGAATACCCGTTTCCACATAATCACCCATACCGGTCTCTTTTGACAAAGTAATTAATGCACCAATTCTACGTTTCCCCATATATTCGGTTGCTTTTGCTATCGCTGTTGCAACCATTTCAGGTTCATCATCCTCATGCGTTCCAACACGCGAAAATAAACTCCCGCGCCCTAGCTGCTCAAGTGCTCTTCGCAATTCTGGCTGAAAGATAATAATAACGGCTAAAAATCCCCACGTTAATACTTGTTCAGTTAGCCAAGATAGCGTACGCAATTCAAGGAAAATACTGATCATCTTAACGACGATAATAACTGTAATCCCTTTTAAAAGTTGAACAGCTTTCGTCCCTCGGATTATAAGAATTAGCTTATATATAATAAACCATACAATGGCAATATCTAATGCCGTACTAAGATATTTCAAAATGGTCGTATCTTCAAAAGGCATGCTATCCCTTCCTCCTACTTACGAGCAATTCTATCCATATATTGAAATATTGTTTTATGCTCTATCTGTATGTATTTCCAACAACTAGTTAATTATACCATACATGAAACAAACGACAATTACAAACAACCCCCTTTAGCTCAAATTGGTAAGATGTCAAACATTTTTATTGTACAGTATAATATAAATCATTATTATACGCTTATTTTCAAATAAAAAAAGCAACTTCTCAGTTGCTTTTCTTACATTTATTTTAGTTTTTCACCGAATAAAGAACCCATTAAAGCAACTGCTGTTGTTGCCGTTCTATTTCTCTCATCTAAAATCGTATTTACCTCAACAAATTCAGCAGATGTGATAATATCAGCTTCTGCTAACATTTCCATCGCCAAATGACTTTCACGATAAGATAGACCGCCAATTACAGGTGTTCCAACACCTGGTGCATCATGAGGATCAAGACCATCTAAATCTAATGATAAGTGTACACCATCGGTATGAGATAAATATGCGATTGTTTCTTCCATCACAGCCGTCATCCCCATACGATCAATTTCATGCATTGAGAACACTTTAATACCTTCATTGCGAATGAAATCTTTTTCTCCTTCATCCAATGCACGCGCACCGATAATTACGACATTCTCTTTTTTCACCTTTGGATATGCTCCGTATAAATCTACAAGTGAAGAATGTCCATAACCTAAACTTGCTGCAAGTGACATACCATGAATATTTCCAGATGGTGAAGTTTCCTCTGTATTTAAATCACCGTGTGCATCATACCAAATAACGCCTAAGTTTTTATAATGTTTTGCTACACCAGCTAATGTACCGATAGCAATACTATGGTCACCACCTAATACAAGTGGAAAACGACCTTCTTCTATAATATGATCCACCTTACTTGCTAATTCATTACATACAGTTGCAACTTGTGTAAGGTTTCTTAATTTTGTATTTTCATCTATCTCTTTTTCTCTCTCTATACATATATCTCCCATATCTTTAACGTCATATCCAATTTCTTCAATTCTTTCAATTACCCCTGCATAACGGATCGCGCTCGGTCCCATATCAACTCCACGACGCATCTGTCCTAAATCCATTGGAACTCCAATAACTGAGATTTCTTTTTTCATAGATAGTATCCCCCTTTTATGCCTTCACTAAATATTTTAAATCTTTTATATAGTCTGACTCAACTCGACATTTTTCTGTATGGATATACAATTTATTCACTTATATTCACGTTGAAAACCAAATTTCAAGACTATTCTATGTATAAAGTTAACTTAATGAAACAATCGCAATCACTATTATTAAATAATAATAATAAAACACTCCTATATTTAGAAGTGTTTTTCTGATGCTATTTTCCATACTGTTGCAATATTCTTCGTTGTCATTTCAATATTTTCTTCTGCTACTTTATATGCTTCTTCTAGTGTCATCGGTCTCGTTGTAATACTAAATACCGCATCTATTCCTTTCTCGTACACAGCTGAATAATCAGATGATACAGACCCTCCAATAGCAATTACAGGCACAGAAAAACGTTTTGCACGCCCCGCAACACCCACAGGAGCCTTTCCATATGCAGTTTGTTTATCTATTCTACCTTCACCAGTTATAATAAGATTTGCATCTTCTATATGTTTATCGAAATTTGTATACTCTAATACAATTTCAATGCCCCTACGCAAGTCTCCCTTTAACACTGAAATAACAGCCGCTCCCATTCCTCCCGCTGCCCCTGCACCAGGTATTTCAGATACATCAAAAGATACATATCGTTTAAGCATATTCGCATAATGTTGTAAATTTTCATCTAGCTCTTTCATCATCTCTATATTTGCACCCTTTTGTCTCCCAAATACGAAAGATGCTCCCTGCATTCCGACTAATGGATTATCCACATCACATGCCGCTTCTATCTTTACCCCCTTTAAGCGTGGGTCCATTCGTGAAAAATCAATAGTAACAATCGAGTGTAATGTGCCTCCAGATGGATCTATTACTTCACCCTTGCCATTTATAAACCTTACTCCTAAAGCCCCTAACATACCTGCCCCGCCATCATTTGTAGCACTTCCTCCAAGTCCTAAAATTATGTACTCCACTCCTTGATCTAGCGCATGTAATATAAGTTCTCCTGTTCCTTTTGTCGTTGTAATAAGTGGGTTGCGCTTTTCAACTGGAACGTGCTGTAATCCTGATGCTGCTGCCATTTCAATAAACGCTGTCTTTTTATCTTTAGAAATGCCATAAAAAGCTTGTATACCTTCTCTAAGCGGTCCTGTCACACTAATTGATATAATTCTCCCCCCTGTAGCATCAACAAGTGATTCAACCGTCCCTTCTCCTCCATCTCCAATTGGTATTTTCACATACTCTGCATTAGGAAAAATTGCTCTAAAACCTCTTTCAATAGCTCCACATACTTCTATAGCTTTTAGGCTTTCTTTATATGAATCAGATGCAATAACAACTTTCACAATTATCTCCCCATCCCTTATTTTTACGTTTTCTTCATTTTAAACGACAAGTATAAAAGTTGTCTTTTTAAACACAAAAAAAGCTTACATCGTATGATGTAAGCTTTTTTATTTAGATGGAGCCTAGCGGGATCGAACCGCTGACCTCCTGCGTGCAAGGCAGGCGCTCTCCCAGCTGAGCTAAGGCCCCTTATTAATTAAGCGGAAGACGGGATTCGAACCCGCGACCCCAACCTTGGCAAGGTTGTATTCTACCACTGAACTACTTCCGCAAAAATGATGAGCCATGAAGGACTCGAACCTTCGACCCTCTGATTAAAAGTCAGATGCTCTACCAACTGAGCTAATGGCTCGTAAATGGCTGGGCTAGCTGGATTCGAACCAGCGCATGACGGAGTCAAAGTCCGTTGCCTTACCGCTTGGCTATAGCCCATTAATATTTACTAGTATGGTTATCTTTTCAAAAAAATAAACCCTCTCAGGTTATTTTAAAGAAAATGGTGGAGGGGGGCAGATTCGAACTGCCGAACCCGAAGGAGCGGATTTACAGTCCGCCGCGTTTAGCCACTTCGCTACCCCTCCGACATTTTAAATATATATGGTGGAGGATGACGGGATCGAACCGCCGACCCCCTGCTTGTAAGGCAGGTGCTCTCCCAGCTGAGCTAATCCTCCAAAAGTGGTGACCCGTACGGGATTCGAACCCGTGTTACCGCCGTGAAAGGGCGGTGTCTTAACCACTTGACCAACGGGCCAAAAAAGTTTTAAACCTATTCCCAAGCTTCCAACCGGGCTTGAACCGGTGACCTCTTCCTTACCATGGAAGTGCTCTACCAGCTGAGCTATGGAAGCATAATGGCTCCGCAGGTAGGACTCGAACCTACGACCGATCGGTTAACAGCCGATAGCTCTACCACTGAGCTACTGCGGAATAATATTAGCCTGGCAACGTCCTACTCTCACAGGGACAAGGTCCCAACTACCATCGGCGCTAGAGAGCTTAACTTCCGTGTTCGGTATGGGAACGGGTGTGACCTCTCTGCCATCATTACCAGACTTTTATCATTATAAACATTTCTTTCGAAATGTCAAGAAGAAATTTTAATATATATTCCTTCAAAACTAGATAACATTGCTTCATATTATATGGTTAAGTCCTCGATCTATTAGTATTCGTCAGCTCCACATGTCACCATGCTTCCACCTCGAACCTATCAACCTGATCATCTTTCAGGGATCTTACTAGCTTACGCTATGGGAAATCTCATCTTGAGGGGGGCTTCATGCTTAGATGCTTTCAGCACTTATCCCTTCCGCACATAGCTACCCAGCTATGCCCTTGGCAGAACAACTGGTACACCAGCGGTGCGTCCATCCCGGTCCTCTCGTACTAAGGACAGCTCCTCTCAAATTTCCTACGCCCACGACGGATAGGGACCGAACTGTCTCACGACGTTCTGAACCCAGCTCGCGTACCGCTTTAATGGGCGAACAGCCCAACCCTTGGGACCGACTACAGCCCCAGGATGCGATGAGCCGACATCGAGGTGCCAAACCTCCCCGTCGATGTGGACTCTTGGGGGAGATAAGCCTGTTATCCCCGGGGTAGCTTTTATCCGTTGAGCGATGGCCCTTCCATGCGGAACCACCGGATCACTAAGCCCGACTTTCGTCCCTGCTCGACTTGTAGGTCTCGCAGTCAAGCTCCCTTATGCCTTTGCACTCTACGAATGATTTCCAACCATTCTGAGGGAACCTTTGGGCGCCTCCGTTACACTTTAGGAGGCGACCGCCCCAGTCAAACTGCCCACCTGACACTGTCTCCCGGGTCGATAAGACCCGTAGGTTAGAATTTCAATACAGTCAGGGCGGTATCCCACCAGCGCCTCCACCGAAGCTAGCGCTCCGGTTTCAATGGCTCCCGCCTATCCTGTACAAACTGTACCAAAATTCAATATCAGGCTACAGTAAAGCTCCACGGGGTCTTTCCGTCCTGTCGCGGGTAACCTGCATCTTCACAGGTACTATAATTTCACCGAGTCTCTGGTTGAGACAGTGCCCAAATCGTTACACCTTTCGTGCGGGTCGGAACTTACCCGACAAGGAATTTCGCTACCTTAGGACCGTTATAGTTACGGCCGCCGTTTACTGGGGCTTCAGTTCAGAGCTTCGCTTACGCTAACCCCTCTCCTTAACCTTCCAGCACCGGGCAGGTGTCACCCCCTATACTTCGCCTTACGGCTTCGCAGAGAGCTGTGTTTTTGCTAAACAGTCGCTTGGGCCTATTCACTGCGGCTTTCCGTTAAGAAAGCACCCCTTCTCCCGAAGTTACGGGGTCATTTTGCCGAGTTCCTTAACCAGAGTTCTCTCGCACACCTTAGGATTCTCTCCTCGCCTACCTGTGTCGGTTTGCGGTACAGGCACCTTTTATCTCGCTAGAAGCTTTTCTTGGCAGCGGGGAATCAAAGACTTCGCTCCATAAGGAGCTTCCCCATCACAGCTCAGCCTTTACGATAAGCGGATTTGCCTACTTATCAGCCTAACTGCTTGGACGTGCACAACCAATCGCACGCTTCTTCTATCCTTCTGCGTCCCTCCATTGCTCAAACGATAAAGAGGTGGTACAGGAATATCAACCTGTTGTCCATCGCCTACGCCTGTCGGCCTCGGCTTAGGTCCTGACTAACCCTGAGCGGACGAGCCTTCCTCAGGAAACCTTAGGCATTCGGTGGACGGGATTCTCACCCGTCTTTCGCTACTCATACCGGCATTCTCACTTCTAAGCACTCCACCAGTCCTTCCGGTCTGACTTCACTGTCCTTAGAACGCTCCCCTACCACTGATACCATTGGTATCAATCCGCAGCTTCGGTGGTGTATTTAGCCCCGGTACATTTTCGGCGCAGAGTCACTCGACTAGTGAGCTATTACGCACTCTTTAAATGGTGGCTGCTTCTAAGCCAACATCCTAGTTGTCTAAGCAACTCCACATCCTTTTCCACTTAATACACACTTTGGGACCTTAGCTGGCGGTCTGGGCTGTTTCCCTTTTGACTACGGATCTTATCACTCGCAGTCTGACTCCTAAGGATAAGTCATTGGCATTCGGAGTTTGACTGA
>NZ_CP096511.1:5150000-5210000 GCF_056530295.1 Bacillus sp. PK6-16
CCAGTCTTATGGGCAGGTTACCCACGTGTTACTCACCCGTCCGCCGCTAACTTCATAAGAGCAAGCTCTTAATCCATTCGCTCGACTTGCATGTATTAGGCACGCCGCCAGCGTTCATCCTGAGCCAGGATCAAACTCTCCAATAAAGTTAGTTTGTCTAGCATCTAAAATAAAAATTGACGTTTCACGTTGTTTGTTTCGTTCAGTTTTCAAAGAACTACTTGGTCGCTCGTTTGCGACTTCCTTATGTTAACATCTTCGTTAGTTAATGTCAACTAAGTTTTTCAATTTCTTTTTGTCGTTTTCTGCGTTTCCGCATCAGCGACGGTTATTAATTTAACATATACAAACTATTAACGTCAACACTTTTTAATAAAAAATTCTTTTTCTTACATAACGAATACATTCTTCTGTGTTAGCTACTCTCCGGAATAAACAGAAAATGATTTTATATCTTTCTTCCATGGCTTTTTTTACAACTTCATGAATACGCTCATCTTCAAAATCAAATAAAAGTTCCTCTAATTCTCTCTTCAATATGTATTCCATTTCTTTTCTCTCTTCTTTTGTCAACATCAGCCCAAGCAAACAATCACCTCAATAATTCCTTACGCAACAATAAACGTTCCGCTCATTTTCAATTATCACAATCCTATCATCCATTATATCCACTACTTACGATATTAATCCTTTGTTCTCTTTTTTATATTTCCAGCATATATGTAACTGAAAAGGATTGGACAAAGGGGCGTAATATTATGTTTTTCTTTTTTATTACGAGTAAGAGAAATTTTAAACACATTAGCTTAATAGTGATACTGTCCTTATTTACAGCATGGCTACTCTTTTTAAAAACATATTCACATGAATCTGCTTTTTCAACTGCTACAGGCCCTAAAGTAATTTACAAAGGAGACACCGCTAAAAAGCAAGTTGCATTTACGTTTGATATTAGTTGGGGAGACAAAAAAGCAATTCCAATCCTAGATACTCTTAAAGAAAAAGAAATTAAGAATGCAACCTTCTTCCTTTCTGCTGCATGGGCCGAAAGACACCCCGATATTGTAGAGCGAATCATGAAAGATGGACACGAAATCGGTAGTATGGGGTACAATTACACATCCTATACTTCTCTAGAGACAAATGAAATAAGACGAGACCTTTTACGAGCACAAGATGTTTTTACGAAACTTGGTGTAAAACAAGTCAAGCTGTTACGTCCACCTAGTGGCGAATTTAACAAAGCAACCCTTAAAATCGCAGAATCACTTGGATACACCGTCGTGCATTGGAGTAATAATTCAAACGATTGGAAAAACCCAGGTGTAAATAACATCGTTTCCACTGTCTCTAATAACTTGAAAGGTGGAGATATCGTCTTATTACACGCATCCGATTCTGCCCTTCAAACAAATAGAGCTTTACCGCTGCTCCTGCAAAAAATAAAAAGTGATGGATATGAGCAAATATCCGTTTCACAACTTATTTCCAACACAAGTACGAAAAGTGAAGATGTGAAGTAGCTTCTTCCCTACTACTCTTCACGCATAAAAAGCTCTACTACCTTTCAAGAAGGTGGTAGAGCTTTTTTAATCATACCATTTACAACATTATAACTGCTGTTGTATAAAACCTCTCTATTAAGCTGATTTACTTGTTTTTCCGATTAAACGATGTAATACAAGTAATTGATATGCATTACATAACAATAGCGGTATAACCATTAAATATAACCAATCTGTATCATTAATCCGAAGCGCCGGTACCCATTCAAGGATCGTTACAACAACCATAAAGAACAGAGCTGGCACAAATGCTTTTTTATTTGTTTCTTTACTTTTTACATAAGCAACAATTGCTCCAAACACAAATAACATTCCAGCAACAAGTATATTATTCCCTAACGAGACTTCCCCATTTGCAATAAGTACAGATCTTAAATACACAAAATCAAATAATACGAATGCAATAAAGAAGAGCTGGACTGCATTCCATAAAGAAGATGAGCGAAACATCCCTAGTCCAAAACGGTGGATTGTTAAATATGCAAAGAATCCCATTTGACTTATAACACTAAAAATAAATCCCACACCCATCAGCCAGAAAGATACTGCTAAAATCTCCTTACCGTCGAAATTTTGAAAAAATTTATTGTACTTGTCCCACTCCAAAACAAAACCAATAATAACTGTGCTCATCCCACCAAGAAACAACGTCGTTAAAAATAGTCGTACCCACTTGCGGCTATTCACAACACATCCCCCATTATCCTTATATTTCTAATTAAATTGTATCAATGACAATTTCAAAAAGCTAGCCATGTTCATGTATAAATTCCTTAAAGATATTTATATTAAAAAGAGAGAACTGTGCTGAAAGGAGTTCCAACTTATGAAACGGATGCTATTCATTTTCGTTTCTTCTTTTCTACTTATCGCACTTGCAGCATGCGCACAAGGAAAAGAAACGAAATCCGAACTAGATTACGATCAAACAAAGAAAATGATTGTTGATATTTTAAAAACAGATCAAGGTAAGAAAGCTATTCAAGATGTATTAACTGATGAAAAAATGAAACAAGCACTCATACTAGATGAAACAGTAGTAAAGAAAACGATTGAAGATGCCATGGTATCCGATAAAGGGCAACAATTCTGGGAAAAGCTCTTTAAAGATCCTGAGTTCTCATCAAAATTTGCTAAAAGTATGGGGAAAGAACAAACTCAATTAATGAAAACCTTATTAAAAGACCCTGAATACCAAGCAGGCGTTATAGAAATTATGAAAAATCCTGAAGTAGAAAAAATGATGTTACAAACAATGAAGAGTAAAGAATACCGTCAATATCTACAACAAGTACTAACAGAAACTGCTGAAAGTCCACTCTTCCAAGCCAAGATGATTGATATCATTAGTAAAGGTGTGCAAAAAGCTGAAAAAGGCGGATCTGGTAAGAAAGAAGCAGGCGGTGACGGTGGTTCTCAAGGCGACAAGAAGGAAGAACAGTAAAAAATAATAACTATAATAACGAGTGGACAATTTATATATTGTTCACTCGTTATTACTTTATCTTGCTATTAACAGACAAAATGGACCCCTCTAATTAAGCGAAAGGTTTACTAGCAACAAAAGCCTTATTGTTGTCAGTAACAGGTGAACCCCACTGATTAAAGTTTCACTTTATTTTTGTGTAACAGCTGTTTTATCAATTACTGTTTCAGCTATTTTACTATAAATAATGCCCGTTGTATGTGTATCTTCATATACTGAAGGAGCAAAGTCTTCTTTATTCCAATCGGGTTGTTGCAGTGGAATACGACCAAGAACATTCGTTTGTAATTCGGTAGCTAACTTATCTCCCCCGCCTTTTCCAAATACATATTCTTTCTCACCAGTTACCTTACTTTCAAAATATGCCATATTCTCAACAACACCAAGAATACTATGTTCAGTGCGCAATGCCATCGCTCCAGCACGCGCTGCTACAAACGCAGCTGTTGGATGAGGCGTCGTTACAATAATCTCTTTGCAAGATGGCAACATTGAGTGCACATCTAACGCAACATCACCTGTGCCTGGTGGCAAATCTAGTACTAAATAATCTAAATCGCCCCATTCTACTTCTGTGAAGAAGTGGTTTAACATTTTCCCAAGCATAGGTCCTCTCCAAATAACTGGTGCATTATCCTCTACAAAGAAGCCCATTGAGATTACCTTTACACCTAAACGTTCCACCGGAATTATCTTGTCACCTCTTACGATAGGACGTTTTTCTATCCCCATCATGTCTGGCACACTAAAACCGTAAATGTCCGCATCAATAATACCAACTTTTTTTCCTAAACGAGCTAAAGCAACTGCAAGGTTAACGGAAACAGTTGATTTTCCCACGCCACCTTTTCCACTCGCTACTGCTAAGAATGTTGTTTTTGAATTAGGTGACAATAAAGATTCACTTTGTTCTTCTTCTTGTTCCGGTGCAAACTGAGCTAATTCCTCTTCTGTAAATTCTGCAAAACGAAGTCCAACTGTTGCTGCCCCAAGTTCTTTTACTAACTTTACAATTCCAGACTGCAACTGCATTTGTTCCGCTGTACCGGTTTTTACGATTGCAATTTTGACACTCACATGTTCCTTCTCTGGCTTGACTGTTACCTCTTTAATTGCACTTGTTTCTTTTAATGTTTTATGTAAAAACGGATCTACAATCCCTTCTAACGCTTCAACCACTTGCTCTTTCGTTACCATAATTAGCCCAGCCCCCTGTATGAAAAATAACGTAATGTTAATTGAATTTATCTCTGCTTATCCTTGAAATAAATGCGTTTACATTTCCAGTATAACATATTTTCCGAAAACTTCGTTAACGAGAGAAGCTCAAAAAAATCCTCCTTATTCTGGAGGATTTCCTTTTTCCGTGAAATAACGTAATATACCACGGTATATTGCAGCTGCTACCTTTTGCTGATATTTCTCCGAATTTAACATATACCTTTCGTTCACATTCGATAAAAAGCCAGCTTCAATTAAAGCACCTGGTGTTTTAGAATACTTTAATAAATATACATGCGAAATTGTCTTAGCAGAACGATTCGTGTTCTCTAAACTTGTTCTCAATTCAGCCTGTATAAATTTTGCAGCACGTTCATTTTCAATCGAAGAGCGGTAATAGAACGTTTGTGCGCCTTTCGATCCACTACTAGTTAAAGCATTTAAATGAATACTTGCAAAAAAGTCTACATCAGGTTTATTGATGATTTCTACACGTTTTTTTAAATCCTCTGCTTTACGTCTACTATATGACTTTGTATCTTTGTTAGCTAAATCATAATCTCCCTCACGCGTTAAAATAACTAGTGCACCTTGTTCTTGTAAATAGTCTTGTACCTTTTTTGTAATTTCAAGCGTAATATCCTTTTCTATAATATCCTTTCCACCAACAGCCCCTCCATCTGGTCCACCATGCCCAGCATCTAACACAATTACTTTCCCTGATAAGGGTAAATTCCAAGCTCGCCACGATTTTGTAATTTGAAATTCTTGCTTGACTAAAAAAAACAATACAACCGCAGCGAGTGCAAAAGAGATAATTCGAATTCTCTTCATACCTTTCCTCCTCCAGCTAGTCCCTCTAATTACTTATATGGGACAAGAGGAAAGTTTATGCTTGTCTTAATGAAGCTTTAATCGATATCTTCTTTCACCTTTTTCATACCCTTCTTGCCACCACAATCCTATAAACTGCTGACAAGATTCAAAAAGTAACTCCTCATCTTTCAACTTTATTTCTCGCATAGTCATACTCGTTAAAAATTGAAATAGCGTTTCAGTTAATTGTTGTTCTTCTTCTAAAGCTCTATATTTCACATCAAAAAACGATTCACCATAATAACCAAATTTACTGTATCTCGCTCCTAATAAATAAGATTCTATCCCTAATTCAATACAGTAATCTTCATACTGACGATGAAGCTCTTGCATTTGAAAGGCATCACGAATATTTGAACGCAATGTTTTTAATGATAATTCCCGCAACATCTTCCGCTCGTATTTTAACTGCTTTTCTTTTTGTTTTTCTTGTAAGCTGACAATGACATTCATAGTACATATAAACCTCCCTAATACGTATTAGTCTAAACTTCTAAAGAAGAAGCATACGCGTGGCGGGAGCACTAAAATATTCCAAGCTATAAAAATTGCAAAAGAGGAATGAAACATAAAAAAACCCCAACCAAAATGGTTGGGGTTTGTAGTTCGCAAAAATTAACGTTTTGAGAACTGAGGTGCACGACGTGCGCCTTTAAGACCGTATTTTTTACGCTCTTTCATACGTGCGTCACGAGTTAATAGACCTGCACGTTTTAATGTTAGACGGTATTCTGGATCAGCTTTTAATAAAGCGCGAGAAATACCGTGACGAATAGCACCAGCTTGACCAGTGTATCCACCACCATTTACGTTTACAAGTACATCGTAGTTACCTAAAGTTTCTGTTGCAACTAGAGGTTGTTTCACTACTTCACGTAATGCAGCAAATGGGATATAGTTTTCAAAATCACGACCGTTAATGATAACGCGTCCTTCGCCTGGAACTAGGCGTACGCGCGCTACTGAACTCTTACGACGTCCAGTGCCATAGTATTGAACCTGTGCCAAAGTAAGCCCTCCTTTAATTAATTATCCGCGAAGTTCGTAAACTTCTGGTTTTTGTGCTTGGTGTGGATGCTCTGCTCCAGCATACACGTTAAGTTTCTTAGAAACTTGACGGCCTAAGCGTCCTTTTGGAAGCATGCCTTTAATTGCAAGCTCTAACATTTGTACAGGGTAGTTTGTACGCATTTCAAGAGCTGTTCTTTGCTTAAGTCCACCTGGGTGGTTAGTGTGACGGTAGTAAATTTTATCGTTTAATTTATTACCTGTTAAATGAATTTTCTCAGCGTTAATAATAATTACATGATCACCCGTGTCAACGTGTGGTGTAAATGTAGGTTTGTTTTTACCACGTAAAATGGATGCTACTTCACTAGCAAGGCGACCTAAAGTTTGACCTTCAGCATCAACCACATACCATTTACGCTCAACTTCGTTAGCTTTTGCCATAAAAGTCGTACGCATGTGTTTCCCTCCTCGTTATCTTTTCCATAGAAAAAATCTATTGTTTATCTTAAACACGATTTCCTTCCGGGGCTAATCGTGGTTTTAGAAACAATACCATATGTTATGATATACTTTTGAGTTTCTAATGTCAAGCAAATGTTACACCAGGATTAGTTGTTATAGTTTACCTCCCATAAGTAAAGCCCATGACCTGGAGCCATCTTTCCAGCAAACTGACGATTTTGTTTCGCTAAAATCTCTGGAATGCTATCAGGATCAAGCTTTCCTTGCCCTACGCTAAGTAACGTACCAACAATAATTCTGACCATATTATATAAAAATCCATTACCTACAAAACGAAAAATTATTTCATCATTTTGTTCAATTAACTCGATTTCATAAATTGTTCGCACTTTATCTTTTTTGTCAGTTTTTGCCGAACAAAAAGAAGTGAAATCATGTGTTCCAATAAAATAAGGAATTGCTTTTCTTATAGAGTTGATTTCGAGCGGGTATGGATATTGATATACGTAATTTCTACGGAATACATCCGCAGTCTTTGATAATAATACACGATAACGATATTCTTTTTTCTCAACACCGTAACGTGCATGAAATTCTTCTGTTTTTTTCTCTACTTGCCTAATAACAATATCATCTGGCAACATTGTGTTTAAAGCATTAATCCATTGCCATTCTTCAAGAGACAAAGGAGTATCAAAGTGTATTACTTGTCCTTTTGCATGAACTGTAGAATCTGTTCTACCAGATGCCTGAACACGAACAAGTTCTCCCTTATGCAATTTCTGCAATGCTTTTTCTATCTCCTGTTGAACAGTACGATGGTTCGGCTGAATTTGATAACCACAAAAATGCATGCCATCATATGCAACCGTACATTTTATTCTATCCATTTCTCTATTCTCCATTACGATCGCACCCATGCCAAAATACAAGCTAAACAAAATAAGCTGACAATCGTTACTGTATCGCTTGTTTTCCAGCGTAGTTGCCTAAATTTAGTACGTCCTTCACCACTTTGATATCCACGAGCTTCCATCGCAATGGCTAAGTCCTCTGCACGCTTAAAAGCACTGATAAACAGAGGAACGAGCAGTGAAATAATAGCTTTCATTCTATCTTTTATCGGTCCCCCGGCAAAATCAATACCACGTGACGCTTGTGCTTTCATTATTTTACTCGTTTCATCCATTAATGTCGGGATAAAACGAAGAGAAATTGACATCATTAATGCGATTTCATGAACAGGAACCTTTATACGCTTCAACGGCTTTAATAACGTCTCCAAACCATCTGTAATTTCAATAGGTGTCGTCGTTAACGTTAATAATGTCGTCATTAAAATAATAACGAAGAATCGTACAGAAATGTATATCCCTTGCTCTAATCCTTTTTCATATATCGAAAACCAACCAAGCTGGAATAGTACATCCCCCTCTTTATTTGTAAAAATATGCAGGAAAAATGTAAAAAGAAAAATCCATAAAATTGGTTTTAAGCCCGAAAGTACATAACGAATCGGCACTTTTGCAAAAAATAAAGCAATGAGTGCATATAAAAATAAAAATCCATATGAAATCGCATTATTTGCTAAGAAAACAACAAATACATATAAAAAGACAATCAGCAGCTTCGTACGTGGATCAAGTTGATGAATAAGTGAATTCCCCGGGATATATCTCCCAATAATCAACTGCTGCATGATTCATGACCACCTTTTCGTAACACCTGCACAACTTCATGAGTAAGATCCTCTAAAGATAAGGTAGCCTTTGGAATTGAAATACCAAACTTCTCTTCAATTGCACGTTTATACTTTAATGACATAGGAAGATCCACACCAATTTTCTCTAGTTCATCAGCATGTGAAAATACTTCCTCTGCACTTCCTTGCAAAAAGACCGTTCCTTTATGCATAACTACAATCTGCTCCGCATACTGAGCAGCATCCTCCATATTATGCGTTACAAGGATGACTGTAAGACCCTTCTCCTTGTGCAACTTATAAAACATCTCCATAAGTTCGTTCTGCCCTTTTGGATCTAGTCCTGCTGTAGGTTCATCTAATACAAGCACTTCAGGTTCCATTGCCAGTACACCCGCTATAGCAACACGTCTCATTTGTCCACCACTTAATTCGAACGGAGAACGTGCTAACAGTTCTGGTTCTAGCCCTACAAGTTCAATTGCCTTTCTAGCCTTTTGCCTTGCTTCGTCTACAGATACTCCAAAATTAGTAGGGCCGAAACAAATATCTTTCTCCACAGTCTCTTCAAACAACTGATGTTCTGGGAATTGAAAGACAACCCCTACTTTTTTACGTAGTGGCTTTAGCTTTTTTTCTTTCTTTCCTGCCGAAATCAAATGTTCACCAATTTGAACTGTACCATTTGTCGGCTGCAATAAACCATTTAAATGTTGAATCATCGTCGACTTTCCTGAACCAGTATGACCGATAATGGCATAATAGCCCCCACTTGGAAACGACACGTCTACATCATAAAGTGCGCGTCTTTCAAATGGAGTTTTATATTGATAACGATGTTCTACTTTTTGGAATGTAATCTCCAAAGTTCGTTCACCAAGCTTTCCATTGTAAGATGCGTATTTTGCAAGAGAATTTCATTTCTTTTTAATAATTCTGCTATTTTCACCGAAAACGGTACATCTAAGCCAATTTCTTGGAGCATATGAGAGGATTTGAAAATTTTTTCTGGAGTTCCTTCCTCTAATATTTCTCCCTTATTTAAAATAATGACACGATCTGACTGTGCCGCTTCTTCTAAATCGTGCGTAATTGATAACACGGTAATACCTTTTTGAGTAACAAGTTGTCTAACCGTTTCTACTACTTCACGTCTCCCTTGAGGGTCTAACATTGACGTTGCTTCATCTAATATTAAAATAGATGGTTGAAGTGCTAAAACGCCTGCTATTGCCACTCGCTGCTTTTGCCCACCAGATAAGGAATGAGGCTCATCATTAAGAAAATCTTCCATACGGACAAGTTGCAAGGCCTGTTCTAATCTTTCAATCATTTGTTCTCTTGGCATTCCGATATTCTCCAAGCCAAATACAACATCATCTTGCACTGTCGTTCCAACAAATTGATTATCTGGATTTTGAAATACCATTCCAATTTGTTTTCGAACATCCCATACCGTTTCCTCTGATAAAACCATTGTATCATTTACTGTAATAGTCCCTGCTTCTGGCAAAAACAAACCATTCAATAATTTTGCAAGTGTAGACTTTCCTGAACCGTTTTGTCCAATAATAGATACCCATTCTCCCTCATATAAGGAAAATGAAACATCTTTTAATGCATAAGTGGCTGCCCCAGGATATTGAAATGATATATTTTCTATCCGAAGTTTCTCTTTTTTCAATAGAAGGCACCCTTTCCTTCGCCAAGTTAGCCTATTTTTATATTTAAAAAAAAGGGCCATGACCAGTTTCTTGAAAAGAACTGTCCTGCCCTTTTAATTATCATTATACTAACTCGATAATTACCATTGGTGCTGCGTCTCCGCGACGTGGACCAATTTTTGCAATACGAGTGTATCCGCCTTGGCGCTCAGCATAGCGTGGAGCTACATCAGCGAATAGTTTTTGAAGTGCATCTTGACCAGTCTCAGCGTTAGCTACTTCATTGCGAATGAAAGCTGCTGCTTGACGACGAGCATGAAGATCTCCGCGTTTACCTAAAGTGATCATTTTTTCCACTACAGAACGAAGTTCTTTTGCACGAGTTTCTGTCGTTTGGATGCGCTCGTTGATAATTAAATCAGTAGCTAAATCACGTAACATAGCTTTACGTTGCGCACTTGTACGGCCTAATTTTCTGTATGCCATTCGTAGTTCCCTCCTTTGTTGATGGGTTTAAATCCTCAGTCGTCTTTACGTAAACCTAAACCTAATTCCTCAAGTTTATGTTTAACTTCTTCTAAGGATTTACGCCCTAAGTTACGAACTTTCATCATATCTTCTTCTGTTTTGTTCGCAAGCTCTTGTACAGTATTAATTCCTGCACGTTTTAGGCAATTATAAGAACGAACAGAAAGGTCTAGTTCTTCGATAGTCATCTCAAGAACTTTCTCTTTTTGATCTTCTTCCTTCTCGACCATAATCTCAGCATTTTGTGCTTCATCAGTTAAACCAACAAAGATATTTAAATGCTCAGTTAAGATTTTGGCACCTAAAGAGATAGCTTCTTTTGGCCCGATGCTTCCATCCGTCCATACATCAAGCGTAAGCTTATCATAATTAGCCACTTGTCCGACACGTGTCTTTTCCACTTGGTAAGTCACACGTGATACTGGAGTATAAATAGAATCAATAGGAATTACTCCTATTGGTTGATCTTCGCTTTTATTTGCATCAGCTGGCGTATACCCACGGCCACGCTTTGCAGTTAAACGCACGCGGAAATGCGCATCTTTTGCTAACGTTGCAATGTGTAAATCTGGATTTAAGATTTCTACATCACTATCGTGAGTAATATCAGCAGCTGTGACAATACCTTCGCCCTGTACATCAATTTCCAACGTCTTCTCTTCTTCAGAGTAGATTTTAAGAGCTAACTTTTTCAAGTTTAAGATGATCGTCGTAACGTCTTCTACTACGCCCTCAACTGTTGAAAATTCATGTAATACGCCATCGATTTGGATAGCAGTAACAGCGGCACCAGGGAGTGAGGATAAAAGAATACGACGTAAGGAGTTACCCAAAGTAGTACCATATCCACGCTCAAGCGGTTCAATTACGAATTTACCATATTTAGCATCTTCGTTAAGTTCAACCGTTTCGATTTTCGGCTTTTCGATTTCAATCATTAACTAAACCCTCCTTCAAAACGTCGAAACCCCGGTTAAACAAAGGTATAACCCCTGTCTAACCGAAAGTCCCCCTTAGGCAGTTCCCGATTGTGCACAACAAGCGATGTTTCTGTACGAAATTTCTCGATAATGCATCATATCCATTATAGACAAAAGGGAAAATTCTATACAGAAAAATTACACACGACGACGTTTTGGTGGACGACATCCATTATGAGGAACTGGAGTAACATCTCTAATTGCTGTTACTTCTAGACCTGCAGCTTGAAGAGCACGAATTGCAGCTTCACGACCAGCACCAGGACCTTTAACAGTAACCTCTAAAGTTTTTAAACCGTGTTCCATTGCAGCTTTAGCAGCAGTTTCAGCAGCCATTTGCGCAGCGAATGGAGTAGATTTACGAGATCCACGGAAACCAAGTGCACCAGCACTAGACCAAGAAAGTGCGTTACCGTGAGTATCTGTAAGTGTTACGATTGTGTTGTTGAAAGTAGAACGAATATGAGCTATACCAGCTTCAATATTCTTTTTCACACGTTTTTTACGAGTGTTTGTTTTACGTGCCATTGTTAGTTCAACCTCCTTTACTTATTATTTCTTTTTATTTGCTACTGTACGACGTGGACCTTTACGTGTACGAGCATTGTTTTTAGAGTTTTGACCACGAACTGGTAAACCACGACGGTGACGAAGACCACGGTAAGAACCGATCTCCATTAGACGTTTGATGTTAAGAGATACTTCACGACGAAGGTCTCCCTCAACTTTAATACGATCGATGATATCACGGATACGTCCTAATTCGTCTTCCGTTAAATCACGAACTCGTGTTTCTTCAGAAATACCTGCTTCAGCAAGAATTTTTTCAGCAGTTGTGCGACCAATGCCGAATACGTAAGTTAAAGAAATAACAACGCGTTTGTCTCGAGGAATATCTACACCTGCGATACGTGCCATTACGAATGCACCTCCTTCTGATTAACCTTGTTTTTGTTTATGTTTAGGGTTTTCACAAATAACCATTACTTTTCCACGTCTACGAATAACTTTACATTTTTCGCAGATTGGTTTAACTGACGGTCTTACTTTCATGTCTCGAACCTCCTTAAAGATTACGGAGTGCTATATTATTTAAAACGGTACGTAATACGACCACGATTTAAATCGTACGGAGATAATTCTACCGTAACTTTGTCTCCTGGTAAAATACGAATGAAGTTCATACGGATTTTACCAGAAACGTGAGCCAATACGACATGCCCATTCTCTAATTCTACTTTGAACATAGCATTTGGCAACGTTTCAAGAACGGTACCTTCGACTTCAATTACATCATCTTTAGCCATTCAATAGTTCTCCCTTCTTCAAATCAGTAACATTTTACACTGCTCTGAAATCCCGGAGAGCCAGCTACTTATAAAGTGGTAAGGATTTCGTATCCTGCTTCTGTAAGAGCAATCGTGTGCTCAAAATGGGCACACCATTTACCATCTACCGTTACCACTGTCCAGTCATCAGATAGTGTTTTTACATATCGTCTTCCTTGATTCACCATCGGCTCAACACAGATGACCATTCCCGGCTTTAATCTAGGGCCTCTATTTGGTGGACCATAGTGCGGGATTTGAGGGTCCTCATGTAAGTCTTGCCCGATTCCGTGACCAACATACTCCCTAACGATCGAGAATCCATTCTCTTCAGCATGGGTTTGAACCGCATGTGAGATATTTGATAATCTCTCGCCTGGTTTTACTTGTTCTAGACCAAGATACAACGATTTTTCTGTGACATCAAGTAGCTTTTGAACAGATTCAGAAATGTTTCCAACTGGATACGTCCATGCAGAATCTCCATGGTACCCATTGTATTTCGCACCAATATCGATACTGATGATATCGCCCTCTTTGAGCTTGCGCTTCCCTGGAATTCCGTGTACAAGCTCTTCATTTACAGAAGCACATATGCTCCCCGGAAATCCGTTGTATCCTTTAAAAGATGGCGTAGCACCATATTTTTGAATCGTCTTTTCCGCTATTTGATCGAGCTCTTTCGTTGTAATTCCTGGAGTAATGTGCTGTTTCAACTCTTGATGAGTCAAAGCAACGATCCTGCCAGCTTCTCGCATGATTTCTATCTCGCGAGGAGTTTTGCAGATTATCATTACGCTAAGCCTCCGATGAGAACATCGATATCAGCAAATACTTTATTGATATCTTGCTCACCATTAATGCTTTGTAAGTAACCAAGCTCTTCGTAGAAATCAAGCAAAGGTTTTGTTTGCTTAATATTTACATCTAAACGATTTGCTACAGTTTCTTCATTGTCATCAGAGCGTTGATATAATTCGCCACCACATTTATCGCACACATCAGCTTTTGCTGGTGGATTGAATTCTAAGTGGTAAGTCGCACCGCACTCTTTACAAATGCGACGGCCTGTAAGGCGTTTTAATAACAACCCTGAATCCACATTAATGTTTAAAACATAGTCGATTTTTTTGCCAAGATCTTTCATAATTTCTTCAAGAGCTGATGCTTGTGCAACAGTTCGTGGGAAACCGTCTAGTAAGAAACCTCTTACGCAGTCGTCTTGACTTAAACGTTCACGAACGATTCCGATTGTAACTTCATCTGGAACAAGTGCACCTTTATCAATAAAAGATTTTGCTTGTAGACCCATTTCAGTTTCAGCCTTCATAGCTGCACGGAACATGTCTCCTGTTGAAATGTGAGGGATGTTATACTTGGCAACAATCTGTTCGGCTTGTGTACCTTTACCAGCACCAGGAAGCCCCATTAAAATTAAGTTCATCCTTGTTCCCCCTCAGAGTACATGAGCATGTAGGGAAGACAATTCTTCCCACTTACTCACTGCTTGATAAACCCTTTGTAATGGCGTTTTACCAGTTGGCTTTCTAGCTGCTTCATTGTTTCTAAAGCAACGCCGACAACGATTAACATACTCGTTCCACCGATCTGTGCAGATGGAGGAAGATTTCCCAATTTCGTAAAGATAACTGGTAAGATTGCAATCGCTGCTAGGAAAATTGATCCTACAAAGGTCAAACGATACAAGATTTTTGTTAGATATTGTTCCGTATTCTTACCCGGACGAATACCTGGAACATATCCACCTTGCTTGTTTAGATTCTCTGACATTTGCTCTGGATTAACCTGAACAAATGCATAGAAATATGTGAAGGCTACAATGAGCGCAACATATATGATCATTCCCACTGGGTGAGAATAGTTAAAGTTTGCAATAATCCACTGCGATACATCATGTTTCGGGAAGAACTGTGCAATAGTCGGAGGCGTAATTAAGAATGAAACAGCAAAAATTACTGGAATAACACCAGCACTATTTACCTTAAGCGGTAAATGTGTGTTTTGTGCTCCAGCATAACCACCATTTCCTCCTGTTACACGCTTCGCATATTGAATTGGGATCTTTCTAACAGCCTGTTGAATGAAAATAACACCCACAATAACTGCTAGCACAGCTAGTAAAATCAATGCAACTTTAACGATACTCATGAACAATTGATCTCCGATATTTTGAAACTGTTGCTGATACACTTGAGATATAACACTTGGGATCGCTGCGGCAATACCGCCAAAGATAAGGATGGAAATACCATTACCTACACCTTTAGCTGTAATCTGTTCACCTAACCACATTAAAAATGCAGTACCAGCAGTCAGTACCGTAGCAATGTATAAATAAGTGCTCCAACCTGGATTCAAAATTAATTGTCCACCTACCATACCGTTAAAACCGATTGACATACCAAACCCCTGAATAAACGCAAGAACAATTGTAAAGTAACGCGTGAATTGCGTTAATTTACGACGGCCCATTTCACCTTGCTTCGACCATTCCGAAAATTTAGGAACAACATCCATCTGCAATAATTGCACGATGATGGATGCTGTAATATACGGCATGATTCCCATCGCAAAGATGGAGAAGTTTTTCAAGGCTCCACCGCCAAATGTATTTAGAATACCTAAAGCATTTAATTGATCTTGTGCCTTCAGTACGTCTCCATTTGTAAATGGCACGGGGATAAACGTGCCAATCCTGAATACGATTAACATCGCTAAAGTGAATAATATTTTACGTCTTATCTCAGCAACGCGCATAAAGTTGGAGATTGTACGAAACATTAGATCACCTCAACTGATCCGCCAGCTGCTTCAATTGCTTCTTTAGCACTTGAAGAGAACTTGTGCGCTTTAACAGTTAGTTTTTTCTCTACTGCTCCGCTTGCAAGAACTTTAACACCGTCGTTTAACTTGCTGATAACGCCAGTTTCCAGCAATAATTCAGGTGTTACTTCTGTACCATCTTCAAAACGATTTAACGTTGATAAGTTTACAATAGCAAACTCTTTACGGTTAATGTTTGTGAAGCCGCGTTTTGGTAAACGACGGAATAATGGAGTTTGACCACCTTCGAAGCCAAGACGAACACCGCCGCCAGAACGTGCGTTTTGTCCTTTATGACCTTTACCAGCAGTTTTACCGTTACCAGAACCGATACCACGACCGACACGGTTACGTACTTTACGAGAACCTTCTGCAGGTTTTAATTCATGAAGTTTCATTCCCAGGCACCTCCTTATATTAATGAGTTATCCTTAAGCTTCTTTTACAGTTACAAGGTGAGAAACTTTGTTGATCATACCAAGAATAGCAGGAGTTTCTTCCTTAACTACAGTTGAATTCAACTTTTTAAGACCTAAAGCTTCTACCGTCGCACGTTGATCTTGTGGACGACCAATTACACTACGAGTGAGGGTAATTTCTAACTTTTTCGCCATTTGTTTTCCCTCCTTAACCTAGTAGCTCTTCTACAGATTTACCGCGTAATTTTGCAACATCTTCAGCGCGCTTAAGTTCGCTTAATCCGTTCACAGTAGCGCGAATCATGTTGATTGGTGTGTTAGAACCAAGAGATTTCGAAAGAATATCTTGTACACCAGCTAATTCAAGGACCGCACGAACAGGTCCACCAGCAATAACACCAGTACCCTCAGCAGCAGGTTTTAAGAATACTTCACCAGCGCCAAAATGACCGTTGATTGTGTGTGGAATTGTTGTACCAACTAATGGTACAGCGATTAAGTTTTTCTTAGCGTCTTCGATAGCTTTACGGATTGCGTCTGGTACCTCTTGTGCTTTACCAGTACCGAATCCAACATGACCGTTTTTATCGCCAACTACAACTAGTGCAGCAAAGCGGAAACGACGACCACCCTTAACAACTTTCGCGACACGATTTATCGTAACTACACGTTCTTCAAGTTCTAATTTACTTGGGTCAATGCGATGCATCAATTTTCCCTCCTTTGACCATTAAAATTGTAATCCAGCCTCACGAGCAGCTTCAGCTAGAGCTTTAACACGGCCATGGTATAAGTAACCACCGCGATCAAATACTACTTCTTTAACGCCTTTCTCTACAGCACGCTTAGCAACTGATTCTCCAACTTTCGTAGCAGCTTCAATATTGCTAGTACCGTTAAGAGCAAGGTCTTTATCAAGAGTAGATGCACTTACTAACGTTACACCATTCACATCATCAATAACTTGAGCGTAAATATGTTGGTTAGAACGGAACACGTTTAAACGTGGACGCTCTGCAGTACCAGTAAGTTTAGCACGTACACGTGCATGTCTTTTCTTACGAGTCGCATTTTTATCAGCTTTAGTGATCATTCTTGTCACTCCTTTCTCTCACCTAACGGGTTTACTTAGCAGTTTTACCTTCTTTACGACGAACAACTTCGCCTTCGTAACGAATACCTTTACCTTTGTAAGGCTCAGGAGCACGTACAGCACGGATGTTAGCAGCGAATTCGCCAACACGTTGCTTGTCGATACCTTTAATTACGATCTTAGTTGGTGCAGGTACTTCAACTTCAAGACCTGCTTCCGGAGTCATTTCTACTGGATGAGAATAACCTACGCTTAATACAAGTTTATCACCTTGTTTTTGAGCACGGTAACCAACACCGACTAATTCAAGTCCGCGTGCGAAACCTTCAGTTACACCTTCAACCATGTTTCCGATTAAAGCACGAGTTGTACCGTGTAATGCACGGTGTTCCTTCTGTTCAGATGGACGCTCAACTGTTAATGTATTCTCTTCAATTTTGATAAGCATATCAGCATTGAAAGTACGAGTTAATTCACCTTTAGGGCCTTTTACTGTTACAGTATTGTCTTCTGCAACTGTAATAGTAACACCTGCAGGGATTTCAAGAATCTTTTTACCAATACGAGACATGTGGTCACACCTCCGTTCGTTTTAAATATATATTACCAAACGTATGCTACTACTTCTCCACCAGTTTGTAATTGACGAGCGTCTTTGTCTGTCATTACTCCCTTAGATGTAGAAACAAGAGCGATACCTAATCCGTTAAGTACACGTGGTACTTCGTCAGCTTTAGCGTAAACGCGTAAGCCAGGTTTACTGATACGTTTTAATCCAGTGATTACACGTTCATTGTTTGCACCATATTTCAGGAAAATACGAAGGATACCTTGTTTGTTATCCTCGATGTATTCTACATCACGAATGAAACCTTCACGTTTTAAAAGTTCAGCGATCTCTTTTTTGATTTTAGAAGCAGGAACCTCTAATTTCTCATGACGTACCATGTTCGCATTACGGATGCGAGTAAGCATGTCTGCAATTGGATCTGTCATCACCATGTGTTTTACCTCCTTCCCATTTGTGGGTTTTACCAACTAGCTTTTTTAACACCAGGAATTTGACCTTTATATGCAAGTTCACGGAAACAAATACGGCAAAGTTTAAATTTGCGGTATACAGAATGCGGACGACCGCAGCGTTCGCAACGTGTATACTCTTGTACTTTAAACTTAGGAGTACGCTTTTGTTTCGCTATCATAGATTTTTTAGCCACGTTTTCGCCTCCTCTACTTAGCGTTGGCTTCCATTATTTTTGGAATGGCATACCGAATTGTGTTAAAAGTTCACGAGCTTCTTCATCAGTTTTCGCTGTAGTAACGATTACGATGTCCATACCGCGGACTTTGCTTACTTTATCATAATCAATCTCAGGGAAAATAAGTTGCTCTTTAACACCTAATGTATAGTTTCCACGACCATCGAATGATTTCTTAGAAACACCACGGAAATCACGTACACGTGGTAAAGAAACTGATACTAATTTGTCGAAGAACTCATACATTTGCTCGCCGCGTAAAGTTACTTTCGCACCGATTGGCATACCTTCACGAAGACGGAAACCAGCGATTGATTTTTTAGCACGAGTTACAACAGGTTTTTGACCTGTGATTTGTGTTAATTCTTCTACTGCGTTGTCTAACGCTTTTGAGTTAGATACCGCGTCACCAACACCAGTGTTGATTACGATCTTTTCGATTTTTGGTACCTGCATTACAGATTTATAGTTAAACTTGCTCACTAGAGCAGGAGTAATTTCCTTTTGGAACTTCTCTTTAAGGCGATTCAATGAAGTGACCTCCTTTCTTAAGAAAATTATTTATCTAATAATTCACCAGATTTTTTTGCAATACGAACTTTTTTACCATCTTCTACTTTGAAGCCTACGCGAGTAGGTTCACCTGTTTTCGGATCTAAAATCATAACGTTAGAAACGTGAATAGGTGCTTCTTTAGTAATAATTCCACCTTGTGGATTTAATTGAGATGGCTTAGAGTGCTTCTTAACGATATTGACACCCTCAACGATAACACGGTTTTGCTTTGGGAAAGCCACAAGGATAACGCCTTGTTTTCCTTTGTCTTTACCAGTGATTACCTGTACTTTATCACCTTTTTTTACATGCATCTTAATTCTGCACCTCCTTAGCAAGGCAATACCTTAAATTATAGAACTTCTGGAGCTAAAGAAACGATCTTCATGAAGTTGCTATCACGTAATTCACGAGCTACTGGTCCGAAGATACGAGTACCACGTGGGCTCTTATCGTCTTTAATGATAACCGCTGCGTTTTCATCAAATTTGATGTAAGAACCGTCCGGACGACGAGCTCCGCTCTTCGTACGTACTACTACTGCTTTAACAACGTCACCTTTTTTAACAACGCCACCTGGTGTTGCTTGTTTTACCGTAGCAACGATAATGTCACCAATGTTAGCATATTTACGACCAGAGCCGCCTAATACTTTAATTGTTAAAAGTTCACGTGCACCAGAGTTGTCAGCAACTTTCAAACGAGATTCTTGTTGGATCATGTTATGAAACCTCCCTTCGGACTAAAAATTCCGATTCGTCTATTTAGATAATAACCGCTTCTTCAACGATTTCAACTAAACGGAAACGCTTAGTAGCAGAAAGCGGGCGAGTTTCCATGATTTTAACGATATCGCCAAGTTTCGCTTGGTTTTGCTCATCATGGGCTTTGTACTTCTTAGAATACTTAACACGTTTTCCGTACAAGGAATGAGTTTTGTAAGTTTCAACTAAAACTGTAATCGTTTTGTCCATTTTGTCAGACACTACACGACCAGTATAAACTTTGCGTTGGTTACGTTCGCTCACTATGCAAACCTCCCCTCAATTTATCGATTAATTCCGATCTCTCTTTCACGAACTACAGTTTTCATACGAGCAATTGCTTTACGCACTTCACGAATGCGAGTTGGATTCTCTAATTGTCCTGTAGCAAGTTGGAAGCGAAGATTAAACAACTCTTCCTTTAAAGCTTTAACTTTTGTTTCGATTTCGGCAGTGGTTAATTCACGAATATCATTAGTTTTCATTAGATTCACCACCATTTTCTTCACGTTTTACGAATTTACATTTCACAGGTAACTTGTGAGCTGCAAGACGTAATGCTTCGCGTGCTACCTCTTCAGATACACCCGCGATTTCGAACATAATTTTCCCAGGTTTTACTACTGCTACCCAGCCTTCTGGTGCCCCTTTACCGGAACCCATACGTACTTCTAGAGGTTTTGCAGTGTAAGGTTTAGAAGGGAAAATTTTAATCCATACTTTACCGCCACGTTTCATGTAACGAGTCATTGCACGACGAGCAGCTTCGATTTGACGGTTTGTAATCCATGAAGCAGCTTGTGCTTGTAAACCGAATTCACCGAAAGCAATTTCAGTTCCACCTTTAGCACGACCACGCATTTTACCACGATGCTCTCTACGATATTTTACGCGTTTTGGCATTAACATATTATTTTCCTCCTTCCTCAGAAGCTTTCTTTTTTGTAGGAAGGACTTCTCCACGGTAGATCCATACTTTTACGCCTAATTTACCGTATGTTGTATCAGCTTCAACTGCTGCATAGTCAATATCAGCGCGAAGTGTATGAAGTGGAACAGTTCCTTCACTGTAAGATTCTGCACGAGCGATATCAGCTCCGCCAAGACGACCAGAAACCTGTGTTTTAATACCTTTAGCACCTGCACGCATAGCACGTTGAATAACTTGCTTTTGTGCACGACGGAATGATACACGGTTTTCTAATTGACGAGCGATGTTTTCGCCTACTAATTTAGCGTTAAGATCAGCTCTCTTAACTTCTAAAATGTTGATGTGTACACGCTTGCCTGTTAATTGGTTAAGAGCTTTACGAAGCGCTTCAACTTCAGTACCACCTTTACCAATTACCATACCAGGTTTTGCAGTGTGAATTGTAACATTTACACGATTTGCTGCACGTTCGATTTCTACTTTAGCAACAGCAGAATCTTTTAAGCGTACATTAATGTACTCACGGATTTTGATGTCTTCATGTAATAATGTAGCGTAATCTTTCTCAGCGAACCAACGAGATTCCCAGTCACGGATAACGCCGACACGAAGACCAATTGGATTAACCTTTTGACCCATCGATTATCCCTCCTTCTTTTCTGATACCACAACTGTGATGTGGCTTGTGCGTTTGTTAATTTGGCTTGCACGACCCATTGCACGTGGACGGAAACGTTTTAACGTTGGACCTTCGTCAACGAAAACTTTTTCTACAACTAGGTTGTTAATGTCCATCTCATAATTGTGCTCTGCATTTGCGATTGCAGATTTTAAAACTTTTTCTACAACTGGAGAAGCAGTTTTTGGTGTGTGGTTAAGGATAGCAATCGCTTCACCCACTTGCTTACCTCGGATTAAGTCTACTACTAAACGAACTTTACGAGGAGCAATACGAACTGTTCTCGCTACTGCTTTAGCTTGCATTGAAGTGCCTCCTCTCATTATCTTCTAGTTTTCTTATCGTCAGCAAGGTGACCTTTGTACGTACGAGTTGGTGCGAATTCACCTAACTTATGGCCAACCATATCCTCAGTGATGTACACAGGTACGTGTTTACGACCATCATATACAGCGATTGTGTGTCCGATGAACTGAGGGAAGATTGTTGAACGGCGAGACCAAGTTTTAACAACTTGTTTTTGCTCAGATGCAACTAATTTTTCCATTTTGCTCATTAAGTGATCATCGACAAATGGTCCTTTTTTTAAGCTACGAGCCATTTTGGTGCCTCCCTTCGTGATTGGCGTACGGTTCTAGAAATGAACCGTACTACAATCCCATTATTTTTTACGACGACGAACGATAAATTTGTCAGACGCTTTGTTTTTCTTACGAGTCTTGAATCCAAGAGTTGGTTTACCCCATGGAGACATTGGAGACTTACGTCCGATTGGAGAACGTCCTTCACCACCACCGTGTGGGTGATCAACAGGGTTCATTACAGAACCACGAACTGTTGGGCGTTTACCTAACCAGCGAGAGCGACCTGCTTTACCGATTTTGATAAGTTCGTGTTGTTCGTTACCTACTTGACCGATTGAAGCGCGACAAGCAGATAATACAAGACGTACTTCACCAGAAGTTAAACGTACAAGTACGTATTTACCTTCTTTACCAAGTACTTGAGCAGATGTACCAGCAGAACGAACTAATTGTCCGCCACGACCAGGCTTAAGCTCGATGTTATGAACAACAGTACCTACTGGAATGTTGATTAATGGTAATGCGTTACCGATTTTAATGTCAGCTTCTGGGCCAGACATAACTTCCATACCTACTTCTAAAGATTTAGGAGCAAGAATGTAACGTTTTTCACCGTCAACGTAGTTAATTAATGCGATATTCGCAGAGCGGTTTGGATCGTATTCGATCGTAGCAACGCGTCCTGGAATTCCATCTTTGTTACGCTTAAAGTCGATGATACGGTATTGACGCTTATGTCCGCCACCTTGATGACGTACAGTGATTTTACCTTGGTTATTACGACCAGCCTTCTTGCTTAAAGGAGCAAGTAATGACTTTTCGGGTCTATCAGTCGTGATTTCAGCGAAATCATTCGTAGTCATATTACGACGACCGTTAGTAGTTGGATTATACTTTTTGATTCCCATCTCAATTTCCCTCCTTCTTTAGTAAGAATTAAACGCCTTGGAAGATTTCGATTTCTTTGCTGTCAGCAGTTAGCTTAACGATTGCTTTACGACGACGGCTAGTAAAACCAGCGTGACGACCAACGCGTTTTGCTTTCGGCTTGTAGTTCATGATGTTCACTTTTTCTACTTTAACACCAAAGATCGCTTCAAGAGCATCTTTAACTTCTGTTTTATTAGATTTAACGTCCACATCGAACGTGTATTTTTTTTCAGCCATCATTTCCATAGAACGTTCAGTGATAACTGGGCGCTTAATGATATCACGAGGATCTCTCATTATGCAAGCACCTCCTCTACTTTTTCCACTGCCGCTTTTGTCATGATTAGCTTATCATGATGAAGCACGTCTAAAACGTTTACGCCATCAGCAGTGATTACTGTTACTCCAGGGATATTGCGAGCAGATAACTCTACAGATTCGTTTGCATCAGCAGTTACGATAAGAGCTTTCTTCTCAACAGTTAATCCTTTAAGTACTGCTAGCATGTCTTTTGTTTTTGGTGCATTTAACACTAGGTCTTCAAGAACTACAATGTTGTTCTCAACTACTTTAGTAGCTAATGCAGATTTGATTGCTAAACGACGAACTTTCTTAGGAAGTTTGTACGCATAGCTTCTTGGTGTAGGTCCGAATACCGTACCACCACCACGCCATTGAGGAGAGCGGATAGACCCTTGACGAGCACGTCCAGTTCCTTTTTGACGCCATGGTTTACGACCACCACCGCGAACTTCAGAGCGAGTTTTTACTTTGTGTGTACCTTGACGTAAAGATGCACGTTGCATCATTACAGCTTCGAAAAGTACAGCTTCATTTGGTTCGATACCGAAAATAGCTTCAGCTAATTCGATTTCACCAACCTGTGAACCAGTTTGGTTATATACAGTAACTTTTGGCATTGGAATTCCTCCTTCCTATTGTGAATTATTTGCTAACCTTCACAGCGCCTTGAACAACTACAAGAGATTTCTTAGCACCTGGAACGTTACCTTTTACTAGTAATAAGTTGCGCTCAGTGTCAACTTGAACGATTTCTAAGTTTTGGATAGTAACTTGGTCTCCACCCATACGTCCAGCAAGTTTTTTGCCTTTGAATACACGGTTCGGAGCAACTGGGCCCATTGAACCTGGACGACGGTGATAGCGAGAACCATGAGACATAGGTCCGCGAGATTGTCCGTGGCGTTTGATAACACCTTGGAAACCTTTACCTTTAGAAATTCCTGTTACATCAACGATTTCACCTGTAGCGAATACGTCAACTTTTACCTCTTGACCAACCTCTAATCCGTCCACGTCTGCATCGCGGATTTCGCGAATGAAGCGCTTAGGAGTTGTAGATGCTTTAGCAGTGTGGCCTTGTTCAGGTTTGTTAGTTAACTTTTCACGTTTATCTTCAAATCCTAACTGGATTGCATTGTAGCCATCAGTTTCAGTTGTTTTCTTTTGAAGAACAACGTTTGGATTAGCAGCGATAACTGTTACTGGGATTAACTCACCGTTCTCAGCAAATACTTGAGTCATACCGATCTTTCTTCCTAAGATTCCTTTGGTCATGAGTTACACCTCCTACATTTTTAAGTTATATAAATTATAGTTTGATTTCGATATCTACACCAGATGGTAAGTCTAAACGCATTAATGAATCTACTGTTTGTGGAGTAGGACTCACGATGTCGATTAGACGTTTGTGCGTGCGCATTTCGAATTGCTCACGAGAATCTTTGTACTTATGAACAGCACGAAGAATTGTGTAAACAGTTTTTTCAGTTGGTAATGGGATCGGACCAGAAACTGTTGCCCCAGAACGCTTAGCTGTTTCTACAATTTTCTCAGCTGACTGATCAAGAATACGGTGATCGTAAGCTTTTAAACGGATACGAATTTTTTCTTTTGCCATTATTTTCCCTCCTTCGTTCGCCTATTTCTAAAATAGACCTTCTCCATGGAAATTTCCCCACACCATGCCATGGCAAAGCGGCCGGGTGTGTCAGCAACCTTCCACTTCATCGCAGTCAAAGACCAACATTGTCTATTATACAATGTTATTCGTCTAGATGCAAGCATCTTTTTGTTTGCATCTGCTTTTCTCTACTTTTGCTATTATACATGGCACTTTAAAGAATTTCAAGTTTTCATCTAATAGAATTCATTTTACAGTTTCTGGATTATCTTTTGTCGTTTTTATATTACTATAGAAGAAACTCGTCAAAACAAAAAACACCCTCTTCTTCCTTATATAAACGCAAACAAAAAACCTAAGGGAAAATCCCTTAGGTTTTTTTATATCAGTTAAGATTACTCAACGATAGTAGCAACTACACCGTAACCTACTGTACGTCCACCTTCACGAATAGAGAATTTAGTTCCCTCTTCGATAGCGATTGGAGCGATAAGTTCGATAGTCATTTCGATGTTGTCACCAGGCATTACCATTTCAGTACCTTCTGGTAATTGGATGATACCAGTTACGTCAGTTGTACGGAAGTAGAACTGAGGACGGTAGTTAGCGAAGAATGGAGTGTGACGTCCACCTTCTTCTTTAGATAATACGAAAACTTCAGCTTTGAATTTAGCGTGAGCTTTTACAGAACCGCTTTTTGCAAGTACTTGTCCACGTTGGATGTCTTCACGAGCAACCCCACGAAGTAAAGCACCGATGTTGTCTCCAGCTTGAGCTTGGTCAAGAAGTTTACGGAACATCTCTACACCAGTTACAGTTGTAGAAGCATTTTCTTCAGCAAGACCGATGATTTCTACTACGTCACCAACTTTAACGATACCGCGCTCAACACGACCAGTAGCAACTGTACCACGACCTGTGATAGAGAATACGTCCTCTACAGGCATTAAGAATGGTTTGTCAGTTTCACGTTCTGGAGTTGGGATGTAAGCATCAACTTCAGCCATTAATTCAATGATTTTTGCTTCCCAATCAGCTTCTCCTTGAAGAGCTTTAAGAGCAGAACCTTTGATTACAGGAATGTCGTCGCCTGGGAATCCGTATTCAGATAATAGGTCGCGAACTTCCATTTCTACTAATTCTAATAATTCTTCGTCATCTACCATGTCGCATTTGTTTAAGAATACAACGATGTAAGGAACACCTACTTGACGAGAAAGAAGGATGTGCTCACGTGTTTGAGGCATTGGGCCATCAGCAGCAGATACTACTAAGATACCGCCGTCCATTTGAGCAGCACCAGTGATCATGTTTTTAACATAGTCAGCGTGACCTGGGCAGTCAACGTGTGCATAGTGACGAGTTTCAGTTTCGTACTCAACGTGTGCAGTTGAAATTGTGATACCGCGCTCTCTTTCTTCTGGAGCAGCATCGATTTGATCGTATCCGCGTGCTTCAGCACCACCAGCTTTTGCAAGAACTGTAGTGATCGCAGCAGTTAATGTAGTTTTACCATGGTCAACGTGGCCGATTGTACCGATGTTAACATGGGGTTTAGAACGTTCGAATTTAGCTTTAGCCATTCTAAATTCCTCCTTAGTTTATATAGGTTATTTTATATTTAGACTAGAAAGTGAAACTTACGTCCCACTTTCTAAGCTTACATAAGTAGTTATACTTGAACAATCGATAAAAATCAATTATTCACCTTTATTTTTTTTGATAATTTCTTCAGAAACAGACTTTGGTACTTCTTCATAGTGGTCAAACACCATAGAGAATGTTCCGCGTCCTTGAGTGTTAGAACGTAATGACGTTGCATAACCGAACATTTCAGAAAGTGGAACCATAGCGCGAACAACTTGTGCGTTACCGCGAGCTTCCATACCTTCTACACGTCCACGACGAGATGTTACGTCACCCATAATGTCACCCATGTACTCTTCAGGAATTACAACTTCAACTTTCATCATTGGCTCAAGAATTACTGGGCTACATTTAGAAACCGCAGCTTTAAGTGCCATAGATGCAGCGATTTTGAACGCCATCTCAGATGAATCGACATCATGGTAAGATCCGTCAACTAATGCAGCTTTAATGTCAACTAGTGGATAACCAGCTAGTACACCATTTTTAAGTGCATCTTCAAGACCTGCTCCAACAGCTGGGATGTATTCACGAGGAACTACACCACCGACGATCTTGTTTTCGAATTCGAATCCTTTACCTTCTTCGTTAGGTTCAAACTCAATCCAAACGTGACCGAATTGTCCACGACCACCAGATTGACGAGCGAACTTACCTTCAACTTTCGCAGCAGCGCGGAAAGTCTCACGGTATGCTACCTGAGGAGCACCAACGTTTGCTTCCACTTTGAATTCACGACGCATACGGTCAACGATGATATCAAGGTGAAGTTCACCCATACCAGCGATGATAGTTTGGCCAGTTTCTTGGTCAGTGTGAGCACGGAATGTTGGATCTTCTTCAGAAAGCTTAGATAATGCTGTACCCATTTTATCTTGGTCAGCTTTAGATTTTGGTTCGATAGCTACAGAGATAACTGGCTCTGGGAATTCCATAGACTCAAGGATAACAAGGCTCTTCTCGTCACAAAGAGTATCACCAGTAGTAGTATCTTTTAAACCTACAGCAGCAGCGATATCACCAGCGTAAACTGTTGAAATCTCTTCACGGCTGTTAGCGTGCATTTGTAGGATACGACCTACACGCTCACGCTTACCTTTAGTTGAGTTTTTCACGTATGATCCAGAGTTTAACACACCAGAGTACACACGGAAGAACGTTAACTTACCAACATAAGGGTCAGTCATGATTTTGAATGCTAAAGCTGCGAATGGTTCTTCATCGCTAGACTTACGTTCTACTTCTTCATCTGTATCCGGTAGAGTACCTTTAATAGCAGGTACATCTAGTGGTGATGGAAGGTAGTCGATAACTGCGTCTAACAGAATTTGAACACCTTTGTTTTTGAATGCAGAACCACAGATTACTGGGAAGAATTCTACAGAAGTTGTAGCCTTACGGATACCAGCTTTAAGCTCTTCTACAGTGATTTCTTCACCTTCTAGGTACTTCATCATCATTTCTTCATCAAGCTCAGCTACCGCTTCAATAAGTTTTCCACGGTATTCTTCAGCTAATTCTTTGTGCTCTTCAGGAATTTCAACACGTTGAATGTCTGTTCCTAAATCGTTACCGTACATGTAAGCACACTCTTCAACAAGGTCAATGATACCATTGAACTCATCTTCAGCACCGATTGGTAACTGAATTGGATGTGCGTTTGCTTGTAAACGATCGTGGATTGTTCCTACAGAGTATAAGAAATCTGCACCGATCTTATCCATTTTGTTAACGAATACGATACGAGGTACGCCGTAAGTAGTAGCCTGACGCCAAACAGTTTCTGTTTGTGGTTCTACACCAGATTGCGCATCAAGTACTGCTACAGCGCCATCAAGTACGCGTAAAGAACGTTCTACTTCTACTGTGAAATCTACGTGTCCTGGAGTATCAATGATGTTTACACGATGACCTTTCCATTGTGCTGTAGTTGCAGCAGAAGTAATTGTGATACCACGCTCTTGCTCTTGCTCCATCCAGTCCATCTGAGATGCACCTTCGTGAGTTTCACCGATTTTATGAATACGTCCTGTGTAGTACAGAATACGCTCAGTTGCTGTTGTTTTACCAGCATCGATGTGAGCCATGATACCAATATTACGAGTGTTTTCTAAAGAGAACTCTCTTGCCATTTGGTGTCTTGCTCCTTCCATATATGGATTGGATTTTTTTATTTTAAGTAGCAAAAAAGCCACTTTATATTGTTACACATGTCAGTATGTCCAGTACTCTCATTATGTAAAACGAGCGCCCGATGAAAGGGAGAGGCATTCTCCCTCTCCACACTTCCATAAGCGACAAATAAAGCGGTTTATGCTTACATTTATTTTACGTTGAATCCTACCAACGGTAATGAGCAAATGCTTTGTTAGCTTCTGCCATTTTATGAGTGTCTTCACGTTTCTTAACAGATGCACCAGCGTTGTTAGCTGCATCTAAGATTTCGTTAGCAAGACGCTCTTCCATAGTTTTTTCACCACGAAGACGAGCGTAGTTTACTAACCAACGAAGACCTAAAGTTGTACGGCGTTCTGGACGAACCTCAACTGGAACTTGGTAGTTAGCACCACCAACACGACGAGCGCGTACTTCAAGAACAGGCATGATGTTCTTAAGAGCTTGCTCGAATACTTCCATTGGCTCTTTACCAGTACGTTCGTTTACGATATCGAACGCATTATAAAGAATTGTTTGAGATTTACCTTTTTTACCGTCAACCATCATTTTGTTGATAAGGCGTGTTACTAGCTTCGAATTGTACATTGGATCTGGTAACACGTCACGTTTCGCAACAGGTCCTTTACGAGGCATATTGAGTTCCTCCTTTCATTTTAAAGTTATTATTTTTTAGCAGGTTTTGGTCTCTTAGTACCATATTTAGAACGTCCTTGCATACGTTTGTCAACACCAGCTGTGTCAAGCGCACCACGAACGATGTGGTAACGTACCCCCGGTAAATCCTTTACACGACCACCGCGAATTAATACTACGCTATGCTCTTGTAGGTTATGACCGATACCTGGGATGTAAGCTGTAACCTCGATACCGTTTGTTAAACGTACACGAGCGTATTTACGTAACGCTGAGTTAGGTTTCTTTGGAGTCATTGTACCAACACGAGTACATACACCACGTTTTTGAGGTGCAGAGATATCAGTTGATTTTTTCTTTAAAGAGTTAAAACCTTTGTTTAACGCAGGTGATTTAGATTTCCATACTTTATCAGTACGACCATTTCTCACTAATTGGTTAATAGTAGGCATTTGATTATCCTCCCTTCGCATGTTTGTATGACCACATATCCAGGTGGTTCATTATTAGTTGAAAACAAAGTTTTTGCAAGGAAGAGCAAATGCTCTCTCCTCACAAAAACAGTTTTAACTTATTATTCCTATTGCTGAAGCTCCCACTTGAATCCCCGAAGCTTTACCAAGCTTACGAACTGATTCAACTTTTGTTATGGGCACGTTATATTGCATTGCAACACGAATGATAGCATGGGTTAACCGCATGTCAGCATCCTCTGCGATGACAACTTCTTTAACTGTACCATTTTTGATTGCCTCCAATGTGCGTTTATGACCAACGACTACATTTTCAGCAGTTGATACTTTTTGATAAGACATATAAATATCCTCCAAAGCATCGTTCAGGAGCAACCTTGATTATAGTAACATTTTGACTCATACAATGTCAACTAAGATTAATTGTTTTTATACAAAATTTATGCCGGAAAATTTTACTGTTCCACATAAACCTCATCGTTTTCTACATTCATGTCATCTTGTGTTGTTTTTACAAGATCCACTTTGCGATAACGATTCATACCTGTTCCAGCAGGAACAAGTTTACCGATAATAACATTTTCTTTTAATCCTAGAAGTTCATCGCGTTTACCCTTAATTGCTGCATCAGTTAAGACACGAGTTGTTTCTTGGAACGATGCTGCAGATAAGAATGAATCTGTTTCAAGTGAAGCTTTTGTAATACCAAGTAGAACAGGTCTAGCTGTTGCTGGTTGCTTACCTTGCAGTAAGACCTTAGCATTCGCATCAGTGAACTGATGGATATCTAGTAATGTTCCTGGTAATACATCTGTTTCACCTGCATCACTTACACGAACTTTACGTAACATTTGACGTACCATTACTTCTACGTGTTTGTCACCAATTTCTACCCCTTGCATACGGTATACTTTTTGAACTTCACGTAATAAGTATTCTTGAACCGCCGTAATGTCCGTTACTTTTAGTAATTCTTTCGGATCAATAGAACCTTCTGTTAACTCTTTACCGTGGCTAATTGGCTGTCCTGGAGTTACTTTCAGACGAGCACCGTAAGGAATAGCATACGTACGAGCTTCAACTTCACCCTGTACAACTACTTCTTGGCGATCTTTAACGTCGTTGATCGCTGCGATAACACCGTCGATTTCACTGATAACTGCCTGACCTTTCGGATTACGAGCTTCGAAGATCTCTTGGATACGAGGTAAACCTTGAGTGATATCATCTCCGGCAACCCCACCTGTATGGAATGTACGCATCGTTAACTGTGTACCTGGCTCACCGATAGATTGAGCTGCGATAATACCTACCGCTTCTCCTACTTCTACGTCTGTTCCAGTTGCTAAGTTACGACCGTAACACTTCTTACATACACCGTGGCGAGTGTTACATGTAAACGCTGAACGAATGTTTACAGTTTCAACACCCGAATTTTCAACGATATGAGCGATATCTTCAGTAATTAATTGATTTTCAGCAACTAATACTTCACCTGTTTCAGGATGTTTTACAGTTTTTCTTGCAAAACGTCCAACAAGACGATCATATAATGACTCGATAACTTCATTACCCTCTTTAATCGCACCAATTAATAAACCGCGATCTGTTCCACAATCATCTTCACGAACGATTACATCTTGTGCAACGTCAACAAGACGACGTGTTAAGTAACCAGAATCGGCAGTTTTAAGTGCTGTATCGGCAAGACCTTTACGCGCACCATGCGTAGAGATGAAGTACTCAAGTACTGTTAAACCTTCACGGAAACTCGATTTGATTGGAAGTTCGATGATACGACCAGATGGATTGGCCATAAGACCACGCATACCAGCAAGCTGAGTAAAGTTAGATGCGTTACCACGGGCACCTGAGTCACTCATCATGAAGATTGGGTTGCGTTTATTCAAGGATTTCATCAGTTTTCCTTGGATAACATCTTTTGCATTACTCCAAATAGAGATAACGCGATCGTAACGTTCTTCTTCCGTGATTAAACCGCGACGGAATTGTTTAATTACATTATCTACTTTTGCTTGTGCTTCGTGGAGAATTTCATCTTTTTCGCCTAATACAAGAATGTCAGATACCCCAACTGTAATACCAGCTTTTGTAGAGTACTTGAATCCTAAGTTTTTCATACGGTCAAGCATGCGAGACGTTTCTGTAATTTGGAAACGTTTGAACACTTCCGCAATGATGTTACCAAGGATCTTCTTGCTAAATGGCGCCACTTCTTCGCGACTAGCAATAATTTCTTTAATGTTCGCACCTTTTTCAACGAAATATTTCGCTGGTGTTTCTTTTTCAAGGTTTGAATTTGTTGGTTCATTAATATAAGGGAACGACTCTGGTAAGATTTCGTTAAATATTAATTTACCAACTGTTGTTAATAGAAGCATACTCTTTTGCTCTTCAGTAAATGTTGCGTTGTTTACTGCACTTGCAGCTACTGCAACACGTGTATGAAGATGAACATATCCATTTTGATATGCAAGCAATGCTTCGTTTGCATCTTTGAAGACCATACCTTCACCGATTGCACCTTCACGCTCAAGTGTTAAGTAATAGTTACCTAATACCATATCCTGAGATGGAGTAACAACTGGTTTACCGTCTTTCGGGTTCAAGATGTTTTGTGCCGCTAACATAAGAAGACGAGCTTCAGCTTGAGCTTCTGATGATAAAGGTACGTGAACGGCCATTTGGTCACCGTCAAAGTCCGCGTTGTATGCAGTACATACAAGTGGGTGAAGACGGATTGCGCGACCTTCTACTAATGTAGGTTCAAACGCCTGGATACCAAGACGGTGAAGTGTTGGTGCGCGGTTTAGAAGTACTGGATGTTCTTTAATCACAGACTCTAAAACGTCCCAAACTTCAGGTTGTACACGCTCGATTTTACGTTTCGCACTCTTAATGTTATGTGCTAATCCTTTTTCAACTAACTCTTTCATTACGAAAGGTTTGAACAGTTCAAGCGCCATTTCTTTTGGTAATCCACATTGATACATCTTTAAGTTCGGTCCTACAACGATTACAGAACGACCAGAGTAGTCAACACGTTTACCTAATAAGTTTTGACGGAAACGTCCTTGTTTACCTTTAAGCATGTGAGATAGTGATTTTAATGGACGGTTACCTGGCCCAGTAACTGGACGGCCACGACGACCATTATCGATTAATGCGTCTACAGCTTCTTGTAACATACGTTTTTCGTTTTGAACGATGATGCTTGGTGCACCTAAGTCCAATAGACGTTTTAAACGGTTGTTACGGTTAATTACACGACGGTATAAGTCGTTTAAGTCAGAAGTAGCAAAACGTCCACCGTCTAACTGTACCATTGGGCGTAGTTCTGGTGGGATTACTGGTAGAACATCTAAGATCATCCAAGACGGTTCATTTCCAGAGTTACGGAATGCTTCTAATACTTCTAGACGTTTAATAGCACGAGTACGGCGTTGTCCTTGTGCTGTTTTTAATTCTTCTTTTAAGAAGTCTACTTCTTTATCTAAATCGATGTCTTGTAGTAGCTTTTTAATTGCTTCTGCACCCATAGCAGCTTGGAATGTGCTACCATATCGATCACGATATGCACGGTATTCTTTTTCAGAAAGTAATTGCTTCTTATCAAGTGGTGTATCTCCACTTTCTGTTACAACATAAGAAGCGAAATAAATTACTTCTTCAAGCGCGCGAGGGGACATGTCTAAGACAAGTCCCATGCGGCTCGGGATACCTTTGAAATACCAAATATGAGATACAGGAGCAGCTAATTCGATATGACCCATACGTTCACGACGTACTTTTGCACGCGTTACTTCAACGCCACATCGATCACAAACTACACCTTTATAACGTACACGTTTGTATTTTCCGCAATGACATTCCCAGTCCTTTTGTGGTCCGAAAATACGCTCACAGAACAAGCCATCTTTTTCAGGCTTTAACGTACGATAGTTAATAGTTTCTGGTTTCTTAACTTCACCGTATGACCAAGAACGAATCTTGTCAGGTGAAGCAAGTCCAATCTTCATATATTCAAAGTTATTTACATCTATCAAGGGGCCTACCTCCCTTTTAGTCTACAGGTTATCCCAATTATTCCTTAGTTGTCTCAACTTCGACATTCAATTTATCTGCTGATTGATGATCATCGTCATCTTCTGTATCACGCATTTCAATTTCTGTATCGTCGCTAGACATCATTTTAACGTCCATACCTAAACTTTGCAGCTCTTTAATCAATACTTTGAATGATTCAGGAACGCCTGGTTCTGGAACATTTTCGCCTTTAACAATTGCTTCATAAGTCTTAACACGTCCAACAACATCATCAGACTTCACTGTTAAGATTTCTTGAAGAGTATAAGCAGCACCGTAAGCTTCAAGTGCCCAAACCTCCATCTCACCGAAACGCTGTCCACCGAACTGAGCTTTACCTCCAAGAGGTTGCTGCGTTACAAGTGAGTATGGTCCAGTAGAACGAGCATGAAGTTTATCGTCAACCATGTGCGCAAGTTTGATCATATACATGACACCAACAGATACGCGGTTATCGAATGGTTCACCAGTACGTCCGTCATACAGGATTGTTTTCGCGTCATTTGCCATACCAGCTTCTTCAATTGTGCCCCAAACATCTTCCTCACGAGCACCATCGAATACTGGTGTTGCAATGTGAATGCCAAGGTATCTTGCTGCCATACCAAGATGAAGCTCTAATACCTGACCGATATTCATACGAGATGGTACCCCTAATGGGTTTAACATGATATCGATTGGCGTACCGTCTGGTAGGTAAGGCATATCTTCTTCTGGTAAAATACGAGAAATAACACCTTTGTTACCGTGACGTCCGGCCATCTTGTCACCTTCAGAAATTTTACGTTTTTGAACGATATATGCACGTACAAGTTGATTCACGCCTGGTGGCAATTCATCGCCATCTTCACGGTTGAATACTTTTACGTCTAAGATAATACCGCCACCACCGTGTGGTACACGTAGTGATGTATCACGTACTTCACGCGCTTTTTCTCCAAAGATAGCATGTAATAGACGTTCTTCAGCTGTTAATTCTGTTACACCTTTAGGTGTTACTTTACCAACAAGTAAATCTCCATCTTTTACTTCAGCACCAACGCGAATGATACCGCGCTCGTCAAGGTTACGTAATGCGTCTTCCCCAACGTTTGGAATGTCACGTGTAATTTCTTCTGGTCCAAGCTTCGTATCACGAGCTTCTGATTCATATTCTTCAATATGAATAGAAGTGTACACATCATCTTTTACAAGGCGCTCACTCATGATGATCGCATCCTCGTAGTTATAACCGTCCCAAGTCATGAAGCCAACAAGCACGTTACGTCCAAGTGCTAGTTCACCTAATTCCATAGAAGGACCATCCGCAAGGATTTCACCTTTTACAACTTCATTTCCAACACTTACGATTGGGCGTTGGTTGTAACAAGTTCCTTGGTTAGAACGAATGAATTTTTGCATTTTGTAGCGATCTAAGTCGCCTTTTACTGTTTGACCGTCAACTTCTACATAGCGACGTACCCAAACTTCACGTGCTTCTACGCGCTCAACAACACCAGGATGTTTACAGATTACTGCAGCACCTGAGTCTTTTGCTGATACGTACTCCATACCTGTACCTACAATCGGAGATTCCGGATTCATTAACGGAACCGCCTGACGTTGCATGTTCGCTCCCATAAGTGCGCGGTTAGAGTCATCGTTTTCTAAGAACGGAATACAAGCTGTCGCTGCCGACACTACTTGTTTTGGAGATACATCCATGTAGTCGATGCGTTCTCTATTTGTGACAATGTTTTCACCACGGAAACGAGCTACGATATCTTCACTTAGGAATTCACCTTCGTCAGATAATTTCATATTCGCTTGGGCTACAACATAGTTATCTTCTTCATCTGCTGTTAAGTAATCAACATGCCCTGTTACAAGACCAGTTTCTGGGTCAACACGACGGTATGGTGTTTCAATGAAACCAAACTCATTTACTTTCGCGAACGAAGATAATGAGTTAATCAAACCGATGTTTGGTCCCTCTGGTGTTTCAATCGGACACATACGACCGTAGTGAGAGTAATGAACGTCACGCACTTCAAAGCCTGCGCGCTCACGCGTTAAACCACCAGGTCCTAATGCAGATAGTCTTCGTTTGTGAGTTAACTCTGCTAATGGGTTTGTTTGGTCCATAAACTGAGATAACTGAGAACTTCCGAAGAACTCTTTAATAGATGCAATAACAGGACGAATATTAATTAGTGCCTGTGGTGTAATTGCATTTGTATCTTGGATCGACATTCTCTCACGAACAACACGTTCCATACGAGAAAGACCGATACGGAATTGATTTTGTAACAGTTCTCCAACAGAACGCAGACGACGGTTTCCTAAATGGTCAATATCATCTGTATCCCCTACTTTGTATAGTAGGTTGAAGAAGTAACTGATAGAAGCAAGGATATCACCTGGTGTGATGTGTTTCACATCACGAGTAATGTTTGCATTACCAATTACATTAATTACGCGTTCGCCTTCCGACTCAGGAGCATAAATCTTAATAGATTGCAGCTCAACATCGCCTTCTACCACTCCACCCATTGGTTTCGCTGTTTTGAATCCAATGTTTTTCTCTAAGTAAGGTAAAATGCGATCAAGTGTACGACGATCTAAGATTGTTCCTTCTGCCGCTAAAATTTCACCAGTTTCTGGATCCACTAATGTTTCAGCTAAACGTTGATTAAACAATCTGTTTTTAATGTGTAACTTCTTGTTGATCTTATAGCGACCTACATTTGCTAAATCGTAGCGCTTTGGATCAAAGAAACGAGACACAAGTAAGCTCTTAGCATTTTCTACTGTTGGTGGTTCACCAGGACGTAAACGCTCATAAATTTCAAGCAATGCTTTTTCTGTGCTATCTGTGTTGTCTTTTTCTAATGTGTTGCTTAAGTATTCGTTATCACCTAAAAGCTCGGTGATTTCTTGATCAGAGCCAAACCCTAATGCGCGTAACAAAACAGTTACAGGAAGTTTACGCGTACGGTCAATACGCACATATACAACATCCTTAGCATCTGTCTCATACTCTAACCAAGCTCCGCGGTTTGGAATTACAGTAGCAGTAAAACCACGTTTTCCGTTTTTATCCACTTTGCCACTATAGTATACGCTTGGAGAGCGAACTAACTGGGAAACGATAACACGTTCTGCACCGTTAATTACGAATGTTCCAGTCTCTGTCATGAGTGGGAAATCTCCCATGAACACATCTTGTTCTTTTACTTCACCAGTTTCCTTGTTGATTAGACGCACTTTTACACGAAGTGGTGCTGCATACGTCACATCACGCTCTTTGCATTCGTCTACAGAGTATTTAGGTTCACCTAAGCTGTAGTCGATAAATTCAAGCGATAGATTTCCCGTAAAGTCTTCAATCGGAGAAATGTCTTGGAACATTTCTCGCAAACCCTCATCAAGAAACCACTGATAAGAAGAGGTTTGAATTTCGATAAGATTTGGTAACTCTAATACTTCACTAATACGGGCATAACTTCTTCGTTGGCGGTGGCGTCCGTATTGAACTAGTTGACCTGTCAACTGCTTCACCCCTCAAATCATGAGTATTATAAATGCACAAAAAAATTTGTGCAAAATCACAAATAAATACAACTACTGCTATTAGCGTAGTCTCTTTCTCTTAAAGATAAATACGTTGAGTCTTTCTACCTGCTCAAAAAAGAAAAATGGCTTCTATAAGAAAACCATCATTCTGTTTCATAATCTGCTGATTTTACTATCTTTTCCAAGAGAAACAAAAATATACATCTTTCTCAACGCAGAAAATCATATATTGGCATTGTATAATGTTAACATAGCCAAAAATAACCGTCAACGTTTTTTTGATTTTATGATATAATATCCTTTTTTCTTTTCTACAACCTCAACTTCAGAAAATACTTCTTCTAGTTTTTTTAGCGCAGACGGTGCACCTTGTTTCTTTTGAATAACAATCCAAAGTTCTCCACCTGGAACTAAATACTCCACAGCTTTTTCTAAAATCTCATGTACGATATCTTTACCCGCACGAATTGGAGGGTTAGATAGAATAGCAGCATATTTACCATCTACATTTTCATAGACGCTACTTTGAAAAATACGTATATTCTCGATTTTGTTATTAGCGGCGTTTTCTTTCGCAAGCCCAAGTGCCCTCTCATTCACATCCACCATGTGAACTTCACGACCTTGAAACTCTTTCGCTAACGACAAACCAATAGGACCGTATCCGCAACCTACATCTAATATATTACCTTTAATATCTGGCATTTGAAACGCTTCAATTAAAAGACGGGAACCAAAGTCCACTTCGTTTTTCGAGAACACCCCATGATCGGATAAGAAAGTAAATCGAGATCCACGAAGGGCAAACTCCCATCGCTTACGATCACTTTTACTAGAAGGGTCGTTAGAAAAATAATGGTCTGCCATATGGCCACCTCTTTTCTTTACAGTTAAAAAAAAAGCTCGCATGAGAGCGAGCTTTTTTTAAAGCATCAAAAGTTAATTACTTAACTTCTACAGCAGCGCCAACTTCTTCAAGTTTAGCTTTAATTTCTTCAGCTTCTTCTTTAGCAGCAGCTTCTTTGATTACTTTTGGAGTGTTGTCAACTAATTCTTTAGCTTCTTTTAAGCCAAGACCAGTGATTTCACGAACAACTTTGATAACTTTGATTTTTTGTGCACCAGCGCTAGTTAGTTCCACATCAAATTCAGTTTTCTCAGCAGCAGCTTCTCCAGCGCCACCAGCAACAGCTACAGGAGCAGCAGCAGTTACGCCGAATTCTTCCTCGATAGCTTTTACTAAGTCGTTAAGTTCTAATACAGTCATAGATTTAACTGCTTCAATGATTTGTTCTTTAGTCATTGTAAATATCCTCCCTTAAATAGGTTTGTATTGTTTTATCGATAATACGTAATTATCTTTTAAAAAATTAAGCGCCTTGCTCTTCCTTTTGGTCTGCAACTGCTTTAGTAGCAAGTGCAAGGTTACGGATTGGAGCTTGAAGAACGCTAAGAAGCATAGAAAGTAAGCCTTCACGTGATGGAAGAGTAGCGATTGCTTTAACCTCATCAAGTGTTACAAGTTTACCTTCGATTACGCCCGCTTTAATTTCTAAAGCTTCATGATCTTTAGCGAAGTCGTTTAATACTTTCGCAGGAGCAACTACATCCTCGTTACTGAACGCGATTGCGTTTGGTCCTGTTAAGAATTCATTTAACTCAGCCATTTCAGCAGATTCTGCAGCACGACGAGTTAGAGAGTTTTTGTAAACTTTGAACTCAACGCCAGCTTCACGTAATTGCTTACGTAATTCTGTTGCTTCAGAAACTGTTAAACCACGGTAGTCAACAACGATTGTAGATTTACTAGCGCGAAGTTTGTCCGCGATTTCAGTTACAACTTGTTGTTTAGTTTCGATTACTTTGCTCATGTTATTACACCTCCTGTAGATTATATAGAAGATGTACCGAAAGTGCACTAAAAACCTCCATGCCCAACTTGTAGACATGGAGGCATATAGTCACAGAAAAAAGATTCCGCTTCGTATATTAACACCTAGGTAGGAAATTAAGTCTATTGACACCTACTGTCTACGGTACACTAATTAAATTCACAACATAAATGATTATATTAAAACTTCTTTATGAAGTCAACTTCCAAAATTTACGCTAATGTAGAAACGTCTACACGTACGCCAGGTCCCATTGTAGAAGCAACTGTTACGTTCTTCATGTAAGTACCTTTTGCAGCAGCTGGCTTAACTTTTTGTAAAGTGTCAGCAATTGTTTTGAAGTTTTCTACTAATTTAGCATCTTCGAAAGATACTTTACCGATTGGAACGTGGATGTTACCAGCTTTATCAACGCGGTATTCAACTTTACCAGCTTTGATTTCGTTAACAGCTTTAGTTACATCGAAAGTAACTGTTCCAGTTTTAGGGTTTGGCATTAAACCTTTAGGTCCTAATACGCGACCAAGTTTACCAACTTCACCCATCATGTCAGGAGTTGCTACTACTACATCGAAATCGAACCAACCTTGTTGGATTTTACCGATGTAATCAGTATCGCCTACGAAGTCAGCTCCAGCAGCTTCAGCTTCTTTAGCTTTTTCACCTTTAGCAAATACTAATACACGTTGTACTTTACCAGTACCGTGTGGAAGAACAACTGCGCCACGGATTTGTTGGTCAGCTTTCTTAGGGTCAACACCTAAACGGAATGCAGCTTCTACAGTTGCATCAAATTTAGCTGTGTTTGTTTTCTTTACTAATTCTACTGCTTCTGTTGCAGAGTAAGCAGCTGCACGATCAACAAGCTTTGCAGCTTCTACGTACTTTTTACCTCTTTTAGCCATTTTTATTTCCTCCTCGAATGTGGTTTTAGCGGAATAACCTCCCACGTTTACGCCTGTTTTCAGGTATAACCTGAGGATGAGCGCCATCCATTTATTTAAAAACGATAATCATTTACGATAATAAAGGTTGCGAATTGGAATTCCAGACCCGCAACCTTTTTTAAAAACAAATCGAATTAGTCTTCGATAACGATGCCCATACTGCGTGCAGTACCTTCAACCATACGCATTGCAGCTTCTACGCTAGCAGCGTTTAGGTCAGGCATTTTAGTTTCAGCGATTTCGCGTACTTTATCACGCTTAACAGTTGCCACTTTATTACGGTTTGGTTCACCAGAACCAGACTCAATACCAGCTACTTTCTTAAGAAGAACAGCAGCAGGAGGAGTTTTAGTAATGAAAGTGAATGAACGGTCCTCAAATACCGTAATTTCAACAGGGATGATAAGACCAGCTTGATCTGCTGTACGAGCGTTAAACTCTTTACAGAAGCCCATGATGTTAACACCTGCTTGTCCTAATGCTGGACCAACTGGTGGAGCTGGGTTAGCTTTACCTGCAGGAATTTGAAGCTTTACCATTTTAATTACCTTTTTAGCCACGAGACACACCTCCTTAAGTCCGTGATGTGGTCAATTGGACAGTGATTTGCCCTCCCACGTCATATTTTATCTGTAAGGATAAAATCTTTCAAAAAACGTCTCCGATAACGAAGACGTACTGACTTAAAAGATATTATCACTTTTTACAATTCATTTCAAGTTTCATTTTATAATTTTTCAATTTGATGGAAGTCAAGTTCAACTGGAGTCTCGCGACCAAACATGTCCACAAGCACGCTAACCTTTTTCTTCTCCACATCAATTTCTTCAATAGCACCTGTATAATCTGCGAATGGCCCCTCATTTACACGTACTGTCTCATGAAGTTCAAAGTCGAAATCAACCACTTCGTTGTCCATTCCCATATGTTTCATAATGGTAACAACTTCCTCTTCTAATAGAGGTGATGGTTTAGATCCAGAACCAGAAGAACCAACGAACCCAGTTACACCCGGCGTGTTACGTACAACATACCAAGAGTCATCAGTCATGATTAATTCTACTAATACATAACCTGGGAACACTTTTCTTTTCATTAATTTTTCTTTTCCGTTTTTCATTTCTACTTCTACTTCTTCCGGGACAACAACACGGAAAATTTTATCTTGCATACCCATTGATTCTACACGTTTCTCTAGGTTTGCTTTTACTTTATTTTCATATCCAGAATAAGTATGGACAACATACCAACTTTTTTCCATTCATTTAGGACGAGCGTCCTTCCCTCCCTGACGTACATTTTTTTGCGCAAATGAAAAAACCCGTTCACCGGGCTTTTACACAGTTCTTATAAATAACATTATATCATGGATAAGTGCTTCTTATTCAAGAATTAACCAAGAATTAACCGAATTAAAGAAGAAATGCCCATATCAACTACTGCGAAGAAAATCGCAAAGAACACAACTGTAGCAACAACAGTCGCTGTTGAGCGGAGTAATTCATCTTTTTTAGGCCAACTTACTTTTTTCATTTCGCGACCTACATCGCCGAAAAAGTTCGTTAAACGCATCTGCGGGACCTCCAGTGTATTATTTCAATTATTTATTTTGTTTCCTTGTGAACTGTATGCTGATTGCATGTTTTACAAAACTTTTTTATTTCAAGTCGCTCTATTGAGCTCGTATCTTTCATAGTAGAGTAGTTTCGATTTTTACACTCTTCACATGAGAGTACAACTTTTTTCCTCATTAGTTACACCAACCTTGTAACATTATGTCCCTAAAAATGTATCATACAATAAAAGACAATGTCAATGACATGCATTTTGTACTCTCTACAAAAGAAAACAGGTGATTTATTTTACACCTGTAGCACTTGTTACTTCTTATGAATTTAAAGTTGTACTTTCTCTCATTTCCATATATCGTTCCAATTTCCTCTTTACTCTTTGTAAAGCGTTATCAATAGATTTCACATGCCTGTTTAACTGTTCTGAAATCTCTTGATAAGAACGACCATCTAAATATAAAGAAAGCACTTTTCTTTCTAAATCGCTTAATAATTCAGATATTTTTGATTCTATGTCTGTATATTCTTCCTGGCTAATGATCATCTCTTCAGGATCAGTCACCTTCGCTTCAGAAATAACATCCAATAACGTTCGATCAGATTCCTCATCGTAAATCGGCTTATCTAAAGACACATACGAATTTAAAGGAATATGTTTTTGTCTTGTTGCCGTTTTAATAGCGGTAATAATTTGTCGAGTGATACATAGTTCAGCAAATGCTTTGAATGAAGACAGCTTGTCCTCTTTATAATCACGAATTGCTTTAAACAACCCTATCATACCTTCTTGAACAATGTCTTCTCGATCGGCACCCACTAAAAAGTAAGATCTTGATTTCGCACGAACAAAGTTCTTATACTTGTGAATTAAATATTCTAGAGCGTCAGTATTACCTTTTCGAACTAACTCAACGATTGCCTCATCCTCTAAATCACGAAATGTAACGTCGCCTATACTTACGAAGCCTGCTTCCACCTTGATCCCTCCGACCGCTATTTATTTAGCAATATTATACAGTAAAAAGATAAAGAGCGTCAATGCTTCAACGCTCTCCTCTTCTTAATTTTTCTAATTTTTCTGTAATATCTTTACTAAATATCTTTCGCATGGCGGGCTGCTGTTCTTTCGTGTCTTTTGTACGCCTTCTTACTTGTTGTTCCATCGCTTGTACTTCCAACTCTAATTCACGCGCAGATTTTCGAAGGGCACCTTGCCCAAATATAACCCATTGTTCTGTATAATCAGAAGTCGCAACATATATTTGTGTATTTATATTTCTAAGCTCTATCGCAAGTTGCTCTATCTTTTCGTCTGCAGTTTGATTCTTTCGTGTGAATATTACTTCTACACGAGATTGTTTCATCTTTTTTTCAATACCATGGACTGTATAGGCATCAAAGACTATCATCACTTTTGTGCCTGTATAACCTTGATAATCCGCCATCTTATCAATAAGCGCATCTCTTGATGATTGTAAATCTACATCCCGCAGTTTCTTCAAATCTCCCCAAGCTCCGATAATGTTGTAACCGTCAACGATTAAAATATCGTTCATTTTTTATTTACCAATTTCGTGACGTTTACGATATACCTCATACATTAACAAACTTGCGGCTACTGAAGCATTTAAGGATGTAACTTTACCAATCATCGGTAAAGTGATTAAGAAATCACACTTTTCACCAATAATACGACTCATACCTTTTCCTTCACTACCAATTACTAATCCAATCGGCATTGTACCATCTAAATTACGGTAATCCGTTTTCCCTTTGGCATCTGTACCAGCAATCCAAAGTCCACGCTCTTTTAATTCATCAATTGTACGAGATAAATTTGTTACGCGCGCAACAGGAATGTATTCAATCGCTCCTGTTGATGCTTTCGCAACTGATGCTGTAAGTCCCACAGCTCTTCTCTTCGGAATAATAATTCCATGAGCTCCTGTTGCATCAGCAGTACGCATAATAGAACCTAGGTTATGCGGATCTTCAATCTCATCTAAAATCAAGAAGAATGGATCTTCATTACGTTTTTCTGCCACTTTGAATAAATCTTCTAACTCTGCATACTGATATGCAGCTACTTGAGCAATTACACCTTGATGATTACCCTCAACTAATTGATCTAACTTTTTCTTTGGTGCATGTTGTAAAATAATCTTATTTTCTTTCGCTAACGCTAGTACAATTTGTACTTGTCCTTTGGCAGCACCTTCTGCGATCCAAATTTTATTAATATCTCTCCCTGATCTTAACGCTTCAATTACAGGGTTACGTCCGATAATATATTCACTAGTCATGATGATGTGCCCCCTTCCTTTTCTTCTAAAACTGCAATTGCCTTATATACAATTTCTTCTAATCTTTCACGATTATTTAATAAATGATGGTAACCAATTAGCGCTTCAAAGGCTGTACTATGTCGATATGTTTGTACATCCGTATTTTTCGGAACTGTACCTGAATTTGCATTACGCCCTCTTCTTAATACCGCCTCTTCTTCCTCTGTCAAAAATGCCGTCTCTAATAAATGATAAACAACTTTCGCCTGTGCTTTTGCTGAAACAAAGCTCGTCCCTAAGCGGTGTAATTGATTAGGTCGAACTTTTCCTTTTTGAAGGAGGTGATAGCGGATATATTGTTCATATACCGCATCACCCATATACGCTAACGCCAAGCTGTTTAATTGCTTTGCATCGATCATCCTTATCCTCTTTTCCATCTTGTACCTTGAGCGGTATCTTCTAAAATAATATTACGTTCTTTTAAATCGTCACGAATTTGATCAGACAATGCAAAATCACGATTTTTACGAGCTTCAATGCGCTTTTGGATAAGCTCTTCAATTTCTTCATCCAGTAATTCTTCTTTTGATAATTCTAATCCTAAAATATCAAATAACGTTTCCAGTTGTTTTACGTATGCTTCAATCACAACTTTAGATGTATGCTCTTCAAGTAAATATTGATTTGCATGATTTGCTACGTTGTATAATTCGGTAATTGCATTTGCAGTGTTAAAGTCATCATTCATTGCCTCTTCAAATGCAGTCTGGAATTTCTCTATTTCAGCTAACCATTTCTCATTATGGTCCGTTAAATCCGTACTACTCTCCATACGATGCTTTAAGTTTCCATAAGCTGTTTTAATTCTTTCCAGTCCATTATTCGTACTTTGTAATAACTCTTCACTAAAGTTAATCGGGTGACGATAGTGTACTGATAACATAAAGAATCTAATTAACTGCGGGTCGTATTGCTTAATAATATCGTGAACTAAAATAAAGTTACCAAGCGATTTAGACATCTTCTCATTGTTAATATTAATATATCCATTATGCATCCAGTAACGTGCAAACGTTTTTCCAGTCAATGCTTCTGACTGCGCAATTTCATTTTCATGATGTGGGAATGCCAAGTCTTGACCACCAGCATGAATGTCAATTGTATCCCCTAAGTACTTACGCGCCATTGCTGAGCATTCAATATGCCACCCTGGACGTCCTTGCCCCCAAGGGCTTTCCCAGAAGATTTCTCCTTCTTTCGCAGCTTTCCATAAAGCAAAATCAAGAGGGTCTTGTTTCTTTTCCCCTACCTCAATACGAGCACCGTGACGTAAATCTGCGATTGGTTGATGTGATAATTTACCGTAACCTTCGAATTCCTTCGTCTTAAAGTACACATCACCCTCTGATTCATATGCATACCCTTTATTCACAAGTTCTTGAATAAATTCAATAATGATATCCATATTTTCTGTTACACGAGGATGAACTGTTGCGTGTTTGCAACCTAGTGCTGTTACATCTTCAAAGTACGCTTCAACAAAGCGATCAGCAATTGTCGGTACATCTTCACCTAATTCATTTGCCGCTTTAATTAATTTATCATCTACATCCGTAAAGTTAGATACATATTGCACATCGTATCCTTTGTATTCTAAATAACGACGCACTGTATCGAATACCATAGGAGGCCTTGCATTCCCAATATGAATGTAGTTATAAACTGTAGGTCCGCATACATACATCTTTACCTTATTTTCTTCTAATGGAACAAACTCTTCTTTTTGACGTGTTAACGTATTATAAATGTGAATAGTCATTTTTATCCTTCCTTTCTACCTTTAATTCCAATTGTTTCTTCAATTTATCAAGTTCTACTTCCATAGCCTTTAATTTATCAAAAATCGGATCCGGAAGGTCAGAGTGATTTAATTCTTGACCAATCTTTACTCCATTTTGAATAACGACACGGCCAGGTATACCTACAACTGTAGAATGTGCAGGAACTTCTTTTAATACGACAGACCCTGCTCCGATTTTAGAATTCTCTCCCACAGTAATAGAACCAAGAACTTTAGCACCCGTCGCAATTAATACATTATCCTGAATTGTTGGATGCCTCTTTCCTTTTTCTTTTCCTGTACCACCTAATGTAACCCCTTGATAAATCGTTACATTATCACCAATTTCACAAGTTTCTCCGATTACAACTCCCATTCCATGATCTATAAAAAAACGTCGACCAATAGTTGCTCCTGGATGGATCTCAATGCCAGTAAAAAAGCGGCTTACTTGTGAAACAAAACGTGCAAGAAAGAAAAAATTTCTTTTATAAAAAGCATGTGCAATTCGATGGGCCCAAACTGCATGTAATCCAGAGTAAGTTAAAATGACTTCGAAATAACCTCTTGCCGCTGGATCCTGTTCAAAAACGACTTCAATATCTTCCCGAAGCCTCTTAAACATCGGTGTTCCCTCCCCTTTATGGGCTGCTTTTTTGTCGAGCGAACTAACTCCCCTAACTCATCACTTCTCCCCTAATTCTTTATATAAGGAGATAAATTCTATATTCATACCTATTTACACGGTATAAAAAAAAGGCGTCTCTGTCATATTGACAGAGACGCCTTTTAAGCGCGGTTCCACTCTGTTTAGGCTTAAAAAAGCCTCAAACTCATCCATGATAACGGTGTACACCGCTTCTGCTTACTTTGCGGCCTAAGACATCCCACGAAGCAATTCGCTGTTCAGCAGAAGACTCGAAGGGGCATTTCAAAAATCCGCTTATAAACCACTCCCAGCCTAAAGGTGGTTCTCTCTGTAAAAAGCCTGATTTTCTACTTCTCCTTCTCGTCGCTTTTCCTTATTAGGTTTTAGGTATACTTATTATATTTCTAAACCTAGAAAATGTTAACCAATTACTTTTTGAAGACGATTTAAAACTTTTTCTTTTCCAAGAAGTGCAATAGCATTCGGAAGCTCTGGACCATGCGTTTGTCCTGTAGTTGCAACACGGATTGGCATAAATAAATTTTTACCTTTATGTCCTGTTTCCTTTTGAACTGCTTTAATCGCTGCCTTAATTGCTGCTGGCTCCATTGCTTCTAGAGCTTCTATTTGACCAGCAAATGCACGAAGTACTTCAGGTACTTGTTCACCATTTAATACTTCTTGTCCTTCTTCTTCATAATCAACATGATCTTTAAAGAACATTTCAGAAAGCTCTACAATTTCAGCTCCAAAACTCATTTGTTCATGGTATAAAGCAATTACATCACGAATCCAAGCTTGGTCTTGTTCGCTTAAAGTTTCTCCCACACGTCCAGCTTTCACTAAATGCGGTAAGCTTAACTCTACAACCGTATCTAAATCTTGCTTTTTCATATACTGGTTGTTCATCCATTTTAGTTTTTGAGAATCAAATAATGCAGGTGATTTTGATAAACGAGCTGCATCGAACATTTTGATAAACTCATCTTTAGAGAAGATTTCTTCTTCTCCTACCGGAGACCAACCTAGTAGTGCAATAAAGTTAAAGATTGCTTCTGGAAGATACCCAAGCTCTTTATATTGCTCAATAAATTGAATAATAGATTCATCACGCTTACTTAACTTTTTACGACTTTCATTAACAATTAGAGTCATATGACCGAATTGTGGAATATCCCAGCCGAAAGCTTCATAAATCATCATTTGTTTCGGTGTATTTGAAATATGATCATCACCACGAAGTACATGTGTAATTTCCATTAGATGATCATCTACTGCTACTGCAAAGTTATAAGTTGGAATTCCATCCTTTTTCACAATAACAAAATCACCGAAATCATTTGAATGGAACGCAACTTCATCTTTTACAATATCTTTGAATGTGTAGTCACGATCAGCTGGTACACGGAAACGAATACTTGGAATACGTCCCTCAGCTTCAAATTCTTTCACTTGTTCTTCAGTTAATTCACGGTGGTTACCTGCGTAACGAGGTGTTTCACCGCGAGCGATTTGTCCTTCACGCTCTGCTTCTAGCTCTTCTTCTGTCATATAACATTTATAAGCTAGACCACGCTCTAATAAATCTTCATATAATTTTTTATAAATATCTAAACGCTCTGTTTGGCGATATGGTCCAAATTCACCACCAACATCAACACCTTCATCCCAGTCCATACCGAGCCATTTCAAGTATTTTAATTGGCTTTCTTCTCCACCAGCCACGTTACGTTTTACATCAGTATCTTCAATACGAATAATAAATTTGCCATCTAAATGACGAGCAAATAAATAATTAAATAATGCCGTACGCGCATTTCCGATATGTAAGTGTCCTGTTGGACTTGGCGCGTAGCGCACTCTCACTTGCTTTTCCATAATTGGTACACCTTCCATTCTTAATGTCAACACATTCTATAATTGTACACCAAAAAAATGTGATTATCCATCTTACGAATTAAAAACCATTATTTTTTCTGTAATAAAACAACCGCTTGAGAAGCAATCCCTTCTTCTCTACCTGTAAATCCTAATTTTTCTGTTGTTGTTGCCTTTACATTAATGTTATCGATAGACGTTTCTAACAGTTCACTAATGCGCTTACGCATACTCTCAATATGTGGTGCCATTTTTGGTTTTTGAGCAATAATTGTACAATCTAAATTTCCTAACTCGTAACCTTGTTCACGCACAAATTCCCAAACTTTTTGTAACAATACAGCTGAATCTGCATCTTTAAAAGCTGGGTCTGTATCAGGGAAATGCTTTCCGATATCTCCTGCTGCAATCGCACCTAAACATGCATCAGCAATCGTATGTAACAATACATCTGCATCTGAATGGCCGATTAATCCTTTCTCGTGTGGAATTGTAATTCCACCGATAATCAACGGGCGCCCTTCCGCAAATTCATGTACATCAAAACCTTGTCCAATTCGAAACATCCTTACTTCCTCCTTAAGCTAAACTACTGAGCTTTATGACTCTATATTATATCGCTATCCTTATAAAGAAAAGCCCGGCTGTTGCCGAGCTTTTCTTTATTAACACGTCATCAATGTTATTTCTTCTGAACACGTAGGAAACTTTCAGCAATTAATAGATCTTCCGGAGTCGTCACTTTAATATTATAGTAACTCCCCTCTACTACACCTACTTGCTTCCCAACACGTTCTACGAGACTTGCATCATCTGTGCCAAGAAAACAACTTTGCTTTGCGCTTCTATGAGCTTCTAGCAAAAGAGAAACAGAGAATCCTTGTGGTGTTTGTACAGCGTTAAGTTGAGATCGCTCTACCGTTTCTACAACAACACCCTTCTCTACTTTCTTAACAGTATCTTTTACTGGCACTGCACAAATGGAAGCTCCATATTTTTCTGCTGCAGTTAATACATCGCGAATCACTTTATTCGTTACGAACGGGCGCGCCCCGTCATGCACAAGAACATATTCGACACCACTCGCATACTGAAGTGCGTTATAGACGCTATCTTGTCTTTCGGCTCCACCCTGAATGAATTGTACGTGCTTTTCAATCTGGTACTTCTGCATTAACTCTTCAAAATACGGGCGTTCTTCTTCGTTAATTGCCATAATAATACTCTTGCACGCTTTATCTTTTTCAAAAGCACGCAATGTGTGCACAATAATTGGTACTTCATCTATAAGTAAAAATAACTTATTTTTACCAGCACCCATTCGTTTTCCTTGGCCCGCTGCCGGAATAATTAATGTATACATATTGATAATCCTCTACTTATAATGCTTTTTCTAGCAATTTACGTTTTGCGAAAATCATACGACCAGCCGATGTTTGTAATACGCTAGTAACAAGTACGTCAAGTTGTGAACCCACATACTCTCTACCATCTTCTACTACAATCATCGTACCATCATCTAAGTATGCAACACCTTGATTTTGTTCTTTACCATCTTTCACAACATAAACACTTAATTCTTCACCAGGGAGTACGACTGGTTTAATCGCATTAGCTAAATCATTAATGTTTAACACCGTAACCCCTTGTAATTCAGAAACTTTGTTTAAATTGAAATCGTTTGTTACTACAGTTCCACCAGTGATTTTTGCCAACTTTACAAGCTTGCTATCTACTTCTTGGATATCATCGAAATCGCCTTCATAAATTTCTACCGGAATTGGCATCTCCTTTTGAATACGATTTAAAATGTCTAGCCCTCTGCGGCCACGATTACGCTTTAAAGCATCTGAAGAATCGGCAATATGCTGAAGCTCTTCTAATACGAATTGCGGAATGACAATTGTTCCTTCTAAAAACTTTGTTTGGCAAATATCTGCAATACGTCCGTCAATAATTACACTCGTATCGAGAATTTTCCAATGAGTCGTAGATTTTTCTGCTTCGACCTCTACCTCTTCATTCTCACTATTGTTTTTCTTCTTACCTCCGCGTTGGGGTAATGTAAATAATCCTAGCAATTCATTCCTCTTTTTAAATCCTACTTGGAATCCTAAATATCCAAGTAAAAGGGTGAAGAACACTTGCAACACCGTACTAATAACTGGAATTGTAAATTCACGAATTGGTATCAAAATTAAATATGCAACAATAAGACCAGAGATTAATCCTAATGTACCAAATAAAACATCTGCTACAGGCGCCTTTACAAGAGCCTCTTCAATATGCTTAATAAGTTGAACAATATAATCTACAAGCCAAAATGTTGTTAAAAATAAAATAATTGCACCAATAATTGCACGAACATACGATCCTTCCAACAAAGGAACCGCACCGATATCTAATACATTAATAATTTTGGGGATTAAGTAAATCCCTAACGCTCCCCCGATCACTAAAAAGAAGAGCTGTACAATCCGTTTTAACATCCAACCACCTCCTACTCATTATTAACCATTGTTTCGCTAATCAAAACGCCGAATGCAAAAGCGGACGTGTTTTTTTTGTAAATAGTTTTATTTACCAATATATCATATCATATACCAAAAATGTTCTAGTGTCGTTATATTATAGAATCAATGTAATATTCTTAATTGTGTCTACTCATATAGAGATGCTCTTGAATTCTTTTTAGACCTTCTCGTATTTTCTTCGCTCTCACTTCTCCAATTCCTTCCACATCATCCAATTCATTAATAGTTGCTCGGCAAACACCTTGCAATGTTTTAAATCGATTAATTAAATTCTCGATAATAAGTGGTGGAACACGAGAAATCTTGCTTGTGATTCGGTACCCTCTAGGTGTCACACTTTCTTCTAAACTTGTTTGTCCTGGATAGCCAAGCAATTTAACTAAATCACTATCCTCTAAAAGTTGTGTATTTGCAAGATCTTGTAACTTTTTCAAGATTTGATGATGGTCTTGTGTTTTCTCCTGGTGATAATCTTTAATTAACAATGCTGCCTCTGCCTCTAAATCAGCTAGTAATTCTGTAAGCTGTAAACGAATTAACCTACCTTCTGTTCCTAACTCATGAATATAGCTCAATATTTCATTTTTAATACGCAGCACCATTTCAACACTATGTAAAACGTGAACCACCTCGGACATTGTAACGACCTCTTCAAATTCTAGAATACCCAAATTCGTAATGCCGTCATTCCATACAGCCTTATATTTTTCTAGCGTTTGAATTGCTTGATTTGCCTTCGTTAAAATGACACCTATATCTTTTAATGTATAACGTAAGTTCCCTTGATATAGCGTAATTACATTACGTCTTTGTGAAATGGCCACAACAAGGCTACCCGTCTGCTTTGCTACACGCTCTGCTGTTCGGTGACGCATACCTGTTTCAATAGAATCAATAGATGAATCTGGAACTAACTGTGCGTTTGCAATTAAAATTTTACTTCCAGTTTCATTTAAAATAAGTGCTCCATCCATTTTTGCTAATTCATATAAACTAGCAGGAGAGAATGCGCAATTAATATGAAAACCACCATCAACAATGCTTTTAATCTGCTCATTATACCCAAGAACAATTAGTCCCCCTGTTTGTGCGCGAAGTACATTATCTATCCCTTCGCGCAGTGGTGTTCCTGGGGCCACAAGCTGTAAAATATTAATCATACTTTTGACACGTTGCTTATTTTCTTCCATAGCCTAGCCTCCTAATGTCAAACGAAGCGCTTCTCCTAAATTAGAAACACCTACAACCTCAATCCCCTCTGGAATTGTCCATCCCCCTAAATTTTTTCTAGGAATGATAGCACGTTGAAATCCTAATTTAGCTGCTTCTTGTACACGTTGTTCAATTCTTGATACTCTTCTTATTTCTCCAGTTAATCCAACTTCTCCTATTACCGCATCAGTTGGTGCCGTAGATTTATCTCTAAAACTTGAAGCTATACTTAAGGCGACAGCTAAATCAATTGCCGGTTCGTCTAATTTCAAACCACCAGCTACTTTTAAATACGCATCTTGATTTTGTAATAGTAAACCTGTTCTTTTCTCTAGTACCGCCATAATAAGCGAGACACGATTATGATCAATTCCTGTCGCCATTCTTCGAGGATTTCCAAAACTAGTAGGGGAAATTAATGCCTGTATTTCTACTAAAACTGGTCTTGTTCCTTCCATTGAGGCAACTACTGTTGAACCTGCAACTCCAACTGGTCTTTCCTCAAGGAAAATTTCAGAAGGATTTAAGACTTCTGCAAGGCCAAGTTCTTTCATTTCAAAGATACCCATTTCATTCGTAGAACCAAAACGATTCTTTACAGCTCGTAAAATACGATATGTATGGTGTCGATCTCCTTCAAAGTAAAGAACTGCATCGACCATATGTTCTAACATACGCGGTCCCGCAATTGCACCTTCTTTTGTCACATGTCCTACGATAAAAATTGGGATTCCCTTTGTTTTTGCAAGTTTCATTAATTCTGCTGTACATTCACGTACTTGCGCCACACTACCAGGAGCTGATGTCACCTCAGGTAAATGTATCGTTTGAATAGAATCAATAACAACAAAAGCAGGATTCATCTCTTCAATATGTGCTGCAATACGCTGTAAATCTGTCTCTGATACAACAAATAAATTACTACCATTTACATGTAAACGATCTGCACGAAGTTTAATCTGCTTTGCTGACTCCTCACCCGATATATACAATACATCATATGAAGCATCTGCTAATTGCGAGGAAATCTGTAATAATAACGTTGATTTTCCAATCCCAGGGTCCCCACCAATAAGTACTAAAGATCCATCTACAATTCCGCCACCTAGTACACGGTTAAACTCTTGAAATTTTGTTTCAATACGTGCCTCAGACTTTGTTTCTACTTCTGTAAGACGTCTTGGTTTTGTTACCTCTGTTTGAATTGCATTTGCATAATTTAGGCGTCTGGATGATACAACGGGTTCCATCTCTTCAACAAGCGAATTCCATTGACTACAACCTGGACATTTACCCATATATTTTGGTGATTGATAACCACACTCTTGACATGTGAATTTTGTTTTCTTTTTAGCCATATCTTTTTATATTTCACTTCGCTTTCATCTATAAACATTTGACCTTCTCGTACAAGAAAGAGGGCTATCTCGTAGCCCTCTTAGTTTGTCTATACTTATTTTACCTTTTCAGCACTATGAATGACAAATGTTTCCCCTTCTACATCAAAGATAACTTTTTGCCCTTTCTCAATAGCACCTTTTAAAAGTTCTTCCGATAGTCTATCTTCTACATGCTTCTGAATTGCTCTACGTAGTGGACGAGCACCATATTCACGATCAAACCCTTTATCAGCAATAGCTGCAATCGCTCCTTCTGTTAAGTGCAATTCAATTTCTTGTTCTTTTAAGCGATTCACTAACTGATTTACCATAAGAGTCACAATTTCTTGAATATGTTTTTTCTCAAGCATATGGAATACGATAATTTCATCAATACGGTTTAAGAATTCTGGACGAAATGCCTTTTTCAGCTCATCCATTACTTTACCTTTCATATCCGAATAATCACGGCTTTCATCTTGTACGTTAAATCCAAGATGTTTGTTACGTTTTAGCGCCTCAGCACCAACGTTAGACGTCATAATAACAATCGTATTACGGAAATCAACTGTACGTCCTTTAGAATCAGTTAAACGACCATCTTCCAATACCTGTAGTAGAATATTAAATACATCAGGATGTGCCTTCTCTACTTCATCTAATAGGACAACTGAATAAGGCTTACGACGAACCTTCTCTGTTAATTGTCCGCCTTCTTCATACCCAACATATCCTGGAGGAGAACCAACTAAGCGAGAAGTTGAATGTTTCTCCATATACTCAGACATATCAATGCGAATCATTGCATCCTCATCACCGAACATAGATTCTGCCAATGCTCTTGCTAATTCTGTTTTACCTACACCTGTTGGCCCTAAGAAAATAAATGAACCAATTGGACGTTTCGGATCTTTCAATCCTGCTCTTGCACGACGAACAGCTTTCGCTACAGCCACTACAGCTTCATCCTGACCGATGACACGATCATGAAGAATGGATTCTAAGTTTAATAATTTATCAGTCTCTGTTTGTGCAAGTTTAGAAACAGGGATACGTGTCCATGTAGAAACGACATTTGCAATATCTTCTACCGTAACCTCTGAATTTTCTTTTCCTTGTTGTTCTTTCCACTGACGCTTTGTATCTTCCAATTTCTCACGTAAGCGTTGTTCCATATCACGTAAGGAAGCAGCCTTTTCAAACTCTTGACTTTGTACAGCCGCATCTTTTTCTTTTCGAATTTCCTCAAGCTTCACTTCAAGCTCTTTTAAGTTTGGTGGTGTTGTATAAGAACGCAAGCGAACCTTTGAAGCAGCTTCATCAATTAAATCAATTGCTTTATCTGGTAAGAAACGATCCGTAATATAACGATCTGAAAGTTTTACAGCTGCATCAATTGCATCATCTGTAATAGACACACGGTGATGCGCCTCATAACGATCGCGTAACCCTTTCAAGATTTGAGTTGATTCTTCTAGACTCGGCTCATCAACATGAATTGGCTGGAAACGTCTCTCTAAAGCTGCATCCTTTTCAATATATTTACGATACTCATCTAAAGTTGTCGCACCAATACATTGTAATTCTCCGCGTGCTAAAGATGGTTTTAAAATATTCGATGCATCGATTGCACCTTCTGCTCCACCTGCACCGATTAATGTATGAAGTTCATCAATAAATAGAATAATATTCCCTGCTTGACGTATTTCATCCATTACTTTCTTTAAACGATCTTCAAACTCACCACGATATTTCGTCCCAGCTACCACTGTTCCCATATCTAGTGTCATAACACGCTTATCTCTTAACGTTTCAGGAACTTCATTATTTACGATTTGCTGTGCTAACCCTTCAGCAATTGCTGTTTTACCTACACCAGGCTCTCCAATTAACACTGGATTGTTTTTTGTTCTACGGCTTAACACTTCAATTACACGTTGAATTTCTTTACTACGTCCAATAACAGGATCCAAACGATTCTCACGTGCAACAACTGTTAAGTCGCGCGCTAAACTGTCTAGTGTCGGTGTATTTGCATTTGTCGATGAACCACCTTGGTGACCTGAACTTGCTTCGTTACTTCCAAGAAGTTGTAACACTTGTTGTCTTGCTTTGTTGAGGCTTACACCTAAATTATTTAATACACGTGCCGCTACACCTTCACCTTCACGGATTAAGCCAAGTAAAATATGTTCTGTTCCAACGTAAGAATGTCCTAGCTTACGCGCTTCATCCATAGACAATTCAATAACTTTTTTAGCACGAGGTGTATAATGTACAGTTTGAGAAGCTTCTGTTCCACGTCCAATTAACGCTTCTACCTCTTTTTGCACTTTCTCCGGGCTCAATCCAAGAGCAATTAACGCTTTTGCTGCAATTCCTTCACCTTCGCGTACAAGCCCAAGTAAAATATGTTCTGTTCCAATGTTATTATGCCCAATGCGAATTGCTTCCTCTTGAGATAAAGCTAATACTTTCTGTGCTCTTTCTGTAAATCTTCCAAACATCATAGAAATCGCCTCCTACTTGCGCTTAGTTTTTTTCAATACGTAATCGCTCACGGATTAAGGTTGCTCTTCGATAATCTCTTTCTTCTGGTCCTAAAGGTCCTCCTGCATATTGTTGTAAAATACCAGGTTGCGTAAGAACCATTAGCTCAGTCAAAATATTTCTCGATATACCTTTTATATATCCTAGATCAATACCGAGTCGTACATCCGATAAGCAAGTTGCCGCTTCTGCAGATTGAATTAAACGACTGTTTGCTAGTATACCGTAAGAACGATAAACCTTATCTTCAAGCTCAATGCTCGAATTTTGTACAATTAATTCTCTGGCCAATTTTTCTTGTTGTATAATTTGCTGCATGACACTCTTTAAATCTGCAATAATATCTTCTTCGGATTTCCCTAACGTCATTTGATTTGATACTTGAAATATATTACCTAACGCTTCGCTACCTTCACCGTATATTCCTCTTACTACTAAACCTAATTTTTGAATTACTTGTATAATACGGCTAATTCTTTTTGTTAAAACCAGCCCTGGTAAATGAATCATTACAGAAGCTCTTAATCCTGTACCAACGTTAGTAGGACAACTCGTAATATATCCAAGTGATTCATCAAAAGCATATTCAACCTCTTTCTCAATCCAATTATCTATTTGATTGGCGCTTTGAAGCGCCTTTGATAACTGTAGTCCTGGAAATAGGCACTGAATCCTAATGTGGTCTTCCTCATTAAGCATCACACTAATGTGTTCGCTTTCTGATAACAGACATGCTCCATATTCGGTCCCTGCTAGATTTGGACTAATTAAATGCTTTTCGACTAAAACTCTCCTTTGAAGAGGAGTTAGTTCATTCATTTTTAATAGCCCAAACTTCCCAAAGGGCTCTACCGCTTTATTTATAAATTTCTTTTTAAATAATTCTTGAACCTTTTGAGCTTCCTCTTCGTTTTGCATAGTAGAAAATTGATATTGCTTAAAATTACGAGCCAAACGAATTCGACTACTTAAAACAATATCAGAATCAGGGCCATCCCCCTTCATCCATGGACTAATCGCTTCATTCATAATTTTGTCCAGTGACATAGAACTACTCCCCCTCTCTATGCTCACTAAGCTGAGTTTCAAGCCCTCGAATTTCATCTCTTACCTCAGCAGCTTTCTCAAACTCCTCATTCTGTACATATTGTTTCAGAATAAGTTTTAGTTCATCTAATTCTTTCTTTAAGTGGATATTTCCTTCCATTCGTTCCGGAATTTTTCCACAATGTTCTGTATGTCCACCATGAAGTCGCTTTAACAATGGGTTTAAGTGTCCTTTAAATGTATCGTAACAAGAAGCACAACCAAAGCGTCCCACTTTTGTAAAATGTTCATATGTCATCTTACAATCTGGACATCTTACTGTATTTGTATTTGAAAACCCGTTTTTTCCTTCTCCAAACATTGTTGATTCACCGTGTAATAAACCAGCAAATACATCATGAAATGAAAAGTTAGACTGTGATGATTGAAAGAAAGACGTATAGCCACTTTGCTCCGCACATTGCTCACAAAGATGAACTTCCGCCTTCTTCTCGTTGATTACTTTTGTATAATGTAAAGTTGCTGGTCTTATATTACAGTTTTGACAAGTCATCAATATCCCCACCTTTACAACAGGAACGATCTACCTCATGATACTTTTCATACATTACTAGATTGTCCTCTTTCCTTAATCCACTCAGATAAAAGTACATGCTCTTTTTCAAAACTTCTACAATATTTAACTGCCCTATCTTAATTATCATTCTTTTACAAAAGCTGTATTTATTTATATTTCAGTGTTCTTAACATTGCGCATAATATTCGAGCCCTAAGTTCATCTCGAGAAGGAATATCCATTGATAATACAGAACGATCTAGTACACTTAACATTAATTTTGCTTCACGGCCTGTTATGATTCCCTCTTCTAATAAACGTATAATCATACTCTCTGCATTCCCTTGTGCAACGCTATGATCAATCATATGAAGCATTTGATCAATAATGTCTATATCATCATGCAGTTTGACTTTTATAATGCGAATGTAACCTCCTCCACCACGTTTACTTTCTACTACAAATCCTCTTTCTAATGTAAAACGGGTATTGATTACATAATTGATTTGAGATGGTACGCACTCGAATCGATCCGCAATCTCATTTCTTTTGATTTCAATCACATTATTATTACTTAAGTCAATAACTTGCTTTAGATATTGCTCAATGATATCAGATATATTTCTCATTTATCCGCCACCTTTATTGACTTTGACTATCTTTGACTTTAATTATATACGTATTAATAAAATTTGCAACTCTTTTGCTTATTCACTATCCTAGCCACATTCCCCTGCATTTAATCAAAATAGTAATTATTTAAGCATATTTTTTTAATTACTATGGATTATAAAAGAAAACACGAAAAAACACGAGTCATTTGACTCGTGTTTAGTTGCTTGGCGACGTCCTACTCTCACAGGGACAAGGTCCCAACTACCATCGGCGCTAGAGAGCTTAACTTCCGTGTTCGGTATGGGAACGGGTGTGACCTCTCTGCCATCATCACCAAACTATGAAGGCATATTCCTTCAAAACTAGATAACATTTGCTACATATTATATGGTTAAGTCCTCGATCTATTAGTATTCGTCAGCTCCACATGTCACCATGCTTCCACCTCGAACCTATCAACCTGATCATCTTTCAGGGATCTTACTAGCTTACGCTATGGGAAATCTCATCTTGAGGGGGGCTTCATGCTTAGATGCTTTCAGCACTTATCCCTTCCGCACATAGCTACCCAGCTATGCCCTTGGCAGAACAACTGGTACACCAGCGGTGCGTCCATCCCGGTCCTCTCGTACTAAGGACAGCTCCTCTCAAATTTCCTACGCCCACGACGGATAGGGACCGAACTGTCTCACGACGTTCTGAACCCAGCTCGCGTACCGCTTTAATGGGCGAACAGCCCAACCCTTGGGACCGACTACAGCCCCAGGATGCGATGAGCCGACATCGAGGTGCCAAACCTCCCCGTCGATGTGGACTCTTGGGGGAGATAAGCCTGTTATCCCCGGGGTAGCTTTTATCCGTTGAGCGATGGCCCTTCCATGCGGAACCACCGGATCACTAAGCCCGACTTTCGTCCCTGCTCGACTTGTAGGTCTCGCAGTCAAGCTCCCTTATGCCTTTGCACTCTACGAATGATTTCCAACCATTCTGAGGGAACCTTTGGGCGCCTCCGTTACACTTTAGGAGGCGACCGCCCCAGTCAAACTGCCCACCTGACACTGTCTCCCGGGTCGATAAGACCCGTAGGTTAGAATTTCAATACAGTCAGGGCGGTATCCCACCAGCGCCTCCACCGAAGCTAGCGCTCCGGTTTCAATGGCTCCCGCCTATCCTGTACAAACTGTACCAAAATTCAATATCAGGCTACAGTAAAGCTCCACGGGGTCTTTCCGTCCTGTCGCGGGTAACCTGCATCTTCACAGGTACTATAATTTCACCGAGTCTCTGGTTGAGACAGTGCCCAAATCGTTACACCTTTCGTGCGGGTCGGAACTTACCCGACAAGGAATTTCGCTACCTTAGGACCGTTATAGTTACGGCCGCCGTTTACTGGGGCTTCAGTTCAGAGCTTCGCTTACGCTAACCCCTCTCCTTAACCTTCCAGCACCGGGCAGGTGTCACCCCCTATACTTCGCCTTACGGCTTCGCAGAGAGCTGTGTTTTTGCTAAACAGTCGCTTGGGCCTATTCACTGCGGCTTTCCGTTAAGAAAGCACCCCTTCTCCCGAAGTTACGGGGTCATTTTGCCGAGTTCCTTAACCAGAGTTCTCTCGCACACCTTAGGATTCTCTCCTCGCCTACCTGT
>NZ_CP096511.1:5215000-5217500 GCF_056530295.1 Bacillus sp. PK6-16
CGCAGTCAAGCTCCCTTATGCCTTTGCACTCTACGAATGATTTCCAACCATTCTGAGGGAACCTTTGGGCGCCTCCGTTACACTTTAGGAGGCGACCGCCCCAGTCAAACTGCCCACCTGACACTGTCTCCCGGGTCGATAAGACCCGTAGGTTAGAATTTCAATACAGTCAGGGCGGTATCCCACCAGCGCCTCCACCGAAGCTAGCGCTCCGGTTTCAATGGCTCCCGCCTATCCTGTACAAACTGTACCAAAATTCAATATCAGGCTACAGTAAAGCTCCACGGGGTCTTTCCGTCCTGTCGCGGGTAACCTGCATCTTCACAGGTACTATAATTTCACCGAGTCTCTGGTTGAGACAGTGCCCAAATCGTTACACCTTTCGTGCGGGTCGGAACTTACCCGACAAGGAATTTCGCTACCTTAGGACCGTTATAGTTACGGCCGCCGTTTACTGGGGCTTCAGTTCAGAGCTTCGCTTACGCTAACCCCTCTCCTTAACCTTCCAGCACCGGGCAGGTGTCACCCCCTATACTTCGCCTTACGGCTTCGCAGAGAGCTGTGTTTTTGCTAAACAGTCGCTTGGGCCTATTCACTGCGGCTTTCCGTTAAGAAAGCACCCCTTCTCCCGAAGTTACGGGGTCATTTTGCCGAGTTCCTTAACCAGAGTTCTCTCGCACACCTTAGGATTCTCTCCTCGCCTACCTGTGTCGGTTTGCGGTACAGGCACCTTTTATCTCGCTAGAAGCTTTTCTTGGCAGCGGGGAATCAAAGACTTCGCTCCATAAGGAGCTTCCCCATCACAGCTCAGCCTTTACGATAAGCGGATTTGCCTACTTATCAGCCTAACTGCTTGGACGTGCACAACCAATCGCACGCTTCTTCTATCCTTCTGCGTCCCTCCATTGCTCAAACGATAAAGAGGTGGTACAGGAATATCAACCTGTTGTCCATCGCCTACGCCTGTCGGCCTCGGCTTAGGTCCTGACTAACCCTGAGCGGACGAGCCTTCCTCAGGAAACCTTAGGCATTCGGTGGACGGGATTCTCACCCGTCTTTCGCTACTCATACCGGCATTCTCACTTCTAAGCACTCCACCAGTCCTTCCGGTCTGACTTCACTGTCCTTAGAACGCTCCCCTACCACTGATACCATTGGTATCAATCCGCAGCTTCGGTGGTGTATTTAGCCCCGGTACATTTTCGGCGCAGAGTCACTCGACTAGTGAGCTATTACGCACTCTTTAAATGGTGGCTGCTTCTAAGCCAACATCCTAGTTGTCTAAGCAACTCCACATCCTTTTCCACTTAATACACACTTTGGGACCTTAGCTGGCGGTCTGGGCTGTTTCCCTTTTGACTACGGATCTTATCACTCGCAGTCTGACTCCTAAGGATAAGTCATTGGCATTCGGAGTTTGACTGAATTCGGTAATCCGATGAGGACCCCTAGTCCAATCAGTGCTCTACCTCCAAGACTCTTACACTTAAGGCTAGCCCTAAAGCTATTTCGGGGAGAACCAGCTATCTCCAGGTTCGATTGGAATTTCTCCGCTACCCACACCTCATCCCCGCACTTTTCAACGTGCGTGGGTTCGGGCCTCCATTCAGTGTTACCTGAACTTCACCCTGGACATGGGTAGATCACCTGGTTTCGGGTCTACGACCACGTACTAAACGCCCTATTCAGACTCGCTTTCGCTGCGGCTCCGCCTCTTCAGCTTAACCTCGCACGGGATCGTAACTCGCCGGTTCATTCTACAAAAGGCACGCCATCACCCGTTAACGGGCTCTGACTATTTGTAGGCACACGGTTTCAGGATCTCTTTCACTCCCCTTCCGGGGTGCTTTTCACCTTTCCCTCACGGTACTGGTTCACTATCGATCACTAGGGAGTATTTAGCCTTGGGAGATGGTCCTCCCAGATTCCGACGGAATTTCACGTGTTCCGCCGTACTCAGGATACATTCAAGAGAGAACGAAGTTTCGACTACGGGGTTGTTACCCTCTACGACGGACCTTTCCAGGTCGCTTCGTCTACCTCGTTCCTTTGTAACTCCGTATAGAATGTCCTACAACCCCAAGAGGCAAGCCTCTTGGTTTGGGCTATGTTCCGTTTCGCTCGCCGCTACTCAGGAAATCGCATTTGCTTTCTCTTCCTCCAGGTACTTAGATGTTTCAGTTCCCTGGGTCTGTCTTCCTTACCCTATGTATTCAGATAAGGATACCATACCATTACGTATGGTGGGTTTCCCCATTCGGAAATCTTCGGATCAAAGCTTACTTACAGCTCCCCGAAGCATATCGGCGTTAGTCCCGTCCTTCATCGACTCCTAGTGTCAAGGCATCCACCGTGCGCCCTTTCTAACTTAACCAAACTAAAAATTAAAAAATATGAGCTACACTGTTATCTAGTTTTCAAAGAACATACATTTATATATGAGAGATAGTTCTCTCAAAACTGAACAAAACGAAACACGGAAACTTATATTGATGAACAG
>NZ_CP096511.1:5220000-5270000 GCF_056530295.1 Bacillus sp. PK6-16
TCTAGATTAATTTCATAATCACCATACTGGATTGTTGTTGTACCCAGTACTTTTTTCGCGATATGAGCAACCATATCTTCTGTTAACTTCATAATATCTTTATAATCAGCGTATGCTTCATATAATTCAATCATCGTAAACTCAGGGTTATGACGAGTTGATACACCCTCATTACGGAATACACGGCCGATCTCATATACTTTTTCCAAACCACCCACAATAAGACGCTTTAAATGTAGCTCAATTGCGATACGCATATATAATTCCATATCTAACGCATTATGATGTGTAGTGAAAGGACGCGCAGAAGCTCCACCTGCAATTGCATGCATCATAGGTGTTTCCACTTCAAGATAACCGTTGTCATCTAGGTATCTTCTCATCTCACGAATGATTTTACTACGAGTAACGAACGTTTCACGACTTTCCATACTTGTAATTAAGTCTAAGTAACGTTGACGGTAGCGTTGTTCAACATCTTTTAATCCATGGTATTTATCTGGTAATGGACGAAGAGATTTTGTTAATAGCGTAAAGCCTGTTGCTTTTACTGAAAGTTCTCCAACGTTTGTTTTGAACACTTTACCTTCAATACCTACTAAATCACCTAAATCTGCTGTTTTAAATAATTCGTACTCGTCATCTCCAACAGCATCTTTACGAACATAAATTTGAACTTGTCCATGTAAATCTTGAACGTGTGCAAATCCAGCTTTCCCTTTTCCGCGTTTTGTCATAATACGACCAGCGATAGAAACAGCGATTTCCTTCTCCTCTAATTCTTCCTTAGAGAACTCTCCATATAGACTCACTAAATCAGTTGTTGAATTTGTGCGTTCAAATCTTTTACCGAACGGGTCAATTCCTTGTTCACGTAAATTATGTAGCTTTTCACGACGAACAATCAATTGGTCGTTTAATTCTTCGTGGTTCATGTTATCCATGATATTGATATCACTCCAGCTCTATTTAATTTTACAATATATACAGTATAGCATTTTCTACTCAACTAGAAAAACTGCCAGCAACTAACTGGCAGCTCTTCTTTCTTTCACGTAATTATAGGAAGTGTATAGAAGAATGTCAATCTCCTATGTCCATTATTAACCAACGTAAATTGTTTGTTGTTTCGCTTCCACTTCTTCTACAAATGTACCTAACACATTCGCAAGGTCTTCCCGTGTGTTACAAGCATTAATACCATTACGCACACTCGCATTACCACGAACACCTTTTAAATACCAAGCTGCATGTTTTCTCATCTCTCTTACAGCGACACTTTCGTTCTTTAAGTCAATAAGACGATCTAGATGTAACATACATACATCAATTTTCTCGCGCACTGTTGGTTCCGGCATTAATTCACCCGTCTCCAAATACTTTACCGTACGATAAATCATCCACGGATCTCCAAGAGCCGCACGACCAATCATAACACCATCTACACCAATTTCATCAAGCATACGCTTTGCATCTTGCGGCGTTGCGACATCACCATTTCCGATAACCGGGATATTTACAGATTGTTTTACTTGTTTAATAATATCCCAATCCGCTTTTCCTTCATACATTTGCACTCGTGTACGTCCGTGAACCGCCACAGCTTGGCCACCAGCACGCTCAACAGCCCTAGCATTTTCTATTGCGAAAATATGTTCTTCATCCCAACCGATACGCATTTTAACTGTAACCGGCTTTTCAACAGCATCTACAACCGCTGCTACCATTTCATATATTTTATTCGGATCTAAAAGCCACCTTGCCCCCGCATCACATTTAACGATTTTCGGCACTGGACAACCCATATTAATATCAATTATGTCTGCTGTCGTATATTTATCTACATATTTCGCAGCATCTACAAGAGTTTCTTTCTCTCCACCAAAAATTTGTAAACTTAATGGCTTTTCTCTCTCGTCGATATATAACATATCTAATGTTCTTTTATTATTAAGTAATATTGCCTTATCACTTACCATTTCAGCACAAACTAAGCCGGCACCAAATTCTTTTACTGTTAAACGGAATGCAGAGTTACACACTCCCGCCATCGGTGCTAGTACAACCGGATTTTTCATCTCGATATTTGCAATCTTTAACAATCAACCTACTCCTTCCTGTACAATCACTTTGGCATTAATTCCTCTATCGAAACATTTAATGCCTTAGCAACTTCTACTACAAAATCTTGAGAAGGCGATCTATTCCCTCTCTCAACCTCACCTAAAACAGATACAGATACCCCTAGTTCTTTAGCAAAACCTTCTTGTGTATAGCCTTTTAGCTTTCGAAAAGCACGAATGCGTCTTCCCCATTTTTCTGCTTCCATACCGTTACTCCCTCTCGCCTTTTCATTTCTTCTACTTGTGAACGTGAAATGTTTTGTTTTATGTCTTGATTAATCTCTAACAACGGAACGATAACAAAAGCTCTTTCAAACATCCGCGGATGCGGAACAATAAGATTCTCTGCTTCAATATTCTCTTGATTATAAAGTAAAATGTCAAGGTCGATAGTCCTCGGCCCCCACCTAATTTCCCTTTTTCTTCCTAGGTCATTTTCTACTTTTTGTGTTACTTTCAATAACTCTTGTGGTGATAAATTGGTAGAAATTTTTATAACTAAATTTAAAAAGCAACTTTGGTCGGTATAGCCAACTGGCTCAGTTTCATATACAGATGAAATATCATCAACCTGAATATAAGGATTTTTATTTAAAAACTGAATCGCTTCAGTAAGATACGTATAACGCTCTCCAATATTTGACCCTAATGCAATGTAAGCTATATTGTTCATGGACGTTCTCTCGTAATTTCTACTGCTACAGCACGATAATGACCCGGTATCGGTGGATCCGGCTTAATTACCTTAATTGTACAGCGTGAAATACTTTCATATTGTTTTAATATATCTGCAGCAATATTTTCAGCGATACTCTCCACAAGCCTATACTTTCTATCCTCAACAACTTTTCTACATAATTCGAAAAGCTCTCCATAATTGACCGAATGCTCTAAGTCATCACTTTCCCCTGCACGCTTTAAATCCAACTCCACCGTTAAGTCAACTTTAAATCTCTGACCTAATTTATTCTCCTCTGGGAACACACCATGATAACCATAAAACTCCATATCATGGATATAAATTTTATCCAATTACCTTACCCCCTTACCAATCATCGCATCCATCATTTTAGCCATACGCGCCATTTCTTTCACATCATGGACACGAACAAACTCACAGCCCTTTTCAATACCAAGACAAACGGTAGCTCCTGTTCCCTCAAGACGTTCCTCCACTGGCAAATCTAATACGTGCCCAATAAAGGACTTTCTCGAAGTACCTAAGAGAACCGGATAACCTAGCACATTTAACTGTTCTAAATTACGCATCGCCTCTAAGTTCTGCTCAGGTGTTTTAGCAAAACCGATACCTGGATCTAAAATAATATTCTCATCTGGCACACCAGCATTTTTAGCAATTTTAATACTGTCATACAAATCAGCAATCATATCCGCCATTAAATTACGATAATTCATATTATCGCGGTTATGCATTAAAATGATGGGTACATCATAATGAGCTGCGACTTCAGCAATTTTTGGCTCCGCCTTCGCTCCCCAAATATCATTAATAATATGAGCACCAGCCTCAATTGCTTGCTTTGCAACTTCAGCTTTATATGTATCGATAGATATAGGCAATTTTACTTCTTTTGAAACTGCTTGAATCATCGGGACAACTCGCTTTATTTCTTCTTCTACTGATACTTTAGCAAAACCTGGGCGAGTAGATTCGCCACCAATATCAATAATATGAGCACCTTGACCTTGCATTTCTTTTGCGTGACGTACCGCAGCATCTACCCCGTTGTAACTCCCACCATCAGAAAACGAATCTGGTGTTACATTTAAAATCCCCATAATTAATGTTTTTTCATTTAAATTCAATGTATATTCGCCGCAGCGCAAATCATAATCCCACTTCAAACTACACATCTCCTCTTCGTAATTCATTTCTGCTCCATAATTTCTCTCTTTGCATTCCATAAAGGTACATTAAACTTTTTGTAACCACTCCTACTTTACCCGGGAAATCCTGCGCTTCTATACGATAAAGCGGAACAATTTCTTGAATGGAGTTTGTTACGAAGACTTCATCCGCTGAAAGTAGCTCATCTTTTGTAAAGAAACCTTCCTTTACTTCTATATTTAATTCTTCAGCACTCTTTATAATAAACGCACGAGTGATACCATTTAAAATCCCTGTCTCTAACGAAGGTGTATATAAAACATCACCTTTCACAAAAAATAGATTCGAAACAATACCCTCTGCAACATAACCTGCTTCAGTGAGGAAAATACCTTCCTTACTCACAACATTTCCAATTTCACGCTTCCCTAAAATATTATTTAAATAGTGATGAGACTTCAGGCGAAATGTCCCTTCCGGTGTATTTCGCACTTGTTTTAGAATAACACCTTCTTTTTCCACTACATCCCCTGGAGCTGTTAAAGGTTTTATAAAAACAATAACAGAAGGCTCTTCATACATTTCCGTTTGTAATCCTATTTCATCTATACCCGCCGATACATTAAAACGTACATATGCATGCTTCAATTCATTCTTAGCGAGTAAATCTTTCAAAATAAGCATCACATCATTTTTTGTCATTGTCCATTTAATTTGCAATGTATCCAGCGCCTCTATTAAACGGTTATAATGATCATCCAATAAGAAAGGATGACCATTATAAATACGAAACGTTTCAAAAACTCCAAGACCATATAAATAACCATGATCATAAGGAGAAATTCTCGCTTCACTTGCTTCTACATACTGACCATTTACGTAAATTAACATAATGTCGCACTTGGACTGTATTTACGAATGAAATTCTGCAACAGCTCTTTCCCATGAGAAGTCATAATAGATTCTGGATGGAATTGCACACCCTCTATCGGCAATGTCTTATGACGAAGTGCCATAATTTCCCCTTCCTCTGTCCAAGACGTTACCTCTAAGCAATCGGGTAACGTCTCTTTCTTAACAATAAGGGAATGATAGCGCGTCGCAGTAAACGGATTAGGAATATCCGAAAAAATCGTCTTTCCATCATGATGCATAAGCGACGTTTTTCCATGCATTAATCGCTCTGCACGGACAACCTCTCCCCCAAACACTTGTGCAATGGATTGATGCCCTAGACAAACACCAAAAATCGGAGTCTTTCCAGCAAAGTATTTAATAGCTTCCATACTAATCCCAGCTTCATTAGGACTACATGGGCCTGGAGAAATCATTAGAAAATCTGGTTTCATATTCTCAATATCTGAAATGGTCACTTCATCGTTACGTTTAACAACGAGCTCTTGTCCAAGTTCTCCAAGAAACTGCACTAAATTAAATGTAAAAGAATCATAATTATCAATCATTAATATCATTTCTCTCACCTAACCGTTTCTTCGCTACGTTCTTTTGCACGCCATAAAGCAATCGCCTTTTTTAACGACTCTTTATATTCATTTTCCGGATTTGAATCAATTACAATTCCCGCCCCTGCTTGTACATGAGCTTTTCCATCTTTAGCAAGAAGTGTTCTAATTACAATATTCAATTCTGTATCTCCAGAATAACCAATCCAACCGATTGAACCTGTATAAATCCCTCTTCGAACAGGTTCTAATTCCTCAATAATTTCCATCGTACGTATTTTTGGGGCACCAGTAATTGTTCCCCCAGGGAATACAGCCTTCACTAAATCAAAAGCATCTTTATCTTCTTCCACCTCACCACGCACATTAGAAACAATATGCATAACATGTGAGTATTTCTCAATTACCATAAATTCATCTACTTCTACAGTGCCATATTTACAAACACGTCCTAAATCATTTCTTTCTAAATCCACAAGCATTACATGCTCTGCTCTTTCTTTTTCGTTCTCAATTAATTCTCTTGCTAATTCTTCATCCTCTTGCTCATCCGCGCCTCTAGATCTCGTTCCAGCAATCGGTCTTGTACTTACTTCAGTTCCTTGTTTCTTAATTAACAACTCTGGCGATCCACTAACAATTTGAAAATCCCCAAGCTCCAGGTAACCCATATATGGAGATGGATTAATCTCACGAAGACTTGTATAAATTTCTAGTGGGTGTGTCTGTAACGTTCTTTCTTGTCTCGTCGACAAGTTTACTTGGAACACATCACCCGCCCCAATATATTCTTGAATACATTCAACTGCCTTCATAAAGCTGGCTTCAGTAAAAGCAACTGCTTCACTTTTCTTTTCAGGACTTTCAAAGGGCACGGTCACTTCAGGCGCTTCTGTCATCCAAAGACTCTTCCACTCATTTAGCCGTTCTTTCGCCTCTTCATATTTATCTACATAATGCGTAATAACCCATAACACTTGTTCTTTTTGATCATAGACAAATACGTCATCAAATAATAAAAAGAAGATGTCAGGTATATTAATATCATCTTCCGCAAGAGAAGGCAGCTTTTCAATATAACGGATACAGTCATAACTGAAATAGCCAATTGCACCACCTTGAAAAGGCGGATACTCTGGGTTATAGTCCGTCTTCCATTGTTCCATATATTCTTGCATTAAATCTAACGGATTCCCTCGTTTTATTGTTTCCTTACCACTTTCACTTATATGTAACGTTTCATCCTTCCCTCGAATTACCGCTACTGGGTTCAGCCCTACAATGTTATAACGACCGCCACGGCCGCTTTCTAACAAAATATGTTGCGATTTACCCTGAGAAAGAAATTTATATTGCTTAAAGAAATCTAACTGATATGGAATAGAAAGCGCTAAAGATTTTCTTCGTTGCATATCAACACCCCGTCTTCTTTTATCCCACCCTCTTAGATAAACCAGCTCAAACTACATAAGTTATTTATATAGAGATTGATTATACTCGAAGGCTAGTGAAAATAATTTAATTATACTACCTCTTATTTTACATGAAGTTTTCTAGTCATTCACTCTTTTCCTATTTCCAATCCCAAAAGAAAAAGCACCCTTTTTCAAGGATGCTTTTTCAATCGCGTTTAATTAGGATTCAAATTGATAAAGTGGTGTACTTAAATAACGTTCACCGTTACTCGGGATAATAACAAGTACCTTTTTCCCTTTACCTAACTTTTTCGCAACTTCTGTTGCTGCATAAATAACTGCACCTGAAGAGATACCAACTAAAATACCTTCCTCTTTAGCCACTCTTCTCGCATATTCAAATGCTTGCTCTGTTTTCACTTGAATAATTTCATCATATACTTCTACATCCAACGTCTCCGGAACAAATCCCGCCCCAATTCCTTGGATTTTATGTGGACCTGGCTTCCCACCAGATAATACTGGTGAATCTGCAGGTTCTACTGCATAAATTTTAATATCTTTATACGCTTCCTTCAGTACTTCACCAGCACCAGTAATCGTTCCACCTGTACCAATACCTGCAATAAACGCATCTAATTGGTCGCCCATTTGTTCAATAATTTCTGGACCTGTTGTTAAACGGTGAATTTCTGGATTCGATTGGTTTTTGAACTGTTGTGGTATAAAGTAGCCATGTTCTTTTGCTAATTCAGTCGCTTTACGAATTGCTCCACCCATTCCTTCAGGCCCTGGAGTCAATACTAATTCCGCACCGTAAGCACGTAATAAATTACGACGCTCAATACTCATTGTTTCTGGCATTACTAAGATTGCATTATATCCTTTAGCAGCCGCTACCATCGCTAAACCAATTCCTGTGTTACCACTTGTCGGTTCAATGATTGTATCGCCCTCTTTTAATAATCCCTTTTTTTCAGCATCTTCAATCATAGCTAATGCGATACGATCTTTAACACTACTCCCCGGATTCATAAATTCTAATTTTAAGTATATATCTGCGCTGTCTGATTCTACGATGCGGTTCAACTTAACGATCGGCGTTTTCCCGATTAATTCTGAAACTGATTGTGCCACTCGCATTCCTGTCACTCCTAACACCGAGTATTTTTATTGGTTTTATCTATATTTAGATTTTGTCAGAAAATTCCCTGTTTGTCAATTCATTTGGAGGATTGCTCCTCTTAATTCCCTTATTACAAATTCTCGATTAAATTTGTAATATCTTCTTTAGAGAACTTGTATCGTTCATTACAGAAATGACAGTGAACTTCTGTCTCTTCCTCTTCTTCACGAACTTGCTCTAACTCTGTTTTACCTAAACTAATTAATACACTCTCAATACGCTCGCGTGAGCATGTGCAATTAAATTGAACATCCATTGTTTCTAATACTTTTACTTTATCTTCTCCAAGAACTGCATATAGTAGCTCTTCCGGAGAAAGACCTTGTTCAATCAACGTTGATACAGGTGGAATCTTTTGTAAACGGTCTTCAATAAATGAAATCGTTTCATCTTGCGCACCCGGCATAATTTGAAGGATGAATCCACCTGCCGCTAATATGCTATCATCTCCATTTACAAGAACACCAACACCTACAGAAGAAGGCGTTTGTTCAGAAACTGCAAAATAATACGTAAAGTCTTCTCCTAATTCTCCTGAAACGATTGGAGATTGACCAATAAACGGCTCACGCATTCCAATATCTTTAATTACAGTTACAAACCCCTCTGTACCTACCGCTTGATATACACGTAACTTCCCTTGTTCTGTTCCTTCAAAATCAACATGCGGATTCGTTACATAACCACGTACATCTCCATTTGCATGAGCATCTACTAAGATAGGGCCAATTGGACCGTTACCTTCTACCTTAATCGTTAACTTTTGCTCGCCCTTTAACATTGCGCCCATCATTGTACCCGCAGTCAAAGAACGCCCTAGTGCCGCTGAAGCTGTTCTCCATGTATCATGACGTCTTTGTGCCTCACTTACTGTATTTGTTGTACGCACACTATACGCACGCACTTCTCCATCAAATGCTAACGCTTTTACTAAATAATCTTTCATACGTATTTATTCACCTTTCTCATGCTGTAAATTTGCATTACGTTCATATAACATATACAAACCTTTTAACGTTAAAAACGGATCTACAATATCAATTACATTCGATTCTTCGGAAATTAATTTTGCCAATCCACCTGTTGCAATAACTTTAGGTTCTTGTCTAGCTTCTTCTTTCATACGCTTAACAATACCTTCCACTTGTCCAACATAACCATAAAGAATACCAGATTGCATCGCACTTACTGTATTTTTCCCAACAACACTGCTTGGTTTTGTAATTTCGATACGAGGAAGTTTTGCTGCTCTGCTATATAAAGCCTCTGCTGAAATCATAATTCCTGGCGTAATAACTCCACCCATATAATGTTTTTCTTCGTTAATATAACAATATGTAGTAGCCGTACCAAAATCAACAATAATGAGCGGGCTTCCATATAAGTGGATTCCTGCTACTGCATTTACAATTCGGTCTGCGCCTACTTCACGCGGATTTTCATATTTAATATTTAGTCCTGTTTTTATCCCAGGCCCTACTACAAGCGGTTTAATTTTAAAATATTTTTCACACATGCGCTCTAAAGCAAACATAATTGGTGGTACGACTGAAGACACAATAATACCTTTCACATCTTCAAACGAAAGACCCTCATGCTCAAGCAATTGCTTTACAAGCATTCCATATTCATCTTCTGTCTTATGACGATCTGTTTCCATGCGCCAATGCTGACGAAGTTCCCCCTCTTCAAACACACCTAGTACAGCATTTGTGTTCCCTACATCCAATACAAAAATCATATTCTCACCACTTATCTTATTTAATCTATATTTGTGCAGTATGTATAAAACTTATAAAAACATCATATCACACATACTTATATAATCAGCTTTCCTACCCTCATCATTTTACAAAAAGATTGCTCTCTATTTCAATTTTTAATACTAGTTTTACTTAAATTACTTTATCCACTAAGTTCTCAATAGTAATTAACAAAGATTTTAACAAACAAAAAAGGAGTGACGATAGTCACTCCTTCACTTCTTACTTATCTTCTTTATCTTCATCGTCTTTCTTCATGTTGATGTTTACTTTCACATCATCTGAAGATGTTGGACGTTCTGGCAATCTGCCGTAATCACATAAATGATTGATTTGCTCTGCATCTAACGTTTCTACTTCAAGTAATGTTTGTGCGATAATATCTAGTTTATCACGGTTTTCAGTAAGAATTTGTTTTGCACGAGCATAACATTCTTTCATAATTGATTGCATTTCCATATCGATTTCATGTGCAATCGCATCACTATAGTTTTGTTCTGAGTGGAAGTCTCTTCCTAAGAACACTTGACCACCTTGCGAGCTACCAAATTGCATCGGTCCAAGTTTGTCACTCATACCAAATTCCGTAACCATACGTCTTGCAATACCAGTCGCACGTTGGAAGTCATTATGAGCACCTGTACTCACTTCACCAAATACAATCTCCTCAGCTACTCGGCCACCAAGTAAACCAGTGATTTTATCAAGTAACTCTGGTTTCGTCATGAAGTAACGATCTTCTTTCGGAAGCATTACCGCATATCCACCAGCCTGACCACGAGGGACAATTGTTACTTTATGAACGACATCTGCTTCATCGAGAACAACACCAATTACAGTATGACCTGCTTCATGGAAAGCAACGATATTACGTTCTTTTTCAGAGATAACACGACTTTTCTTAGCTGGACCTGCAATAACACGATCCGTCGCTTCATCGATATCACTCATATCAATTTTCTTCTTATCTTGACGTGCAGCTACTAAAGCAGCTTCGTTTAATAAGTTTTCAAGATCCGCACCAGAGAATCCTGGTGTACGAGTCGCAATCGCTCTTAAATTAATATGCTCATCAAGTGGTTTATTACGCGCATGTACTTTCAGTACAGCTTCACGGCCATTTACATCTGGACGATCTACTGTAATTTGACGGTCAAAACGACCTGGACGTAATAACGCTGGGTCAAGAATGTCTGGACGGTTTGTCGCAGCAACGATAATAATACCTTCGTTTGCACCGAATCCATCCATTTCAACAAGTAATTGGTTCAATGTTTGCTCACGCTCATCATGACCACCACCAAGACCTGCGCCACGTTGACGACCTACTGCATCAATTTCATCAATGAAAATGATACAAGGAGCATTTTTCTTTGCATTTTCAAATAAATCACGTACACGTGATGCACCGACACCGACAAACATCTCTACGAAGTCAGAACCACTGATAGAGAAGAATGGAACGCCAGCCTCACCTGCAACAGCACGTGCTAATAAAGTTTTACCTGTACCTGGAGGTCCAACTAATAGGACACCCTTTGGAATACGAGCACCAACTTCAGAGAACTTACGAGGGTCTTTCAAGAATTCAACTACCTCAACAAGTTCTTGTTTCTCTTCATCCGCACCAGCAACATCTCTGAAACGAACTTTTTTCTTTTCATCATTATATAACTTCGCCTTACTTTTCCCGAAGTTCATAACACGGCTACCGCCGCCTTGAGCTTGGTTTAATAAGAAGAAGAATAAAATGAAGATGATGACAAATGGAATGATTGAAGTAAAGAATGTTACCCAAGCACTTGTTTCTTCTGCTGGTTGATACTTAACTTCGGCACCTTTCGCTTTATCATTAATTTTCTTTTGTAATTCCTCAGTATTTGGTGCATAAGTAACAAATTGTTCTCCTTGGCTAGAGTTATTAAATTGTCCTTTTACCTCAAATACACCATTTTTCGGTTGAAGTTGCACATTACGCACTTCACCGCTTTCTAGTTTAGTAATGAATTTGTCGTAGCTAACTGATGTCGTTTTTTGTGTCGAACCATTAAAATAGCTCACGATTCCAATTACTACTAAGAATATCAGTAAATAAAAGATGGTATTACGGAAGATACGATTCATTCCTAACCTCCTCTCACGGCATAAACACTATAGTAAATCGTAACATAGAAAAACTTTCCTATACAATTGTGAAGCCTATATTTAATTAATTTGAGTAAACGCTTGGTTTTAATACGCCTACATAAGGAAGATTACGGTATTGCTCTTTATAATCTAATCCATATCCTACTACAAATTCATGTGGAACAGTAAATCCAACATAATCCGCTTTCAGATCAACCTTACGGCCTGTTGGCTTATCTAATAATGTAACAATTTTTACAGACTTCGCTTTACGATATTTGAATAAGTCTACTAAGTAGCTTAGTGTAAGACCACTATCAATAATATCTTCGACGATTAAAATATCGCGACCTTCTACAGAAGTATCAAGATCTTTTAAAATTTTCACTTCGCCTGTTGAAACTGTAGAGTGACCGTAACTAGATACAGCCATAAAATCCATTTCAAGATATGTATCTGTTCTCTTTAATAAATCTGCCATGAATGGCATTGCGCCTTTTAATACACCAATTGCAAGAGGTACTGTGTTTTTATAATCCTCTGCAATAATTGCACCTAGTTCGCGCACCTTTTCTTGTATTTGCTCTTCAGAAATTAATACTTTTTCGATATCTTGATTCATCATTTCATTATCCTCCCGGAAGACTCCTTGCTTTTGTAGTGAATAATCATATATTTATCCTTCTTTGCCATCTCTTTCGAAATTGCAAATGCAGATCGTTTCAACAAGGGTACCCAAATAATAGTCCCACTTGCATCACAAACGACCGGCCATTCTTCTCTTTTTTCTTTCGGTACTTTCGCTTCGATAAAAATAGCTTTTATCTTTTTCGTACCATTCATACCTTGTATTGACATGCGATCTCCATTTTCTCTAGAACGAATACGAAGTGGATATGATATATCATTATACTTAGCAACAAATACTGTTTCATTCATGTTACTTGGTATATCTTCGCTCACCTCTGTTACAAATTCATCCCCGTTCAATAGCGTAATGGTCCCGGGTACTAATAAATCTTGTGAAAAAGGAGAGACAATTTCTTGTTTAAATCTAAAGCTACACTCCTCGTATGAACGAACAATTTTCAAATCACCCGGAAAATCAAGTGAACCTGAAGGTTGTGTCCGCTTAAAAAACTCAATCAACTTGTCAATATGTATAGAAGAAAGAGAAGATGGAATCTTATATTCATAAAGATAGTTTAATATTAGTTGAATCCCTCTTCTTTGTAAAGGCATAGACATGGATTCAAAGGCAGGAATTGATAAGCTAATTTGTTTATCACTTTTTTTTGTAATTACTTTATTCATTTTCTCAAAAGCTAATTCCTGCAAATAAGCCTCATCCTCTTGCATCTGCACGCTAAATTTTTGGAATTTCTCATGCATTTGTGGATTTTCTTCTTTCAAATGAGGAAGGACATATTTACGTAATCGATTCCTTGTATATACTTCCTTTTTATTACTCGGATCTATACGTGGCATTAAATTTAGCTTATTACAGTAATCAACAATTTCTTCCTTCGTTACGCCAAGTAACGGCCTAATTAAATATCCATTATGAAAAGGACGCTTCACTGCAATTCCTGCATATCCTTTCGGAGTACTCCCTCTTACAAGACGCATTAAAATTGTCTCGACTTGATCATCTCCATGATGTCCAAGAGCAACATATCTCGCATCATATTTCTTCATTATTCTTTCCAAAAATGCATATCTGCATTCTCTCGCAGCAACCTGTGCATTCATTCCGTATTGCTGTTGATATTGTGATACATTAATCCTTATCGTTTCACAAATAATTCCCAGTTCTTCACAAAGGCCCTGCACAAACTGTAAATCCTCATAAGATTCATCACCTCTAAACATATGATCCACATGAGCAACTACAATTTCCAACTGTTTTTCCGCTCTTTTTTCTAATAAATAATATAAAAGCGCTAACGAGTCAGGACCACCAGAAACTCCCACAACAATTGTTGAATCATTCTTTAATACATCATGCTGCTTTACAAAGTCATCTACTTTTTCAACAAATGTATCTTTCAACTTCGCAATCACCTTTCATTAAACAAGAACAGCAACCTTAGTCACCTTGTCTACAATGGTACAACTTTTACAAACATTGTGCAAAAAAAAGATATACAAAAATTACATTTTTATCTTACATCCTCCGTGTATATTCACAAAATTAATAACATTACCTTTTCCCACAAAAAAACCTAGGTATTCACCTAGGTTTTTAAAATCAAATTATAGATAAACATTCCACTTACATTTTACTGCGCCTGCATTCCTACAATCGGAATCGTAGCCCACTTCGGCATATTTTTCTTCACTTTTGCCACTACAATAGTCATATCATCATTTATATAACCATCACAAGAGCGAATCACTTCTTCCATAATGATATCAGCAATTTCTTGCGGGTCTTCGGTTTGCAATTCTTTAATTTTTCGTTTCATCCACAATTCATGATTCTCCACATGCTGTGCTCCTTCAAAAATCCCATCGCTCATCATAATAAGAATATCGCCCGTTTTTAATTGTTCACCCACCACATCAACTTCAACATCTTCGATGATTCCCATCGGCAAATTACTTGCTTCAATTTTCAAAATATTATTTGCGCGTTTAACAAAACTCGGCGTCGATCCAATCTTTAAAAACCTTGCACTCGCATCCCGCAAATCTACCATAGCTAAATCTAATGTCGTAAACATTTCTTCTGTCGTTCTCAAAGAAAGAATTGAATTGATAGACTTAATTGCTATTTCTTCATCAATGCCTGATTGGAGTATTTTTTGTAATAATTTCACCGTTTCCTTACTTTCCATATGAGCTCTTTGCCCATTACCCATACCATCACTAATCGCAAGTGCATATTTACCAACACTTAAATCCATCATCGCATAAGAGTCACCCGAAACAAATCCACCGCCTTTTGCAGCTGTAGCCAATCCTGTATCAAGAGAATACGTCTTCGCCGAACCAAATGATATTAAACTATGGCCATTTGGATAAGACGACTTTTCTTCATGTTTAACGACAATATTTTCTTTAAGGATATCTGAAAGCATCGGTGCAACTAACTTTTCACACTCACCATGTTCATTAGATGCAACTGGAATTAACATTTCAATATCAATACTTCCTCTATCTAAACAATAAATATCAACATGCTCTACTTCGACACCAAAATCTCGGAACGCTTGCATAATCTGTTCTTCCTGCACTTGATGATTTTCACGCTCTCGTTGTATCTCCTTAGCAAAATCCTCCATAACCTTTGATACACCTAATAGTTGCTCCGCTACTATTCTACGATTTTCCTTCATTTGTTTTCGTAATTTTTGTCCCTCATAGAAGTGATCTAATTCACCGGCTACTAAATCCGTCACTTTTTTCCCTCTCACACAATGCTTGTCCCACTCACGAACTAATTTACGATTATGTTGCAGGGTTCCTTCTTCCGTTTCATTCATTATTTGTTTCATATAATCGTACGTTTTATCAAAATTCACTACCCAGCATTGATCCTTTTTAAAGCATGTTTGACATGTTTTCGCAGTAATTGTACTCAAAAACAAATCTGCTTCTGTCTCTTTATCTTCTTCCTCTACATACCCATATACAGAAAAGCTATTAGATAAAGCAGCAAATACATTTGCAAATTGGTTGATTTTATTTGCTGTAACATCACGCATCCTTCTTAAATATTGTTGTTGATCTTGCGAATGCTCTTGTGTACCTGGCATAAATTTAGCAATACGATCCAAAACAAGCTTCGGTGTTAATAAGAAGATAACAATCGCTACACCTGACTCAATTAAAGTTGTTACAATATTTGTCTGTTTGTCTACATATAATGTAATTAAGCTTGTCCCAATTAATAAACCTAAACTAACACCTAAACGCTTTCCTTCTTTTAACAATCCACCAAGCAATCCAGAAAAAGCAAGAAGGCTAAGCTGAGACAAGCTAGACACATTTGCTAAACTTAATATTAGTCCTGTTACAACCCCCACTGTAGACCCTGTGGCAGCACCCGCAATAAATGCAAATACTAGCACTAAATACCTTGTAAAAATATGTTGAATAGAAGCATCATATACAAACCAATCTGTTGTACCCGTTAAAACAGATGCTAGTAATATAATCAAACAAACAATTTCTTCCGTCTCTAATGCCTGTTGTTTTCCTTTCCTTTCCACTAAAAGCGGGACACTTTGTAAAAATATCATAGTTAATACAAAACTAAGTCCAGCCTCAATGGTACTAACGAGTAAATCGTACATGGTGACAGTTTGTTGCGCAAAATATACAACAACTAAGTGTGCGGTTAATGCGGAGATAAATACTTGAAATGGAACAAGTCCAACAGTTTTACGTGTAAATCGACTAAAGAAGATATTATAAATGAAGAAGGTAAAGATAGATGCAAAGGTAAAAAACAAATTATCTATCGATACTGAAAGAGCTCCTCCCATTAGAGCTAAAAATGCTAGCGGCATCTTATCCCGCTTCATAACATAAACAGCAGCAAAAAATGGCAGTGCAAACGGTAAAATATTTGTTAATATATATGCTCGTCCCAAAAGAAAACCAATAACAACAATAATAAATCCCCATCTAAAGAAAACTTGCTCAAATTTCATTCGCAACTTACTCGTCCACTTTATTCCACCAAGCTGACTCTCATTCATTGCCAATGCACTTGTATTCATAGTATTCCTTCCTGCTTTAGGCATATTTTTAACACCACCTGCATAGTTTAATTACTGTCATTATAAAAGATGATTGTTGGTTTTTTTGTCAAAACAACAGTTTTCACTTTTATAATCGTTCGACTTTTTATTCGAAATAACTCTACAGATATACAGGGTATGTAAGTTATTTTCGAGATTTTAATTAAATATTCAGAAAATATAGGGTGATTTTGTAGAAGTGTTGTATATCTTAATTTATTTAACAAAAAAAGATCATGCAAATTTGCATGATCTTTTTAGATGACCCGTACGGGATTCGAACCCGTGTTACCGCCGTGAAAGGGCGGTGTCTTAACCACTTGACCAACGGGCCGTTAAATTAAATATAGCGGCGGAGGGGATCGAACCCCCGACCTCACGGGTATGAACCGTACGCTCTAGCCAGCTGAGCTACACCGCCATGTCGTCTTATTTAACGGACAATTAGTATCTTACATCAGATACTGATTAAAGTCAACACATCTCAAAAACTTTTTTGAAAATATTTTTTACATATAAAAAAGCACCCTGAGCCATCACTCTGGGTACCTCTCTATATGTTAAAAACTAAACGTCCTTATTATCCGCGACGCGCGCCACGGCCACCACGTTTAGACTCTGTGTTACGCTTTAAAGAAGTTAAACGATCTTCGCTATCTTTTAAGAAGCGTGCCATCTTTTGCTCAAATGTTTCTTTCGGAGCTCGGTCGTTACCGCCACCGCGATTATCTCTGTTGAAAGAGCGATTATTACGTTGTGGACGTCCAGAACGTTGTTGATCACCACCGCGTTGGTATTCACCACGTGGACGATCTCCTTCTGTTTTTTCACGTTCTTTCGCTTTTTTGATAGATAAACCAATCTTTCCATCTTTTTCAACATTAATAACTTTTACTTCTACTTGGTCGCCCACTTTTAAGTGATCGTTAATATCTTTTACATAGTTATCAGCAACTTCACTAATATGAACAAGACCCGTTAAGCCCTCTGGCAGCTCCACAAAAGCCCCAAAATTTGTAATACCTGTTACTTTACCCTGTAACTTGCTGCCTACCTCGATTGACATAAAAAAAATGCTCCTCCTTAGTGGTTAAAAAGTCAAATTTTACTTTATTATATATAATCCTAAAATATAGTGTCAATAAGACATACTCTACTTAGAAACAGGAAAAATTATCTCCCCTTTACCAGAGAAGAAATAATCCCTTCTAGCAATCTTTAATACGTACTCTTCATCATTTAACTTTTGAACTTCGTCTTTTAGACTTTTTTCTTTATTCGTTAATGAATCCAGTTCTTTTTTCATGTCCTTAACTTTTGCTTCTTTTGCTTTAATGGAACTGTTTTGTTGATAAAACGTTACACTAATACTCGCAATAATTGTAAAAGTAAAGACAAGAAAAACCGCTAAACGGCGATAAAGTCGCTTCCTGTTCTCATCCGTTTGTATTATATGCTCTTTAACAGGATTTGGACTCTGTTTTTCGATTGTTCTTTGTCTCAGTTCCCTCATTTCCGAGGTCCCCCTAACTTCTTTTTTATATGCTCCCATAGTTGGAAGATATGTCCCTTCAATTTTGCTATATATTGCAGGAACCCTATATGTTTCACTATAAAAAGTTTAACACGATTAGGGAGAAGTTTCCATATGAGCGAAGCAATAAATCGAACAGGCCAGAAAAAAACTTTCCATATGAAAAGTAATATCCAAATCACCATTTTCCATAACACATGTCCAATTGAAAGCAGTATACGAAATAAGAATAATATAAATGCAATAAATAGCTGCGCTATAATAATAACAGGTTTTATCATGAGTAGCTGTATAATTCGAACAAAAAAATATGTTGTTTGCATAAAAATATAGATGAGAAAATTTAACAGCTTCATGTATAGTGCCTTCAATAAGCTTTGATATGCCGCAAAACCACATAATAATGCCAAAAACACATATATACGTAGCTCAGCTTCATTTACGAGAAGCAATACATAAAAGACGAATAATGCTTGGACAATCCAAAATAATATATCATGTATAAATACAAGCCAACGTTTACGTTCTTGGCGCTTTAAAAAACGTTGATATGTATCTAAAGACGCTCCAATCCAAGCACCCATTCCAATCATTGAAAGCATTGTATACAACTGAATTGTTAAGCTCATTTAAACAACTTACTAAAGAAACCTTTAGTTTTTTCCCCTTGATTTTCATCAATATACAGCATCTCATTAACTTTCCCTTTAATCGACACAATACCTTTTTCCACATCTAAATTTTTCATTTGTAAATTTTGACCACGAATCGTTAAAAAACCCATTACGGTCTCTAGTAAAAACTCTTCGCTATCAAAACTCTCTACCTGCTTCACACCGGTAATATCAATTATACGCCTGCCACGCATAATAATGTCATGCTCTACAGAAACATTTTGTTGATTAGAAGACGTAGGTGAGTAACCATTATTCACGTAAATCCCCCCATAGGTTTTTACTAGCTAATAGTAATGTATGAGGGGATAAATGATTTTAGAACAAGCCTTCTTCCGCTTTTACTTTTTCTTCACGAACTAAGCTATACATATTTGCTGCATCTTCTTTTTTAGTTGTTTCTTTTAATTCATTTATTTTCACAGTCACTATTTTTTGACCAAAACGAATTGTTAATTCATCAGCTACTTTCACATCAGAACTCGCTTTTGCCACTTGACCATTAATAGATATTCTTCCTTGATCAGCTACTTCTTTCGCTAATGTTCTTCTTTTAATTAAACGTGATACTTTTAAAAACTTATCTAGACGCATATCAAATCCCCCTATTAACGCTCTGTTTGTTTCGCTTCTTCCCATAAAACATCTAACTGTTCTAATGATAAATCTTTCATCTCTTTATTCATTTCAGCTACTTTTGCCTCCATGTATAAAAAACGACCAGTAAATTTCTCATTAGTTGAACGTAACGCCTCTTCTGGATCTATTTTGTAATGACGAGCTATATTAACAAATGCAAATAGTAAATCACCAAACTCACCCAGCATCTTTTCCTCATCCATATTTGTAACCTCTTGTTGGAACTCTTGCCATTCTTCCAAAGCTTTCTCTATCATCGGTTGCACATCAACCCAATCAAATCCAACCTTACCAGCTTTCTTCTGAATTTCATAGGCGCGTAGTAACTGCGGCAAACTTTTGGGAACGCCATTTAAAACAGATTCTTTCACGAATCCTTTTTCTTGTTTTTTAATTTCTTCCCAATTTGCAATCACTTCATCAGCGCTGTTTACATCCGTATTTCCAAACACATGCGGATGGCGACGAACCATTTTCTCAGATAGAGTTCGAATGATATCATCTATAGAGAACCAACCTTCATCTTCTCCGATTTGAGCATGAAGCATAACTTGTAATAATATATCACCTAATTCTTCTACTAAGTGATCATCATCCTCTTCATCGATTGCTTCCAACACTTCATAAGCTTCCTCAATTAAATATTTCTTTAATGATTGATGTGTTTGCTTTTTATCCCACGGACAACCATTTGGACCACGAAGTTCCGCAATAATTTCTCTAAGAACATCAAACTGTTGATACAAGGACGCACGCTCCTGAACTGGCGGCACGTACACACTCGTTAAATTATTCAATTCCGTTTCATGATCTAACATGTACAACGGTACCTTCTTTACTTGTTCAAATGAAGTTCCTGCAGCTGTTACGATATACACTTCATAATCATCTGGTAACATCTCCATTAATGTTAATTTCACATCAGATGCAACGAATGCATCATATACTTGGCAAAAGATTAAATGTTGACGCAGTTCTAATTGCCCTCTTTCAAATGATGTAGCATCAAGTAATTGGAATCCTTCAATCGGATCAATCTTTAGACTTGCAAACATAGGATCAAGGAAACTTTGTCCACCCTCAATTCGCACTTCAACATTTGAAACTTCTCCTTTTTCTAACAGCAGCTGAACTGTTCTTTCTGCTACAAGTGGATGCCCGGGAACAGCATAGATAATTTCTGTACCTTCAGCTTGTTCTAGCAATTTATTCGCAATTGTTTCATATACAATTTCAAACGTATCATGTGCTTCATATACAGCATCAAAAGACGTATATTGTACGCCTTCTTTCTCCAATTCTTCTATAACTGGATGTTCTTTCGTTCTAACAAACAGATGGTCTGCTTCTTTTATTTTTCGATATACACCCATCGTTAGCTGATCTAATTCACCAGCTCCTAAACCTAAAATAGTAATGATTCCACTCACAAACAGTCACCTCTATCCACTCTTCTTCAATGAACCTTCTTTTTTCTCTTGTTTCATAACGGTTCCTAATTCTTTTTTTGTAAATACACGTAATTTCAAAATAAAAAACATATATGTCAATCCGCCGATGGCTACACCTAACAACGCTTCAAGCGTCGCGCTTCCTCTATGTTCCGTATTAATTACTAATCCAGACATCTGTAACACACGTGTGAACACCATTAATACAAATCCCATACAAATACCACTAATTACTATCCCTAACATATTTCGCTTATTGATAAGTGACCCTGATACAGCTCTCGTAAGCAACAAACTATTTAATCCAGAGATTATAATTAACGCACATAAAGTCGCAAAAGCTGCACCTTTCACACCAAAATAAGGCATGAATATATAATTTAACGCTAACTTTAAGCAACCTCCAAATACAACAAATAATGCTGGCTTAAACGTTTGCCCTAATCCTTGTAAAATAGAAGCTGTCGTAATTGACAATGAACTAAATAAAATAGATAACGATAAAATAGATAAAACATCTGATCCATCACTGTTTTCAAACAACATAATATTGGTAGGTTGAATAATACAAGTTAGTCCAATAGCTGCTGCAAGTCCAATAACAAATGTTATTTTCATTGCTAACTTTACCTTTTCTTGAATAAAGGAAAGATCTCCTCTTTCCTTCGCCGCTGTAATAATCGGAATAAGTGACAACGAGAAAGAAGTCGTCACAACAGTACCTAATTGCATTAGCGGAATACTTCTATCATAAACACCCTTTAATACCTTTGCATTTTCAGCCTGTTCTCCCGCACCAATAAGTAAGCTGTAAAAGGACACTGAATCAGCCATCTGTATAAAAATAAGCACTAAATTACTAACACAAATCGCTAACCCCTGCCAAAAAAGGATTTTAACTATCTTCCTTTTACCCTTAATTCTCGCTGCACTTTTGAAGAATATAGAACGAAAATCTTGACGCATATACAATATAAGTACAATAATCCCAATAAGTCCACCCGCAATTGAGCCTAACATAGCCCCTGCACCAACTGTATATAAATCAAATCCGTGAGCAATTAGGAATAGCGATAAAAACACAATAATAGAAACTCGAATTGTTTGTTCTATTACTTGCGAAACAGCCGTTGGCATCATATTATTAAATCCTTGAAAATACCCTCTTGCTACAGACAAAAATGGCATCAATAAGAATGAAAATGAAATAACACGTAGTAACTTATCTAAGTGTATATCGCCCATAGCTGCCGCAATTGTTTCGGCCCCAAAAAACAATGTAAAGAAGCCTATAAAACCAATTCCTAATAAGAACCAAAAAGATACACAAATAATTTCTTCTGCTTCTTTTTGTTTTCCCCGCTCTAGTCGTTCTGCAACCATTTTCGAAATGATAACAGGAAATCCATAAGTAGCTAAAATTAAACAAAATCCATAAAACGGGTAAATTTGTTGGTAAATATAAAACCCAATATCCCCCGCTATATTTTGATATGGAATACGGTAAAAAGCGCTTAATACTTTTGTAACAAAACTTGCAATCGTTAATATAATAGCCCCACGCCAAAAGGCTTGATACTTCTTCGCTTCCATACAAGAAAACTCCTTTTTCTATTCTCACCTCTCGTATTATATCATAAAGAAAAGAACAAACTCCCTTACCAACACGGGTAATAATGAGTTCCTACATGTTAAAAATATTCAACGAAAAAAGGTAGCAAAGTGCTACCTTCATTCAATATACATATATCTCCAAATAATTGATTTCTCGAAAAGAAAGATCATAATTAGGAAAGATTGCTACTTCTAAAATCAATATACCCTTACTGTTCCATTTGTTTCGCTAAGAAACTGGCAGCAGTATTAACCGCTTTATGCTCGATCTCGCTTATAATGGCTTCTTTTGAGAAAATAATGACGGCTCCAATCGGATCTCCGTTTGCAACAATCGGTCCAACTGTATAAGAATGAACCTTTTCTGTTACACCATCAATAATGGAAATATCACTTTCATCCGTCATAATAACAGACTTTCGTTCTTCCATCGTTTTTTCAATTAGATCGCCAACACTTTTATTTAAGTATTCTTTTTTCGATACGCCTGATACTGCGATGATAGAATCTCGATCACACACAAGCACATTATGTCCTAAGCTGTCATATAAAGCATCAGCATATTCTTTTGCAAAATCACCTAGCTCACTAATTGGAGAATACTTCTTTAAAATTACCTCTCCATCGCGATCAACAAATATTTCTAGTGGGTCTCCTTCTCGAATACGTAAGGTTCTACGAATTTCCTTCGGGATTACTACCCTGCCTAAATCATCAATTCGACGTACGATTCCAGTTGCTTTCATTCTAATGCTGCCTCACTTTCTACTGATGATCAAAGTGGTGAATTTACCTGTTCATGTAAAAATCACCAACTGTTAGACATAGTATTTTACACATTAGTTCTTCTATGCACGTCGAATTGTATTTTTTTATCTTATTTTAGGCATTTATTACTTCTTTTTTTACATCTGGTAAGCCTTTTAATAAATTTTCAGCAATTGTTAACCACTTCGATGTCTCTAAGCCATTTGTTTTCATAACAATTTTCAATTGTGATCCTTCCATTCCTAAACCGATCATACGTCCAAAACTATTTCCGAGCATGAATAATTTTCCACCATCAATATTTTGGCTTGCTTGTTCAGAAAACAGGAATGTTACTTCAAATTTATTCTGCTTAATTAATTCAATTTGTTCTTTCATTGCCAACACTTTAATATTTGCAATTTGTAATAAATAACCAACTTCTTGTGGATAATCGCCAAATCTATCGATCATTTCTTCCTGCAATTCTTCAATATCCTCAATTGCAGAAACACCTCTAAATTGTTTATACATCATAATTTTTTGCTTACTATCTGAAATATAAGCATCTGGTAGATATGCATCTACCTCTAAGTCAATTTCAACATTAACTATATTTTCAGCCCCATCTGTTCCTCTACGCTGTTCAATTGCATCTTTTAACATTTGAGAATATAAATCAAATCCGACAGAATCAATAAATCCATGCTGTTCCGCCCCTAACAAATTACCTGCTCCACGAATAGATAAATCTCTCATCGCAATTTTGAAACCAGATCCAAGTTCCGTGAACTCTTTAATTGCTTGTAGACGCTTCTCTGCAACCTCTGACAGCACTTTGTCACGTTTATATGCAAAGTATGCATATGCAACACGATTAGAACGTCCAACACGCCCACGAAGCTGATACAACTGTGATAATCCCATACGATCTGCATCAAATACAATTAACGTATTTACATTCGGAATATCTACACCCGTCTCAATAATTGTTGTACTTACAAGAACATCATGCTGTCCTTCTAAAAATGATAGCATAACAGACTCTAATTCGCTTTCGTTCATTTTCCCATGTGCGTACGTTACGCGGGCATCTGGAACTAACATCGAAATTTCATCCGCTTTTCTTTCAATATCCTCTACACGGTTATATAGGAAGTAAACTTGACCACCTCTTGCAAGCTCTCGCTCTATCGCCTCTCGTATTAATGCTGGATTATACTCTACTACATACGTTTGGACTGGGAAACGATTTTCTGGTGGTGTCTCAATAACAGATAAGTCGCGCACACCAAGCATAGACATATGAAGCGTCCGCGGAATCGGAGTTGCCGTTAATGTTAATACGTCAACATTCGCCTTCAATTGTTTAATTTTTTCTTTATGTGTTACACCAAATCTTTGTTCTTCATCAATAATAAGAAGCCCTAAATCTTTATACGTAACATCTTTAGATAAAATACGATGTGTTCCGATTACAATATCTACTGTTCCATCCTTTAAGCCCTTAATTGTTTCATTTTGTTGTTTTCTCGTACGGAATCTACTTAATAAGCCTATATTGATCGGATAATCTTGAAAACGCTCTCGAATTGTTTCATAGTGTTGCTGCGCAAGAATCGTTGTCGGTACTAAAATTGCAACTTGTTTTTCATCCATAATTGCTTTAAATGCCGCACGAATAGCCACTTCAGTCTTTCCATATCCTACGTCACCACAAAGGAGCCTATCCATTGGGCGTCCGCGTTCCATATCTTTTTTAATCTCGTCAATAGAACGTAACTGATCCTCTGTCTCTTGATACGGGAAAGATGATTCGAACTCTTGTTGTTCTGCCGTATCTGGCGTATATGCATAGCCTTTTGAAGCTTCGCGCTCAGCATATAGTTTAATTAGGTCATCCGCAATGTCTTGTACAGATTTTTCAACTTTCGTTTTAACCTTTTTCCAATCATTACCACCTAATTTATAAACTTTCGGATCCTTACCTTCAGATCCTACATATTTTTGAACTTGATCAATTTGTTCAATTGGAACGTATAGCTTATCATTACCTTGATATTTAATATTTAAATAATCTTTATGAACACCATTAATCTCTAATGTCTCAATACCTAAAAATTTACCTATACCATGATTTACATGAACTACATAATCTCCAACTTTTAATTCCGAATAACTTTTAATACGTTCAGCATTCGATAACTTTTGTTTACGTTGTGATTTTTTAACTTTCTTATGGAAAAGCTCCTTTTCAGTAATGACAACAAGCTTTTGCATCGGCATTTCAAAACCTGCATGTAAATCACCTACAGCAATTTGTAACCTTCCAGGCAATAAGATATCTGTACCTTCTACAATATCTGCCTCAATATCATAATCACTTAAAATATGTTGTAATTTTTTCACACGTTCATCATCTGTTCCAAGTACAACAGTCGTAAAATGCCCTTCATTCCATCTATCAATTTCTGTTTTTAACAAATTCATCTGTCCATGGAAATCTTGCATTGTTTTACATGTTACATTAACAATATTTTGCGGATGTGTGTGTGCGATATGACGCAAGAATAACGTTAAATATACAAAACTTCTTTTTTTATGATGAAGAAACCCCTCGAATGGGTGAGAGAAAGATAAATCTTGAATAATTGTTCCTTCACCAAGAAGTGATATATACCATTCCGCCTCTTCTGTTTCAAGATGCGATGCTGTTTCTTGAATACGGGAAATCTCGTCTAAAATTACAACACCGTCTTCTGGTAAATAATCTATCAGACTAGCAGGTTCTTTATAGAAAATAGATAAGTATTTAAACATCTGTTCTATACTTTGCCCGTTTTTCAACATCTCAATTTCATGACTTACCGTCTCAAGCACTGTAGTCTTTAGTTTATCATCAGAAAGTTTTTGCATCGTCTTAGTCAAACCTTCTTCAAGATGCTGAATTCCTGATTTTAATTCTTCCTGTGAAAATAAAAACTCTGTTGCTGGACCAAACCTAACGCTTTCTTTTTTACCTTGAGAACGCTGTTCATCCACATCAAATAATCGAATAGAATCGACTTCTGTATCAAAGAATTCAATACGAAATGGTAGTTCTTCAGTTAAAGGATAAATATCTAATATTCCCCCACGCAAACTGAACTCCCCTGGAGCTTCTACCATCGACTTACGTTCATAGCCAATATGATGTAAAGTATGCAAGAGCGCATCTAAATCAATCTCTTGCCCTAGATTGATTTCAACTTGCTTTTGCTTCCACAATTCTTTTATTGGTAAAAATCTACGCAATCCTGCCACTGGCGCTACAATGATTCCATTCTCTCCCGCAGCCAAGCGATTTAACACTTCTATACGTTGCGCCTTCAATTCTGGACTTGCAACTCCAATTTCCGATGCTATCAGTTCATTCACTGGATATAACCACACATCTTTTTCACCAAGTAACGCCACTAAATCTTCATGTACTTTTTGTGCTTGGTATAAGTTATGCGTCACGATTAATTGTGATTTTTTTGTTTTTTTATATAAAGCCGCCATTAATAATGAACGAGAAGACGTTGCCATCCCTGATATAAGTTGTTCTTTTAACCCATCTTCTAATCCATTAATAACCGATTGTATCTCTTCATTTTTATAAAATTGCTCTAATAAACCTATCATTTTTAAAACTCCTCTCAACATAAAGAGCAAGTCATTCTATTTTATGCAAATATTTTGGAAAAGGAAAACAGAAAAATGCTTTGGACATGCCAAAGCGACAACATTTTATTGCAGAAATTTTTCATACTCATAATACTCAGGATAAGATGCGAGCGTTTCTTGACACGATTCACAAATCGTTTTTATATATATATTTCCATTCTCATGAAAATGAATCATTTCTACTACTTCTTGCTCTGTTAGTTGAAATAAAACGTCGCTATATACTTTTTCTGCGTTAATGGAGCCTACATTACCTCCGCAGTGTCTGCAATAATAATACCCTTCCATACTAGCCTCCTAAAAATTCAATTACTACTAGTATGGGTAAAACAAAAGAGAAATATTCCCAATCTCATTTTTAACTATTGAAAGTATTCATGATTTGGAGAAAAGGCTTATTTAGCCACTCTTCACATGCATCCGCTGCTTTTTCAATAGAATGGTTAACATCCGGAATCTCTTCAGATGTAAAGCGTCCTAATACATAATCGACTACCTTCATTCCATTTTTCGGGCGATCGATTCCCATACGGATACGTTGAAATTCTTGTGTTCCTAGGTGCGAAATCGTTGACTTTACACCATTATGTCCACCAGCACTACCTTTCATGCGAAGACGCAATTTACCTACAGGAATGTCCAAATCGTCGTACATAACAACGAAGTCCTCAACATCAATTTTATAATAATCCATGAGTGGACGAATACTTTCCCCAGATAAGTTCATGTATGTTAGCGGCTTTAATAAGATTACCTTTTCTCCATTAACAAACCCTGCACCAAATACACCTTTAAATTTTTGTTCATTCAAAGAAATATTCCAACGCTTCGCAAGTTCATCAATGGCCATAAATCCAATATTATGCCTTGTTAATTCATATTCTCTACCTGGGTTCCCAAGTCCTACTATCAATTTCATTCTTGTACCACTACTTTCTTTTTTCGATACGAAAAGACGTAACCAATTTTGGTTACGTCTCATTCTATCCAATTAATTGAATAATACACTCACAGATTCTTCTTCGTATACACGAATGATTGCTTCTCCGATTAATGGAGCAACTGAAAGTTCATGTACTTTGTCGATTTTCTTCTCTTCTGGTAATACGATAGAGTTCGTTACAACTAACTCTTTAATATTTGAATTTTGAATACGCTCAATTGCTGGACCAGATAATACTGGGTGTGTACAGCAAGCATATACTTCAGAAGCACCGTTCTCAACAAGAGCGTTTGCTGCTAATGTAATTGTACCAGCTGTATCAATGATGTCATCAATTAAAATCGCTGTTTTACCTTCAATATTACCGATAATGTTCATTACCTCTGATACATTCGGGCGAGGACGACGCTTATCAATAATAGCGATTGGCGCTTTTAGACGATCTGCCATTTTTCTTGCACGAGTTACACCACCATGGTCAGGAGACACGATTACGATATCTTTAAGACCTTTTGTTTCAAAGTAATCTGAAAGAATCGGTACACCCATTAAGTGGTCGATTGGGATATCAAAGAACCCTTGAATTTGTGGAGCATGTAAATCTAGAGTGATTACACGAGTTGCACCTGCTGTTTCAAGCAAGTTTGCTACAAGTTTCGATGTAATTGGTTCACGAGAACGCGCTTTACGGTCTTGACGCGCATAACCATAGTAAGGAATAACAATATTAATTGTTTTCGCAGATGCACGTTTTAATGCATCAATCATAATAAGTAATTCCATGATATGTTCGTTTACTGGGAAGCTTGTAGATTGAATAATGAATACATCGCAACCACGGATACTTTCTTCAATGTTAATTTGAACTTCTCCATCACTAAAACGATCAACAGAACATTTTCCTAGCCCTACTCCAATATGCTTTGCAATCTGCTCAGCAAGTTCCTTATTAGAGTTTAAAGAGAATACTTTCAAATTAGAATTTAGATATTGAGTCGACATCTAGATTAACCCTCCACATTATGATTTTTTCTTATTCAGCAATTGATCAACATAGTCTTCTTTGTTAACTTGACGTGCACGTGCTACCGATAATGCTTTTGATGGAACATTCTCTGTAATTGTAGAGCCTGCTGCCACATAAGCACCATCTTCAACTGTTACTGGAGCAACAAGGTTTGAATTACATCCAATAAATACCCCATTACCAATCACAGTTTTGAATTTATTCTTACCGTCATAGTTCACCGTAATTGAACCACAACCAAGATTCACGTCTTCTCCAACTTGTGCATCCCCGATATAACTCAAGTGTGAAGCTTTACTTCTATTACCAAAGACAGTTTTTTTGATTTCCACGAAGTTTCCAACGCGTACTTCGTCTCCAATAACTGAATCTGGGCGAATATGTGCAAATGGACCAACCGATACTTCTGTACCAAGCTTACTATCATGTACAGTAGATTGTCGAATTGTCGTACGATCTCCAATTTCACTATCGCGAATTACTGTATGCGGTCCAATTTCACAATCAGAGCCAATTACAGTGTTCCCCTCAATAATTGTTCCTGGATGAAGAACTGTATCACTACCGATAACTGCATCAGCAGAAATATAAGTGTTACTTGGATCAATAATTGTAACACCGTTTACCATGTTCTTTCGGTTGATACGGTTTTTCATAATAATTTCCGCTTGCGATAGAGCGACTCTGTCGTTAACACCTAACGTTTCGTCGAACTGCTCTGTTTGATAAGCTGATACGATATGACCTTCATTTTTTAAAATCTCAATAACATCTGGAAGGTAATATTCACCTTGCACGTTATCATTTGAAACTTTAGAAAGTGAAGCAAATAAAGCCTTATTATCAAAACAATACGTACCTGTATTGATTTCTTTAATAGCTAATTCTTTCTCATTTGCATCTTTATGCTCAACAATCTTTTCAACATGACCATTCTCATTACGAACAATACGGCCATATCCAGCAGGCTCTTCTATGTATGCTGTTAGCACCGTCGCCATTGCTCCTGCTTCTTTATGTTGCTGAAGTAATGCTTCCATTGTTTCAGCAGTTATTAGAGGCGTATCACCACAAATAACTAAAGTTGTTCCTTCTTCATTTGCAAGTACACTTGCAGCTTGATCTACAGCATGTGCTGTACCAAGTTGTTCTGCTTGTAATGCAAACTCACTTACGTTCCCTAGCTGTTCTTGTACCATTTCAGCACCATGTCCAACAACCGTTACAAGTTTCTGCAATCCTAATTGAGATACTTGATCGACTACGTGTTGTACCATAGGTTTTCCACATACAGGATGCAGCACTTTGTATAGCTTAGACTTCATACGTGTGCCTTTACCTGCAGCTAGAATCACTGCAAATCTGTTTGACATATAGACCCTCCATCGCAACCTATTTATCCATTAAAGATATTATCCTAAATCATCATATATTTCAAGAAACACATTTTAACTATTAAATTTTACCATAATTCTTATAAGATGTTTTACTCTTTAGTATCTTTTTTAAGAAATAAGCTATACTATTTAAAATGATTTTGAAAAAATTAGTAGTTTCTTCTTTTTATGTTAATAAATTATGCAGTTTCCAAATATAAAGCAAAAAAAACAAACCCCTGTAAATGCTTACAGGAGTTTGCTACAAAATTATAAGGCTTTTTGTCAAAAGCCCTTTTCATTCGAATTTTACGAAGCACCTGCTTCTTCAAACTCAACCTCTTCTAACTCGCCTAAACGATGATACTCTGTTAAAACCGCATCTTGAATTTTAGAGCGTGTACCAGAATTAATTGGATGTGCAATGTCACGGAACTCTCCATCTGGAGTACGTTTACTTGGCATTGCTACAAATAATCCATTATTACCATCAATTACACGAATATCATGAACAACAAATTCATGGTCTAGAGTAATAGAGGCAATTGCTCTCATGCGGCCTTCTGTGTTTACGCGGCGTAATCTTACGTCAGTCACTTCCATCTTGTGTTCACCACCCTTTTCTAAATAAGCGATATATTTGTATAAATTCCACAAATTTTCTATTTTCCCTTTAATTTTTTAAAAATTTTTAAGATAAAAATTTTTAATGTAGTTGAATATAGAGATTAGCGGAGGTTATCGCTTACAAAAGGTTACTTAACTAGGGCAATTACCTCAATTTCAACGGAAACATCTTTCGGTAATTTTGCTACTTGCACACAAGATCGAGCTGGTTTATGAGTAGAGAAATAAGAGCTATACACTTCATTCACAGCATTAAAATCATCCATGTCCTTTAAAAATACTGTTGTTTTTACGACTGTATCAAATGAAGCACCTGCTTCCTCTAATACCGCTTGTAAATTTTGAAATACTTGTTCTGTTTGTACTGTTACATCTCCTGTTACAAGCTCCCCATTTGCCGTCAATGGAATTTGTCCTGAGCTATAGAACATGTTATTTACAATAATCCCCTGTGAATAAGGTCCAATTGCTTGTGGTGCCTTGCTTGTTTGAACAACTTTCATACTTTTCACCCTTTTATTATTTATTTTACTCTTTAAAAATAGTGTACGAAAGGCAGTTTGTCCACCTATTTTATAATCTATAAATAAAATAAAAAAAGATAGAGCTATCTGCTCTATCTTTTATTCCGCCTCTACAAGCCCTTCATCAAATGGCGCAAGAGAATAATTCCCTTTTTCCACTTGAATCGTTTTTTCTTTCACATCAACTTCCGATAGACGAATTAATGATACAAAATTATTAATTAGTCGTTCTTCAATATCTGTGGATTCTACTAATACACCAATACCAACAACATTAGCCTTGAACTCTTCTAACATACTCATCATACCTTGAATTGTTCCGCCAGCTTTCATGAAGTCATCAATAATTAAAACATTCGACCCTTCTGGAAGACTGCGTTTTGCTAACGTCATTGTTTGAATTCGTTTAGAAGAACCCGACACATAGTTAATACTAACAGTCGGACCTTCTGTTACCTTATTATCTTTCCTTGCAATTACAACTGGTACATCTAAGTAATTTGCCACTGCATAAGCAAGTGGAATCCCCTTCGTTGCCACCGTCATAACTGCATCAATTGGTTGCCTAGCAAAAACAGAAGCAAACAAACGACCTGCGCCATTAATATGGCGAGGATTACTCAATAAATCTGTCATGTATAAGTAACCGCCAGGCAAAATACGATCTGGGTTTTCAAATAAGCCACAAAGCTCATCAATAATTAGATCTGCCTCTTCTTCACTTATATACGGTATATATTTCACTCCTCCTGCTGCTCCTGGTATCGTTTGCAATGTGCCGACCCCTTGTTGTTCAAACGTTTGCTTAATAATAACTAAATCTTCACTAATGGAAGACTTAGCCGATTGATACCTTTCAGCAAAAAAAGTGAGAGATACTAGCTGACGAGGGTTTTGTAGCAAGTAATAAGTCATATCGACTAATCTTGTACTTCTTCTAATTTTCATACTCTCACCTCAAATCACGAATATTCTAAACAAATCATAACGTATTATACGTCTTTATTCAAGCGTTTCTCGCTCTCCTAATAAACGTACCGCATAGACTTGTTCACAAAATCCTTTTAATCCGTTATAAATGCGATGCATTCGTGAATCATGGTGTACAAGTCCAAATACAGTTGGACCACTTCCACTCATTAATACAGCATCCGCTCCAAATCGCTTCATCTGTGATTTAATACGGGCAACTTCAGGATGCATTCCAAATGTTACATCTTCTAAAACGTTACCAACAGTATCACAAATTCCTTTATAATCACCAGAATTTATGACATCAACCATTTTATCTACATTCGGATGTGTAACTCGATTTAACTTTAAATTTCCATACACATCAGCAGTAGATACACCTATATGTGGTTTCGCTAAAATAACCCAACAAGAAGGCGGAGTCTTTATATGCTCAATTTTCTCTCCTCTTCCAGTGGCAATTGCTGTGCCTCCGTATACACAGAACGATACATCTGATCCAATTTCTGCGCCAAGCTCTGCTAACTCATCAATTGTAAGCCCTAAATTCCATAATTTATTAAGACCACGTAATGTCGCTGCTGCATCACTACTTCCACCTGCTAATCCAGCTGCTACTGGAATCGTTTTTTCAATAGTAATAGATACACCTTTTTTTACATTAAACTTCTCTTTTAATAATTTCGCTGCCTGATAAGCTAAATTTCGTTGGTCGTCTGGGACATACCGATTATGGGATAAAATTTCAATACGGTCTTCTGCTAATTCCGTTAGTTCTAGACGATCTGCTAAATCAATGGTTGTCATAATCATTTTCACTTCATGATATCCGTCTTGTCTTTTTCCCAGTACATCTAACGACAGATTAATCTTTGCTGGTGCTTTCACTAGTAGCTTCAATCTATTCACCCACTCTATGTACTCAATCTTTTATCGTTTATTTTACCATAAATTTATAGTAAGACGATGACACTTCCCTAATTATAACGAAAAGCATTCAGAATGAAACTACTTATGTAAAATGATGGCACCTTTTAGAGTACAAAAAGCCGAGGAATGTCTCCTCGGCTACCGTAGCATAGAAAGTATCTTACAACTACTGGTTTCGTTTCATTAATTGCTGTTCTGCAATTTCTATAGCACGTTTCACCATGTTACCAGCATCTTTCGCACGAATTCCGCCCCATCCTTCTTTCTGAACAACATCATAAAAGCCCAGCTCTTTTGCTAGCTCTTCTTTAAATTGGTTTGACATGACACCTCTTCGTCTACTCAATGCAGAGTCCCTCCTTATTTTGCTACGGTATAGTTAGTATGCAAAATAATATAGCTTTTCATTTATGGGAATATATGTAATGATATACGGATTATAAAATGACCTCATTATGAGGGTCTCCATAAAATGTTAACTCTACTGTCTCTGTTAAAACATCTGCATAACTATAAGATACACGTTGCAACGCATCTTCTTGTTGATCCAATTGTACAACAAAAACGGAACGGTATGTTTCTGCTAGTACACCTGATTGCTCCACAGTTTTTCTTCTTCCACTATTTGCTTTTAACATAAGTCGTTGTCCAAGATGGTGATCTAATTCGCTTTTAATTTCATCTAAACGTTTTGACATATACTTCGCTACACCTCGCTGTAATTTAGATTGAACACTTAAAGCACGATATATCTATCCTAATTATTAACCGCGATTCACAGCTAATATCATCCTGCGTTTGAATAGATAGAAGAAATACTATATTGTAAAAGTATCATTACGTAGTCTGTACGTTCTTACCTCTTTTTATCCAAATTCATTTAAATCCTTCCATACAAAAAAGCAAGATACATATGTATCCTGCTTACTCTTCGTAATGTTGAAAAGGTAATCCCGTTCGTAAAATCCCTCTCGTTTCAATTCCACCTAGTCCCTTTTCACCAGTAATTGTATTACGTACGACATCCCATACATTGACTCTCTCCATAAATGAAGTAAAACTAATTTTACCAACTACATATACAGGATCTAGTGCATGAATATTAATTCTAGATGGTGAACTAGCGAAATTGGCCCCTGCACGAATTAGTGCCTCAAAATGTGATTGACATGCCCCAGCAAAAATAACAAGTTGATCCAGTGATGGATATTTTTTTCGCACTTCACGAACAGCCTGTACAAAATGCCTTGAATGCCTATATGCCGCTAAATCTCCCTTCACTCCTTTTGATTTTGTATATGCATCATGCCCTGTAATAACGAGAATGTCTGGGCGAAAGTGATCTATTAAGTCTACTACTTTTTCATGCATCTCCGTTTCTTTACAATGAATACCTTGAACAGGAACGCCAATTTTATTATATAAGTCTAAGCACTTGCGCAAATATAAAGGGTCTCCATCTATATGCAATACACGTCCCGGCATTTGAAAATAATTCACCTCACTTGTGTATCCACCAGTTGAAGTATGTTCATGCCTTTGTTTCATCAGTACATAATCTTGTTGAAACAAACGATACGTGCGCTCCATTGTTTCTTTCTCACGCTTCACCCTTTTTTTATGTTCTCTTTGATCTATACTAATTAAATCTTCAAGTGGCGCATCCGCCACCAGTCTAATTTCCTCTCCAAACAATATAGCTATCTCACCTTTTATTTCTATAATACGAAAAAGAATATCCCTCTTATGAGAATATCGTTCCACTAATTCTCCAACATGTAAAACCATTCTCCTACCTCCAAACTCATTAGGCCATCTTACCTGTTTTTAAAGTATGAATTTAGAGAGAGAAAGGTGACAAAAGGGACAGTTCAAGTTGAACTGTCCCTTTCATATTCTTATGATAATTTATGAAGAACTAATGCATTACTTAATGTTGCAAACTCTTCAATAGATAGCGTTTCGCCTCTTCGCTTTGGATCAATTCCTACTTCTGTTAAAATTCGATCCAATAACTCCTTATCTTTCGGGAAACCATTTAAATTATTTGATAAATTATTCATTAAAGTTTTACGGCGCTGTGCGAAACTTGCTCGTACTACTTCAAAGAAGAACGTTTCATCTGTCACCTCTACAACCGGTTTAGGACGCTTTAGAAGGCGGATAATTGCAGAATCAACGTTTGGCTGTGGTACAAACACTGTACGCGGTACAGTCATAACTGTTTCAACCTCTGTATAATACTGAATGGCAATCGATAAAGAACCATACTCTTTCGTTCCAGGTTTAGCAGCTAAACGATCTCCAACTTCTTTTTGCATCATAACAACAAATCCACGAACTGGTAACTTTTCTTCAAGCAATTTAAATAAAATTGGCGTTGTAATATAGTATGGTAAGTTAGCTACTACCATTACATCTTGCCCTTCTTCAAATTGCTCATTAAATACTTCATGTACATCTGCTTTTAGTACGTCTTTATTAATAACTGTAACGTTACCATATGGCGCTAACGTCTCATCTAAAATTGGTAATAGTCTTTGATCAATTTCAAAAGCCACTACTTTTTTAGCACGCTTTGCTAATTGCTCTGTTAATGCACCAATACCTGGTCCAATTTCAATTGCACCACTTTCTGAACCAATTTCTGCATGATCGACAATACGATTTAATACATTTGTATCAATTAAAAAGTTTTGTCCTAAACTTTTTTTGAATGAAAATCCATACTTTTCAACAATGTCTTTTGTACGATTTGGCGTTGCGATATCCTTCATTTTTTTTCCTCCTGTATTACTTGCTTATAAGCTTCTGCAAATGATTCCTTTGAAACTTGAAACATCTGTAATCGTTTATGTAACTGTTTTGCATTTGTATAACCAATCTTTAATAGCTTACCCATTCTTTCTCTGCGGCTCTTTGCCATTTCTCCGCCCACTAAGCCTGCATCGACTAAATCACTCCAACTAATTTCACTTGTGTAAGCTTCCATTTCTTCATGTATATTCTCTAGAGCGCGGCGAATCGACTCATTAGAAGCGTGTTCGATTCCAACACCCTTTTTCCTTTTAGCAAGCGCTTCTTCCTTCGGTAAAAAGGCATGCTTACAGCCAGGAACCTTGTCGGAAATAATTTTTCGAATACGCTCTCCAGGATAATCCGGATCTGTGAAAATAATAACGCCCCTTTTTTGCTGCGCTAATTTAACTTGCTCAATAACATGATCACCGATTGCTGAACCGTTCGTTTCAATTGTATCCGCATCAACAGCACGCTTAATCGCAACTGTATCATCTTTACCTTCTACAACGATAATCTCTTTTATTTTCATGCTTGCCTCCACACTCATTTCGTCTCTACTTAGTAAAACAAAAAAATGACGACTTTTCCATTATTATTTTCCCCATTCTTATATTTTAAAAAATAGAATAGAAAAATCTTTGTTCTCTGTCCTTATTGTAACACTTCATCATTCACATTTATTTTCTTCATCACTTCTACTAGTTCTTCTCAAAATAAAAAAGAACAGGTTTCCCCATTCTTTTTTATTCAACACCAAATAAAACTTTTGCATTTTTAGTTGTCATTTCTGCTACTTCCTCATAAGAAATTCCTTTTAAATTCGCAATTTCTTCTGCTACGAGTTTTACATAACTCGGTTCATTTCGTTTCCCTCGAAATGGATGCGGTGTTAAATACGGACAATCCGTCTCTATTAACAATTTCTCTAATGGAATCTCCGTAGCAACCTCTTTGGGCTTCTTAGCGTTTTTAAATGTAACTGGTCCACCTAACGAAATTAAAAAGTTCATATCAACACATCGCTCTGCTACCTCTACGCTGCCGCTAAAGCAATGCATAATGCCTCCTACTTCAGCTGCATTCTCTTCTTCTAGAATATCAACAATATCTTGAGTTGCATCGCGGTTATGTATAATAATCGGCAATTTTACTTTTTTCGCTAATGCAATTTGTTTACGGAATACTTCTTTCTGTATTTCTTTTGGAGACTTATCCCAGTGATAATCTAAGCCCATTTCTCCAAGTGCAACGACTTTAGGATGAGAAGCAAGTTCTTCTAACCAAACTAAATGTTCTTCTGTCATGTCGATTGCATCAACTGGGTGCCACCCAACCGCAGCGTAAATAAAATCATAGGCCTCAGCTAATTCCATCGCCTTTTTTATCGTTACTTCATCAAAACCAACAACAACTGTATAAGTAACTCCCGCTTCTTTCATTCGGGCAATAACCTCTTGCAAATCTCCTTCGAATTGCTCTGCATTCAAATGTGAATGTGTATCAAACAACATAATACATAACTCCTTTTATATTGAAATCAAGTTTATTCTACAAAAATAAGTTCTTTAATAACTTAACGATAACAATACTACAATCTTAATGCAAAAATAGAGAGTGTAAAAAGAAAAAAGACGCTTCACACATGTTACACGTGAAACATCTCTTTTCTTGTCTTAATTACTTGATTTTTGTACCATTTGGTAGATTTTGGTCAATTGATGCTAATGACAATACGCCATTCTCTTCGCCCGCTAAAATCATACCTTGCGATAATTCACCGCGTAATTTTACAGGTTTTAAGTTTGTTACACAAATAACCTTTTTACCTTTTAGGTCTTCCGGCGAATAGAATTTTGCAATTCCAGAAACAACTTGACGCTTTTCTGTGCCTAAGTCTAGTTGAATTTTTAACAACTTGTCTGCTTTTTTCACAGGTTCAGCAGATAGTACTTCAGCTACGCGTAATTCTACTTTAAAGAAATCATCAATTGTAATTTCTTCTACCTTTGGTTCTTCTTCTTTTTTCTCTTCTACTTTAGGAGCAGAGCTTTTCATTTGTTCTTTAATGTACTCTACTTCCACTTCCATTTCTAAACGAGGGAAAATTGGGTTTCCTTTTTCTACTTTTGTTCCAGCTGGAATGCAGCCAATTGTAGATAGACTTTCCCAAGATTTATGAGCTTCATCAGTAAGGCCAAGCTGAGCAAACATCTTGCTTGGTGCTACTGTTAAGAATGGCATAAGCATAATACCTGTTTGACGAAGTACTTCTGCTAAATGAGCCATTACAGAGGCTAACTTTTCACGATCATTCTCATCTTTTGCTAATACCCATGGTTGTGTTTCATCAATATATTTATTCGTACGACTAACTAGTTGCCAAATAGATCCTAACGCTACAGAGAACTCCATATTCTCCATTGCTTCTTCTACTTTTTTCAAAGTATCTTGTGCAAACGCTACTAACGTTTCATCAAATTCCGTCACATTTGCTTTAAATGCAGGGATTTCTCCGTTAAAGTACTTATCAATCATAGCTACTGTACGATTTAATAAATTACCTAAGTCATTTGCTAAGTCGAAATTAATACGCTCCACAAATCCTTCTGGTGTAAATACGCCATCAGATCCAAATGGAACTTCACGAAGTAAGTAATAACGTAATGCATCTAATCCGTAACGATCGATTAATGTAACTGGATCTACTACGTTTCCTTTTGACTTACTCATCTTTCCATCCTTCATTAAAATCCAGCCATGAGCAAAGACTTTCTTCGGAAGAGGTAAATCTAATGCCATTAAAATTATCGGCCAATAAATTGTATGGAAACGAACAATTTCTTTCCCAACTAAATGCACATCTGCAGGCCAGAATTTTTTATATTTCTCTTCATTTGCTGTTCCATAACCTAACGCCGTAATATAGTTAGATAATGCGTCAACCCATACGTAAATAACGTGTTTTGGGTTACCAGGAACACGAACTCCCCAGTCAAATGAAGTACGAGAAACTGCTAAATCTTCTAATCCTGGTTTAATAAAATTATTAATCATTTCATTTTTACGAGACTCCGGCTGAATGAAATGTGGATTATCTTCATAGAACTTTAATAGTCTGTCGACATATTTACCCATTCTAAAGAAATAAGATTCTTCACGAACAAGTTCTACATCATGACCACTATCTGGGCTTTTTCCTCCAACTACTTTGTCGCCTTCCATAATTGGATCTACTAATTGATGCTCTGTATAGAACGTCTCATCTTGTACAGAATACCAACCTTCATATTCATCAAGATAAATGTCACCTTGATCTACTAATTGCTTAAAGATTTTTTCGACAACATCTTTATGACGATCTTCAGTTGTACGAATAAAATCATCATAAGAAATATCCATCTTCTCCCAAAGCTCTTTAATTCCTGCAACAATGTTATCAACATATGCCTGTGGCGTAATATTTAACTCTTCTGCTTTCTTTTGGATCTTCTGTCCATGCTCATCAGTTCCTGTTAAATAATGCACATTATAACCTTGCATACGCTTATATCGTGCCATCGCATCTCCTGCTACTGTCGTATAAGCATGTCCAATGTGTAATTTTCCACTTGGATAATAAATTGGGGTAGTAATATAAAAGGACTTATTTTCCTCTGTCATTGTTTTGGACCTCCCGAATAACCTCATATGTATTTATAAACAGTATATCAAAAACTCATATATAAAGTGAAACTTTAATCAGTAGGGTTTTTGTTCCTCCCCACTAATTATTAGCCCACGTTAATTTGGCTTTTACGAGCAGCCCAAATCTAACTTTTCTTCTTTACGCCAACCTAATTTTCAATTTAGGTCTTAATACTCGATATCTTTATCATCTATTGCTCATATTTCAAAAAAATATACAATATCTACTTTAAATTTATTATTTTTTCAGAAAATAACGTAAATAATTGTGGAATTTCCTCTCAATCTATTATATATAAGAAATAAGAAATCTATAAATCTTTTTAAAAAATATAGAATTTAAGAATTGACGGAAATGTAAATGATTGGTATCATATGTCCATAGGGTATTTTGTCGAAAAATGACGAATCTAAAAATAGACTCGAAACTTATAAACTATTTATTTAGGAGGAAAAAAATTATGAAATCTACTGGTATTGTTCGTAAAGTTGATGAATTAGGTCGTGTAGTAATTCCAATCGAATTACGCCGTACTTTAGGTATTGCAGAAAAGGACGCTCTTGAAATCTATGTTGATGACGAAAAAATCATCTTAAAGAAATATAAACCAAACATGACTTGCCAAGTAACTGGTGAAGTATCTGACGGTAACCTTTCTTTAGCTGAAGGTAAAATCATCTTAAGCAAAGAAGGCGCTGAGCAAATCTTAAACGAACTTCAAGATTATATCGAAACAGCAAAATAAGCTTCTCAATTATGAGAAGCTTATTTTTTATCGACATGATAGATTTGATATACATCTCTTTTCGACAAATCTCGATCTTTAGCGACTGTTTTAATCGCTTCTTTTGAATTCATACTTTTTTCATTTATATAATATTCAATATGATCATATACCGAAAGAGATTCCCACCATTGTTCTTCTGGAGCAGGTTCTTCTGTTGAACCAGCTACTAAAATACAAAACTCACCACGTACTTCATTTTGCTTCGTCCACTCAATTGCTTCTTCGATTGTTCCTCGAATAAATTCCTCAAATTTTTTCGTTAACTCTCGACATAATACAATCTCTCTATTTCCCAACACTTCCTGCATCGAAATTAAAGTATCATCTAAACGATGAGGTGCTTCATAAAACATCATTGTAGTTTGTACATAACGAAGCTTTTCTAACTCCATCTTCCGTTCCTTTTTGTTTCTCTGCAAGAAACCATAGAAATAAAACTGCTTTGTTTCAAGACCGGATGCAATTAATGCTGTAAGGGCTGCATTTGCTCCAGGAAGCGGAATTACATGATATTGCTCAGCTACTGCCTCAACGACAATATCGTAACCTGGATCAGAAATACACGGCATACCAGCGTCACTAACAAGTGCTACATTCTTTCCATCCTCTAATTTCTCTAATAGTTTCTTCCCACTTACTTCTTTATTGTGCTCATGATAACTCGTGACAGGTGTTTCAATTTCAAAATAATTACAAAGTTTTTTCGTTTGTCTCGTATCTTCAGCAGCAATTAAATCAACTTCTTTTAAAATTCGGATTGCACGAAATGTCATATCTTCTAGATTTCCAATAGGAGTTGGTACTAAATATAAAACTCCCTTTTCATTTTGTTGAAAGCTTTTTTGTTGCCACATAGCGTTCTCCTTTTTGCATATATGCCTCTTTTTGTTTTCTCGTTAATTGCTTAAAGTAATACTCCGCTTGCATAGCTGTACGCTTATCATCGTGGGTCTCTACATATTTTAAAACGACAGGAAGCCTGACGCGTGTATACTTAGCCCCTTTGCCGCTATTATGAGTCTGAATTCTCTTTTCTATATGGTTTGTATATCCAGCATAATAACTTCCATCAGAGCACTCTACCACATAAAAAAAGTGCTTATTCTTCTCCATATAAAATTGAACGCAGCTCCTTTGTATATTCGTTATTGTTCTCATATACAACGAGAGGCGGTAAAATTTTCAAATCTGCATTTCCATCCTTAATTCCTTCAATTAACAATGTATTTGCTTCTTTTCCAACCTTAGGATAAACAAATTGCACACGCTTTGGTTCAATTTTATATTTACGCATTAATGTGACAATGTCTAGTAATCGCCCTGGACGATGAACAAACGCTACTTTCCCACCTTGTTTTACTAACTGACTACTTGCAGATACAACATCTTCTAATGTACACATAATTTCATGACGAGCTATCGCTAAATGTTCATTCATATTTTTCTCTGAAGTTTGAGGTGTTTGAAAATATGGTGGATTACATGTAACAACATCATATTGATGACGCCCAAGTTTCTCTGGCATATCTTTCAAATCTCCATGTATGAGGTGAATTCTTTCTTCCAACCCATTGTATTGAACACTTCTTACTCCCATATCATATAAGCGTTCTTGAATTTCCACACCAGTAATATTTCCTTTTGTTCTTGTACTTAATAGAAGGGGAACAACCGCGTTACCTGTACACAAATCAAGTAAATTCCCCTTTTGAATTGGTACCCATGCAAAATCTGCAAGTAAAACGGCATCTAAAGAAAAATTAAATACTGATGGGCTTTGTATAATCTTCATGTCTTGTGCTAATAAGTAATCTAAACGTTCATCTTCATATAAATTCATATACTGCTCCTTTTCTTACCCTTAACCTACCCTATTTCATGTATAAAAAATTACCTTTCCAATTATAATTGGAAAGGTAATTTCACTTTTTATTTAAGAATGAAAGACAGAACAAACAATCTCCCTCTTTACGTACACTTCCATAATGTAGATTGCAAATATGAAAACCTTCTTGATATAGTCTCGCTAAATTGTCATAGCCTTCACCAATATCTGTTTTCGGCTTCACTTCTTTACGTTTTTGAGTTTTTTGTTTTTCTTTATTCTGCACTTCTTCAAAACGGTGTCGCAAATTGTTATTTTCCATTTTTATATGCTGGTTTTCTTCCAACAACTCTGCAAGATGCTGTTTTAACTCTCCCAACTGTTTATATAAATGTCCAATTTGCTCTTCCATACTAGAAACCGATTCAAAAATATCTTTTTTCTCCACAAGCACCCACCTCATTAATCTGTGGTTTGACTCGAAACGACCCCTTTATTCACTAACTCATCTAACGTATATTCTACTATCCGTTCCTTGTCTACTAGTTCCACTTGAATTAATCTTTCTAAAATATTTAATCCGATAACACGGCCAGTACCATGCGGGGTTTGTATACGTTGATCTAAATCAGGAAGTTGTTCCTTTGCTGCCTCATATTCATCATTCTCATATTTTAAGCAACACATTAAGCGACCACATAAACCAGAGATTTTTGCAGGATTTAATGATAAATTTTGATCCTTTGCCATTTTAATGGATACAGGTTCAAAATCCCCTAAAAAAGTAGAACAACAAAGCATACGACCACATGGACCAATACCACCTAGCATCTTCGCTTCATCACGAACACCAATTTGTCTTAGTTCAATTCTTGTTCTAAAAATTGCGGCTAAGTCCTTCACTAGTTCGCGGAAATCGATCCGACCATCCGCAGTAAAATAGAAAATAATCTTATTACGATCGAATGTATACTCTACATCTACAAGTTTCATATCAAGATTATGCTCTACTACCTTTTGTTGACAGACTTGATATGCTTCTTTGGCAGCATGTTTGTTCTCTTCAACAATGGTACGATCATTTTCATTTGCAATACGAATAACCTTTTTTAGCGGTAATACAACGTCGTTTTCATCAACTTGTTTTTTGGTAATAACTACTTTTCCGTATTCAATACCTCTTACCGTTTCTACAATGACAAACTCATTTTCAGAGATATCGAACTGGTTTGGATCAAAGTAATATACCTTTCCGGCCTTCTTAAAGCGAACACCTACTACATCATACAAAACGGTCATCCCTCCTGCAACCGCAACACTAACTGTTCGAACACAAGCTGCGCATTTACATTAGCGTTGATTCTATTTTTTGCCTCTAATATATTAAAGAGAGCTGATACAATGCGCTTCTGAGCATAGGAAAACGATTCAAACATCTCTTTCTGCTCATGAAAAACAAGACGATCTTCTTCTCCAAGTTGAACATATAATAAATCCTTATAAATAAGGAGTAACATATCTAAACCTTGCTGTAATTGTTCTTTCTCTCCAAAGTGTTTTCCCCATTTTTCTTGTACAAAAAAAATAGAGGTTTTATCTTTTTCGAGCGCTTCACATAATTTTATCACTAAAGCTCGTGCTTGTGCAAACCATTCATCACTACATAAAGCTAAAGCTTCATCAAAACTATTTGTAAGTTGAGCAGCAAGTGTCGATAAAGATGCTGTAATCCCTTCATCCTGTAATCTTCTAATTAAAGATTCCGTAGGTAACGGTCTAAACGTAACAACTTGGCAGCGAGATAAAATCGTATTTAAAATTTGATGACTTTGTTCAGTAAGTAAAATAGCAGTTGTATCACTACTTGGTTCTTCTAAAAATTTCAAAAGTGTATTTGCCGCATTTGCTGTCATACGATCTGCGTGCTCAATAATATATATTTTTTTATTTGCCTCTAATCCTGTTTTGGAAAACTCTTCTTGTAAATCATGAATTTGCTGCTTCTTAATAGATAATCCGTCTGGTTTTACAATATGTAAGTTAGGGTGGTTACCTGAATCAATTCGCTTACAGTTTGTACATACATGGCAGGGCTCTACTCCATTCCGCTCAGAACAGAGGAAACTCTTTGCCATTTGAATTGCTGTCGCAAACTTTCCTGTCCCTTTCCCTCCCTCTAACAAGTAAGCGTGGGATATACGCTCTTTTGCAATGCTATTCATCAACATTTTTACACCGATGGGTTGTATAGCAGAAAGCTGCTCCCACGTCTTCGTCATAATGCATACCTCACTTATTTCATTCTTTCCTTCTATTATAACAATTTATCTTCTATAATCTGAACAACTTCTTCTATAAGTTTTTCCATCGGTTGATCAGCATTTACCAATACAATACGATCCGAGAAACGTTCTACAACTTGTAAATACCCTTCGCGCACACGTTTATGGAAAGAGATATCTTCCATATCTAGTCGATTTACTTCACGTCCTGCATCTTTTTCAATCCGAGCCAAACCAACCTCAGGCTCAATGTCTAGATAAATTGTTAAACTAGGCATACAGTCCTCTGTTGCGAAACGATTTATTTCAAATACCTTATCCATACCCAATCCTCTTGCATAGCCTTGGTATGCTAAAGAGCTATCTATAAAACGATCACATAACACGAGGTATTTCTCATTAAGTGCTGGCATAACTTTTTCTACTAAATGTTGTCTGCGCGCAGCAGCATAAAGAAGCGCTTCTGTACGTGCTTCCATCATCGTATATTCTTGTTTATGTAAAATCGTCCTAATGTCCTCAGAAATTGCAATACCGCCTGGTTCCCTTGTCGCCATTACCTTTTGTGCTTTTTGTTCAAAATATGGCAATAAACTTTTAATTAACGTTGTTTTACCTGAACCTTCTGGGCCCTCAATTGTTACAAATAATCCCTTCATCCTAAAACCTACTTTCTATATCATACACTTTCATATATTTCGTATTACCTTGAAAACGAGCTCCTGCTCTTTCTAAATACATAATTTGCTCTTTATGCTCTGAAGTAATTCTCTCTCCATACATAATTAATGGAATTCCAGGTGGATACGGAATCACCATTTCCGCCGCTATCATTCCAACAGCATCTTCTATAGATACTATCTTTGTTTCATATCCGTCTAGTTGTTTATACGTATACGGTAAAAGAGAGAATTCACCATTATAAGTATAACGAATAGATTCCCTCTTGTCTTTCACCTCATAATGTTGCAATGCTACTCGGATCATCTCTATAACCTTCATATATCCCTCATTTACTTGTAACGGTAAAATAAATAGGACATTGTACGGATCAGCCATCTCTGTATATATACCGACCTTTTCAAATACAGACTGTAATTCGTACCCTGATAACTGACAACGAGTTTGTACGGTGACCTTTAACTCATCTTGCAACGGATATTCTAAAATGGCGATTTGGGGAATAGAACGTAATTGTTCCTTAAATCTTCGTAAAAACTCAACAATTTCACTGTGACCTTCTTCTTTTATACGCGCCATTGTAAAGCGTGCTATATCCAAGGAAGCCATAATTGGATACGATGGACTACTAGATTGTAGCATACTTAAATAAGTAGTAACCTTATCTTCGTCTACTAAATGACTATTTATATGTAAATAGGAACCCATTGTCATTGCGGGTAATGTTTTATGTGCAGAATGAACTACAATATCTGCACCATATGTTAATGCTGACTTCGGGAATGGTTCTCCCAAACATAGATGTGCCCCATGTGCCTCATCTACCAAAACAGGGATTTTATGTGCATGTGCAAAAGCGATGCTTGCCTCTAAATCCATCCCCGTACCATAATAATTAGGATGCGTTAAAATAAGTGCTTTCGCATTTGGATACTTTCCAATTGCGTTCTTAATAATTTCATTACGAACTCCCACTGGTACGTTATAAGCTTCATCAATCCATGGATCTAAAAAAATGGGATTTGCTCCCGCAAGTTTTAAACCATTAATAATTGATTTATGACAATTTCTTTGTACAAGAACAATATCATGTTCCCCGCAACAAGACAAAATCATTGCTAAGTTCCCGACTGTTGAACCATTAATTAAAAAATAACTTCTCTTTGTATTATAAACTTCAGCCAATAATTGTTGTGCCTCATCTATACATTCAAACGGACTATGCAAATCATCTAGTCCTGCTAATTCAGTTACATCAATAGATAGAATACCTTTAAACTCTCTTATTGCCTCCTGAGGGAAGTTTAAACCATTCTTATGACCAGGAACATGAAAGGATAACGGCCCTCTTTCTTTAAACTCTATTAACGCCTCATATAAAGGCATACGATTTTGATTCATCTACATCTCTTCCTTATTATTCATTCTCTATCTATTATACAGAACAAAAAAAATAATAGGCATATGCCTATTTAAAAATATGATACTTCTAATTTTCGAAGCTGCTTTAAATAATATATATATTTCGGATCATCTGTCTCTGTATTCACCATATCCTTTTCACATTCATGGCATATTAAATTATTATAAACATATATACCTTCTTTTCTTTTTGTCTCACAAACAATACAAACTTCACTTTGTAATTTCATAATCTTCCCTCCCTATTTAAGTGAACCTATTTTATACTTCTAATCCTTAACAATTTACAGAAAAATATACACCCAGCTTTTATATAATATGATTAACTCTTGGGCAACGTGTTTGTATTTCCATTACTTCTTTCCCATTCTTTTTAACAATACAAAAAAACACAAGTCAAATGACTTGTGTTTTTAGTTGCTTGGCGACGTCCTACTCTCACAGGGACAAGGTCCCAACTACCATCGGCGCTAGAGAGCTTAACTTCCGTGTTCGGTATGGGAACGGGTGTGACCTCTCTGCCATCATCACCAAACTATGAAGGCATATTCCTTCAAAACTAGATAACATTTGCTACATATTATATGGTTAAGTCCTCGATCTATTAGTATTCGTCAGCTCCACATGTCACCATGCTTCCACCTCGAACCTATCAACCTGATCATCTTTCAGGGATCTTACTAGCTTACGCTATGGGAAATCTCATCTTGAGGGGGGCTTCATGCTTAGATGCTTTCAGCACTTATCCCTTCCGCACATAGCTACCCAGCTATGCCCTTGGCAGAACAACTGGTACACCAGCGGTGCGTCCATCCCGGTCCTCTCGTACTAAGGACAGCTCCTCTCAAATTTCCTACGCCCACGACGGATAGGGACCGAACTGTCTCACGACGTTCTGAACCCAGCTCGCGTACCGCTTTAATGGGCGAACAGCCCAACCCTTGGGACCGACTACAGCCCCAGGATGCGATGAGCCGACATCGAGGTGCCAAACCTCCCCGTCGATGTGGACTCTTGGGGGAGATAAGCCTGTTATCCCCGGGGTAGCTTTTATCCGTTGAGCGATGGCCCTTCCATGCGGAACCACCGGATCACTAAGCCCGACTTTCGTCCCTGCTCGACTTGTAGGTCTCGCAGTCAAGCTCCCTTATGCCTTTGCACTCTACGAATGATTTCCAACCATTCTGAGGGAACCTTTGGGCGCCTCCGTTACACTTTAGGAGGCGACCGCCCCAGTCAAACTGCCCACCTGACACTGTCTCCCGGGTCGATAAGACCCGTAGGTTAGAATTTCAATACAGTCAGGGCGGTATCCCACCAGCGCCTCCACCGAAGCTAGCGCTCCGGTTTCAATGGCTCCCGCCTATCCTGTACAAACTGTACCAAAATTCAATATCAGGCTACAGTAAAGCTCCACGGGGTCTTTCCGTCCTGTCGCGGGTAACCTGCATCTTCACAGGTACTATAATTTCACCGAGTCTCTGGTTGAGACAGTGCCCAAATCGTTACACCTTTCGTGCGGGTCGGAACTTACCCGACAAGGAATTTCGCTACCTTAGGACCGTTATAGTTACGGCCGCCGTTTACTGGGGCTTCAGTTCAGAGCTTCGCTTACGCTAACCCCTCTCCTTAACCTTCCAGCACCGGGCAGGTGTCACCCCCTATACTTCGCCTTACGGCTTCGCAGAGAGCTGTGTTTTTGCTAAACAGTCGCTTGGGCCTATTCACTGCGGCTTTCCGTTAAGAAAGCACCCCTTCTCCCGAAGTTACGGGGTCATTTTGCCGAGTTCCTTAACCAGAGTTCTCTCGCACACCTTAGGATTCTCTCCTCGCCTACCTGTGTCGGTTTGCGGTACAGGCACCTTTTATCTCGCTAGAAGCTTTTCTTGGCAGCGGGGAATCAAAGACTTCGCTCCATAAGGAGCTTCCCCATCACAGCTCAGCCTTCATGATAAGCGGATTTGCCTACTTATCAGCCTAACTGCTTGGACGTGCACAACCAATCGCACGCTTCTTCTATCCTTCTGCGTCCCTCCATTGCTCAAACGATAAAGAGGTGGTACAGGAATATCAACCTGTTGTCCATCGCCTACGCCTGTCGGCCTCGGCTTAGGTCCTGACTAACCCTGAGCGGACGAGCCTTCCTCAGGAAACCTTAGGCATTCGGTGGACGGGATTCTCACCCGTCTTTCGCTACTCATACCGGCATTCTCACTTCTAAGCACTCCACCAGTCCTTCCGGTCTGACTTCACTGTCCTTAGAACGCTCCCCTACCACTGATACCATTGGTATCAATCCGCAGCTTCGGTGGTGTATTTAGCCCCGGTACATTTTCGGCGCAGAGTCACTCGACTAGTGAGCTATTACGCACTCTTTAAATGGTGGCTGCTTCTAAGCCAACATCCTAGTTGTCTAAGCAACTCCACATCCTTTTCCACTTAATACACACTTTGGGACCTTAGCTGGCGGTCTGGGCTGTTTCCCTTTTGACTACGGATCTTATCACTCGCAGTCTGACTCCTAAGGATAAGTCATTGGCATTCGGAGTTTGACTGAATTCGGTAATCCGATGAGGACCCCTAGTCCAATCAGTGCTCTACCTCCAAGACTCTTACACTTAAGGCTAGCCCTAAAGCTATTTCGGGGAGAACCAGCTATCTCCAGGTTCGATTGGAATTTCTCCGCTACCCACACCTCATCCCCGCACTTTTCAACGTGCGTGGGTTCGGGCCTCCATTCAGTGTTACCTGAACTTCACCCTGGACATGGGTAGATCACCTGGTTTCGGGTCTACGACCACGTACTAAACGCCCTATTCAGACTCGCTTTCGCTGCGGCTCCGCCTCTTCAGCTTAACCTCGCACGGGATCGTAACTCGCCGGTTCATTCTACAAAAGGCACGCCATCACCCGTTAACGGGCTCTGACTATTTGTAGGCACACGGTTTCAGGATCTCTTTCACTCCCCTTCCGGGGTGCTTTTCACCTTTCCCTCACGGTACTGGTTCACTATCGATCACTAGGGAGTATTTAGCCTTGGGAGATGGTCCTCCCAGATTCCGACGGAATTTCA
>NZ_CP096511.1:5272500-5287500 GCF_056530295.1 Bacillus sp. PK6-16
CCTGACGACGCTTATTAATTTACCATATTAATCATTTAATAGTCAACACTTTTAAAAAAAATGCCAAAAAAATTTTATCTTGGCATGATATAAAGCTTAATAATCACTAATGCTGCCACACCCGGTAGACCTAATAAACTCGTTATTGCTGCTGTACCCATGTTAATTGGGATATGAAAATCAAAATATGTCCCTACAACATTTACGATAAAAAGCAATGCTATTCCTAAAGTAACATGAAAAATCACCTTACCTATAAAACGTAATGGCTTAGAGGCAACACCAAAAACAAGAAAAATAAATACTAAAGTAAGAATACCAACAATAATAATTGTAGAATTCATTTTTTCCTCCTTATGAATGACCTATACATCTATTTGTATGGGACAAGACAATAAAAAAGAACAGTTATCATATGCAGCATCTCTTTCATATAAACTAAATAAAACAATACCTCAGCATTAAAAAAACAAAATAAAAAGGCCTGCTTAGAAAGCAGAGCCTTTTACCATTGTTCCATTTTTACAGGACGACGCTTTGCTTCTTTCAACAAAAAGAAATATTTCGCCTCTGCTATTTTCAAAGAACAAATGACATCTTGAGACGGTTCTACACTTTGTTCGACCATTCTCTTCTGACGTAACCACTCATTCTTCACTTTTTCCAAAAGTACAATTAACTTATCGTCATACTCTTTACGCAATTTACCCTTTTTTTGAAAGAACATTTTTGTTTCTCCTCTTATACTTCTCTGCGCCCTTCTAACGCTTTGGATAATGTCACTTCATCTGCATATTCTAAATCTCCACCAACTGGCAGACCATGTGCAATACGAGTTACTTTAATGCCTGTAGGTTTTAAGAGGCGGGAGATATACATCGCTGTAGCTTCCCCTTCAATATTAGGGTTTGTTGCTAATATCACTTCTTGTACCGTTTCATCATGTAGTCGCTTTAAGAGTTGCGGGATATTAATGTCTTCCGGTCCAATTCCCTCCATAGGAGAAATCGCACCACGTAACACATGATATACACCTTGATACTCTTTCATTTTTTCCATCGCGATTACATCTTTCGGTTCTTGCACGACACAAACAACTGATTGATCTCGATGTGAATCATTACAAATATAACAAGGATCACGATCAGTAATATGTCCGCATACAGAACAGTACGCTAAATCTCGCTTCGCATTTACAAGTGCTTTCGCGAAACCTAACACATCATCTTCTTTCATATCTAATACGAAAAATGCCAATCGAACCGCTGTTTTCGGTCCGATACCTGGCAACTTCATAAAACTATCGATTAGTTTTGATATTGGTTCTGGATAATGCATGTATCAATATCCTCCTAGAACATTCCACCTGGTAAGTTTAAGCCTTTTGTAAATTTACCCATTGTAGAGTTTGAAAGCTCATCAGCCTTTTTAAGTGCATCGTTTGTTGCAGCTAATACTAAGTCTTGTAACATTTCGATATCTTCTGGATCTACAACTTCCTCTTTAATCTTCACTTCAAGAATTTGCTTGTGACCATTTGCAATAACTGTAATCATTCCGCCGCCAGCTGTACCTTCAACTGTTTTTTCACCAAGCTCTTCTTGTGCTTTCGCCATGTCCTTTTGCATCTTTTGCATTTGTTTCATCATGTTATTCATATTTCCCATTCCGCCACGCATCATAATTAATTCCTCCTAATTATTATTACTCTTTTATTTCAATGAGTTCTTGCCCTACTAACTTCACTGCCTCTTCTATAAGAGGGTCTTCCTTTTTCTCCGGGCTTTCTTCAGACTCTCCGCCTTCACGTTGTAAAAAGTCTTCACGGATTTTACCCCATTCACTTTTTGGAATGGCAATCATATTTAACCTTTTACTTAGCAATTCAAATAAAGCTTGTTCTACTGTATCCATAGCTTCTCGATTTTCGCTCGCCATCTTACAGTGAATCTCATATTGAAATGCTAAAACGTAAGTGTCATCTGAAGCTGCCACTGGTTCACTATTTTCAAGTAAAACGGCAAACGCTACTTTGTTATATGATTTGAGTCTTCCTAACAACTCACCCCATACAGCTTTTAATTGTTCTAAATCTTGACGCTTCGCTTGTTTTAATACTTCATTTACACGTCCGACAGGAATTTTCATACTTCCTGTTCGTACCGGTTTTGGTGTTGCGCGTGTCTCTCTTACTTCCTGTTGTACACCAGCTGGCACACCGTTCTTTTTGACTTGCTCTAACTCTTTCTCCAGTTGCTGCATCCTGTTCATAATTGCTTGCAAACGATCTGTACCATTTGCTTGCATCATAAACTGTTGACACAATTGCACCATAACAACTTCTAAGAAAATACGCGGATGATTTGTCCACTTCATTTCCTGTTGTCCCTTACTAAGGGTATGAATAATCTCATAGATCACTTCCGGTTGCATTTCTTCACTCAACTTACGGAATTGATCATCTACAATTACTCGTTCCAACATATGTTCTAGTTGCGGTGAAGTTTGATATAAAAGCATATCACGATAATAGTAAATGAAATCCTCCATAAAACGAACTGGATCCTTCCCTTTACTCATCATTTCATCTATGATTTGCAATGCTCTTGATACATCATTTTCACGTATGCACTCTACTAAATTGCCTAAGTATTGCTGAGAAACAGATCCTGTTACGGCCAATACATCTTCTGTCGTAACAATCTCATCACTATAAGATATAGCCTGATCAATAAGACTAAGCGCGTCACGCATACCACCTTCGGCAGCACGCGCAACAATTTGTAATGCTTCACCTTCCACTTGCGTACCTTCATTTGTCACGACCGTTGATAATCTCTCAACAATATCATTCACTGATATTTTTCGGAATTCAAAGCGCTGACAACGTGAAATGATTGTAGGTGGGATCTTATGAGGTTCTGTTGTCGCCAAAATAAAGATAACATGTCCTGGCGGCTCTTCTAAGGTTTTTAAAAGCGCATTGAATGCACCCATAGAAAGCATGTGAACTTCATCAATAATGTATACTTTATATTCTACAGCACTTGGAGCATATTTTACTTTATCTCTAATATCTCGAATTTCATCTACACCGTTATTTGAAGCCGCATCAATTTCTAATACATCTGAAATGGATCCTTGTGTGATTCCTAAACAAGAAGGACATTCATTACAAGGTTCAGCTACCGGAGCATGTTCACAGTTAATTGCTTTTGCAAATACTTTTGCAATTGTCGTTTTTCCTGTTCCCCTCGGGCCAGAAAATAAATAAGCATGTGAAACTTTCTCTTGAAGAAGGGCATTTTGCAACGTTTTTGTCACGTGCTTTTGACCGACTACATCTTCGAACTTTTGCGGTCTCCATGTTCGGTATAACGCTTGGTATGACACGAAAATACGGCCTCCCTCAAAGGTTATTATCTCATTTATTATAACCCATTCTGTTTATAGATTCCAAAAGTTATTTTCTATACAAAAAACTCACCTTTGTATTAAGGTGAGTTTTGTATACATATATAACTGCCGTGCACCCTCCGTCGATTACGTACCATAAGCGTTACTCAAGCAGTTAGCTCGGTTCAGGCACTCCTGCGGCACACGAGAAGACCCGCTTATTGCTGCTTCCTTCCGGACCTGACAAGGTTCACGGGGTCCCGTTGCGCAGGACCCAAACGTCAACACCACTTACTTAAGGCAGACCTTACAGCAACATAACCTCGAGAGGGGATTCGGCCTCGCTAGAGCGGATTGCGAGTATAGGGCACCGCTACCTCCCCGCTTAGCACGGCAAAGTTAAAACCAATATTCGGTTGCCTTCATTAAAGGCATTATCAGTATAACTTGTTTCTTTAGAAAATGCAAATACGTTAGTTCCCAGTATTCTTCTCTAATTTTTTTATTGCTTTTCTTTTTTTACGAAGCTCTCTAAAAAAGTTTGTTAACAACGTACCGCATTCTTCCTCTAGTACACCAGATACTACTTCACATTGATGATTGAAGCGGTCATCCGTTAAAAGATTCATCAATGTCCCTGCACATCCGCCCTTCGGATCACTTGCACCATATACAACTCGCTTCACTCGTGATAAAACAATTCCACCCGCACACATTGGGCAAGGTTCTAATGTTACATACAATGTTGCATCTTCTAAACGCCATGTCCCTAATTTTTTACATGCATCATCTATCGCTAGCAACTCAGCATGAGCTATTGATCTTTGCTCAGTTTCCCTTAAATTATGGGCAACACTAATTACCTCACCATCTAACACTATAACTGCTCCAATTGGTACTTCCTGTATTTCCTCTGCCTTTTTAGCTTCTTCTATCGCTAATTGCATAAAATAAATATCTTGATCTTGTTCCATAACATAGTCCTTTCATTACAAATAAAGTACACTTATTTCCATTTACTACACAGGGGATAACTTTTACAAATTCAATCCACCCTAAAAGAAAAAAGAGAGGGGATTACATATGAAAAATACCGCCTTGCTCATTATCGATATGATTAATGACTTTCAATTTTCCCACGGACCCATACTAGCTAAAAAATGCGAAACTATAACAAACCCTATTTTACAATTAAAGAAAAAAATGAAATCCCTCGGCTATCCTATAATTTACGTTAATGACCATTATCAACTTTGGAGATCTGATATCGACCAACTTATTACTCATTGCACAAATGAATATAGCGAAAATATAATCCATAAGATTGCTCCAAGTTTTGATGAGTACATTTTTATTAAACCACATTATTCCGCTTTTTATGAAACACCTTTAAATTCATTACTAGGTTATTTAAAAATAGAAAATCTAATATTAACAGGGGTTGCCGGAAATATATGTATCCTATTTACAGCTAATGATGCTCATATGAGAAATTATAAATTGTATGTACCACAGGATTGTATCGCCTCTAACAACGACCAAGATAATATACATGCTTTAAAAATAATGGAAACTACATTGAAAGCAAATATAACATCATCAACCAAAATAAAATTTAATTAATACATATATCTATTTTCTAACTTTTTATATCAAATTAACCCGCTCGCTTCCCTCTTGTGCTACAATAATTCTGTTTTGTGTTTTTAGTAGTCACGGTAAATCACTGATTGAAAGGAGGAAACAGCGTGACCGGAGTACCATTTATCACGGTTGAAGGACCAATTGGTGTTGGAAAAACTTCACTTGCGAAGGAAATTTCAACTCACATGCAACTCCACTTACTAAAAGAGATTGTTGATGAAAATCCCTTTTTAGGAAAGTTCTATGAAGACATCGACGAATGGAGTTTTCAAACAGAGATGTTCTTTCTTTGTAATAGATACAAACAATTAGAAGACATTAACATAAAGTACTTGAATCAAAGGAAACCAGTAGTAGCGGATTACCATATCTTTAAAAATTTAATTTTTGCATCCCGCACATTAAAAGACTCTCAATATGACAAATACATGCAAATTTATCGTATCCTTACACAAGATATGCCTGTGCCAAATGTCATTGTTTATTTAACAGCTAGCCTAGAAACATTGCAAAAACGAATCGCCATGCGCGGAAGAGAATTTGAAAAAAACATGGATCCAAATTACTTACTACAGCTCACAAAAGATTATGAAACAGCAATGGATGCTTTTAAAAAAGATCATCCGGAAATACCAGTATTGAAATTTAATGGCGACGATATGGATTTTGTAAAAAATCCTGATGATTTAAACGTTATCCTATCTGCCCTTCAAAATACTCTCTTAAAGGAGTCGAAATAATAATGAATTTAAGGCAAAAATATGATATACCCAATGACGCAGTAATCACTATCGCCGGAACGGTAGGTGTGGGTAAATCAACTATGACAACTGCATTAGCTAATGCTTTAGGTTATCGCACATCATTTGAAAAAGTAGATTCCAATCCATATTTGGACAAGTTCTATGCGGACTTCACTCGCTGGAGCTTCCACCTACAAGTGTACTTTTTAGCAGAACGATTTAAGGAACAAAAAAGAATTTTTGAATATGGTGGCGGTTTTGTTCAAGATCGTTCCATTTACGAAGACACTGGAATTTTCGCAAAGATGCATCATGAAAAAGGAACAATGACGGAAACTGATTATGAAACATACAAAGGTTTATTTGACGCTATGGTCATGACTCCTTACTTCCCTCATCCAGACTTATTAATTTACTTAGAAGGTTCTTTTGATGATATTGTCGATCGTATTCAAGAACGCGGGCGCCCAATGGAACAGCAAACACCAATTGAGTACTGGAAAGAAATGCATGGGCGTTATGAAAACTGGATTAACAACTTTAATTCATGCCCTGTATTACGCTTAAATATTAATGAGTACGATATTTTAAAAGATGGTGATTCAATCGAACCAATCATAAAAAAAATTGGCCATTTTTTAAAACAAACACGTAAACTTGTAAAATAAAAAACCCGTGCATATGCACGGGTTTTCCTATTAAATTACTTCTTCTTTGTTGGAGCAATAATTTCACTCTCAGGTTTTCCTGCGTTAATACGCTGACGAACAGTACTTGTACTAATATCGTATGCTTCAGCAATCTCTTTAACAGTCATTTCTTTCCCGTTAATTACTGCCGTTAATACTTTACCTGTACGTTTTGGAGCTGCTTCTTTCTTTACAGCTGCTTTTTTAACTTGTTTTGGCGCCTCTACTTTACTCGTAGCTGGTTTTACATCACAAGTACAACCACAAAGTTTACGGAATGTATCATCACTAATAATGCGTGATACGTTTGCACCACTGTTTAAAATTCTATTGTTCTTACAGACAGGACATTGTACATAATATAAAGTTTTTCCATCTAAAGGAAACGTTTGTATAATAAGATCCATGTTGACTCCTTTCATATCTATGAAGATAATCATCGGAATATGAGTGTGTAATAAGGACAAAATTACCTTACACCATACTTTATGATTGGTTTTAAAATAAAAACTCGTTACGTGTTGGTAACGAGTTCTCCAATCTCCACTTATATGCGCTGTTGTCAATTATATCTGGAGGAGGTAGAGGGATTCGAACCCCCGCGCGACTCTCGCCGCCTGTCGGTTTTCAAGACCGATCCCTTCAGCCAGACTTGGGTATACCTCCATATTGACATCAAATATAATATCAAAAGAAAAACAGTTAGTCAACCCTACTAAAATAAATTATGAGGAAAGGAAAATTTTACTTTCCCCTTCCTACATTACAGTACTGACAACGCTCATAATTACCAATCACTCATACCGATGAATGTTTAAATTTACTTAATAACTGTTTTTCCTCCCATATAAGGGCGAAGAACTTCTGGAATTATAATTGTACCATCTTCTTGTTGGTAGTTCTCTAAAATAGCTGCAACCGTACGTCCAATTGCAAGACCAGATCCATTTAATGTATGAACATGTTCTGGTTTTCCATTTGGTTCACGGCGGAAACGGATATTTGCACGTCTCGCTTGGAAAGCTTCAAAATTACTACAAGAAGAAATTTCACGATATGTGCCATAGCTTGGAATCCATACTTCAATATCGTATTTCTTCGCTGCTGTAAATCCTAAATCGCCTGTGCACATACTCATAACGCGATATGGCAACTCTAATAATTGTAACACGCGTTCTGCATCATTTGTTAACTTTTCTAACTCTTCATAAGAATCTTCTGGTTTTACGAACTTCACAAGCTCTACTTTATTGAACTGATGCTGGCGAATTAAACCACGTGTGTCACGCCCAGCTGAACCTGCTTCAGAACGGAAGCAAGAGCTAAATGCAGCATATCTTATAGGCAATTGCTCTTTATTTAAAATCTCATCACGATGCATATTCGTTACAGGTACTTCAGCTGTTGGAATTAAGAAGTAATCTTCACTTTCAATACGGAATGCATCTTCTTCAAACTTTGGAAGTTGTCCTGTTCCTGTCATACTTGCACGGTTTACCATATATGGAGGTAATACTTCTTCATATCCATGCTCATCAGTATGAAGATCAAGCATAAAGCTAATTAAAGCACGCTCTAATCTTGCACCAGCACCTTTGTAAAATACGAAGCGGCTTCCAGTTACTTTCCCAGCGCGTTCAAAATCTAAAATTCCTAAATCAGTAGCAAGATCCCAATGTGGTTTTGGCTCATAAGTAAATTCTTTCACTTCTCCCCAAGTACGTGCTACTACATTATCATCCTCTGTTTCACCAACTGGAGCAGATTCATGAGGGATATTTGGAATAGATAACATTAATCTTTCTAAGTCTTCTTCAACTGTACGAAGTTCGTTATCAAGATCCTTTACTTTTTCTCCAACTTCACGCATTTCTAAAATTAGAGCTTCTGCATCTTTCTTTTCGCGCTTTAATACAGAAATTTGTTGAGATACTTCGTTACGTTTACTTTTTAATTCTTCTGTCTGAACAAGTAGTTCTCTTCTTCTCGTATCCAATTCTTCAAAACGTCCGAAATCAGTTAAATCTTCGCCTCTATGCTGTAATTTCGCTTTTACTTCTTCAAAGTTTGTACGTAAAAATTTAATATCAAGCATTATATACTCCTCCTTTTATTTTATAAAACACAAAAAACTCCCGTCCCTATATAAAGGGACGGGAGTTAACCCGCGTTGCCACCCTAGTTGAAAGCATTACCGCTTTCCTCTCAAGTAGAAATAACGGCTCTTCACCGGGAATGCTTACTAATCTAAAAGATATTCCACATTCCATTCCAGGATGGATTCACAAACTGTTTCTATCGATTTCCACCAACCATCGACTCTCTATAAGAAACGACATTTGTTACTATTTCCTATCAACACGCTTATTTTATAAAATTGTTACCATCAATTTACTATAATCTTATACAAGTTGCAAGTTACTTATACAACTTTTTTCATTTTCGCTTCTTTTACCATTTCAACAAAGTATGCTGTCACACGATGATCATCTGTTAATTCCGGATGGAATGAAGCTGCTAAAAACTGATCTTGTCTTACCGCTACCATTCGGTCACCATGCTTAGAAAGCACTTCAACATTATCAGCTACTTCTACAACATACGGCGCACGGATAAATACACCAACGAAGTCTTCACCCACACCTTCAATTGAAAGCGCAGCCTCAAAACTATCCTTTTGGCGTCCGAACGCATTGCGCTCAACTGTAATATCCATAGCACCAATATGTGCTTCTTCATAGCCAATAAGTGTTTTCGCAAGAAGAATCATCCCTGCACATGTACCAAACATTGGTTTACCAGACTTTGCAAATGTACGAAGTGGTTCCATGAAAGCATACTTATCAATAAGACGGCGCATTGTTGTACTTTCACCGCCCGGTAAAATAAGACCATCAATCTCTTCAAGTTGCTCTATACGCTTTACAACAACAGCTTCTGCACCACTTGCTTCAACTGATTTTACATGCTCACGAACTGCACCTTGAAGACCTAGTACACCGATTTTCACCATTTTAAAGTTCTCCTTTAATTACCATCCACGCTCTTGCATGCGTTGTTCTGGTAATAACGTTGAAATTTCGACACCCTTCATTGCATTACCTAATCCTTTAGAAAGGCTTGCAATGAGTTCGTAATCTTCATAATGAGTCGTTGCTTCAACGATTGCACGTGCAAATTTCTCTGGGTTTTCTGATTTGAAGATACCAGATCCAACAAATACCCCATCAGCACCAAGTTGCATCATTAATGCTGCATCTGCTGGTGTTGCTACACCACCTGCCGCAAAGTTTACAACTGGTAAGCGACCAAGACGTTTAATTTCAAGTAATACTTCGTAAGGAGCGCCAGTATTTTTTGCATATGTCATTAACTCATCTTCACGTAGACTCGCAACTTGACGGATTTCTGCATTGACTTGGCGCATATGACGCACTGCCTCTACAATGTTTCCTGTTCCTGGTTCACCTTTTGTACGAAGCATAGATGCACCTTCTGCAATACGACGTGCAGCTTCTCCGATATCACGGCAACCACATACAAATGGAACTGTGTAATCACGTTTATTTAAATGGTATACTTCATCAGCAGGAGTTAATACTTCACTCTCATCGATATAGTCTACCCCTAATGATTCTAATACACGTGCTTCTACAAGGTGACCGATACGGCATTTTGCCATAACCGGAATTGACACCGCACCCATAACTTCTTCAACAATTGTTGGGTCTGCCATACGAGAAACGCCACCTGCTGCACGAATATCTGCTGGTACACGCTCTAATGCCATAACGGCAACTGCGCCTGCCTCTTCTGCAATTTTTGCTTGTTCAGCGTTAACTACGTCCATAATAACGCCGCCTTTTTGCATTTCTGCCATTCCACGTTTTACACGTTCTGTCCCTGTTACATTTGTCATGTACAAAAACCCCCCTAGGTGAATTGCTTTCCCCCGTTAAAGGCGAAAATTAAGAATACTCTTACATTCTACCACTAACTATCAGATGCTTGTCTACTACTTTTTCATAAAGTCGGTATGAAAAATAGGAATAAAAAAAAGCTCCTATCGTGAGGAGCTTTTAAAACCAACCTTTTACTGTATCAACAGCACTATTCCACATACCACTAAAGAATGAACCAATTCCGCGCATAGCACGAGTAAACCAGTTTGCTTCTTCTACTTCAGATGTCGTTACAAGATCCACTTGCAGTGACTTACCAGTTAAAAATCCAGGGTCGTTTGTATCTTTTGGCGTAATTACCATTTGACCAAGCGCAGCTCCCTTTTTAATAGGTGCTTCTTGTCCCTTACTTGATTCTTTTAATTCTGTTTTATAAACATCTTTACTTCCTTTTGGCACTGGAAGTGAAATAGCTTGTTTCGTTTGAACTGCTACATCTTTATCTTTCGCATTTTCTACTCGTACTGTTTCTTGTCCTTTTACTGAAGAACCTTTTTTATACATTTGTTTCACTTCAAAGTTAGCAAATCCATAATCATATAGCTTCTTTGTTTCATCAAAACGTGCTGTATGAGAACTTGTTTTAATAACTACAGAAATAAAACGCATTCCGTTTCTTTCAACCGTACCAGTGAAGCAATCTCCTGCTTCTGGAGTTGAGCCTGTTTTTAGGCCATCTACGCCATCATATTCTTTAACTAAGCCCTTTAACATCCAGTTCCAGTTCGACATTCCAAACTTCTCTTTTTCTGGGCGGAATTCTTTTTTAGGGATTTTTGCTGTATCTAACACTTTTGGATAATCTTTAATTAAATGTTGTGCTAAAGTTGCAACATCCTTTGCAGACATTTTATTTTCTTCATCCGCTGTTGTTCCTTCTGGATGCATTCCCTTTAAATCTTTATTCGTTAAACCTGTAGAATTGACAAATTTATAATTTTTTAACCCTAGTTCTTTCGATTTGTCATTCATCATTTTTACGAAGTCTACTTCTTTACCTGCAATTGCTTCTGCTAATGCAATTGTTGCACCATTTGCAGAAAAGATTGCCATTGCTTCGTATAACTCTTTTACTGTATAAGAGCCACCATTTTCTAATGCAACATTTGATAATGAAGCATCTTGTGAAACCTTATATGCATATTCAGAAACCTTAATTTTCTGGTCCCACTTAAGTTTTCCTTTATCCACTGCTTCGTGAACTAAATATTCACTCATCATCTTTGTCATACTAGCAATGGATAATAATTCATCTGCATTCTTTTGATATAAAATTTTCCCAGAATTCGCTTCTACTAAAATTGCCGCACCTGCTTCAATGTTTAAAGCGGCTCCTGTTTCAGCTGATGCATTGCTATATGGCATAAAAATGCTACAAGCTAGTGTAAGCACTGTTACCAAAGCAATGAATCTTTTGCAAAACATACCTTTCACTTTTGCTACCCCCAATATCTATGTACTCACATAACCGTTATTCTAACATAATCAAAAAAAAATAGACAGAGATATCAAATCTCTGTCTATTTGTATATAAGACATTATAACGAGTAGTTTGGAGCCTCTTTTGTAATTTGTACGTGATGAGGATGACTTTCACGTAAGCCGGCACCTGACATACGAATGAATTGTGCATTTTCGCGTAAGAATTCTAAATCCTGTGCTCCGCAATATCCCATACCTGCACGTAAGCCACCAACTAATTGGTGAACTGTATCTGCTAAAGGTCCTTTATATGGCACTCGTCCTTCAATACCTTCTGGGACAAGTTTTTTATTGCCTTCTTGGAAGTAACGATCTTTACTTCCTTTTTCCATCGCACCGACAGAACCCATACCACGATACACTTTAAATTGACGACCTTGGTAAATTTCAGTTTCTCCAGGACTTTCTGCAACACCTGCAAACATGCTACCTAGCATAACAACATGTGCTCCTGCCGCTAATGCTTTCACCATATCACCAGAGTATTTAATACCGCCATCAGCAATAACTGGAATACCGTGTTTGCGAGCTTCTGTTGCACAATCATAAACTGCAGTTAATTGTGGTACACCAACACCGGCTACAACGCGTGTTGTACAAATAGAACCTGGTCCAATACCAACTTTAACTACGTTTGCACCAGCTTCAATTAATGCTTTCGTTGCTTCAGCAGTAGCAACATTTCCAGCGATAATATTTAGTGATGGGTATTTAGCACGAACTTCTTTTACCTTATCAATAACACCTTTAGAATGCCCATGTGCTGTATCAAGTACAATTGCATCTACACTAGCTTTTACTAATGCATCAATGCGAAGCATAGCATCCGCTGTTACACCAACTGCTGCTCCAACTAATAAGCGCCCTTGCTTATCCTTAGCAGAGTTTGGGAATTCAATTACTTTTTCAATATCTTTTATTGTAATAAGCCCTTGTAATACACCGTTATTATCAACAAGAGGGAGTTTTTCAATTTTATACTTTTGTAGGATCTTTTCAGCTTCTTCCAGTGTAGTACCAACTGGAGCTGTAATTAATTGTTCTTTTGTCATTACGTCAGAAATTTTGATTGAGTAGTCTTGGATGAAGCGCATATCACGGTTTGTAATAATACCAACTAATTTTCGCTCATCTAAATTATTTACAACCGGTACACCTGAGATACGATATTTTCCCATAAGATGTTCTGCATCATATACTTGATGTTCTGGAGTTAAGAAGAAAGGATCTGAAATAACCCCGCTTTCAGAGCGCTTTACTTTATCAACTTGCTCTGCTTGTTGCTCAATAGACATATTCTTATGAATAATTCCTAAACCACCTTGGCGAGCCATTGCAATAGCCATGTCAGCTTCTGTTACTGTATCCATTCCTGCACTAATTAACGGGATGTTTAGCTGTAAGCTTTCAGATAAAACTGTTTTAACACTTACTTCTCTTGGTAATATATCTGACCTAGCTGGTACAAGTAATACATCATCAAAAGTCAAACCTTCTTTAACAAATTTAGATTCCCACATAATTGTTCCCCCTATGATACCAGAAATTATTATTAGTAGCTTATCAATTGGTTAAAATACTGTCAAGGACGTATATATATGTTAGAATTTTTAGACAATAAAAGGAGCGTAATATATGCATCAAACATCTTGTACTTGGCAGCAGTTAAGTTTCTTTTTTTCATCTCAAAACGTACAACGTTATCTTGCCCGTTGTTATGAAAAATCCTCTATTCAGGATGCAGAAAAAAAAAGTTTTGAAAATTGTTATCCCTTTATTTATTACTTAGAACACGGGAAAAATTATTATGAATTATATAAGACTGCTCCATTTTCCATTCAACCAATGTTGTTATTTTATGGAATTAGTCAACTGTTTAAAGCATGCCTACTAACTATTGACCCTAACTATCCTGAATCCACTACTGTTTTAGCTCATGGCGTTACAACTCGCAAACGAAAAAAACAAGGGTATCAATTTTTAGAAGATGAGGTGAAGGTACAAAAAAACGGATTATTTACTCATGTTGCAGAACAACTGTTTCACATGAAACACTTAGAAGCAGAAAAATTTAACATGTTAGAACTAATGGGAAATATTCCAGAATTACAAAATTTATTTCATTATAGTCAAAAAGGATCAACTTTATATAAAATTGATTCAACAATTAAAAATGAGCTCTCCTTTTCAGTCAACCTACTAGATCGATTACATATGACTAAAGAGAGATTTTCTCGTTACATTGAAACATCTTGTAAGCATTTATCAATACAACACGTACCTGAGAAGACTAATGAATCGAATTTACTTTTTACAGCGCCTATTCAATCATGGAATCCTATGTACAGTACTCCTTTATACTATGAACATCTTACTAATACTTATTATTTGCCACTTACGACTGACCCTAGAAATCCTAAGCCAATATTACCTGAACTCCTCATTCATTATTTATTGCTCTATAATTTAAGCATGATTTCTAGATATGAAACAGATTGGTGGTATGACTTACTTGGAAGTTATGGTTCTGAAGATTATCCATTTATTTATCAATTTCTAAGTATTTCTGCTCAAAAAATCCCTTACTATATTTCAAATTTTTTATTAATGGAACCAAATCTATTTCATGGGAAATAAAAAAACACAAGTCAAATGACTTGTGTTTTTAGTTGCTTGGCGACGTCCTACTCTCACAGGGACAAGGTCCCAACTACCATCGGCGCTAGAGAGCTTAACTTCCGTGTTCGGTATGGGAACGGGTGTGACCTCTCTGCCATCATCACCAAACTATGAAGGCATATTCCTTCAAAACTAGATAACATTTGCTACATATTATATGGTTAAGTCCTCGATCTATTAGTATTCGTCAGCTCCACATGTCACCATGCTTCCACCTCGAACCTATCAACCTGATCATCTTTCAGGGATCTTACTAGCTTACGCTATGGGAAATCTCATCTTGAGGGGGGCTTCATGCTTAGATGCTTTCAGCACTTATCCCTTCCGCACATAGCTACCCAGCTATGCCCTTGGCAGAACAACTGGTACACCAGCGGTGCGTCCATCCCGGTCCTCTCGTACTAA
>NZ_CP096511.1:5292500-5299192 GCF_056530295.1 Bacillus sp. PK6-16
ACCTGCCGCTGTAATTAACATAATATCTTCTTCACCTGTAACAGACTTAACAGCTACTAATTTACCGTTCTTATCTGTAATGTTACAAGTTTTCAGACCTTTACCACCGCGACTTTGCAGACGGTATTCATCAATCGGTGTACGCTTTCCGTAACCATTTTTCGTTACAATTAGAACATTTACATCCTCTTCGACAATTTCCATACCTACAACTTGGTCTTCATCGCCCAACGTAATAGCTTTAACACCTGCAGCATTACGTCCCATAGAACGAACATCTTGTTCATTGAAACGAATTAGCATACCGTTACTTGTCCCGACAATAATATCCTTATCACCCGATGTTAAACGTACAGATATTACTTCATCCTCTTCACGAAGAGAAATTGCAATTAAACCATTTGTACGTATATTTGCAAATGATGAAAGTGGCGTTCTCTTAGAAACCCCTTGTTTTGTCGTAAAGAATAAGAACTGATCGTCACCAAATTCACGAATCGGAATAATAGCGTTAATCCACTCACCCTTATCTACCCCTAATAGGTTAATAATTGGTAGTCCTTTTGCAGTACGACTATACTCTGGAATTTCATATCCTTTCGTACGGTATACTTTACCCTTGTTTGTAAAGAATAAAATATGATCATGAGTAGACGTTGTTAATAAATGTTCAACAAAGTCATCATCATTCGTACCCATTCCTTGCACACCACGTCCCCCACGGTTCTGTGTTTTGTACGTAGAAGCTGGTAACCTCTTAATATAACCGTTATGAGTTAACGTAATCGCAATGTTTTGTTCAGGAATTAAATCTTCATCTTCAATAAATTCCATACCGCCAATTGTAATTTCTGTTCGTCTCTTATCATTGAAACGCTCTTTTACTTCTGTTAATTCTTCACGAATAATCTCAAGAACTTTTTCTTCATCTGCTAAAATTGCTTTTAATTCAGCAATTAACTTCATTAAGTCTTGATATTCTTGCTCAATTTTTTCACGTTCTAATCCAGTTAAGCGTTGCAGACGCATATCTAAAATCGCTTGCGCTTGTTTCTCACTTAAACCAAAACGTTCCATTAAGCCTTGCTTTGCAATATCTGCCGTTTTTGAACTACGAATTAACGTAATAACTTCATCAAGATGATCTAAAGCAATTCGTAATCCTTCTAAAATATGAGCACGTGCTTCTGCTTTTTCTAATTCATAAGCAGTACGTCTACGAATTACTACCTTCTGATGCTCTAAATAATGATATAGATTTTGTTTTAAATTTAGTACTTGTGGCTCCCCATTTACAAGAGACAACATATTAATACCGAAACTTGTTTGAAGCGCTGTATGTTTATATAGATTGTTTAATAGTACGTTTGCATTAGCATCACGACGTACTTCCATGACAATACGCATACCATTACGATCTGATTCATCACGTAAATCTGTAATACCTTCAATTTTCTTATCGCGAACTAATTCTGCGATTTTTTCAATTAATCGCGCCTTATTAACTTGATAAGGTAGTTCAGTTACGATAATAGATTGTTTACCGTTTGACTTCTCTTCAATTTCAACCTTAGCACGAAGCATAATGGAACCGCGACCTGTTTCATAAGCTCTTCGAATTCCACTTCTTCCTAAAATTAAACCTGCCGTTGGAAAGTCTGGACCAGGAATATATTCCATCAATTCTGCGATAGTAATATCAGGATTATGACTTAATGCCAGCACACCATCAATTACTTCGCCAAGCTGATGCGGCGGTATATTTGTTGCCATACCAACAGCAATACCTGTTGTACCGTTTACTAATAAATTAGGGAAACGCGCTGGTAGTACTATCGGTTCTCTTTCGGAACCATCATAGTTATCTTGATAATCAATTGTATTTTTTGAAATATCACGTATTAATTCCATAGAAATCTTAGACATTCTTGCCTCTGTATAACGCATTGCTGCTGCTGAATCTCCATCTACAGAACCGAAGTTACCATGCCCATCTACAAGCATATAACGTTGACTAAAATCTTGCGCCATACGTACCATTGTTTCATAAACGGCTGAATCACCATGAGGGTGATACTTACCAATTACTTCACCGACAATACGTGCTGATTTCTTATACGCTTTATCAGCTGTAATTCCTAAATCATTCATCGCATATAAAACCCTACGATGCACAGGTTTTAATCCATCACGAACATCTGGTAATGCACGAGATACGATAACACTCATTGCGTAATCTAAAAATGAGGTACGCATTTCATGACTAATATTAATTTCTCGAATTCGTGCTTGTTGTTGATTGTCTGACATCAACGAGCACCTCCTCTTACATTTCCGTTACACATACATTGATTTATATGTAGAAGACAGGAATACTTAGATTCCTGTCATTACTCATTTAAATATCAAGGTTCTTCACGTATTTTGCATTCTCTTGGATAAAGTTACGACGCGGTTCTACTTTATCACCCATTAAAATTTCAAAAGTTTCGTCTGCTTCTATTGCATCTTGAAGAGAAACTTGAAGTAACGAACGTACTTCTGGATCCATTGTCGTCTCCCATAGCTGAGTTGGATTCATCTCCCCAAGACCTTTATAACGTTGAATTCCTGGTTTCGGCTGGGCTGGTAGCTCAGCTAAGATTTTTTCAAGTTCCTTATCGTTGTAAGCATATTGAATTTTTTTACCTTGTTGTATTTTAAACAATGGCGGCTGTGCAATATAGATATAACCACACTCAATTATTTGACGCATATAACGATAGAAGAACGTTAATAATAGGGTACGAATATGTGCACCATCAACATCGGCATCGGTCATAATAATAACTTTATGATAGCGTGCTTTTTCAATATCGAAGTCTCCACCAATATTTGTACCGATTGCCGTAATAATTGTACGAACTTCATCATTTGATAAAATCTTATCTAAGCGCGCCTTTTCCACATTAATAATTTTACCCTTCAGCGGTAAAATTGCTTGGAAATGACGATCGCGTCCTTGTTTTGCAGATCCACCCGCAGAGTCACCCTCTACGATGTAAATTTCACTAATTGCTGGATCTTTCGAAGAGCAATCAGCTAATTTACCAGGTAAACTTGAAACTTCTAACGCACTCTTTCGACGTGTCAATTCACGCGCTTTTTTCGCAGCTACACGTGCACGTGCAGCCATCGTACCTTTTTCTACAATTTTTCGCGCTACATTAGGATTTTCTAGTAAGAACTTTTCAAATGCCTCTGAGAATACAGACTCTGTAATTGTTCTCGCTTCACTATTCCCAAGTTTTGTCTTCGTTTGTCCTTCAAATTGTGGATTTGGATGCTTGATTGATACAATTGCTGTTAAACCTTCACGAACATCCTCACCAGTTAAATTACTGTCCGCATCTTTTAAAATGCTATTTTTACGACCATAGTCGTTGATTACACGAGTTAAAGCTGTTTTAAAACCTACCTCATGTGTACCACCTTCATACGTATGGATGTTATTCGTAAATGAGTAAATATTATTTGTGTATCCTTCGTTATATTGAAGAGAAACCTCAACCTGAATACCATCTTTTGAACCTTCTACGTACACAGGCTCTTCATGAATCGGTTGTTTTGAGCGATTTAAATGCTCAACGTATGATTTAATTCCACCTTCGTAATGGAATTCTTTCTTTTGCTTATGTTCACGTTTATCTTCAATTGTTAATTTAATATTACGATTTAAAAACGCTAATTCACGCATACGAGTTGCTAGCGTATCAAAATCGTATACTGTTGTTTCTTGGAAAATTTCCGGATCTGGTTTAAATCGAGTTATTGTTCCTGTTTGATCTGTGTCACCAATGACTTTTAAATCCGCAACCGGAATACCTCTTTCGTATTTTTGGTAATGGATTTTACCTTCACGATGTACAAATACTTCCAATTCTGTTGATAGAGCATTTACAACCGATGCCCCAACACCATGTAAACCACCAGAAACTTTATAACCGCCACCGCCAAATTTACCACCGGCGTGGAGAACAGTCATAATAACTTCTACAGCTGGACGTCCCATTTTTTCTTGTATACCAACCGGAATACCACGCCCATTATCCGTTACACGAATACTATTATCTTCTTCGATACTAACATTAATTTCATCACAATAACCTGCAAGTGCTTCATCAATACTATTATCTACGATTTCCCAAACAAGATGGTGAAGCCCTTTTCCACTTGTAGATCCAATATACATACCAGGGCGTTTCCGAACTGCCTCTAGTCCTTCAAGCACCTGTATCTGACTTTCATCATATGCATTTTCTTGCATTTGCTTTTGTTCCATTGACACAAAGATCACCTACTTTTCCATTTAAACAGGGGTTATTCCCTATCTATTTCACAATCTACAGTGCCGTTCGTTACATGAATTGTTTTCGCTTCTTTTAATGTTTCGTGTTCAATTCCGTCGACACTCGTCGTTGTAACAAATGTTTGCACTTTTCCTTGAATTGTATTTAAAAGATGTGATTGACGATAATCATCTAATTCTGATAAAACATCATCCAACAAAAGGATTGGATATTCTTTAACCTCTGAATAAATCAATTCAATTTCAGCTAATTTTAGGGATAGTGCGGTCGTTCGTTGTTGTCCTTGCGAACCAAAGACTTGAACATTTTTACTATTAACGAAGAATTGTAAATCGTCACGATGAGGACCAATTAAAGTCGTACCACGGAAAATTTCACGTTGTTTCACAGATTGAAAACTTTCATAGTATACTTCTTTTATTTTCGACAAATCCATTGATTCTGATACATCTACACTTGGTTTATAGACAATTTCTAACTCTTCTAATCCACGGCTTATACCTCGATGAATTGGAGCTGCCCATTCCTGTAGCAAATGCAAAAATTCAAAACGTTTTTGCAGTATTTTCGCACCATGCTCAATTAGTTGAAGTGTAAATACATCCAACATCGTTTCCTCATTCTTACTATTCCCTTGCATTTTTTTCAACAAGTGATTTCGTTGCGTGAGCACCTTTTGATATTGACTTAATTCATACAAATATACAGGAGCTATTTGTCCTAATTCCATATCTAAAAAGCGTCTTCTTACTTGAGGGCTTCCTTTTACAAGATTTAAATCTTCTGGGGCAAACATGACAACGTTCATCACGCCAATATATTGACTTAATTTTTGTTGTTCAAGTTGATTTAATTTTGCCTTTTTACCTTTTTTCGAAATATTTAATTCCAAAGACAAAGAACTGTTTCTTTTTTGTAATTTCCCTTTTATTTGACCAAAATCTTCATCCCAGCGGATAAGTTCGCGATCATTAGAGGTTCTATGAGATTTCGCCATCGCTAAAACATAAATAGCTTCCATCAAATTTGTTTTCCCTTGCGCATTTTCGCCGATAATTACATTTACCTTATCTTCAAAGGAAAGCTCTAATTTTTCATAATTGCGATAGTTTTTTAATTGTATTTCTGAAATAAACAAAGGGCTCCCCCTTTATGCCTGAACTTGGAAAGTTCCGCTTCCTGGAATTTCAATAACATCATTCGCATATAGTTTGCGACCTCTTCTATTTTCAAGTTCGTTGTTCACGTACACTTCATATTCTTGTAAAAACCATTTTACAGCGCCACCTGTATCAATTACATCAGCTAACTTTAAAAATTGTCCTAGTGTAATATACTCTGTTGAAATTTTAATACGTTTCATAAAATCGCTCACTTTCTGAAAGTGTTCATTCTTTCATTGTACTAAATAAACTAGCATTAGGAAAGTAATACCCAAAAATCAAATAAGGGCCACTAGCATCTTTAAACTAGCAACCCTTATTCCTTACCTAGTAAGTACGAACCGGTAAAATTAATTGAATAATTGAATCATCATTTACTGTACGAATTAAGAACGGTCTCATCGCCCCAGTAAAGCTAACTTTAATCTCTGTACTATCCAAAGCTTTCAATGCATCCATCATATATTTTGCACTAAAAGATATTTTTAACTCTTCTCCATCTACTTTTTCGCATTGTACTTCTTCGACAACTTTTCCGATTTCTGGTGAATTCGAAGAAATCTCTAGCATTTCTTGCTCTAAAGTTGATAATTTAACAACGTTATTGCGGCCATCTCTTGCTAATAGTGAAGCGCGATCAATTGCTTGTAGGAATTCTTTTGTATTCACAAAAATATCCGTTTTACTCTCTGCCGGAATTAAACGTGTCGTATCAGGATAATTCCCTTCTAACAATCTTGAGAAGAATAATAAATGTTTTGTACGGAATAATACTTGATACTCCGTAATAACGATATCTACCATTTCTTCAGACTCATCTAAAATTTTACTTAATTCATTTAAGCTCTTACCTGGAATAACAACATTAGCTTGGAATTCATCTGCAATATTATGTCCTTCAATTTTTGCTTTTCGAAGTGCCAGCCTATGACTATCTGTTGCAATACAAGTTAACTCGCTGTTATATACCTTCCAGTTTACACCTGTCAAGATTGGTCTTGTTTCAGAAGTAGAAACTGCAAATACAGTTTGTCTGATCATATGTTTAAGTAAATCTGTTGGTATCTTAAATACATGATGTTCTTCAATTTGTGGCAATAACGGATATTCTGCAGAATCTAAACCATTTAAGTTAAACTCTGATTTTCCAGATTTTATTTTTGTCATAAAATGATTTTCT
>NZ_CP096512.1:0-368329 GCF_056530295.1 Bacillus sp. PK6-16
AACGTATCTAATAAAAAGACTTTGAATGATAGAGCCAACACGAACAGCCCTCTACTTTGATTTTTTTCAAATATAGAGAGCTGAAAATGATTACATTTCTTCGATTACTTTTAATACTTGTTCAGTTGTTGTGACTTGAATTCCAGCACGTATCAACTGTTCCAAGGCACGTATAAAGGCAATTAAATTTATGCTATTAGGTACTTCAATTACCCGTAGCTTTTCCTTTGGTAATTTATCTATCTTTTCAATGAACAATTCACGTACATCACTAGGAATAAAGCGTTCTTTATGTCCTTTAGTTTTTAAAAGTTCACGCATTTCTATTTCTAAAGCCATGTAAGCATTTAAGTTTGTACCTTGTTCATAAGCGTATTTTCTAAATAATGTTTCTTCTTGATATCTTAGGTAATTACGATGGTAAGATTCCTCTGTAACAGGTACGGCAAATTTGTACTTTAATAGCTCAAATGTTTTGCGGAACAGCTTCTTGATGCTTCGGCGAGAATACATAGAGAAATACAATCCGAAATCAAAAATAGCTTGTTCTTTTTGATTTGCTGGGACGTGCTGTGTAATAAGAGGATAAATTCCTTCTTTAGCTGCGGTATCAAGAATATGATACTGTGATGTTTGATTTAGTAATTTTTTTAGAGTATATACTAATTTACTTGGATATTTTTCAGTGCGATCAATCATGTCACGCAAACTATGTATTACACTGCGAATTTGTCGATGACAGGTATTTTTAAGTACATGAATAAATTTATTCATGTCTCGTGTAAATTCTCCGATATGCATTTCTTGTAGTGTAGATTCAATAAATCGAGCTTTACGGGCATACGTAACCTTTGGAGTAAAAGGATCACGATACTGTAGTTCTCCTGATTCTTTTCCACACAAGAAGTCTGCATGAATAGATAAAAATAAAGTTGTATATTTTTTCTTGTTTTGAACCCCTTTTTGTAGTTTACAGATTTTGAATAGTGGAGACCCTGTACATGGCAATACAGTGGTCAGTTCTTTCATAACTGCACGAATCTGATGTGGATACTTCTTATGTAAAAAGCGGTACATCCCACCAAAGTGAGTCTTATTTCCTCTTTCATCCTGTTTGTCTAAAGAACGTTTTAATGTAGTTTCTCGGTGCTGTTGCATAGCAATATCTAAGAATAGCTTCTTAGATGCTATTGAAAGTTCAAAGAAAGCCTTTGTAAAGACTACAGGACTAATGTAAACATAAGGATTCGCTTTTTCTGTTTCTTCATTCATAAAATGAGTTATTTTAATTGTATATCGACTATCTAATTCATTTTCAATCGTAATAATGTTATGTAGGTTTAATTTTCTTAATGCAATATAGAATTGAGAATGCTGTATACATGCAAATTCTTCTTTGTACTGTTTATAGTCTTCCCAAAGCATATGTACTGTTACGTTTGGAATAATGCCATTCGTATAGCATTTTTTATGTAGGTAAAGGAATACTTCAAGATCTGCATTTGTAATACCATACAATTTATGTTTTCGTCCCATAGGCTTTGAAATAGTATGACGTGAAAAAGATGGTTTTGCTTGTGCAACAAATCCATCGATATCCGCAATGCGTTCTTCATACGACATTTGATTGATAATATCTTCAAGGTATGTATCTTTATAGCTATAGTATTTTCCTTCCAATGAATCAACAAGTGCTTGCCAAGATTTTAATGTAACTATAACTGCATTAGTAGATTGGCCATTTAGACTACGTTGATTACGAATAACAAATGATTTGCTCATCTTTTTCACCTCCTATACAAATTAAAATATACATATCCGTACAATATAAAATATACCGATTTTAATTATAGCAAATCAAAATTGGATGAAATGGGGCCCTTTAAGAGCAAACATGAAAAAATGAAATGTACGTTAATCCCTTTCATACCAAGGGGTTTCAGGTTTTGTTTTATTTTTTTTATGAACATGATATCGCTATGGATTTTCATGTTCTGAATAAACAAGAACATGAGTCATAAATCGCTCATAAACCTTGTTTTAATGGGATTTAAAGCTTACTTTTATAGAAATATAAGGGACATGATAGGGCTGTGGATTTTCATGTTTCTTTTTATTGGAATTAATATGAAAACCATTGATAAACATTGCTATTAAAGGGATTTATATAAAATTTGATATTTATAAAAGGAACATGATACCGCTAAGGATGTTTCATCTTTTTAAATAAAAAGGGACATGATGCCGCTATGATTTTTCATATTATATAGTTCCCTGAAATTTGAGAAGATGTTGTATAAACATATAGTATATAAGGGATTTTAACGGATTTATGAAACAAGAAAGGGACATGATGCCGCTATGATTTTTCATATTATATAGTTCCCTGAAATTTGAGAAGATGTTGTATAAACATATAGTATATAAGGGATTTTAACGGATTTATGAAACAAGAAAGGGACATGATGCCGCTATGATTTTTCATATTATATAGTTCCCTGAAATTTGAGAAGATGTTGTATAAACATATAGTATATAAGGGATTTTAACGGATTTATGAAACAAGAAAGGGACATGATACCGCTATGATTTTTCATGTCTTGAATATAGAAAAACCCTTTTGTATCAAGGGTAGAAGGATTTTTCGAAAAAATATAGTTGAATTCCGCGAAACATTCAAGGTTAAATTTGTCCGCAATTTAGCCAAAAGGGACATGATACCGCTATAAATTTTCACTTTGTATGCAAATTGTAATGAGTTTTACCCTATATAAAACGAAATTGTTAAAACATAAATAACTTAGCTTTTTCATGTTTAGTCAAAAGGGACATGATATCGCAAAAGAATTTCATGTTTTAGCTAATACCTTGAAAAATATTAGGTTTCTTATAATCTCTCACCTTTTCCAAATGGATGCAGTCTTGTATAATCAGTAAAAGAGGTGGTTATAAGCATACGTGCTAGATTATCATTAAGGGATGGTTGGATAGAACTTACTGTATTCTTTTTAAAAATCATTCTCAATTGGAAATTAAATAAGGAGAAGGATGTATATGGATAATGTTCTACAATTGTTTAAAGATGCATTAGTAATATCAGCACCAATCTATAAACATAATGAACAATTGTGGTATAAATGGAATGCTTATTACTTAGAAGTTAAGGAAGATACTAATAGGATTGTAACTTCGGACTATTTCTCTCCATCATTTTCAATGCTTGTGCAGTGGCTTGAACAGCAGCAAAAAAAGGGGATTTCCTCTTTGGAAATATTCACTAACATAGAAGCATATCAAACTGAAATTGATGTGGCAATAGGGATATTTGTGGAGCAAGAGTTTTCAAGGGCCAACAATGAAAGCTTGCAGGAATCAAAGGAATCTAATACAGGTTTAGAGCACGAAAATTATTATGAAGTAAATAATTCTGCGGTTTATTATAAATTAAGAGATGGTATAGCAAAGAATCAATTTGAAGAAGATGAAAATACAAAGTTGAAATCTTATCCAATTGAAACCAAAGATAGTAGTGGAGTTGCACAACTTTCTTCACATAAAGATGAAGATTTAAGATTAATAAATACTGAAGAAGCCGCTCGTTGGAATACATTGGTTGATGGTGTAATGAGTAATATGGATGATTTAACTGCTGATTGTCTAGATGCAATTACTATCCAATGGTTAAATGAGGCAAAATCGCCTGATGAATTCATAGACTTTTCATATAATCAGGTATTAGAAATGTGTAGCATACCTAAAGCAAAGGCTAATAACACAGAATATTATCGAGCAGAAGATAAAATAAAAGTTGCAAAACGTATTGCTGCCTTGGCAAGTATTTTTATCTACTTAAATGATGATAATGAGGTAGTTGTATTAAATGATCGAGCTGAAGCAGGTAAACATTATGAAGTAAAGCGAGAAGTTATTAAGAGGCTTTTTGTATTAGATTCCGTGGTACTCTGGAGAGATAATAACACTAATGAATATATGGGGATAGAATCTTGTAGGATTAAGCCAGGGAGCTTCTTATCGGGTTATTTATATGGTTCTAGCAGTACAACGGCATTGTTATCAAAAAAAGCGTTGGAATATAATAGTTATAGACATAAATATCATAAGAGATTGATTCGTTATTTAACTTGGCAATGGAGAATTCGTCAAATGTTCTCTAGTTTAAAAAGACCTTACTCTATAGGAGGAGATAAGGGATTACTGGCAGTCATGGGGATAAATCAAAATCAAAAGCCAAATCGTATTCGAGAACAGTTAGAAAATGTTCTTATTGATTTAGAGAAGGAAAAGGTACTATCACATTGGGAGTACAGTGAAGATTTAAAAGAGGAAATGTTAACCAAAAAGAATTGGTTTAAGAACTATTATGCTCAGTTAGGTGTAATAATTTTACCTCCTAAAGAATTAATGAATTCAATGGAAAAAATAGTGAAGAAAAAAACAGTAGATATAATACAAGATGAGTCTCTTGTGAAAATAGAAAATAACACTTTAGATGTTGATGAGTATGAAAATTCAATTAGAGAAAAAATATCATTCTTTCATATGAATAAAAATATTACAATGCGAGAACTTTCAAAAGAAATCGGCATATCACAACCAACCCTTTCTAGGTTCTATAATAAGAAAACAAAACGTCTTTCAGGTCTGGCTAAAAATAAATTAAGTCAGTGGTATAAAAGGCAAATTATTCTTGATAAGATGTAGGAAAAGCTTCAATCCATGATAAAAAGAGTCCCTAAAGTGGTCATCTCCCTGTCAAGTAGACAGTAATAAAAAGAGTATTATGCCACGGCCTTTTCCCGATATTCTATCGGGGAAAGGCCGTGAAGTTTTTCTTGGAAGCTTTCTGTATTATAAAATTGAATATATTCTTGAATTGCTCGGTAGGCCATTTCATATGTTTTTGGGCACACTAAATACAACTTCTCTGTTTTTAAATGTGAGAAGAATGATTCGATACACGCATTATCAAAACAGTTTCCACGTCTAGAATGACTACCGACAAATCCTAATTTCTCTAACTGTTTTGCGTAGGATTTAGATGTATATTGAAACCCTTGATCTGAATGGAAAAGGGGCTTAGTAGTTAATGACTTCCCTTCTAATTGACGTAATGTAGTTAAAACCAAATCTAAATCATTTCTTGAAGATAGCTTCCAGGCAACAATTTCATTGTTGTATAAATCTAACACAGCTGACAAATAGGCAAATTGTTCTCCGATTCGTACATAAGTAATATCTGTTACGAATTTTTGATTTTGCTTTTCAGCTTGAAACTCTCGATTCAAATGATTTTTAAATACCACAGATGTTTTTCTTCCATAAAACGGACGTTTTTTTCGAATGATAGATTGAATACCCAGCTCTCTCATAAGACGACGAACACGTTTATGATTCATTACCATTCCTTCTCGAGCCAAAGCACGAGTCATACGTTTATACCCATAGTAAGGGTGCTGACGATGAATAGATAAAATATGTTCTTTATGCCACATATCCCTTTTCTGACGTAAACGCTGCACGTTATGATATTTCCGCCATTTATAGTAGCCAGCCTTAGAAACTTCCGCGATTTGAAGCAACCATCGGAGTGGATAGGCTTGGCGTAATGAATCGATAAGAGAAAATCGTTCTTTCTTTAGGACCATTCCTTCCCGTGTAGATTTGGATTGCGCTTTTTTAAATACTCAACCTGTGCCTTCAAATAAGCATTTTCTTCTTCTAGACTATTAAAATTCTTTCGATTCCAGACACCACGTTGATCATCAAAGGACTCCCCTTGTTGCGCACGTTTTACCCACTCAATAATCTGGGCATCGCTCTTCACACCGAGTTGTTCACGAATTTCTCGCAATGATTTTCTCTCTTCTAATCGAAGACGAACTGCTTCTCGCTTTAGTTCTTCTGTATATTTTTGAAATGATTGTCCTTTTCTTGCCATAAAAAAATCCCCTCCAGATAAAACAGTATTGAGTCCATCATATCAGATGGACTCTTTTTTTACTGTCTACCTATAGGGGATAATACCACTTTAGGGACTCTTTTTATCATGGATTGAAAACGCTAGTTACCAAATAAATTGGCTGTATCCAGGTCTTCATATTCATCTTTTAGGACTGCTTTTTCAGTTGTTGATTCATTTCCTATATCTGTATCTTTAGAAGTAGTATTTTTTTCAAGAGATGAGACTATTTTATTCGGGTCTGCTACCTCTTCTTGATTTGCTTGGTTTTCTTTTTGAATAGTAAGATTTGAATTATTCAATAGTATACGCTTAACATCATTTAAAAAGTCTTTATCTTGAAGTAAAATTTCTTTTTGCATTTGTTGCTGTATCTTATAATCAGCCACGTCTTGTAATCCGTGTTTATCAATAAAATAACATACAAGTTTATATAAAGAATCGGCTATATTGCTTTGTGACTCGAACCATTTAAAGAATTCTTCATTCTCAATCTTCTTGAGGTTCCAGAAGAAGGACTCTCTTTTTTTGCCGGACATACTATTTCACCTTTTTTCGAGAAAGAATTTTCTTGATAATTTGCATCCCCTTAGCATTCATATCTACAGCGTATTTCTCCGGAATCCACAATAAGTACATTCCAACTCGCTCACAATACTCTAATAATTGATTATATAATTCATCTTTAAAAGTAATACTTCCCCCACCATACACACATAAAATTTCAGCTTCACTGGCTGTATTATTTACATATTTTTCATCTGTATCTTCTAGGATTAGTTCAGCTTGTTCCACTTTTGTAATATTAAAGTGTGTTGTTGCCTCTTCATGGTATTTATGATCTATATCTTGAAGAATTTGAGAGAATTGTTGGCGTTTAATATTTGTGCCACGTTCTTGATTTAATAATTTTACAGCTTCTTCTGTAGCATGACCGACACCTCGTCTTTCACCGCTACAAGCATCAATTACTGGATTTACGCCCACTGTGTAGATATACTCAGTTGTTCCGTCCCCAATATCAGAATGTAAAATCTTTTTGTTTTTAAAGAACGAGCCGTCAATTTTTTTGATTTCAAGTTTTTTTGCATATAGTTTAGTGAAATCAGTAAACATCGCCTCTTCCCCTTCAAGAATTGCAAATAATGGAGGAACACCCTCTTGTGTAATGTTTGCACTATTAAAGGTTAAGCTAACCGTTACCTGCTCTTCTCCTACATAAACCACTACAACATGAGTTGAATTAGTAAAACGTTCTTCTAAGTGTTTAGCGTTTACGGGTGTCCATTGGCTTGCTGGGATAGCTGAAATAAGGTCAACAGTCACATTGATTGATTGTGGTAGTTCTTCTTTGCGTTCCCATTCAAGTTGAACTGATTTGTTTGCAATTAATCCTAGCATATTAATTAGTGGTAAATCATCATTGTATTTTTGACCTATTTTAATGTTCATGTTTTTAGGATTTTTCCCTGTTAACATCGCTCGATTACCAATGAAATACATTCCAGATCTTCGAATTGATTTACTAGCAATATTCACGAACATATTATCTACTAAATTTACTACGTTTTTTTGTATGTTTGTTTCAGTAACATTAGGCATTGAATATACACTCTGATATACATTTTTCATTTTTATGTATTCACCATTGATGTAACCTTTAAACGAATCGTTCCCAATATCACCTTCTATGTCTATATGAAGAGTTTTGCCTTTTAAACTTGCCACTATACATCACCTCTAGGAATTTTATTTCTAATTTATATCTAATAAATATATTGTAACCTATAAAACCTCAAACGACAAGGGTTTTATAAGGTTTATGAACAAAAAAATATAAAATAGATATAAAATAAATATAAACTAGATAATAAATCGAGATGGGTTGGGTTATTTCGGGATATTTCTGATCCTTTGTATTTTAGAATATAAACTGAATATCTTTTGGATATCTATAAAATATAAAAGGCGTTATTGGTGGGAGGAATACGTTTGTCGAAGATGCCTTTTATAATATCATGTTGTTTCTATGGTTTACGGATAGACTATTGATGATATATTTGGGGAATCCAAGAGATATCTAATGGAATGAGGTATACATTTTAATCAGGAGGAAGAAAATTAGAAAGCAAATAGATTAATTACGAATATGGCTTATACATACTTGAGTAGTTAAAATAGTTAGCCGAATAAACGTTATAAAGGTGTTATTTCGGTGTTTGATATTACGTGAACGCTAGGCGTTATTAATGCGTTACCCCCTTTTATATCAACGATTTAAATGTTTTTTACAAACAAATAGCTGATAAAAAAATGAGATTGGAAGATTAGATGTTTTTTGGTGTAATAACGCATTGAAAGACGGTTTTAAACTGAAATCTTTATTATATAAGTTTGTTTTTGGCTATTTTGATGATAACTATAACTAAAAGACTAAAAAAGTAGTATGCAAATTAACCCTCTACATATCAAGTTACAATATGTATTTTTATTGTATATGTTCTATTTGTATCTGCAGCACTCCTTTAAAAGAATAGAGAATCTATGAAATTTGATTTGAATATAAAAATTGAACAGGATTAATTACAGATTTATATATATTTGCTAAACAAACGTTATTATGGTGTTTATCTGGCGAACTTAGCTGATGAACACTAGGCGTTTTTAAAGCGTTAAACATTGTAATAGCGACATTTAAAGGTGTTTTTAAAGAAAAAATGGTTTACGTAATGATAAAACCTATAAATTTATTTTTCTAGCTCAATAATAAAAAAAATAGTTTGTATAGGCTGTAAAGAATTTTAATTGAAGTATTTCTATATAAAAAATCACATAGATATCAAAATAGTCTCTACATACATACTTAGATCATAGTGGCAATATAAAGCTATGTTGAAAAGGTGTTTTTTAGGAGGGCCATTGGTAACATACTTTTACTGTTTATAGTAGGAATGTGGTAAGTGATTCTCCGTGAACGCATAGCGTTCACGGAGAATCACAGGAATACTGGCTTAAAGTTTAAAAGTAAGATATTTAAATAGATAATGAATAACCTTTAGTACTCTTGTTTTATTTTCGAAATTAACTCTAAATTTTTATGGTGAAAAAACAAATTTTTTAACCAAATCTTATATTTTTTTGGATTATATATTTAAGTTTCTTAAGTTACATTAAACACAATAGTTTTATTATATGAACGTTTTAGAAGTGTTATTTAGGCGTTGTTTTTTTACAATGGGGCCTTCTTGAATCAATTTTAAGTTGCATATTTACATATTAGTTAATTCGATGTTTTTGATGGATAGAGCAGAAACTCTGGCTAAGAGATAGTATGATTGTAATTTAAAAAAATCTTCTTTTTTTATATAAGAAGATTCAAAATAGCGATCTTAGTCCGGAGAGAAGTACGATGGATATAAGCATATGTTTTTTGAAATGAATGACTCTAATCCAAACAAAATAAAATTCTACACAAGAAACAAACGAATAGGAATATGGTTATAATAGGTGATCAAACAAAAATATCTATAATCTGTAGTGGAACGCTATTTGCAAAGTCTATGACTTAGTACGACTGTTAGATGATACATAAAAGAATTAATGAAAATTGGTACTTCTGTTGAGAATGATGTGGGGTTAGGAATTAAAGAAGTTTTTTTATTTATAAAAAAGCTAAATTTGTTCGAACAGTAGAAACTAGCTAATAAAAACAAAACGTATTCTTTTCAGAAGAACGAATGATACTTTGAACTGGCATATATAGTCTAAAGAAGGCAATAATTTTTTGATGTATCTTAGATGTAATTTTTCAATAACGTTGGAGTCCAAGGCAAAATGTAATGAGGAGAAAGTTATAGTTGTATCTAATCGCATGCTTTAGGCACTTATTTTAGAGGTTTTACGAATGAATTTTTCATTCTTATGGCATATATCATAATAGATATATTAATCAAGGATTAACTAAAAAAATAAATCAATTCATTTCTAGCGTTATAATATAATTATAAAAAAATAGAAAAATTTTATAATAGGATTTATGAGTGTAACGAAAGTTACTACCACACATTGAGGGTTTCATGAACGTTATAAAAACGGTCATGAAACCCTCGGGAAATATTTTTAACACTACTAATAATTTTTTGTATAGGATGTATTTAATATATGAGAATACTGTTTTATCCTGTTTTTCATAATTTCGTCAAGCATGGGACGATAGTTTACAATTGCAATGAGTTTTCTGCAACCAACATCCTATCTTAAGAATTCATAAAAAGCAATATCTACAATTATATGATAACAAGCCAAGCATTTTGGCTTACGTCAATTGGCATACACCTACCACGTTCACATTTTGAGGAAATAGTTCTTTGTCAGAGATTGATAAAATTTATGCAATAATTTTGAGAATGCTACTTTTAAGCAACTATGCTTTTAAATGATGTTACCAAATTGAAGACGTTATAAATTAAAATTAGTAATCCTAACTATAATCTATAAAGGTTAAGTGAATATTTTAAGGTATCGGGATTCGTGGAGAACCTAAACGTTATCAAAGTGTTATTTTAGTGTTTATTTTCACGTGAACGATATCCGTTATTTTGCCGACTAATCCATTAACTACAACGTTAGGAGTTATTTAAAGAGCGTTACACCTAACAAGAGTATGAATAAATAAAATAAGTATTCATATGATGTTTTGTTCCATTTGAATGATAAAAATAAAATATATCTATACATAAATTAATATTCTCTATATTATTTATTATAATATAATAAATTGTTTTATAACTAGTACTAAATGTTATAAAAACAATTTCAACTAAATGAAGTAAAAATATGTCGTATTAAATTCTTTAAACAGGGATCAACTTGCAAGAAGCAAAGCATAATCTTCCAAGGGTGTATTTCAAGAAATCCCCTAATTTTATTCGTGTTATAGATGTTCATGAGAGTTTCATTCTTATAACACACAGTATGATAAAGGTATTAACACAAGTTTAAATCATAAGAACGAAGTGTTTTATTTATAAAGCGTATGAATTATGAGAATAGCCACCTAACAAATAAGAAATGGATTGTCTTTTTATTTAGTAATCTTGCGTCTCCAAACATCCTTACAGGCTGTTTGAGGCGCAAGATGTTTAATACTGTAGGAATAAAAAAATGAACGCTTACTAAACGTTAATTTAACGATTAGTAAAACGTGAACGCTATGCGTTCACAAGGAATTCGGTTCATTAATATTATACGTTTAGATATTTTTATATCTAAACGTATAATGTGGCTTTAGGATAGATATGTTTTATTTAATAGTGTTCATAACGCGTATAAATTAATAATAATGAACGCTGCGATGGTATGATGGTGTTTTATTATTACTAATCTTAATTGTTGGACTTACAGAAAGTTTTACTCCACTACACATCGAATGTATGTTCCGTATATAATAGTCATATACAGAAATGGAGGTGAATCAAATGATAATTAATAAAGCCTATAAGTTTCGTATCTATCCAACTCAAGCACAAGCAATTCTAATTAACAAAACGATAGGTTGTTCTCGCTTTGTATTCAATCATTTCCTATCCCTATGGGATCACGCATACAAAGAGACTGGAAAAGGTTTAACATATGGTACATGCTCTGCCAAACTTCCTGCCATGAAGAAAGAGTTTGTTTGGCTCAAAGAAGCGGATAGTCTTGCGATTCAGTCTTCTGTTCGCAACTTTGCTGATGCTTATACGCGCTTTAAATCTAAGAAGAACAACGTACAATCCTATACCACAAAACAAACAAATGAAAACATTGCCGTTGTAGGGAACAAAATAAAGTTGCCGAAACTAGGCCGTATTCGATTTGCCAAAAGTCGTGAAGTAGAGGGACGTATTGTAAATGCGACTGTTAGACGGAACCCTTCTGGCAGATATTTTGTATCACTATTAGTTGAAACAGAAGTACAAGAACTTTCGAAAACACATTCTTACATAGGAATAGATGTAGGACTAAAAGATTTCGCTATTTTGTCAGATGGAACACCCTATAAAAATCCGAAGTTTTTCCAATCATTAGAAGATAAGTTGGCGAAAGCACAGCGTGTTCTTTCTAGAAGAATGAAAGGATCTTTTCGGTGGAATAAACAACGAGTCAAGGTAGCTAGAATTCATGAATACATATCAAATGCTAGAAAAGATTACTTGGATAAAATCTCAACTGACATCATCAAAAACCACGATGTGATCGGTATAGAGGATTTGCAAGTATTGAATATGTTAAAGAATCATAAGTTAGCAAAAGCAATTAGTGAGGTATCATGGTCACAATTTCGAAGTATGATTACGGAAATATAGACCTTAGTTGGCGTGTTCTTCCTGTGGTACATATCTTATTAGCAAAGCTTTAAATTATAAGAGCGATACGAATCTTCTAAAAGACTTAGGAGCTATGTGATAGCGGCCTAACAAATTAAAGAATGGAAAATTTTCTGTGTTTAGTGTTTTGAACTTGAAACGATCTGTAAGGATATTAGATGGCAAGCATTTTAATACAATAAAAAAACGATATGAGCGCTTATAAAACGTTAATTTAACGTTTTATAAATAATGAACGCATAGCGTTCATTAGAGATTTAGTGCATAAATAGAGTAGTTTTCCTTTAAGGACATAATATAACTTTGGAAGTAAAGATATGGCCTTTAATAATAGCGTTTATAACGCATAGGATTTAATAATAATGAATGCTTTGATTGATGACATTTATATGAAAAATTTAGTCTGGCAAAATGAATTAAAGAAGGCTAGAAAAAGCATGGAGTTTCCTAACAGGTTTATTATGTGGTTAAGAAATTAGAGGATTTGTTAATCTTCCCTAAAAATTGACAAAGTAAACACTTAACTAATTTTAGGAAATAGGATTAACATGTTTTTATTAGCGATATAGAGAGTTTTTGGAATCCATAAGAAAGGTCCAATAAGATATGTTAAGAAAAATATATTGGACAACTGAGTACTTAGTATCCTTGAGGTAATGGATACCTAAGTACAGAAGCCAAACGGTTTCTAATTCAGTAGGCTATCCCGATAGTTTCTACGGTTAGCTTCATTTCTAAGATTGAGCGCTGTGTTACGATCTCTATCATGATGTGTGCTACAATAAGGATAATCCTACTCACGAATGTTTAGATTTTTAGCATCTATGTTTTTATAGTTGCAATTGGAACATAATTGACTAGAAGCAAATGTTTTAGATATTACAACTAATTGCTCACTCCACCACTTTACTTTATATTTCAACATTGTTTGAAATTGTGACTAAGACATGTCACTAATCGCTTTTACAAGTTTTCTATTTTTGAGCATACCACTGAATTATAAGTATTCTTTACCAATGACATGATGCTTTTTGATGATTTTAGTACAAAATTTATGTAATTAATCAACCCTTATAATAGCATCATGTATCACAGGCTGTTTATTCTAGTTAGGATTAGTAACACAAGTTGTAAAAAACTACACTCTTCGAAATTAAACAAGAAAAAACATATCATAGAAATTTTTTTACAAAACTACGTATTCGTGTTGTAAGGGTAAGCAAAAAAAAACGGTAGCTACCGCTTTTTTTTTGCTCAATTAGATATATTTGATAAAAAACGTATATCTGATTTAATTTAAATTAAATAAACGTTGAATGAACGTTTTTTTGGTGTTATTTTGTTGTTCTTGGCGATCTTCATTTAATAGTTCAATTGCTTTATCCAGTTTTTCTTGTAATAACTGAATCTGTAGATCTTTGTCTTCTTTTTCTGAGCGTTCCTGTAATAACAGTTTAATGATATCTTGGTTTTGTTGTACAATTTTATCTTGTTGCTCAAGCATGTGAGAAAATTTTTCTTGAATCATTAAAATATCAGTTTCTGAACGCTTTCTGAGCGTTACTTGAACTTCATTTTCCTCATGAACGCTATCCGTTTTCTGAGCGTTCTCTTCAGTATTTTCCATGCTTCTTGTTGCAGCTTCTTCTAGTTTCCAGTTTTGATTTAAGTATTCTTTCATTTGCTTTAAGATATCTATATCATTCTCATAGTAAATTCGTTGATTACGTTCATTTCTTTCAAATATATATTCCATTTTTTCTAGTTCAATTGACCATCTGCGAAGTGTATTGGTGTTTATATCTAGTTGTTTTGCTACTTCTTGTGCAAAATATCCATATTCCAAACTTCACACCTCCATTATTTGTATGTTAAATATTGATTCGTTCTTGAAAAGATCTTTCCTTTAAGAGTAGAAATTTTTATAGGCAGCCATCTAATCATTTGTACTCATATCAGTTTGTTTGTATACATACTTATATATTAAGTCAGTCTATACATCTAGCGTTAATGTTTTTTCAATAATAAACGCTATTCGTTCTAATAGCGTTCATTGTTGGAAGTGAACAAGTATTTATACAACATTAATGTACGTAGGAAACTATATTAAAACTAACTATTAATATTAGAAGTTTGTTGCTGATATAAGAATTTTACTAGATATTTGCAATAGAATCAAAGCTTTCATTAATAGAATTAGCAATTAAGTACGGTTTTTATAGTACATATGCCTAAAAAGCAAATAAAAAGCTTTATTTGTATGTGAACGCTATGCGTTAAAGTAGCGTTTTAATGTTGTATGAAAGCTTGCGTAGATGTTGTTTGAATTTTATAAAAATACTGATAATATTTGTTGGGTTTTGAATCTCGAACAGGGTTATTTTTATAAGTGAAAAGTAATGAGGATATTGGGAAATGAAATGTATTAATTGAATATTAAATAATTATAGCTAAAAAAACTTAATTTGAAGTTTCATTTGTATTAGTATGGACCAGATTTCTGAATAATACACATCATAAATTTGATATGAAATGTAGATGTGTATAGGAAGATGAAAAGGGGGACGAAGATTTTAAAGAACATAGATAATTTAGAAAAAAATAATTCAATATTATTGAACAATTTTGATGAATAGCAAAGGCCACTGTAGTCATATAACTGATAGAATTATATCTTAATCGATTGTTTAAAATATGATTTATGCCAAATTATATAAAAAATTAGGGAATCTTTTAGAAAATATGCTAAGCCTCCCTAAAAAGTTACAAATAGATGCAAAGTACTATATTAAATATATTTAATAAATCTTGTTTTAGAGATTAAAATAAATATAAACATTAGAATTAATATTTGGGCCATAATGGTTATTGTATCAAGGTATTGGAGATTTTTACTTAGTAAATTTCTAAGTAAATAGTTTAGTAAATAATAATTGAATATACTGTATTCATAAGGTTTAAATTTTATAGTTGAATTAAAAAGAAAAAATTATAGTACATAGAAAATATATATGATTTATGAGTTGTTTGATTGCAGACCAACAAGGTTATAAAGAACGATAGGAAGACATTACAAATAGCATTACTGTATATGTTTTTTTCAGCAAGGCTATTTGTAATTGGATTTTTTGATTTTAATTGTGCTCATCTAAAAAATTATAAAAAACAAATGTATGACTATTATTTGTATCTAAGAGTGAGCTTGTATTTTGTGCATTACGTTTTCTACGATCTTGATTTTGTTTAGATTTTTGATTAAGCATTTTTATGAAATGTGCAGGATTACTGTTTTCAGCTTTATTAAACTGGAACCATTGTACACATTCTTCAAAAACCCATCTTATGTACCGTTCAATATCCGGTGGCAATCTTAAAGCAATTGTGTATGCATCATTTTCAGATAGGTATGTTAGCTCTTGACTCAAAATGTAGTAATACGCTTTTTTCTGATCTTCACTCAAATAATCATTTAAGTCTTGTAATCTATTATTTTTTCCTTGTTCCTCATGATTAACAGCAGGTTTTGATTGCTCTTCAATGCCGAAAAAATCTAAGGAAGGTGAAGGTTTAAAATTGTTTTTTTTCATAAATTCAAGATCTGTCACATCAGACTTTTTACTAATTTTGTTCTTTAAAAATCTAGTAAAAGTAGCACAAACATCAATTGCTACAGCCCAATTTATCTTGAAGTATTCAACGATTTTTAAATAGTTATTATGTATTGTTAAGATGTAAACAGATGGGGCAATCTTTCCATGCCGCCTTACCTTTATTTGTTGGCATACTCCTAAATCTTGCAACCAATTAAATACGTAGTTAATAACAGGCTTTGAAATGCCAGATTTTTTGCTGATGTGTTCTTGTCTAACTTGACTATAGCCTTCTTGTACTAAATAAGATAAAACAGTCTCTAAAGCCTCATATTTTCTTTTGGTAAGATAATCTTTTGTGGTAACACCTTCATATTCAAGGACAACATTATCAATATAAGTAGTAATTTTCTTTATTGCTTGATTTATAGCCCCAGAAGTCTTTGATAAGTGTTTGATACGGGGACTTAATTCAGCTTTTGCTCGACTTAACAAAAAGTTTTGTAAAATCACAAAAAAACCTCCTATTTCTCCCACTAAACACATACAGAAAAAACATGGAAAAATAAAGGTTCTTATTCACATTAAATTCACCTTATGTTATAATTATCGTCATAAGTGAACATTAAAAATGTTAAATAAGACCCTTGCTATTCATGGAGTTTTAAATTGGTTCATGTCGCCAAACTAGAGACCAATTTAAAACTGAGTATAGTGGGTTTTTTTTTCTGTCTACATATTAAAAAAAACATGTTTTCTTCAAAATACAATCTTTCTTTTTATCTTATATTGTTATTAAAATAATATCAATCCCCTCAAGTAGCCTTTGTTATCCCATCTGTAAAAAACATGTGAATTTATTCACTCTAAAAACATATCTGAATTTAAACTTTTGTATCTCCTCATTTAATTTTGAATTTTCTGATAAATAATTATAAAATTTTTATAATGGGCCCTTTAAACATAAATATAAGACCTTCGTGTTAAAATATTTCTAATTATACAATTTATGAGAAAAAACATTAAGTTATATAATATAATGACAAGTTTTGATTACCCGATTATATAAGTTAATTATTAACCTCCATGAATATATCAAAATACTACACTATAGATTAAAATGTCTTTTTAATAATTTATATTGGGTGATGTGTCTTGTGCTTGGAAGGGGGCTTTACATTGGAGAATTTAATGGGGAAATTGTCAAAAATTAAAACTGAAAAGAAAATAAGTAGTAGACAACTAGCAAAGGAAATTGGAACAAGTAAAACAACAATTGATAACGGACTTCAATGTAAAACAGAAGAGTTTAAATTTGAGATTTTCTTAAAGTTAGTTCAAGCCATTTGTGATAGTTCGGAAGAGCAAGGAAAAATCATTCATGAATATATTCTTCTTTGTAAAACACCATTAAATGTACAAAAAGCATTATGCTATTGCCAAGCAATGGGAGAATACAAATTAATAGCAGATATTATAGAAAAACATTCAGATACAAAAGGATTAAAGAAGTACTTAGCAGTTTATAAAATACAGAACAAAAGGAACCAAAACATAGCAAGAGGTCAGCAACTACTGGATGAGATGTATGTTAAAGATTTCTCTTCAGATACAGTATGCCAAGCAGCCTTAAATATTTTATATATGGAAGCTATGTATGATAAGCAAAATTATAATGCTGTTATTCCTTATGCTGATCGTACAGATGTTATTTTAAAAGAAGTGAAACAAGAGTACGTTAAGCGATGTTTGGAAATGAAATATAAAGAGCGATTGGCTTATATATACTTAATGAGAAATGACTTAGAAAGATGTCGCAATACATGTTATGAAATTCTAGATTCTGAATTAAATATTTCTATTATCAAGGCTACAGCTTGGTGCTGTTTAGGAGAGAGTTTCACATTTGAATGCCCATCTACAGCTGAGAAGTATATTAAGAAAGCCATTTCTCTTTGTGAAAGTATTCAAGTCCCACAAAAAACACAAAAGTATGTAGCGTTTCATACTACATTAGCGCATTTATATATAGAAAATGGTATTAGTTTGGATGAGATAAGATTTGATCTTATTCATTTATCTGAGAAAGCTTTCTTTGAATGTATGCATGGTGATTGGGAAACAGGAATTAAGCTATATGAAGAACTGAGAAAAGATGGAAAAAAATTCTCGGCTTTTCAACAGTATTCGTTTTCGAAAGTAAATAATGATATAATAGGATTAAAAGAATCTTTAGAATCTTTCGAATTGACAGGTAATATATTTTATTCGCAATACGTCAAGAAAGAGCTATTAAAAGAAGAGGTGAAGTCAAGTGAATAAATTTTTAGCAGTTACGTTATACACCGTAATGCTATTGACATCGTTTTTTCAATTAGAAACACAAGATTCACAACATGCAAAAGTGCAAGATACAAATAAATATGTTATGCAAAGAATGGTCGACCCCGGTGGTGGTTAAGCCGTTTAAGCAAGAAAGACGCTACTAAAAAGTAGCGTCTTTCGTACTTTATAATGGTGGTTCATTATTTAAAAGCGTAAAAATTTCGTGCCACTAACACATGATAATATAATAAATCACATAAATACGGGAGGTTTACAAAATGAATCTTAATCAAGAATGGTTTAATGAAATGATTGACCAGGACAATCAAATTTTAGAAACTTATCGTGAATTATTACTGTTAATTGGAAACTTCCAAGAAGAATAATGGATTTCAGCTATCTTTTAGTTTGTTTTTAGTCTCAATTCTATGCGTTAAATATTTTGCATACTCAATCAATTCATTTTCTAATAGTGGTTTATCTTTATCCGGAATACTTTTATAACTTTCGTACAAATCTTGAGCTAAACGTTCTACAATTAATTTTCGATCTTCTGTTGTAAGAGCTTCACTATCACCAATTTTATGATTTAGGAGTCGATCAGTACTTACATTAAAATAAATGGAGATCTTTTGGAGCATTTCAAAACTTGGCTCTTTCCTGTTATTTTCCCAGTTGGAAATAGTACTACTAGCGACTCCTAAAACATCACCAAGTTCCTTCATATTTAATCCTTTAAGTGTTCTTAGAATTCTAACATTTTCCCCGAAATAATTCTGTATCATTTATTTCACTCCAATCGATTTATTCACCTTTGGGATAATAATTTGCTTTAATGGTGAAAAAAATTCACCGTTGGGATAAAAAAGTTTCCCTAAAGGATTGACATTCTACTTTAAGGAGAATAGAATGTGATTAAGGGGGTGAGAAATTGACTGTTATACGCAATATTAGAGAATCAAAAGGGTTAACAATTCAAGAGCTGTCGGAGGCTTCTGAAATACCCGTGAAAACTCTGTACCACATTGAAACTGGTACAAAAGGGGTTATTGAAAATAGGGCAAAAATTCTTGCCGATATTTTCAATGAACCAATTGAAAAACTGTTTTTTGCTACGTACTATCGAGCGAGATTAGAATGAAACAAATTTCATTTACTCGTTAAACAATAATTATACATCTATATTGTAAATGAACAATACAGAAAAAGGATAACTTAATTAGTATTTTTCAAGTTAATAAAACTGAAAATTAAGTTTTTTATGATCTTTGAAAACTGCATATCATATGAGGGAGCTGTTAGTCATGTTGAAACGTTCGTATCAAATGCTACTCATTACAATGAGTACGCTTCTTGTAGCATTAAACTTCCTATTTCCGTTTACTAAGGTAAGTGCTGAAGTAATTCAGCGTGAGCAATATAAAATGGATTGGAGTTATAGCCATCAATACGGGAAGGATGTTAGAACGGAACTCCTCAAAAATTCTAATGGGCAAATTGCGTACTGTCTTACATATGGACTACGTTCACCGAATGGTGAGGATCTTCCAGAAGTAGGGCGAATAGATAATGTGGTATATAGAGTTTTAATGAATGGATACCCACAGAAATCCCCACAAGAATTAGGTGTTTCGAATTGGAAGGAAGCTCATTATGCAACGCAATTAACGGTTTGGAATGCATTAGGGCAATTATTTATTTGGGAGCTTGAGCATCGTAATGCTAATGTCGAAAAGGCAGCCAAGGCAATTATTTATGCGGCAGATCATAGTAATGAAACACAAGAAACTTACATGAATGTAATTCCAACTGAAAATCAAGAAGCAAAACTTAATGGTGAGTACTTTGAAACGAGTATGTACCAAGTAGAAAGTAACGCTAAAAATGGTGTATTCGCTGTAAACCTTGCAAATGCACCAAATGGTACAAAAATTGTTACTGAGAATGGAGATATGAAAGAACAATTCCAATTAGGAGAGAAATTCCGTATTTTGGTTCCGAAATCCTCCAATACAGGAAACCTTTCCTTAAAAATCACTTCTAACCTAGTCAATTTACATGCAGTTGCTTACAAAGGAACTGATAAAATTCAAGATGCTACCGTTCTATTAGAGCATAATGAAGAAAAAGTAAGTGCAGATTTAAATGTGAATTGGAAGTCAGTAGGTTAATTAGAAGTTATTAAAGCAGGAGAACAAAAAGAGGTATTACAAGGTGCCGTATTTGATGTGTTTAATAGTATGAATGAAAAGGTTGGTACTATTACAACAAATGAACAAGGAATTGCTAGCCTTTCTGGTTTAGAAATCGGAACTTATACTCTTAAAGAGGTAAAAGGTAAAATCACCTACTGGTTATGTAATGAATGAACAGCCACAACAGATTGAAGTTAAAACAGGTGAGATTACAAGAGTTACAGTACAAAATAATAAAGTAAAAGGGAATATCGAGATTAAGAAATTAAGTGACAGCGGAAGAACTCTTTCAAAAGTAGAATTTACAATGTTCACAGCAGAGGGAAAAGAAATCACAAAAACAACTACAAATGAACAAGGGATTGCACAAGTGAAGGATCTTCCATATGGAAAGTATTATTTTGTTGAGATAAAAGGGGTAGAAGGATACCTTCTTAATCAAACTAAATATCCATTCGAGATTAAAGAACAAGGGAAAACGTTGACGTTTACTGTCGAAAATAAAGAAGTAAAAGGAAACGTGCAACTTCTAAAAGTAGATGGAGAGAATCCAGATAAAAAATTAGAAAGTGCAGTGTTCGTTCTTCAAGATAGTAAAGGGAAGAAAATAAGTGAACACAAAAGTGATAAAAACGGTTTGATTGAAGTGAAAGACCTACCATTTGGAGCATACTCATTTGTTGAGAAGCAAGCACCAACTGGCTATGTTTTAACGAAAGAATCTATTCCTTTTAGTATCTCGGAACAAGGAAAGACAATCATGCTAACAGTAAAAAATAAGAAAATCACAGGAGAGTTAGAGATTAGGAAGGTAGATATTGCGGATGGAAACAACAAGCTTCCGAACGCTGAGTTTACTATCTTTAATGAACAAGGAAAAGAAGTTGCAAAAGGAAAAACGGATGAAAACGGCATTGCAAAATTCAAGCTTCCATATGGAAAGTACACGTATAAAGAAACGTTCGCACCAGACGGATATCTACTGAATGAAGAGATATTCCCTTTTGAAATTAAAGAGGATGGTCAAATTATTAAGCATACGGTGAAGGATCAGAAGAAACCGACACCACCTACACCAGAGACACCAAAACCAGAACAGCCAGAACAACCACAAAAACCAGAAATACCACAAAAGCCAGAGCAACCAGGAGCGCCACAACCACAGGTACCGGAACAACCAAAAGTAACCGAAAAACCTGTCATTCCACAACTAGAGCAACCACAGCAGATTGTTATGAAACCACAATTAGAACAAACACCAAAGAAAATTGAAACGTATCTTCCGACAACAGGCGGTAAAGCTGAAAATCCATACATAAAATGGATTGGTCTTGCATGTGTCGCACTCGGCTTAATTGGAGCCCTATTTGCAGTAAGAAACCGTAAGAAAGCTCAATCTTAATATGGAAGAATATGAAACTCATTTTAGCGAAATTGATGAAAATCCGTTAGGCTTTGCTATTGGATTTCGAAATGCATTTATACTCGTAATTCCCATTTGGACAGTTGTTTTTTGGATAGGGAGCAAGATATAAGAAACCGAGAGGGAGATGGAATGAAATGTCAGAAATCTACGTCGGTAAAATGAAAAATTTAGGGAAACCTGGGGAAGGCGTTGTGCGGCGCAAGAGTGCTTGGTTGTCTGAAGAATTGATGCAAGCAATTTCAATCGCTCAAACTGTAATTAAACCATTAAAACAACATGATTATTGGATAGGGTCCGCTACGAAATTATTAGCAGGAAGTATTTTATATTTGGATCAACGGCATAAAAACTTATACTACCTAGATGTGAAGAAAGTTATTCAGTTCATGGAAAAAATCTATGAGAGCGAAGCGAACTTGGTAGAAGTAGTGGATTCGCTCGAGAATGAGCATCCAGCTTATCATATCTTCCATGAGCTAGGTCTTTATTCAAAAGAAACAAGGGATGCGATAACTATTACTTTGCTATACATTCTTGAAAAACATCAACGTGAAAAGCAAGGGGAACAAAAAGAGTATTTTTGGTTTCAGTAGTAGTCAGAAAAGGGAAATGAAATAGGAAGGAGTGCAATACATGTTAGGCGTTGCTAAGAAGTATACAAAGGTGATTAGAGCGTTGAAAGAACTGAATGAAGGGGAAAAGGTTGCAGGTGTCATAAAAGCTCGTTTTGGAGCTTATAAAACGGTCATAGAAGGTGTGAAGAAAACAACAGATGATTTTATTTTCATTTTTGATCCGAAAGGCATCTTTTATGAAGATACCCATCAAGAAAAACGAAAACAAGGATATCACATCATTAAACATGATTTACTAACTGGTTATGAAACATTACAAATGGATCTAAAACAAAAATCCGTTGTGTACATCAGTGTAGAAACGGAAACGAGTACGTATCAAGAGAGAGGGGAAGCATTATCAAATTTTCTTCAATATCTAACAGAATGCAAGAATATAAGACCGATTCACCTGGTATTTCATCAATATGATTTGTACCCGATCCCTCATATGGAGCAGTTTTTAAAAGAAAGCGCAACATACCACATTCAGCATTCAATCGTAGTTGAATCTCAATCCGCATTACAGCACATATACGGAAAAGAGGCAGCACAACGCATCATAACCTCGTATAACACAACAATCCTAGCATGATCTAAAGCACTCGTTCACTATTTCATCCTATCTAGATGGCTAGAAAACTAGACAAGGGAGAAGCATTTTTCTCCCTTCTTTATCAAAATAGGAGGCGTTCATATGGGAAAAGAAAAAAGACTCACATTTTATGATATTGCCGCATCACAAGCTCACAGTGTTAAAACTTTTGATGGAAAAACATACGAACTGAAAGGTACCATCGCAATTGAAAATAGCACAGGAAGCATCGAAAAGGTAGCTCAAATTTATTATCAAGTGCGCTCGGTAAGAGATGAGCATCAAAACTTAATTGCTAAACGAAAAAATAAACATGCGGAATTAGTAGCTGTAAAACAAAAGTGTAAATAAAAAAGCGATTTTGAAGTGTGCTGAGAACATAGCACAAAGTAAGTTGCTCTTTGACAATTTAAATATATATTGCGTATCTTTTCCTTTCAGTATTGATGTAAAAGGATGATATACGGCTTTCAATATATATGCGTGCCTCCCTTCGAAAGGTCACTAGAGGGGTTAGGTATACGATTATCGTTGGGTGAGTAAGATCGTAAAACTCATCTGTGACCACTGGGAAATGCAGTGTATCAAAGACCTGTTTGTGTCAGTACTCGTGAGGAATATCCCATTTTGACATTCTGAAGGAGCGAGGAACATCACAACAGTAGATACATAAGGTTCTACGTTCACGCCAAAATACGTAGTGCGGTATTGGGCATATAGAAGCTAGGTCGGGATTAGTCTCTATACGCATGCCAATACAGGCTTCGTCATTCCAGCCATAAATGATATTTCTATTTTCTATCCCACTTTCCTTTAAATATTATAAAATAAAGACAGATGTTGAAGTTTAAAAGTGTCTCATCACACTTCAAAATCGCTTATTAAAATATGACATAGGGAGGAACATGCATGAGTCGTAAAGGGTGGATTATTTCCGCTGTTGTTGGACTGTTAATTGCAATTGGTATTGGTTCAACATTTGTCTTTAGCTCGGGAAAAGGGGAAGTAATGGAACTTAGTCCGTTAGAAATGAAGAAGTTCATGAGTGAGGATGGCACAGGATTTGTTATGTTGAATTCTAATATGAGACATAGTAATGATTGGATTTTTCTTGTAAAGAATATAGCTGAAAAGGAAAAGATTCAAGTAAGGGGATTGAATGAAAATCATGAGGACATTCCAGGTTCAAGTAATCCTCATGATTGGGGCTTATCACAACGAAGAGATTCCCTTGCTTATTATGAAAAAGGAAAATTGAAAAAAGATATTGATTTTTCCACATTTAAAGAGTCCGAACTTGAAAAAGAAGTTACCTATTTTGTTCAAAATTGCAAAGAGCAATATCAGAAGTAATCACATAATCATTGAAAGGTGGTGATATAGTGGCGATTACACAGAGGGAATTAAAAAAAGAAAAAGATATGGTAGCAAACCTATTAAGAGCCAATGGTCAGGATTATAACCATTGGCTTCATTTACATCATCAGAAATACATTGAAGAAAATCAAGATCTAGTAATGAAAGCTTTACAGGCTTATAAAGCAACATCAACAGAAGTGAAAGAAGAAAGCAAGGCGAATGAATCAAGTCATCTTAGTAACGCATAAGCATTTAAAAATGAAAAGGGAGTGAATGTATATGTCAATGTTGGAAACATTATCTCAAATGTTAGTGTTAGGTGATGCGATGGACGGTCTAATTAATACAGGGAATTCATTTATTGCATGGATGCAAAGAGGGGCGATGGTTAGTACAGCAATTGTATTTTGCTGGGGCGCTTATCTATTAATTTGGGGCGGTGAACGAGGAAGACATAAATGTATTTGGTGGTTTCTTGGTGGGGCAGCCGGACTTGTTATCGTAATGGGATGCCAATACTTAGCAGAGAGTGTAAATAGCAATGTGAAATTTGGTCAAATCTTATTCCCGTTTTTCTGGATGAACTAGTGAAAAAATATAAGTAAGGCAATGAGGGAGCTATGCAAAGGGTATGGCTTTTTTTGTTGCCTTTTTTTCGTGAAATTTTAGTTTTATTAAGCAATCGGGGTGTTAATTATGAGATTAACAAGTGTATTGGAGAGCGTTTCGGTTATTGGTAATATACAACCGATTATGACAGTACCAACAACAGAAGGGCTGTTAAGAGCTTTGATATTCTTCATCGTTATTTGGGTATTGATTTCTGTTTTTTGTATCTATCATAAGTACGCAACCAATAAAGCTGAAAATAATAGTTCAAAAGATTAATCGAAGTAAATTTAAATCAAACGGAAGAAAGGAGAAGCCATGTTTGTCATTTTTAAGAGTAGCAATGGAACAGAAATTGAGTCGGGTAAGCAATATTCGTTTCATGAAGCTTATATCTTAACGAAGCGATTAGAACGAGTTTATAGAGAGGCAGGGAGGCAAGAACATATTGATTTCGATTTGTTAGATGGTCATTCTAATGAAATTTATAACGGTACGTTATCACTTGGTTCGAGATATGCAAATCACATTTTTGATCACATTTCTAAAAAAATGAATGTGATGCAATTAGATCCAGAACAAGAGGAACAAAAGAAGGAGCTGTTAGAAACATTAGAAAAAGAAATCAATGATTCTCCTTTTCATGAAGAATATGAATATCAAGAAGAATCATCAGAAAGGAAGGAAGAACCCTCTTATAGTCCAGCGGATGAAGTAAAAACACTAGTAAAGCCTGGAAAGGAAAATAGAAAAGGATTCAAGATTATTGCGAGTGTCATAGGAAGCGTGGTGTTAATTGGAGCTGGTGCCATATTTGCCTTTAAGTTATTCTCTTCCGAACCAGTTTCGAGTGCAAATGCTGGCTCGGAACAATATGTAGTACAAGGATTACAACAGGCAGCCATTCAGCAGTATGGAGAAGCCGTTAAATACTTCGATAAGGTCAATTACACAGAATTAGATAAAGATAGTCAGAAGGCAGTTCTATTTACTTATTTATTAAATGGAAAGGCAAATAAGGCCTTACAATATGAACCGAAATTTGCAGAAAGTGTGGTTGCTTATTTTATTGGGATAGACAACATGAATAAAATCAATGAAATTGATGTCAAAAATGATGTAATCGACTTTGAAAAAGCAGCACTTAATAAGAAATATGAGGAGGTAATTAAGCTTAAGGGTAAAGTCAATATGGACGGTAGACGTGAAAAACTCATTGTTGAAGCTTTTGTAAATCTAAAAAAATATGAAGATTGTTATTCCTTTGCTAAAACGCAAGGAAATAAAAATGTAATGAAAGAGGTCAAAGAATTAGAGAAACGAGATATTCAACAATCTACGATAAGTGAAGAAGAAAAGAAAGCTAAGATTGAAAAAATTGATAAAGATCTACAGAACATCTAAGGGGGAGAGAATAACATGCCTTTAAATTATGAGAATCTGTACAAAAAAATGGGAATTGTTTTTCTTGGTGGTTCATTGATATTAAGTACGACAGGTTGCAGTTGGTTTGGAAGTAAGGAATCATCAAAAAGTAAATCAGCTATTACAAAAAAAGTAGATAAGAATAAGCCGGAGGAAAAGAAAAAAGATCTGAACAAACAAGATTTTGAAGCAATTACAGAGAATGCAATTCAAAGTAAGGATAATGAAGTTGCTTATGTACTCGAAGAGCTGGATAAATCAAAAATTAACTTTAAAGAAAAATCTATTGTAAGTAATCTTCAAAATGGGGATGACACTACTTCTCGTGTTCTAGCACTCTTTGATAAAGAAACGGTAGATAAATCAATTCAAGATACAGCAAAAGACAATGTGATTGCAGCTATTACAGATAACAAGCCACAAGTCACCGTGAATGGAGATCATTTTGCATTCGGTGATCAAAATATTGATTCTTCAGTAGCGAGTATAGGTGATATTCTTCCACCAGAGAAAAAACCAGATACAATTGTGAACTCACCAATTATAACGGAGGGTGAGAATGGTAATACGGAAAATACAGGGACAGAAAAAACAAAGCCACCAATAGAGCTGGAAAAACCAACAAATCCAGAGAAGCCGACAGAGCCAGAGAAGCCGACAGAGCCAGAGAAACCGACAGAGCCGGAAAAACCAACAAATCCAGAGAAGCCAACAGAACCAGAGAAGCCGACAGAGCCAGAGAAGCCGACAGAGCCAGAGAAACCAACAGAACCGGAGAAACCAACAGAACCGGAGAAACCAACAGAACCAGAGAAACCAACAGAACCAGAGAAACCAACAGAACCGGAAAAGCCAACGAATCCAGAGAAACCAACAGAACCGGAGAAACCAACAGAACCGGAAAAGCCAACGAATCCAGAAAAACCTACAAATTCAGAAAAGCCAACAGAACCGGAAAAACCTACAAATTCAGAAAAGCCAACAGAACCAGAGAAACCAACGAATCCAGAAAAGCCAGTTCTGAAACAAAATGAAAAGATGGTAGCGAGTAAATAAAGAAAAAACCAACTGATATTGCCAAAAAGGTACTCATAAAAAGAGTACCTTTTTAATTTGAAAGGGGGCATATAGATGTTTGTTAATAGTACAAATTTCAAGTCTAGATAAAAGTTTAATGGTGGTAGGTCGAGTGGGAACAGGGAAAACGAGGGAATTGAAGAAAATGGCTTTAAGTTTATCAAAAGTTTTAGTGTTAGATCCAGTGAGGGAATACGAAGACGAAGCATTCGGGAAGCAAACAGAGGGTAATGTGACTTTACAACACTTGGATTGTGAATCGAATGAGGGGTATGGGAATTTTAAAATTACAGAAGATGTGATAAATATAGCTAAACAATATGAATACGTAATTGTAGATGAAACCAATTATTTATGTCAGGAAGATTTTATATACTTTCTCCAACAAATGAAGGATTCCGATATAAAAGTAGTAGCAAGTTTTCAACAAATGCCCTCAGATGCCCAAATTACTAAGAAATTCGGATATATCATATCTTTAGATGTAACGAATGATTTCGATAAGATAACAGAGTATGAAAAATATAATTATGATTCGGGCTTTGGTTTAAAGAAGTAATACGTGTGGCTAGATTGAACAGAGGTGATGCTTTGATATGTATAGTGAAAAAATATCAATCAAATATAAATTGGCTGAAAAAGAAGTACTCATTCCATTGAGTGCTTTTTTGTTTGTTGGAATGTTATTGATCGCTAATTTTTTACTCAACTTATCCTTAGAGCTGATAGAAACAACTTTTAGTGATTTATTACATCCCAAACCGTTTCATATGGAGATAGGATTTCTTTTTCGGATGCCAATTGCAGAGCATCCGATTTACTACATGCTTGTTTTCCTTGTAGTGATTGGAACTATAGCGAGAACAGTGTACAAATTGAAATCTTCCTTTAAAAACTTAAATAATCATCAGAAAGGATCTAGTCGTTTTACAACCGTTGAAGAGCTGAAAAAGCAGTATCGAGCAGTACCGGATCGAGAGGATTCATTTAAAGGTGGCGGTGGTGTTGTTATCTCCCGGCTAGGTGACAAGGTATTTATTGATGATAGTCCAGTAAACAATTTAATTATCGGTACAACACGCTCTGGTAAAGGGGAAACTTATGTATTTCCTACAATTGATGTCTATTCTAGAGCGGAATATAAACCATCATTAATACTGAACGATCCCAAGGGCGGTGCGACACGTTCCTAAGTGAAAAGCTTAGGCGCTGTCGGACAATTGTTCAACAGTGAACTTTCATTCCGAGTTGTCAAATGATAGGGTAACGCCTTGAAGGGCACCTCTAATATTCCGACATGCGGTTAGATTGGCAAGAGTCTAACGGTTTGAAGCTCGGAGAAGTCGGCTGAGAGCTACCGTAAGTTAAAATACACGAAAGCTGTCCAGAGGTGGATGGTGTAGCATATAGGCCGGGGGTCTACAAAACACTTATGGTTAGAATGCACGATGATGCAATCGCGAACTTTGAAAGTGCAGACGAATCTCTGATGGTACGGGCCTATATCGGGAGCATATCGAAAGGTATGCTGACACAATTAGTGTCGCTACTGTGGGCTAGTAAGACTCTCCTTTATGAACGTCCATATGTTGTTACAGGCAACATCAAGGTAGCAGGCTCATAGGAGAAACCTAAAAGTGTATGTACAGATAGGAATGAAGGAACGTGGTAAGCTATCAACGCAGAGGACTTGCTTCTGACGAAGCGTTTCTAGGGAAAGCACTAATGAGATTAGTTAGTCGTATAACCTAGATTTATGGTAGTGAAGGTGGTGGCATAGTACCTGTGAAACGTCTAATGAACGTGGAGGGATAGCCACTAGTCAATTGCAGGCTAATTGTTACTTACGGTTAACATGGATTCGAGTAAGACTAAGAGATGTAGTGTTTCTCCATAAGGAGGCTACAGCCCATGTTAAAGAAAACCAAGCTAAGACATAGCGAATACTACGATATGCAAACGAAATATGATCAACTATATTCCTATAGTCTTAACGGTAACAATTTCTATAAGTTAATGGATATGATTGGTTCAGAAGAAAATATTAGATTAGCGTATAGAAATATTAAAACAAATAAGGGTAGTAAGACCGCTGGCGTAGATGGATTAACTATTAAAGATATTTGGCATTTAAATGATACACAGGTAGTAAAACAAGTCAGAAAAAGATTGAAATGGTATCGACCACACCCCGTTAAGAGAGTATACATCCCAAAAGAGGGAAGCGATAAGATGCGTCCATTAGGTATTCCTACTATTTGGGATAGACTTGTCCAACAGAGCATTTTACAAGTGCTTGAACCCATATGTGAAGCGAAATTCCATAATCATAGTTATGGATTTAGGCCAAACAGAAGTACTCATCATGCGCTCAGTCGAATGGTGAGTCTAATGAATCTAGGGCGTCAGCATTATTGTGTAGACATAGATATCAAAGGTTTCTTTGATAATGTAAGTCATGGGAAATTACTCAAGCAGTTATGGACCTTAGGTGTGCGTGATAAATCACTCCTAAGTGTTATCTCGAAAATCTTAAAATCTGAAGTTCAAGGAGAAGGTATCCCAACTAAAGGAACACCGCAAGGTGGTATTATATCTCCTCTATTATCCAACGTGGTTTTAAATGAATTGGATTGGTGGATTAGCAATCAATGGGAAACTTTTCAGCCTAAGAATTATAAGACGGCTATAGCCTTTAGGGGCTATGCTCGCAAATACACCAATCTTAAAGATGGGTTCATTGTGCGGTATGCTGACGATTTTAAAATCATGTGTAGAACATATATTGGTGCCAAAAGATATTATTATGCCACCATTGATTTCTTGCGTACGAGATTAGGACTTGAAATTAATGAGCAAAAATCTAAAGTAGTTAATCTTAAAAAGAATTCTTCGAACTTTTTGGGGTTTAAAGTGAAGTTGGTTCAACAAGGTCAATCTAAACATGGCTATGTTGCCAAAAGTAGTATGACGGACAAAGCTATACAAAACACCAAAAGAATTCTAAAGGATAAGGTAAAAGAAATCCAAAGGCATCCAACATCAGAAAATGTACTTAAATTTAATATTACCCTTATTGGCATTCAAAATTATTACAGGTACGCTACTAAAATTTATATAGATTTTACAAAAATTAACTACACTCTACTCAAATCCATGAAAAACAGGCTCAGTGAAAATGGAAAAGTAATTCAATTTTATGAAACTCCTAAGAAATTTCAACTACGTGCCAAAGGAATTCAGTCTCATACTAAAATATATACAGTTTGTGCCACACCTTTACTTCCAGTTACAGGCGTACATCATAAGAATCCATGGAACTTCTCACAAAATATATGCAATTACACCGCAAAAGGTCGTAATAAAATTCATGAGAATCTTAAAATCATACCTAAGGATGTCTTAAAACAAGCCATGGCAACATACTCCCGAAATAGGAGTATTGAATACAATGATAACAGGATATCGAGGTATGTTGCACAATACGGAAAGTGCTATGTAACTGAAGAAGTTATAGGTATAGATAGGGTACATTGTCATCATAAGATTCCTTTGAAAAGTGGTGGAACTGATAAATATCACAACTTAATAATTGTGGATAAATATATACATCAATTAATTCACATGACAGATAAGAATAAGATCAGAGCTGCGCTCTTGGCGTTGAAATTGAACGATAAGCAATTAAGTAAATTGAATACACTCAGAACTGAGGCTGAAAATGAACCGATAACTGTATAAATTAACTTATATCAATTAGCTGAAAATGATGGGACGCCGTATGACGGGAAACTGTCGCGTACGGTGTTAGGTGGGGGAAAAGGTGGAGATGATATCAAAGCTTTACCTATCACGCACAACTATTTAGTGCTTCAAAAGAAACGTTGGAAAAACGAGGGTATCACATTGAAGTCTTGAATTTGTTAAACCCACTTGATTCTATGAGTTATAACTTATTGCAACTTGTAAAAGATGCCTATAAAGAGGGGGATTATTCAACAGCGCAAGCACTATGTAAAACGCTCTCACACACTTTATATTACAATCCGAATGTTAAAGATCCTTTTTGGCAACAGTGCGCTATGAGCTTGTGTAACGCCATGATATTAGCCGTTACAGATAAATGTATTGCGGAAGGTGCAGAAGAAAAAATTACAATGTATGCAGTTGCAAATATGTTATCAGAACTTGGTTCAAAAGAGATAATCGTAGATCCGAAAGTAGATCCACAAAATGCATTAGATTTATACTTTGAAGGCTTACCAACGGATAGTGTTGCGAAAATGCAATATGCAACCTCAAATTTCTCAAAAGGAACGACACGAGGCGGGATTTTCACCCAAACCATGAACGGACTTTCTATTTTTACATTTGATGAAATCGCTAAAATGACAGCAAAAAATAGTGTGGATTTAAAACGTGTCGGTTTTGGAAAAACGATAAAAGGAAAAGTAATACCTAGAAAAAGAGTGGAAATTGTATTTCCAGATGGCTCAAAGGAGTCTATCAAGGCAGATATTACAGGACGTTTTACATTAGATTTCAAGAAAGTAATAAAAGTCGGAGATACCATTCAATGTAATGAAAAGGACAATAAGAAAAAGAAAGCATCTATTTCCATTACGAAAATAGATGAAAAGACGGGTCATACAGAATTTAAAGTAATAGAAGACAATGAAGATATGAAAATAACAAAAGTCGATTATTTCAATAAACCAGTTGCTATTTTTATGATTACGCCAGACTTTGATTCTTCGAACCATGTGATTGCTTCTATTTTCGTAAGACAACTTTATTTCATATTGGCTAAAGGTGCATCCCTTGCTCGTGGAGGGAAATGTCACCGTGAGGTGGTTTTTATCTTAGATGAGTTTGGAAATATGCCGAGTATTGAAGGAATGGCGAATATTATCACGGTTTGTCTTGGTAGAAATGTTCGCTTTAATCTTGTAATCCAAGCATATGCACAATTAAAAAATAAGTATGGTGAGGATGCAGATACGATTGATGGAAACTGTGGGAATACAATCTACATTTTAACTAACGATCAAGAAACCGCCGAAAAAGTGTCCAAAAAACTAGGGAATCAGACAATTAACCTACCTTCCCGAAGTGGAAAAGGTCTTTCTACTGATAAAAATAAAACGGAAGGTCTAGATCAGCGCCCACTGTTAACAGCAAATGAACTTATGAATTTTAAAGAAGGAGAAAGTGCCGTTAGTCGTGTCATAAAACGTCAGGATAATAACGGAAAACGGATCAGACCTCGCCCAATTTATAATACGGGGGAAACAGCCTTAAAATACAGATGGGAGTACTTAGGAGTAGAGTTCGATACAGATAAATCTATTTTAGATATAGATATTGATTCTCTACATGATGATGTAAATCCAAAATCACTTATTGTTGATTTTCTAGGAGAGAGAAAAGCAGAACAAATTGAGAAAAAAACATCAGAACCAGAACAAGAACAAGAAGCTTCTTCCCAAATAGAGACACCGCAGCCAGTAGAAGAACCAACAATGATGGGAATTGGTGAAGATATTCCGGAAGAGGCGTTTCAGCAGGAAGATAGCCCGTTTAATTCGCTCTCCATTGAAAATTGGAAGGAAAAAACGGTTAATGAATTTTTCGAATCTGATTTAGCAGTTTTGAAACTGGTTGATAAGTTCTTTTTAGCGCAATTAGGTAAATCAACAGATGAAGTTGAAAATCAAGAAGTGGGCGAGTTTTACAGTGAATTTCAAATGTTAGCTCACAATGACCACATCGACAAAAATGTGTATCAAGCAGTCGAAAACAAGATTAATCGAATCTTGCGTGATTTAGAAGAATAAGAACAAGTAACAAGTTAAAAAGCACTCAAATAATTGAGTGCTTTTTTGATTCCAAACATAAAGGAGGAAGAGGGAATGTGTGTACCGACAATCACGGATAAAATGCAATTGATTTTAGATAGCTACTCGCCATTTGTGACAGAAGAAAATGAGGTCATTCTTGGTCTAGAAGATGCGGTTCTTTTCCTTTCAGTAGATCGGGAACAAAAAGGAAAATTGATTATTCGTATCGACAGACTAAATGAAAGGGTGAGTTGGACAGCAAAAGAAGTATTGGGACAATAGTAAGCATGAGAGGGGGGTAAATCGTGAAAGATGAGGAAATTTTAAAGGTTTTAGAAACGTTCTCGGATTATCTTCAAGTAGGAGACATCGTGAATTATGTATTACGTTGGTTAGGATGGTTCTTAATTGTAGGCTTATCTTTAGTTGTAGATGCTTTAGAAGGTGTGACAGATGCCATACTGGGGATTAAAGGATTCTTTAATTCACCAGAAATACAAAATTTTGTTGATATGTTATATCCATTGTTTGTTGTTCTTTTGGCCATATCGTTTTTATATATTGGCTACATGTTCATTATGAACAAACAAATGAACCGTTCTCAAATTATCATCAATATTTTCATAACATTGAGTGTACTTTGTTTATTAAGTACTGGTATGACAAAGGTTGATAAGTTCACTGATGATGCCATAGCGGTTGTGAAATCTGAACAAAAGGGTTCTTTAAGTGATGAAATTATTAAGAAGAATATAACGGATGTTGCAGTAATAGATCAAAATGGATGGAAAAAGAAAGAGGATATGAATCCGAAAAACAATATTCCTGAAAAAAACATTAGACAGATAGATATTACTGAAAAAATAGATAAAGATTTTACGTTCACAAAGGATAAAAATTTATCGGATGATGGTCAGAAAATTTTGCAGAATAAAAGAGTAATGGATGCTTTAGGAGTCGCATCTTTAGCCGAATTAAAAGATGGATGGTTTGATTTCTTTCCAGAAAAGTATTATCGCTGGCATTGGAATTTCTGGAATATATTCTTTACTTTACTGATAACAGGATTAACTTTGTTGTTAGTAAGTATTAAGTTAGCTAGATTATTTTATGAATTGGCATTTAACTACTTGTTAGCAAACATATTAGCACCAGCCGATGTTGCGAATGGTCAAAAGTTAAAAGCCGTGTTATCCAATATTCTCAATATATTTATAGCAACGATTATAATATTCCTATCTTTGAAGCTATACCTAATAGGAACAGCTTTTCTCCATGACAAATTAAATGGTGTACCGTATCTGATTGCATTAGCAGCATTTAGTATGGCAGTACTAGATGGACCGTCAGTCGTAGAAAGGTTATTTGGTATAGATATTGGGTTAAAAAGCAGTTGGGGCATGTTAGTAGGTGGTTTCGCACTTGGTAAAGGAATTGGCAGTCTCGCAAATTCAAAACCAATGAAGAGTCTCGGGAATATGATTGGAAAAGGAGCGAAAGATGCAGCAGAAGGAACTGGTGTTGCAGCAGCTAAAACAGCAAGTGCGGCAGCGATGGCAACAGGTGGAATGGCTGGTCTCATAAGTGGCTTAAAAAATGGAAATGAGTCTGAAAATAAAGATTCATTGCAAGATCAAATGAAAAAAGCGGATCAGAAAAAAGCAAATGGTAATGATTTAGCAAAAAATGAAAAAGAAAAAGGTAACTTAAATAAGGAAAAAGATAAAAAGAATGGTGGTACGCCATCTATTCAAGAAGACATGAAAAAAGGAGGGAACGAAAACCCAGGGGGAGCGAATGGGCAAGAATCGGGAACAACAAGTCTTCAAGATGAAATGAAAGAAGCTGGAAAATCAAATGGAGCGATTGAAGGAAGTCAAACACCGGGAACAGTAAGAGAAGGAGCAAATGAAGGAAGTCAAACACCAGGAAGCGTAAGACAAGGAGCAAATGAAGGAAATCAAACAGCAGGAACAGTAAGGCAAGGAGTGATTGAAGGAAATCAAACACCAGGAACGGTAAGACAAGGAGCAAATGAAGGAAATCAAACACCAGGAACGGTAAGACAAGGAGCAAATGAAGGAAGTCAAACACCAGGAGGCGTAAGACAAGGAGCGATTGAAGGAAATCAAACACCAGGAACGGTAAGACAAGGAGCAAGTGAAGGAAATCAAACAGCAGGAACAGTAAGACAGGGAGCAAGTGAAGGAGGTCAAACACCGGGAGGCGTAAGACAAGGAGCAAGTGAAGGAAGTCAAACACCAGGAGGCGTAAGACAAGGAGCAAGTGAAGGAAGTCAAACACCGGGAACAGTAAGACAAGGAACAAGTGAAGGAAGTCAAACGGCAAGAACAATATCAAGCGGAAGTAGCCCGGCACCAATGGAAACATCAAGAACAATATCAAGCGGAAGTAGCCCGGCACCAATGGAAACATCAAGATCAGTGCCAAGTGGAGGAAGTCCGGCACCAGTAGAAACACCAAGATCAGTACCAAGTGGAGGAAGTCCGGCACCAATGGAAATATCAAGACCAGTACCAAGCGGAAGTAGCCCGGCACTAGTGGAAACACCAAGATCAGTACCAAGCGGAAGTAGCCCGGTACCAGTGGAAACACCAAGATCAGTACCAAGCGGAAGTAGCCCGGCACTAGTGGAAACACCAAGATCAGTACCAAGCGGAAGTAGCCCGGCACCAGTGGAAACACCAAGATCAGTACCAAGCGGAAGTAGCCCGACACCAGTGGAAACACCAAGATCAGTACCAAGCGGAAGTAGCCCGGCACCAGTGGAAACACCAAGATCAGTACCAAGCGGAAGTAGCCCGGCACCAGCCGACATTGTAACGGTGACACATAGTAGCCCAATTATTCCTTATGAAAGTGATAAAGAAGTGGCAGCAAGTAGAGGTCAAGAAACACGAACATTAGGACAATATACAACCGAAAAAGTTAAAAATACTACATCATCGGTGAAACAAAAGGTAAGAGGCGTGCAAGAGCGCATTCATAATTCGGAAACGGTACAGAATACAAAGCGTTTTTATCAGATGGGGCAAAACACGGGTAAAAGTTGGAGAGATATTGTAAACAAAAACAAAAATAATACAGATAAAAAATAAGCGTAATCGTACGCTTATTTTTTATTGTCGAAAAGGAGGGAATCCCGATGAGAAGCTATCGGATTCCGAAGGAAATCAGTACAGAATTACGGATTAATAAAGTGCTTTATTTAATAGATTTCTTTTTATTAATTGGTTTATTAGTTGTAACAATGATTCTTAGGAACTTCGTACATGAGTCCTTTCAGTTACCATTTATTCTTTTCATGGTAGCTATTGCAATTATCATGATTTGGCGACCAAGTACGAATCCTCAAAAACGAATGTATGAGGTATTGATTATTACTTTGCTAAGAAGGAAAGGTGCATATTGCGCCATTGATAACGATCAATAAGGGAGGGATCACATATGGCGTTATTCAGCGAAAAAGATGTAGAAAAAGAAGAGCCAAAACAACTAGAAAGACCGAAGAAAAATGCATTTCGATTTAACGAAAAAAACGTAAAAGAATCAATTTCTGAACCAAAAGAAATTGTGAAGGTGGTACCCAACAAAAAGAAAGAAGAAAAACCAAAGGTAAAACCAAAAGTAAAAAAACAGAAGAAAGAAAAGCCAAAGAAAGACACTTCGAAAAAGAAAAATCCAAAACTGTTAGGTTTTTTATCTAGAAAAAAGAAAGAAGCTCCACCAAAGGTAAAGAAAAGTATTGCCGAAATTATGCAAATTGTAGACATGACAGAGGATGGCATATTTGAACTGAAAAATGAGGAGTTTTTAGAAATTCTTCAAGTGGAAGGTGACGATATGTTTTCTAAGAATAGCGACGAGCAAGCATTTGTTATTTTCTCACATGCTTATTTTTATCAAGCCTACAAACAGTCCATTAAACTCGTTTTTTTAAACTTCCCATGTCAAACAACAGAACAACAACGTTATATAGAGAAGAAAATTAAAGAATGTACCAGTCCTTTGTATGAACGGATTTTAAATCAGAAGTTAAAAGAACTTCAGTTTTTAGAATGGGGCAGAACAAATCGGGAAGCCTTCTTATTCATTTACGGAGAAACGTAATTGATCGTAAAAGAACGTGTAGATGCAGCAAAGCGGTATATTAAACGCTCTACCGAACTATTAGATGTAGATGAAGAGAAAAAGTTAGAGCTTATGTTTAAATTGTTTAATCAAAATGCAAAATTGGGAACGAAAAATATATGGTAGTAAGGGGGAAATAAGATGTTTGCGTTCAAAAGTAAAAAATCCAAAAAGGAAAAACAAGAAGAACTAAAAAAGAAGAAAGGTTACAACCCTTATTTAGTGGCTAGAGTTCAGCCACAAGGGGGGATCAGCTTTAAAGAAAGCTATGTGCAAACAGGTGATGGATTTGCTACTTGTATTCATGTTTTTGACTTTCCAACAGAGGTAAATGATTTTTGGTTAGAGCAAATTATGAATATGCCAAATGTGATCACAACATTAGATGTAATGAGTGATGATCGAAAAGAAGTCGTTGAATCGATTAATAAATCCATGAGTGAACAAAGTGTTCGGCATGATACAGCAAAGGATAATATAGATCGGATTGATGCGAAAAATGAATTTTTAGAGTTGGAAGCTCTCTATACGGATTTGAAACAAGGTGAGGTCATGAAACGTATTCATATCCGTATCTATGTTTCTGCTAGAACGTTAGATGAGTTAGAAAAACAAGTAAAAGAAATCATGGAAACATTAGAGTCTTATAACTTTCGTGGAGCTGTTTTTTTAAATGAACAAGAATATGAGTGGGATGCACTCGTAACAAGCTTTGATACACAAAAAAATTATGTGAACCGAAGAAAAGGGAAAGAAATTCCGGCAGTCAGTTTGGCTGGTGGGTGTCCGTTTCATTATTCTTATTTGCACGATCCATACGGTACGTATTATGGAACAACGAAAACAAAAGGAAATGTTATTTTTGATATTTTTCATAAAGACGAACAAAGAAAGTTTTATAACGGTGTAATGATTGGAAAGCCTGGTGCTGGAAAATCAACATTACTAAAAAAGAAATCAGTAGACTATGCAAGTAAAGGTCATTTTATTCGTATTTTTGATATTGTAGGTGAATTTGAGGAAACAGTACGTGATGTGAACGGGAAAACAATTGCATTAGATGGTTCGCAAGGTCAAATTAACCCACTTCAAGTATATAAGACAGCAGAACTTGAGGAAGTTAGTTTCACTCAGCATTTATCTAAACTTACAATTTTTTATCGATTCATTGCGCCAGAAGCAAAAGATGATGAAATTAAAGAATATGAAAATTTGCTTCGTAAATTATATATTCGTATGGGATTATGGAATGATGAAAAAGGAGCGAAAAATGAAATTACAACAAGAAAACCAAAAGAATATCCTATTTTCTCTGACTTTTTAATGTTTGTTCGCAAAGAATTATATCAAGATGTAAAAGCTAAAAAACATCATGATAATCTAGGAGACAGTAGAATTCATCGTTTAGAATTGATTGAATTAAATCTTACGAATTTAGTAGAAGCATATGCACAATTATTTGATGGGCCTTCTACAATTGAAGATTTCAAGAAAGAACAAGTTGTATCGTTTTCCTTACGAAACATTTCAAATTTTAAACCGGAAGTATTCCAAGCGCAAATTTTTAATGTTTTTAATTTAATATGGGATGAAATGATATCCAATGGTGCGCCACAATTAGAGGCATATACTAAAAAACAACTTGCTTTTGAAGATGTAATTCGTTATTTCATTATTATTGACGAGGCGCATCACATTATTAACACGAAAAAAGAAAGCGCTCATGCGCTACAATTTTTAACGAAATTTAGCCGAGAAGATCGAAAATATTTTGCAGGGCTTTTATATGCAAGTCACACGATTCGGGATTTTGTACCGGAAGGATCTTCACAAGAAATGATTGATGAAATTAAAAAGTTATTTGAACTTACACAGTACAAATTTATTATGCAGCAAGATAATAACAGTTTAGATATGTTACGAAAAGTATTTGCAGGACAGTTAAGTGAAAGTGAGATTGCAGCGATTCCACATTTGCCAACAGGGGATGTCATCTTAAGTATTGGGGCTGTAAAAAACATTCATTTTCATGTAGAAGTAACAGATGAAGAATTGATGTTATTCGGGGGAGGTGCTTAATACTATGCATCTAGTTTTAAAGATTATACCAAAGAAATGGCTCATCACTTTAGCACTACTTGTGATGGGTCTTTTTTCTTTTCTTTTACTTGGAGTAGTAAGCATTTTTATTGCGGCAATGGGGAGTGATAGTGGAACAGACACGGGTGATATTACGTATACAGGTGAAGGGCAAGTCATGAATGTTTCACCTGAAGTTCTAAAATGGGAACCTACGATTCGGAAGCATGCGAAAGCTTTTGGCGTGGAACCGTTTGTCGCTTTAATGCTTGCTCAAATGATGCAAGAAAGCGGAGGACGAGGTAGCGATCCAATGCAATCATCAGAGGGGGCTTTTAATACGAAATATTGTAAATCACCAAACTGTATTACAGATCCAGACTACAGTATTTGGGCAGGTGTACAGGAATTTAAACATGCGATAGAAAGAGCTGGTGTAACGAGTCCCGGTGACATGGATCATATCAAAACAGCCCTTCAAGCTTACAATTTCGGGACAGGATTTTTTGATTTTGTTGGCGCAAATGGTGGTAAGTATACGAAAGAATTAGCAATCAAATTTTCACAACAACAGTATCAAAAAGTAAAACATACTGGTATGTATCATTGCCTTAGACCAGAAGCCGTACCATATCAAGCGTGTTATGGCGATATAGTGCGCCCGTAGAGGGAGTAAGAGAACATGGTGACTGCAAACCATTAGGTTTTCCCTAAATGACCTAGCATCACTTGACTAACCTTGGAAGGAAACTGAAGGGGGACAACAGCATGTCAAGAAAGCCGTAAGTTGATTAATCATCGAATCACGACTGAACGGCAAGATGTGAAGTATGGATAAGGATGAAAGCTAAACTGCTTGAACGATAGCACAAGGAAGGCTACCGTAACTCATTTCGGAAGATGGTTATATACGGAATGTGGTAGATGACATAGTGATAAGGGTGTCGTCGCTATGTATAGGGACATTTACCATCCTCCACTATACGTGGAAACGTGTGAAAGTCGCATCCGAAACCATATGTGCAAGTCTCTTTTCTTTTAAACGGGGATTACCTAAGTTGGAATGCCGGAAGGCTATTGAGGATGACTTCAAGGCTCTGCCAAGAAGTGTGGCTTATGAATATCCAATACGGTAACGGAGCCTTCATAGTAGTCCGAGCTAGGGAAAGCCTAGTACATGGCGAAGGAAGGCAGTCTGTCCGCTTAAAAATGAAATTGGGGAGGTGCGAAAGGCATCATGCAAAGTCCAAAAGTAGTGCTAAGCAACCTGCAAAAACAGAGTCAGAAGGACGAGTATAAATACCGAAGACTCTATCGAAATTTATACAATCCAGAGTTTTATTTCACTGCATATGACAATCTGAGTAAAAATGATGGGGCACTCACGATGGGTGTAGATAAACGTTCTATTGATGGATTTTCAATAGAAGTTATTGAAGAGCTGATAGAAGCCCTTAAGCAACGGGCATATCAACCGTTCCCATCAAAAAGAGTATATATCCCAAAGAAAGACGGAAAGAAAAGGCCATTGGGTATACCTAGTTTTGCGGATAAATTGGTGCAAGAAGTTGTGAGAATGATATTGGAAGCAATATATGAACCAACGTTCTCCGTATCATCACATGCTTATCGAAAAGGAAGAAGCTGTCACACAGCACTTCAAGAAATCCAAAGAACGTTTACTGGTAGCAATTGGTTTATTGAAGGGGATATTAAAGGTTTTTTTGATAACATCAATCATCATACTTTGATTGGCATTTTAAGAAAACGTATCGAAGATGAGGCATTTATTGAACTGATATGGAAATTCCTTCGTGCTGGATACTTGGAAGAATGGAAATTTCATAATACCTTTAGCGGTGCTCCGCAAGGTGGTATTATCAGTCCACTTCTATCTAATATCTACTTGAATGAGTTAGACCGATACATGATGAACTATATACAACAATTCAATCAAGGTAAAAAACGAAAGAACAATCCTGAATATCAACGGAAATATACTCAAATGAGAAGCACGATTCAGAAGTATAAAAATGCACTGGAAAAAGAACAAAAAGAAGAAGCACAACAACATTTAGAACAAGCTAAAGCGTTAAAGAAAGAATTGCAGACAATTCCATATAGTAATCCAATGGATCCAATTTATAAGCGTCTTACTTATGTTAGATACGCTGATGATTTTCTAATTGGTGTAATTGGTTCAAAGTACGATGCGAGATATATTAAGAAAACGTTAACTGAGTATCTAATGAAGACACTTCAATTGGAATTGTCTTCAGAGAAAACGCTTATTACCCATGCTTCTGAAAAACATGCAGGATTTCTCGGTTACAATATTCGTGTTTTTAGAGGAAGTGCACCTCGAAAAGATGCGATTGGGAGAGTATGTAGATACCTTAATGGAAAAGTTCAATTAAAAATGCCTCATGAGGCTTGGGTCAACAAATTGAAGAAATACCAAGCTATCAAAATGAGTGCCGATGGCACTTGGATGCCCAAAGACAGAGGATACTTCATTCATAATGAAGATTTAGAGATTGTCGCTCAATATAACAGTGAAATAAGAGGATTGTATAACTATTATCGGCTAGCAGAAAACGTGAGTAATCATATGCATCGTTTTGCTTACTTTATGTATTACTCTATGCTAAAAACATTTGCATCTAAGTATAGAGTTAAAACAAAAGAGATTCGAAAACGTTATGAGAAAAACAGACGATTTACTGTCACATATAAAACATCTCGAGGAGAAAAGCAAACGCATTTTATTGAACGTAGTTTTCCACGAGAGAAACAATCAAAAGAAGCGAACTTAGATTTAATTCCAGATACAAAATATGTGCTAAGTGAAACGAAACTCTCTGATCGAATCAAAGCTGAACAATGCGAATTGTGTGGGAAAGCGAATACCACAATTCATATGCACCACGTAAAAAGATTGAAAGACATTAAAAATAAGCCGAACAAGTCCTTTCTAGAGAAACGTATGGTTTCAAGGAATCGTAAAACCATAGCGTTATGTAAAGAGTGCCACGTAAAAAGGCACAAAGGAGAGGTTTAGCAGGAGACAGATGGAGAGCCGGATACATTGAGAGATGTAAGTCCGGTTCGGGGAGGAGCACTTAAAAACCTACTACAGTAATGTAACAAGGCGTTGGGTGCTTACTCTACCTTTATGTTGATGCCGTTTTGAAATATTATCAGCCGGGTTCTGTCGTTTCTGGTGGAGGAGGAAATCCAGGAAGTGGCGGAAGTAGCGGTTCAAAAGTTGCCGATGTAGGTCGCCAATGGATAGGGCGTTCTACCTATGTATTTGGTGGAGGACGTAACACAAATGACATTGCAAGAGGGATTTTTGATTGTTCAAGTTTTGTACGCTGGGCATTCGAACAAGTAGGGGTGTACACCAGCCCAATAGGAGCTGTAAGTACGGAAACATTAAATAGAATCGGTACAAAAGTATCATCAAATGATATGAAACCAGGTGACGTTATTTTCTTTGATACCTACAAACATGACGGACACGTTGGCATCGTGATTGATAAAAATACTTTCATTGGTTGCCAAACAAATAAAGGTGTTTCCATTGAAAATTTAAATGATACGTATTGGCAAAAAGTCTTTTCTGGTCATGTAAGAAGGTTCTAAAAACCGAAGGAATAGGAGACTGTAAGAATGAAAGATAAACGAAAATCTTTGTTTATTGTGTTTGTCATTTTAGTTGTAGGTGTGACAGCTTTTAATATTTATTTGAGCAAAAAGTCAATGAGTGATAGCAAAGAAAAACAGTTAAAACTTTCAAATGAATTACTAACAAAACAAAATGAAGACTTAAAAAAACGACTGGATAAGGTGCTTCCTTCCGCACAAGAACAACAAAGGAGGGCGTATTTATCGAAAGCCGAAACGTTTATTCAATTATCATTTCATCGAGAAAAAGAAGGCTACAGTGAGCGAAAAGAAAAGGCGAAATCCATTATGAGCGAAGAACTTTTACAACAATTCTATCCAACAGATAAATACGAATTAGGAGATACGTATAAAACAAAACCAATAGAAATGAAGTTTTATTTACAAGAGAATGAACCCGATAAAGAGGAGGTAAATGTGTTAGCTGAATTTATAAATGTCACGACAGATTCAACGCAAAACCGAGAAGAAAAAGTAAACAATGTGTTACGAATCATCATGAAAAAAGAAAAGGACACATGGCGAGTTACAAGTGTGGAAGAGTTAAATATGAAAGTTTTATAACGAAAAAGGTGGGGTGAGAGTGTGATAGGAGCGATTGGTAAGAAGAGTGAAAGAATCAATCTAAGAAAAAATAAGTCGTGGATCTACTTAACAATTATCAGCTTTCTATTTTTGGGTTTTTTCGCTTTCTTGACATCAAAAATTTACATGCCAAACGATGAAAAACTATTCCATACAGAGACAAATAAAGTAATTAAGTTGTCGGGTATGGGGAAATTGATTGTAGAGAAAAGGGAATACAATCCACATAAAAACTTTATACAAATTTACTTTCGATTAGAAGGATATGAGGAAACAGGATATACATTTAAAGCACAGCAAAAATCAAATCCAGGTGTTCAATTACCTGTCAAAGTATTGTATGAGGAGAACGGAAAATACGTTGTAGAAGTAAAAGACTTATCTCCGAATTGGGGAGCGTTAGCTTTCGATATTTACAATAAAAATAGTGAGAAAGAACAAATGGATATTCGTAAATTTACACAGGATGTGAACGAATATGAAGAAGAAAATGCATCAACAAAAAGTCCAAATAAATTAGTTCAAACGATTTTTACCGATCAAAGAAAAACAAAAGCGAATGACGAACTGATAGCTGAAGATAAAAAAACATATGAGCTAGATTTTATAGAAAGAGACAAAAAGGATATCGAAACAAAGATAAAAAATTATGGGAAAGCAATCAAACTGGAAGAAGAAAATGCGAAGACAGTTTATGAAAAAGTAAAAGAATTACAAGATGAAATGAAGTACCAAACTGAAGTAGAAAAAACGGAAACTCAATCAAAAATAGCATCTTTAGAATCTAAAATAAAATCATCAGAAAAGAACGTTGAATTGTTTAAAGGCGAACAAAAAATTGCACAAGATAAAATCAAAAAGTTAGAAGAAAAAGCAAAGGAAATTAATAAAAAGTGAAAAAAGATATAGGGACACAATGGGGACATTGAGGAGAAATAAGGGGACATGAAAGGGACGTTAAGAAAAAATAACGGGACATGATGGAGACATTAATAAAAAAGATAGGGACGTAATGGGGACATTCAACTTCTTTCCTTGTTCCCATCGTTTTGCTAGGCTCCGCCTAGCTTCACACCTTAGGTGGGAACAAAAACCCCTTATGCTCTTCTCACTATTTTTTGATCTCTACCCAGAATTGTAGAAAGGAGAGGGAAAAGTGGAAATTAGAATAAGAGAAGTAGATCCAATTGCCGTAAAGAAAATAGATGAAATGGCAAAGAGAAAGGGAATATCCCGGCAAAAATTTTTGAAAGCCCAAATTGAAATGCTGGCATTTTTTCAGCAGCAAAATAAAAGGGAAATGGAGTTAGAAAATCTCATTGAAAAGAACATCCATATGATGAGTGATTGTTATAGCGCAATGGAAAAAATGAATGAGTTTATTCAAATGATGATGCAGGATATTGAAAATGAGTAATGCGGTTCCTGTTCAATCTTCCGTCACACCGGGTGTTGTTTTAAAAACGAAATTTGTGTTACCAAGTTCCGATGCGTTTCAGAACTATATTGATTATGTAGATCGGGAGGAAGCGAAAAGTGAAGTGAAGTTGAATCCGAAAATGTTCGAAACGTATCAAGACTATATGGGGAATTCAGAAAAGACCCCGGCACTATTTACGGAACACGCAAATCGTTTAACAGAAAGTGAAAAAAAGTCCTTAAAGGAAATGTTTAAAACCGCTCATGAGAATGGAAGTATCATGTGGCAAGATGTCATTTCTTTTCATAATCCCTGGTTAGAAAAACAAGGGATTTATGATGAGAAAACAAAAACGTTGGATGAAAAAAAGTTAATGGATGTAACACGGCTTGCGATGAAAGAAATGCAAAAAAGAGAGGGGCTGGAAAAAAGTTCTATCTGGTCGGCAGCTATTCATTTTAATACGGATAATATTCATATTCATGTCGCAACTGTTGAGCCATTTCCAACGAGAGAACGTGGCAAAAGAAAACCCAAAACGTTAGATGCGATGAAGGGGAAAGTCGTAAATAATTTGTTAGATCGTAAGCAGGAACAAAAACAAATTAATGATCTAATTCGAAACAATATGGTGGGAAGGAAAAAAGAAGATTCCGTTTTTGATTGGCGTAATCAACATTTGAAGCCATTGTTTTTACAAATCTATAAACAGTTACCAAGTGATAGAAGACAGTGGCAATATAGCTACAATACGATTCAACCATTAAAGCCGCAAATTGATGAATTAAGCAGTCGGTATATTCAACATCATCATAAAAAAGATTACGATCAGTTTTTCAAAAAGTTAGATAAAGAGGTGCAAGTTTTTAAAGAAGCTTATGGGGAAGGAAAGTATGATAAGAAGCAATATGAAAATTATAAAACGAATAAAATTAATGACCTATATAAAAGAATGGGTAACGCCTTTTTACAAGAAATGAAGGCATATGATAAAGAACAAAAAAGAATCCATCACATGAAAAAATCAAAGTCATTTAGAAAATTTCAGCAGAATGTATCTATTCAGTATTCTATGAGAAAAGTGGAAGGCGCTTTTAAAAGTGAATATGAAAGCTGGAAGAATCAAAAGTATTATGAGCGTATGCAAAGGGAAAATGCATATGAAAATGAGAGGAGTTAGATCATGGAGAATAAAAAAATACGAATGAAGTTATCGTTGAATGAAAATGTCCATCAATACATTCAAGACTACATGGATGAAAATAATATTACTCATCCTGGTGATGCTATATCGAAAATTTGTATGGAGCATCAAGCATCAAAAAGTTCAGAATGGTCATTGAATTATATTTCCGAAATTGTATCAAAGAATCTACACGATGTGTTGAAAAGTGAACTAACAAAAATTCGTCTTGGTGCAAATAGTGCGGATAGAAATACGCAAATTTTAATTGAGTTATTAAATGGTTATTTCTTTTTAGAGGGTGTAGATAGTCTTATTACGACTGATAAACAAGAGATGGGAAGTGTGAAGATAGCAAAAGAAGTCGTAGCGGAACGGATTAGTAACGCAAGACAAAAACGTTTAGATCATGAGGCATCAAAGAACAATGTAACGTAAGCTACATTGTTTCTTTTTATAAAAAAACAGGAGGTTAGTAGGATGTTATTATTTCGTGAAGATATCGCATTAGGAGTCATTAAAGAGGTTGGAGAAGGTGAATTTGTTTTACTTGTAAAAGAGGAAGAACTAACAATCAAAATTACACGAGAACAAGAGGAAGAACTTGTAGTGCATGTTATGAATCAAGAAAATATGTTAGTTCCGGTTAATGTAAAAACTCATGAGCTTTTCTTTGATACAGCTGAGAAATGGAATGAAGAAGAAATGGAGGAATTACAAAAAGCGAGTGAAAGAGTAGGAGAAGATCATGAGTAAAAGTTATAAGAAAAAGTATCAAACGAAATCACCAGAAGAAAAGAAAGAAGCGGTGCAAGCTTTAACAAAAAAGATGGAAAAAAGCGTTGAAGGTTATTTTCGTACACCGGGAGATTTAAAAGAGTACTTAACGTTTATGGCAAAGTTTTATCACTATTCACCATCTAATATTTCATTAATACAGAGTCAATTCCAGGGAGCCAATGCAGTTGGTTCCTTTTCTTTTTGGAAAGAAAAAGGATTTCCGGTTAAGAAGGGTGAGAAAGGAATTAAAATTCTTGTTCCAAACCGAACTGTAGCAAAATTTAAGGACAAAGAAGGCACTTGGAAAACAGTAACTAAAGCAAATGAGGAAGAGAAGAAACAAATTGAATCTAAAAGCGTAGAAGTGATGCCTGGTCGCTTATATTTTGCTGTCGGTCATGTGTTTGACGTGTCTCAAACAAACGCAAAAGCGGAAGATCTACCCCGTATTTTTCCGAATCGTTGGCTAGACGGGAGTGTAACAGATTACCAGAGTTTGTACAAGGGAATGGAAGCCATTGCGGAAAAAAACGGTGTAAAAATTATTGAGCCGAAGCAAGAACTTGGGGTCGCAAAGGGGGTTAGTTACACCTTAACAAAAGAGGTTGCTTTGAATCCACGGAACAGTGAATTACAAAATGTAAAAACACTTCCTCACGAATTGGCGCATGCCAAACTTCATACAGCAGAGACACATATGAATTACACAGCGCCAGAAAAAGAGTTTCAAGCAGAGATGACAGCTTATGCCGTTTCTTCTTATTTTGGGATTGATACGAGCGAATATTCGTTAGGATATTTAGCGAGCTGGACACAAGGAAAAGAAATGAAAGATAAAACCAAGTTGTTGAAAGAAGTACATGAAACTTCGATTGAATTTATTGAAACAATTGAAAATACGCTAGAAAAGGAAAAAGAAAAAACGAATGAAAAGGGAGTAGATAATATGTCAAAACAAGTGTCTGATAATGGAAAAGAGCATGTAGTAACAGTTGAAATATTGGATAAGGATATCAAAGACGGTGAGATTGCAAAATTACACATGGTGGATGCAGAAACCAAAGAAGTATATCATATGGCGATTTATGATCCGGGCGTATTAGACCGTGATGAATTTTATAATGGTGAAAGGGACGTTTCTAATATCGAACATATTTTTAAAGGAGATGTTTATGAAAAAGTAAAAGATACTCTCCTTGATAAAAACGAAAGTCAATCATTTACTGTACGTGAAGAAGATTTGCTTATTCCTTTCAGTGAGTTAGAACAAGATGATCGATACGCTATATTATTTAATACAGAAAAATATGAAGCGGCTAAAATAAAAGAAAATGAAAAACAGAATGAAAATAGAGAACAGAATGAGAGTGAAAAAAATATTTTACTAGTGGAATACATGAGTTTAAGTAACACGACACAAGAACTCATTTCTGTTAACGATTTAAGAGAACAAGCAGATAAAAATCGAGCGTTTGAACCTGTAGAAGGGGCAGAAAAATTGAGTGATAAAGAATTTATTGAAGCATTTAATGAGGTGAATCAAGAAAAGTATGCAGCATTAAATCAGGACGAAATTAATCGCCCAACTATGCTAGTTCAATGGAGCGACAATGAAACTTTTAAAAATAATCAACTGATCCCATTTGGAGAAGCCAATGAAAAAATGGCTGAAGTTATTTCAAGTATTGAAAAAGCAAGGGAAGAAGCTAGAGAAAGAGGTGAAACCATCCCTTACGATCAAGCTCGTTATCATATTGCCATTCCAAAAGAAGTCGATAGGGATTTTGGAAGAATGGAGCTTGTGAGTATGGATCGTATGAATATGGGGGATGGGGACTATAAGACACCGTATGAACAGGTATTAAACGAGAAAAGGCATTTATCGAATGAAGTAAAACAAGTGTTACGAGATGAGGTAGTGAACCATAGAAATAACAAAGAAATACCGATGGAAAAAGTACAAGAAAATCCATTAGAAAAATCAAAAGAGACACCCAACCACTTAGTAACAATTGAAGTATTGGCAAACGGTGTTTACGATGAAGAAGAAGTTGCAAGAATCCACATGATGGATGCTGTTACGAAAGATATTGATTATTTGTCTGTATGGAATCAAGATTCAACAAATCGGGAAGATTTATCTGTTTTCCTCATGGAAAAGAACGGGAAACGGGAAAATTACCCCTTAGATAACATTTTAAAACCAGATTTATATGAAAAGGTTCAAAGTTCTATCTTTGACGGGAGAGGAAATTTGTCATTTGTGGTTTATGAAAAGGATGCAAATATGAGTCTAGATGAAATCGTAAAAGATGAAAGATATGGACACTTAGTTGATAAAGCGGAAGCACAAAAAGATTACTCATTTAATGAAAAAGAAGTGGAATTGTATAAAGAAATGAAAAAGGAAGGATATGCACCTATTGTCTCTTTAGATCAACAAATTCAAACTTCAAAAGAAAAAAAATCAACTACATTAGATAAGGACTTAAGCCGAAAATTCGAAGCATACAGACGTTCACAATATGAAGAAACACCAGATAATATTGATAGTATTGTCACTCGTGTAAAAGCTGAAGAGCGGTATTATACAACGAAATATGTTTCGATTGATAATGAGCTGGTAAGCCAGGAACACGTAGTAAAATTAGAAAATCAGGTGGATGAGAAGCTTGGAAAAGAAGGAATAACAGTAAATCAGTCTACATCTTCAAAAGAAACGGATTTTGATAAAAATTTTCAGCCATTGAATGGAAAAAAAAACGAATGATAAAGAAAAAGACAAGGAAATAGATCCTGGTAATGTAGATCAGTCGAAGTCTACAAAGAAATCGAGTAGAAAAAAAGAAACAATGGAAATGGAACGATGAAAAATTGTATAGCAGGAACACCAGATTAAATCATTTTTTGTTACTCAATTGAGATAACGGAGAGTGATTTTTTTATATCTAAAAATGAAAGAGGGTTAAAGGAAAAGCCCTCTTTCTTATTTATAGAACGAAAGGAGAGAATGCCATGAATGTATGGCTGTTTGCAGGCTGTATGTTCCTTGTAGCTGTCTTTTTGAACATGTTGCTATTATTTGGTCACAGAATGATGAAAAAGCGGAGAAATAAGAAATGGAAGCGTGAAACTGAAATTGCAGATTAATAGGAGGTATTATGTATGGGGAAAACATTGTTTATCGCTGAAAAGCCGAAGGTAGCTGTTGAATTATTAAAATCACCTAGATTTAAAAACTCACAAAAGTATCTAGGGAGTAAGCCGTATTATGGCTACTATGAAACTGAAAATTACATTATTAGTTGGTGCCGGGGGCATTTATTAGAACTAAAACATCCGGAGGAGATGGACGAGAAGTACAAAGAATTTAAATTTGATCACTTACCCATTATTTTAGAGCCGGAATATAAAGAGAAATCGGATAGTCTAGAACAAATTCAAATATTAGTTAAGCTGTTAATCGTCCCGATGTGGATCATGTGGTCAACTCTTGTGATGCAGATAGGGAGGGTGAGCTTATCTATCGAGAAATATATGAACATGCAGGTGTGAACAAGCGAGAATCCCGTCTTTTTATCTCTTCCTATGAAGCCGCAGAATTAGAAGGAGCATTAAACCGATTAGAACCAGGAACAGACTATGACGGGCTTGCACAATCGGCTAAAGCAAGGCAATACCTGGATTATATTTTAGGGATTAATGTTACAAGAGGCTGTACATCCAAACTAGCAAGAAACCAATTCTTATTGGCTTCTGGTCGTGTTCAAATGTGTATCTTGAATGAAATCCGTCAAAGGGAAATCGCTATTCAAAATTATAAAGAACAAACCTATTACAATTTGAAGCTACTAACCGAAAATGGTTTATCACCAGTAATGAAAATAGAAGAGCAACTGATAGATCCATCGCCACTACAAAAGCTTGGAGATAGCTTGAAAGAAACGAATGTAATTGTAACGGAATTTAAAGAAAGCAATAGAAAAAAGAAACCAAAATTATTATATAACTTAACGGATATCTACAAAGATGCTCACGCCAAACTGAAGATAAATGCGGAAACAGCAAAAAAGCATATTCAGAGTTTGTATGAAGAAGGCTTTATCACATATCCTCGTTCTTCATCCAGGCACTTACCTACAGAACAAGTGGAACGAGTGAAAGAAGTAATGGCAGCATTAGAAAAAAGCGCCTATGCAAATCTTGTACAACAAGTAATCCCATCTTCTATTACGAAAAAACATTCTACTTTTAATGATGAATTAGTCAGTAGTCACTTTGCCATCATCCCAACAACAAAATTATATGTCGGGACTAACCGAAATCCATTAGAAAAACAGTTATATGACTTAATTGTAAAACGATTTATCGGGAACTTTATGAAACCAGCAATTTACCTGGTGAGAGAAGTACATTTTATAGATCAAGAGGGCAACACATACAGTACAAAAGAAAAAATTCTACAAGAGAAAGGGTTTCTAAGTGTGTTTCAAGAGGATATAGAGGAAGGGTCAGTTGAAGCATTCCAGATACCTATTTTACGAGAGGGAGATTCTTTCAGAATCAGTCAGTATGACTTGATTGAGTCTCGAGCAAAGAAACCAGCCTTTCATACGGAGAGTTCCATTTTAACCTTTATGGAAACGGCAGGGCGTAAATTAGATGATGAACATTTGAAAGAACTTATGAAAGGAAAACGGATTGGGACAGTGGCAACGGAAGAAACGTTTATTCCGAAACTGTTAGAGCGAAGCTATATTGATGTTACCAACAGTCAGATTCGAACTACTAATATTGGTCGTGCGTTTATAGATGCTTTTCCGGTAGATGAAATCAAAAATCCAGCTTATACGGCTGAAATGGAAGGGATGATCTGCATGATTGAAAAGAACGAAATGAAATATGAGGAATTTGTAGAGAAAACAAATACGTTTGTAAAAGATACGGTGGAACAATTAGGCGCAATGGATGATAAGGTGTCGGATAGTATTATTAATACCTGGAATCAGCAGATTGAAGTGTGCAAATGCCCTTGTAGAAAAGGAAAAATCTTTCATAAAGGTAATTTCTATGGTTGCAGTAATTATCCGGAATGTGAAATCTCCTTACCGAAAAAAATTAAAGAAAAAGCGATTCCGGAAGCGCAAGCGAAAAAGCTGTTTGAGGATAAGAAAACAGATCTTTTAAAAGGATTTAAGTCCAATGAGAAGGAGTTTTCCGCTTATCTCGTGTTACATGAAGGGAAAGTTAAATTTCAGTTCCCTACACAAGAAGAACTGTCATTTGGTAAATGCCCAAAATGTAAAAAAGGGGATATGCTTCATCGTAAAACATTTTATGGTTGCACGGAGCATAAAAACGGATGTGATTTTATGTTACCAGCCAAAATGAAAGGGAAAGCAATCCCTGGTAATCAAATGAAGAAGCTACTTCAGTATAAAACAACAGATTTTATCAACGGATTTCAAGGAGAAAAGGGAGAATTTACAGCAGCTATCTATATGGAAGCGGATGGAAGTTTGAAATTCCGTTTTCCAACGACTGAAGACCGTACCATTGGTAAATGTCCATTGTGTAAGAGTAGGGTTCTTGTAGGAAAAAGTAACTACTTATGTGAGAAATACAAAAAAGGCTGTGACTTCATTATTTTTGGTACATTCTCTGGTGAAAATTTAAGTAGTAACCATGTGAAAAAGTTATTAGAAAAGAATGTGACAGATCAGATTAAAGGGTTTATCTCAAACAAAAACGGGAAGAAATTTGATGCTCGTTTATCATACAGCGTACAGGAGAAGCGATTAAAATTCTTATTCGGCAAATAAAAATGAAATGTAACAACTATAAGTAGCAAAAGAGGACTAGGAAACGGAATAGTCCTCTTTTTTATTTCATTTTATAGAGTAAAGGGGGGATTCCGTAATGGCATATGTCAGTGCGGAGGATGCGATGAAAGCAAGAAAAGTTGACTTGATTTCATATCTGGAAGCAAAAGGAGAAACGTTTAAGAAAGAAGGTAACTATTATCGTCATACGGAGCATGACAGTCTCATCATTAAAGGGAATCAATACGCCTGGAATAGTCGAGGGGAAAAAGGATACGGAGCGATTAGCTTTGCGATGATGTACTATGACATGACATTCCCACAAGCCGTGATGGACATTCAGAAGGGGGACTACAAAGAGTTTGATCGTTCAAAAGCTGAAGAGGAGCGCAAAAAAGAGCAGCAGCCTTTTAGTTATCCAAAACATTTAGAGGTGCCGAAACAGACAGAAATCAAGCAATACTTAATTGATGAGAGAAAAATAGATCCTCGCCTGGTGAACTGGCTGATTAATAAGGATCTCATCGCCCAAGATAAGAAAAATAATGTGGTGTTCAAATGGAGAGAAGAAGGAGGCAAAGGGCAAGTCATTGGAATGAACCGTCAAGGGACGGTCAAAATGGAGAATAAAAGAGGAAGCTTTAAGCAAATCGTCCCTAATTATGAAAAAATCAACGCCGGTTTTACGGTTGATGTAGGTAAACCGGATAAGATTTATTTTTATGAAGATCCGATTGATATGTTATCTCATTGGAGTATCAAGCAAAATAAGATACAAAACGCTCGCCTAGTTTCTATGCATGGATTGAAGTCAAAAACAGTAATTCAATCTTTAATGGATGCAAAAAAAGAAGGGCACGATATTAAAGAGGTCATTATGGCAGTTGATAATGATAAAGCCGGGAAAGACTTCATTCAGACAATGAAATGCTTTGTAGATCTTAAAGAGGATATTCCAACGAATGAAAAGGATTGGAACGATGTCCGGAAGAAACAAGTGAATGAGCAACAGGCAAAAGAAACAGCCCAACCAAAGAAAATGAAACCAATTAAAGAGGTGGAGCGAAGTGTCTAATCTACCAGAAATTCCAGGAGCGAAGAATATTAAAGCGAATGGCTAAGTCCGGTATTCGTTTCATAGACAAAATGGATGGACATCAATTTGAAGTATATCTAAAAGCTCTCTTTCGAGAGTTGGGTTATACTCCAACAGTTACAAAGCAGTCAAATGATTTCGGAGCGGATCTGGTGTTAAAGGGGAAAAATCGTATTGTAATCCAGGCGAAACGCTACGGGATGAAAAATAGAGTCGGCATTAGTGCCGTACAAGAGATATATGCAGCACAAGCCTATTACAAAGCAAATGAGGGCTGGGTTGTAACGAACAGTGTGTATACAAGGCAAGCGAAAGAATTAGCGGAAGCTTGCAATGTAAAACTAATAGATCGTGTAGAACTTCAGAAATTGATTAATAAAATCAATCCCGAATATTCGGCTGAAGATGTGTATCAAGGGGTAAAACCTGCAGAACGGAAATGTCCCACATGTAAACATGATTTAGTCATTCGAAATTCGAATAAAACAGGTAATAAGTTTTTTGGCTGTTCACAATATCCCACATGTACACATACAGAACCAATTAATTCATGAGCTGTGATGAAAATCCGGCTCTTTTTTTATTTATTTAAAGAATACATGAAAAAAATCAGTTTAACTAAAAAACGAACCTTCAGATTTGCTTGTATGAGGTTTTGAAGGAGTTGTTAATATAATAAGTCGTATTTGTTATAAAAACACATGTAAAGGGAGATAGGGAATTTAAATGTGTTTTTAGGTTTTTTAGGAAAAATAAAAAGGGTAGCCATTATTTACGACTTAACCCTTTGTCTACGATCTGACGAATTGCTTCATTTCGGTTCTTCAGCTTATTTTCATGCCAATAATTTTCTATTTGTTCTACTTGTTCTTTTGTAAAAGTAACTAAAATTTGAGTGTACTTGTCTTTATTAACAGCCATATTACAACCTCCTCTATAAAAATAATTATAAGTTATATAACTTTATTGAGGAGGTTATTATATGGAACGGAAGGTTAAAAAGATGATGGCTGATCTTCAATTTATTATGAATCATGGTCAAATCAGTGTAGATTTTATGGATCAAGGATATAAAAGAATGCTTTTTAGTGCATTAGAAGCTACCGGAAAAAGGTTTAATGTGCATACCAATGAACATAATGAAACAACCTTGTTCTTAGAGTTAGTTTAGTAAATTTACGCAATGAGGAGCTGTTAATGATGGAACAGTTAACTATTTTTGACGTAATGGATGAAACTAAAAATAAGCTTTATGAGGTATTAGAGAACAATGGATTAAATTATAAAATTCATAAATACTATTTATATTCGAATTATGAAGGGGCTGTTCAGTATTATTATATAAGAACAACTGATAATACAATTATTGATTTGTGTCTCTCGGATTTTCCAGAAATCTTCGCTGTCCATGAAGGATTTAGCGATAAACAAATTAGAAAGATTTACAATTGGAACTTATAAGCTATATAAATAACAAATTTAATTATTGGAGGAATGGAAAATGAAAATTGGTGTATCTGAGTGGAAAGCATTGAAAAGAGAGACAAAGTTAAAGCTATTGCGTTATGCGATGCTAAAAAGTAAGTATAAGTATGCAAAATAAAAGCTCTTCATTTGCAAAAGCAAACAAAGAGCAAAGTCATGAGTGACCGTCTGGGAAAGAAATTGGCAGGTTTCTTTCCTCTATATTTTAACATATAAAAAGTTGTAGAGAAAAGGGGCATGTAGAATGGAAGAAGGGCGTATTTCCTTTCAGCAAGGGTTTAAAGAATTTCTTATTATGATGGTCTGTTTTTGGTTCATTATGTTTCTCATGTATGGTGAAAGCCTGTTACAATAGAATGGAGTCGAAAGTCTAAATACTCTTAGGCACCTCTCATAGGTGTACGATCTATGGGGGCTTTTTTAACAAGGAAATATAAAATTTCACGTACCGAAATGTTTAATAAAAAACAAACTAAAGAATCAATAGTCTACATTTAATTTTTGTACCTAATTAATTCGCTTAATGGATTCGGTCTCGTCTAATTTGGATAATATTTTGTGTGGAATAGAGAAATTATTTTTATTTTGGATAGATTTCTTGCGAAATATGTACTTAGAGCCGTATTTCAATTAAAATGTGATACGATAGTTATATATTCGTTTTGCTAGTAAAAGGGGATGAGTGTTGATGAAAAACCACATAAAAGTAAATGGAAAAATCCTTCAAACAAATAAAAAATGGTCACATCTCAAGCAAAGACAAAGACAACATATTTCTAATTGGTTATGTAGAGAATATACACAGTTTGTAAAAACACATTATAGAAAACCTAAAAAGTATGAACATGATGAGATTCTTCATGAAGTGATGAATCAAATACAGGAACGTGAAATTTGGATTCCTAATGGTGAAGTAAAAAGATATTATCTAAGTAAAATAGGAAAATGGTTTAGAAAAATAGAAGGTGAATGGGAAATACAAATAGACAACAAAGAGATGCAGCAAGCATTAAAAGAAAATTAGATACAATTAGGGGGAGTATTTCATGTATAACTTACAAGAAGATATGTATGAACAATTGAAAGAAAGAAAAGGGGTAGTTACTGTTTTTTTAATGAATGGCGTTCCAATACGTGGGCAGATCCTTGCAATGGATAAATTCACCGTTCTTATGATAGTTCATGGTAAGCAACAACTAGTCTACAAGCAAGCTATTTCCACAATTCTTAAGTAATTCTTGTTCTTTTTTCGAGGAAAGGGGAATTAACAAAAAAAAAGAAGATTGGAATCAATCTTCTTTAGAAAAAGGAACAGATGACAGATTAGTACTCCAACTCATAATCAATTATAAATAAGAGTACATATATATTCAATAAGTTATGAATTTTCTCAATGTATTTGTCTTATTTTTAAATTATAATATAAGTAATTCTTTTTATTATTATATATTTGTTCTTTCCTGTTGCAGAATCCTTTTAATAAGGATTCTCTTTTTTGTATTAGGGGTACCGCCACATCGCTATCAAGCTAATAAAAAGAAATGCCCTCTAGAATGAAAAAAATGCTATTCTTTCTGTAGAATCATAGGAAAGGATGGCGTTTTTTTCTATCTAAAATGTAGTAGGAACATCCTTTGTATTTTATAAATATAAAAAGTTTTTGACATTTTGAAGATGGAAAAAAAGATGGGAAACAGGTAACAAACCCACGCTATAAATTGCTAATTATAACATAAAATAACTACTGTTAACGGAAAATATTACCATTAGTGGAACATTAGTTACAATTTTGTTGAATATCTTAATATTAAAAGGCTTTACATGTATACAAATGGAATGTGGATAGTGTAGGGATAAAATATAAGGGGGATGTATATTATGTTTAACAAAAAACAAAAATTAGTAACAACCGTAACAGTTTTAGCATTAGGATGTGGATTTACTTTCGGATTAACACCAACCTTTGCAGATTCTACTAAGATTTCTGCCAACAATACTCCTGTTCATTCTATTCAAAACCAAGAGCAAGAGCCTTTTACTGGATATGTCATTTCAGTAGATAAGAATTACTTAGTGGTTGCTGCTACGTCTACAAAAGATGAAGCACTTGCGTACCAAAATGATTGGTGGGATCTAGTTTCTCAGAATAAAATTTTACGAGTTCCTGTTTCAGATGGGAAAAATTACACATTAGGTGAAAAATTAGCCTAATAGATAATAGCATCTAATATAAAAAAACAACCGATTCCTTAATTGTATAAGGAATCGGTTGTTTTTTGTCGAAAGTGTGTCTAAACGTAGAATTTTTCTGAAATGATACGGTGAACCAATGTAGTTTTAGAGATTTAAAAAACACATTCACATATACTCTCTTCGAATCCTGGGAGTGTACACAGCCACCTAAAATCTGTTGTTATATCTGTATATTTTGTATCATTAATATATGATTGATATCATGTAATTTCTATGAATAGAAGGGGGTATAATATGTTAACTGAATTGCAAAAAAAATTTTCCTCAAAATTAAAAATTCGGCCAAAAGAAGATGTGAAATTTGAAGATTTACATGCAATTTTTTTACAAATGAGGCACTTAGAAGATGAAATGAGTAAATATTTGATTCCTAAGGCTAGGTATACATATAAGGAGTTTAATGGTGATAAACGAAATTGGTCTTTTAAGTGTGAATGGTACGGTGAGAAAGTATCTAGTAAGACTAATGAGGGTTACTATTCAGCGTATGACTGTAATTTTAAAGGTAATAGTTTTAATAGAGGTTGTTCGGAGGATTGTGCTAAGTTAATTTGGAAAGATGGTTTTAAACATTGGGCACATGAACATGGGGATAGTAAATTCTTTGAGTAAATAAGAAAATCCCCCTACCAATCAATTAAGATCAGTAGGGGAAAGCATGGATATTTATGTTTATTATCATTATTTGGGCAAAAACACCTACTTAAAGTATGATACGATTATAAAAAGAAAGGCATGAAAGCAAAAATTAGAAACGAAAGGCGGATGAAAAAAACGTGGGAGGATTTTTTAGTAAAATATGGGAAGATTTAAAAAGTGGCGAAATTTTTTATTTAGGTAGATTATTTTGTTTGGTCATATTTATTTATTACATTATGAATTCAACCTATCAATTATTATTAAAGTACAAGATTATTTTAAGTAAAACTGGATCTATCCCTCAAAATATTCTAGACATCAATAATAAATTATTAAGCTTACTACATGAATATATGCCGTTAATAATAATTCTTTCAGTCAGCTTATTTATTAGTGGCTTAACACTTAAAATAATTTCTTATACGATTTTCAATCATCATATTAAAAGCGGTTATTCAGGTCAACTAATTGCTTCTTCATTTTGGCTATTCATTACATTATTAATTCACTATGCTTATCAAGAATTGGATACGAATTTTGCATCAGAAATACTAAGTAGTCTAATATGGTTAATAATCATCATATTGATTAGAGCGTTTCTTGAAAAAAAGAATTACTATTTTGACCATTTATAAATCAGAAGATTAAATTTTTTGTTGCAGAATCCTTAATATAAGGATTCTTTTTTTGTATGAAAAATCCACAATTAAAAAGATAAAATCCGGGAACACAATCTTATCTTTAGCGTAAGGAAAAGACAATTGACAGAGACCATCTTAATTTTTATAGTATTATATCTTCTTTTTGGATTTTGACTGTACGTAAAAATTTATTTCTAGCCCCTTTTGTTGATTGAAGTTCATCAAATAACGTAAAAGCACCTTCCCAATCATCTATAGAAAAATATAACTCTACTAATAATGACTTAATGTGATTTTTTGATGAATCAATAAAACCATATTTGTTATTTTCGAGTTCATTGGATTTTAGCGTATCTAACAGTTTTCCCGTTTTTAATCGAATATCATAAAATAAAATAAGTGATCTATAGTAATTCACATCAGAACAAAGCGGTTGTAGTTCTTCTAATACTTCCGCCTTACAAAGCAACGATGACAATAATTATTCAAGAATGTGAGAGGAGAGTAAGTGAATTATGCATTTTAAAAAAGGATTGTTTATTAGAGGACAAAGAAGGAGATTATTTTTTAAAGTACTATCAATGGAAAATGAAAAAGGAGCATGTTGTTCCTATTTCAAAAGAAGTGGTTTTATTAATTAAGGTTTAAGAAAATAAAGTTTCAAAAGATTGTTCTAATAGTGAATATCTATTTCCTGGAAAAGATGGATCACGATTAAAACAAAGTACACTTAGAGCAAATAATAGGTAGCTTAAAGGATTAAGTGATTAATATGGGGAAGAAAGTGCGGAATACCGAGAAAATTGTGTGTTTGGCCAAGCTTAAGGTTACTCAAACTAGAGAGAGTGTAGACAAAGCAATCTCTAAATTATCACTTGAAGGGAGGGTTATAAATTTTAATATTGTAGCTAAAGAAGCAAATGTTTTTAAAGTGACCCAAAAAGGTTCCTGATCTGAAGAAGTATTAATTTAAACTGTAAAAATGAGAATTAAGGAAGTAGAAGAAAATACAAAATTAAAGAATCAAATTCAAAAATTATGTGGAGAGTTGTACAATAAAGAATAGTTAAATATAAATATTGTTTTTGCTAATGAGAAAGTAAGGGGGAACTGTAATGTTACAGGAAAGAATTAATGAATTGGAAAGTGGTATTTTAAATCTTGATGGAGATAGAGTTCATGTAACAGGTTTTAAAAGTGAAAAGATGTTAATGTCTTTTCTAAATAATAATAAAAAAAATTGGAGCTTTAAGGGGATGTATGATATTCATGAAATGAATTTTCATAACATTAAAAATAGCGCTTTAATTATTGTTGTGAAGGATGGAAAAGAAATAGGGAAATATCAATATATCCCAGTGTATAAAAGTTTAATTAAACACGATAACCAAGATGGGAAAAGCACTTCCATGACATTTACTATTAGAAAAAGTGTATATAGTAAGCATTATCACTTTTTAAGTGAAAAAATGTCACGAGTTTTTGAAAGTAAAGAATTGATTACAAATTTCTTAAAAGAAGAATTTGGAGCAAGTATAAATTTTTGAGTAAGGGGGATTAAATCATGGAAAATATGATTTTAGTTGATATTGAAACAGGGGGATTTGATGTAGATTCAGGAATTTTGGAAGTTGCCTTACTTGTTGTGGAGAATAGTAAAATTGTTAAGGAAGTGCATCTAGCTGAAATTGAGGATTTATCTTCTATACATTTGGGTATGGGGAAAGGATACTTGGATATTTCTGAAGATTTAACGAAAAAAGAATCCTTTATTAGTGTATTGGATCAATATAATTATCCAATTGTTGCGCATAACGTATCTTTTGACAGGAAATTTATGGTTTATTATGGGTGGTTAGACGCTGAGTATGAATGTTATGATTCAATAAGAGCTATTAAATATGCAAATCCTAATTTATTTTCTTATTCTTTGGGATACTTAGTATCGTTTTATGAATTAGATCAACCACTGAATCATATTGCTTTAGATGATGTAAAAGCGCTTTTTGAAGTTATTAAAAGAGCAAATCCTACGACTTGGATACCTCTATATAAAGTGAAACCGAAACAGTTAAATCATTTTGTTGAATCTATTGCAAAAATAGAAGGAGTAAGCACTATTTTTGAAGGGAAAACAATTGTTTTCACAGGTGCCAGCCCATTTCCCAGAGCACTTATGAAGGAAATTGCATGGAAGTGCAGGGCAAAGGTAACTGGAAGTGTATCGTCAAAAACAGATTTTTTGATTTGTGGTGAAAATCCTGGAAGTAAATTGGAGAAAGCACGGGAATTAGATATTGAAATTCGGACAGATGTCTGGTTTCTGGATGCTGTCTCGGAAGAAATTAACTTAAATACCGTTTCAATTGAAAGAAATCAAATTCCAGTTCAAAAGAGTTTTATTGAAAGTTCAAATACATCATTTCAGAAGTTGCCAGAGTTTAAAGATACAACTGTTAATATTGCATGTATGCCAGCTAGAATTCAATCTCAAGTAGAACAAATTCTTCTGAATGATATGGAAGTTAGGGGAATAAACAAAGGTGCAAATGGATACAAGGTGGATTTAATTGTTTATGCCGATGAAGGCGACTATGTACTTTTAGAAAAGGCAGAGCAGATGAATATTCAAACAATGCCACTTTCTAAATTTAATAAAATGATTTTGTAAGTTTACATAATCATTTTAAAGTGAACATTGTTAGTAATTTTGCTAACAATGGAGTTGGGGTAAAAAATTGTGTGTAATAATTATAGTTTTAGAATAAAAGTTGATTAAAACTCACTTAGAATCGTCTTATTGAAAGATGTAAATTATCACCGGTTTTTTTACAAATAAATTGTTACAAGGAGAGCGTAGGCATGTTTTGTTTAAAAATATCCTATGTAAAGAAAAAAATAGTCCCAACCTCGAACCGACTTCAGAGCAGCGATTCTTGTACACGATGGAAATTGCTCATATTTGGTTAGAAAAAGAAACTGATTTATCACAAAAAACATAATATTAAGCTATATAATGGATGTTATCCGAAAAGATTTTAAAGCCAGTGTAATAGCTACTATTTTTTATAGAGAGGAACATTTTAAAGATTATAATCGTCGAATGTTTTTTCCGATGTCCTATTACAATGAGAATGGTGAGGAGTTGAAAATTCATGATCCATCGAATAAAGAATCCATAAATATAAACCTTCAAGATGAATGTGTAATACCAATACCATGGAATCGAAAACGTATGAAAGATGCTGTGAAGGAAATATATAAAAGAGATTTTATCTTCGATTCATATAATCATGAATCTACATACTCTACTCCTATAGATGTTTGCCATATTGAAAGCGGAAACCATTCTATCGTAGCTGGAATAGGGCATATGAAAGGGGAAATATTGTCTAAAAAAGTAGACATAAGTAAAGCTTTTCTTCATATATTTTCCGATGGAGCATATTGGTATAATGTACACACAAAGGAAAAGTTATATCCTGTATTTGATTACCGCTTTGCTATTCTATTTGAATTAGCTAAATTAAAGAACACTATCAAATAGGAGCTATCTTTACTGAATTACAATGAAATAGTATTTGTTTTTAATGTTTCACTGAAAAAGGTTTGATAAAAATTGTATTATAAATACGTATTTTACAGCAAAAGAAAAGGGGATTCGTATTAAAATTTGATACTAAATATCTAATTTTAATACATGATTATATATTATTTCTAATACGCAATAATAGCCTGTATCTAGAGAAAGCTAGTCACCTTAGATACAGGCTTAGTATTTTGGGAAAAGGTTCGATAAAATTAAAAAGAGGTATTCTTATAAAACTTTTTTATGTACTTCATAGTTGTCTATATTATCTTTTATATCGTATGCTGACTGAATATTTCCCTCGACATTGTTAATAAAATCCTCCCATTTAACAGAACGAATATAAGATGTAACCTCTAAATCTTGGACGCACTTATACTATATCTCTAAAAAATGTAACCGATATGGAATAGAATAATTTATTCAAATGGAAACATCATCGATTTGATAGAGGGTGCCACCATATAAAAAAGAAAATTGTATGTTTAGATGCATTATGGTAAGTTACCTGTAATTTTCTAGGGAATTCTGTATTGTTCTGAATTAGAAAAATGTTTATAGGTTTACCTTTAATAATATTTAACAATACATATTAACTTAAAAAGTACGTTTAATACATGTGATTTTTGATACTAATATTCTGGGGATTAATAATATTACAAGGATATAGTTTTTAATTTTCAGGAAATTAGGTGGTTTATAATTTAAAAAAAACAACCAAAGGTTCAAAAAAATATTCCAGTAACAGTTGTATTAGCGGCGATGCTAATAACAGCAACAATTTCTTCTTTTGCAGTTGAAATTGATGTGCAAAATAATTGATTTCTTTTTTAAAAGTTTCTAAAAGATGCACAGGCCATCCATCCTATTGAAGAGTTAATTGCTACAAATAGAAGATTATTTTTTTACGGTCCTGATTTAGTTGGTGATGCATGGGTTAATGAATATTTTTATGAAGATATATCAAAACTGAAGGAAAAAAAGAATTTATTTGGTGTACCCAGTATACTTTTTTGGAATAAAAACGAAAGAGTGGGCATCAAAAATATTCAAAGCAAAAATCTTAGGGAATTTATACAGATAATTCGAGATAAAATAACCAGTGAATAAACAGACTCTACAATTTAATTTTTTAGTTCCTTTAAATTGTTTACATAATAATCACAACGTCTAGCGCTCCTGCACCTAATTTACCTATTTTCCTTTTTAACATACTATCATTCTCCCATTCGTATTTTTTTATAATATAAAAAATTGAGATATTATGTATTTCATAGATAGTCTAGTATCCCTTATATTCACCATCCATTAATTGGTATGGTTTTTGGGTTTGAATTATTAAAAAAATTTATATTTTGATAAATCAGGAGAATAGCCAAGAGATTTGTTGAATTAATTGTATTATTTTGTATAATAAATTCAAGCTTTTTACAATTAAGAATTGTTCGTTCTGTGAAGCAAACGCTATAAACAGGCCCTTATGTATATCTATGTAAGAGCTTGTTTGCATGTGTATCTCTCTTTTATGTACAATGAAAGAAAAACACCTTATGTGATGGGGAGAGAAAAAAACATGTCCAATCAACAATTAGTTAATTTACGCATTGATTTTGCTTTCAAACAATTATTTGGCACAAGTGGAAATGAAGATATCCTCGTTGCGTTTTTAAATGCTATGTTACAGGGTTCTTTAGAATCGCCTATTGTTTCCTTACAATTAGAGGATCCACATTTGCATCGAGAGCATGAAGAGGATAAATTATCGATTTTAGATATTTCCGCAACATTAGATACAGGAGCCAAGGTAAATGTGGAAATACAGCTAAATAATAATCATGATATGATTAAGAGGAGTTTATATTATTGGGGAAGGCTCTACACATCCCAACTTCAAAAAGGAATGCCATATAGTTCTCTCCATAAAACAATTACGATTAATTTGTTGAATTTCGTTATGTTTTCTGAATACGAGGCATTCCATACAACAGGAACTCTATGGAATCAACAACAACAGAAGGTATTAAGTGATGACATAGAAATTCATATTGTAGAGATTCCAAAACTCATGCAACAGTGGCGTAATGAACAAGTAAATCCCTGGGAAGATTCCTTTGTGCGTTGGTTATTACTACTACCAGCGAATGAAGATGAGCACTTAACCCAAACATTGGAGGATATTGCGATGAACCAAGACCCTATTTTACAAAAAGCAATGGATAAATGGGAACGTATGAGTCAAGATTCTTCTTTCCGACAAGCATATGAAGCAAGGGAGAAAACGTTGATGGATGAAGCCGCAAAGTTTGCTCATGCTCGTAATGAAGGGAAAAAAGAAGGTATTCAAGAAGGCATCCAAGAAGGGGTTCAGCAAGGCAAAATTCAAATGATTAAAGGTATGAATGAATTTGGTGTACCAATTGAAACGATTGCAAAAGCAAGTAAATTAAGTATAGAAGAAGTTGAACTTATTTTGAAAGAAAATTCATAATAAACGACTAAGAAAGTAAAAGAGCCAAAATCCCCAATGGCTGGGCTTTTGGCTCTTTCTTTTACGATGCAAGAAGAGGACACAAGAGAAAAGATCAGTGACAAGATATTACACATAGAAGAGATTTGTCACTGTTACGTTCTCTGTAAGAGTATAGTATAAAATGATTTTGATAAAGGATAGCAAAACGCAAACTTGTTGCATGATTTATAGTGAATAAATTACAAAAAACCAATTCTTGTAAGGTAGAATTGGTTTTTTGTAACAAACAAAGACCTAAAGGAGATTCGACTCTTTTTCTTATTATATCTCAAATCAAAAGGGAATTCAAAATATCCCTAATCGCAAGTGCCTGTTAAAAATATATTATATATAAATAACATGATGCTATACATAGAGAACTGTACTTATCTCTCGAAAAAGAGAGGATAGCGAAGTAATCTAAATAAGTGCTTTCCTTTTTGATATGTATATGCGACCTATAGGTTGCTCTTCAATTATAATTATATATCCATTCAATGATATTAGATTTTTAACGGAGTTAATTTGTTATTGGTGCCAATTAGTATAAAGTTTCTAATAGTAGTAAAACTCGTTGTGGTAGAAGATAAAATATTGTTTTCAAGTTAGTTGCCCATCCCCCGAAAAGAAGGACATCACAGCGTTAAATAGTTGAATATAGAATTCTAGGTATGGAATAGATGGTTTTCTAAATCCATTGAATTTCAAAATATTTGTCATGCTCCCACGCCTTGCAGTATATGTGAACCATTCATGCGGTATATAAATAAAAACGAAGTTTGTGAATATTCAATATATGAACTATTTTTAACTATGATGCCAAAATATACAAATAGGTGCAATACTTTTTTCATTATGGGTCAGAACCTATGTTGCTGTGCAAAAAATCGAACTTCCTTCCTTGTTTGCGTTTCGCAAGAACCTTTTTTAATGATTTTTAATACATTTTATATGAAATTCTATATAGGGATGGGAGGGATTTATATGATATGAAAGGCTTATAATGTTTAAGTGTCTGTCAATAGTGTTTAACACCATTGATAGAAAAACATCATTTGATGAGTATTTCATGGTTATCCAGTAATTGTACCTATAGGTATCTAAATAAGGCTAAAAAGGAATCCATGAATGAATAATAAATGGACAGCTAAAGAAAGAGGCTACGATGCCGAAAAGCAGGTTTCAGATATTGAAAGATATATTTCTGTATATACCGATAATTTTATTTATAACATTGACAACGGTGGTTATAACGGATCACTTGAGTGCCATCCAAATGTGTCAAATACATGCGGAAGTATTGGAGTACGTGAAAAATATGCTTTTTGATGGTGCATACACCGGCAAACCATTTGCACAAGTAATGAAAGCAACTCTTGATTATTCTGGTTCTGTTGAAGCCATCAAACGCTCTGAGCTTCACAAGTTTGCCGTTTTACCAAAACGCCGGGTTGTTGAACGAACATGTGCTTGAAAATAGTAGACAGAGTTGCTTATTGGTGAGTGTGGGAGATTTTATTGAAAAGATTTTAGACAGGCTCTTAGATTAATTTAAAGATAATAATGGAAAACCATCCTTAAATCATAATAGTGATTATTTTAAATGTTTAGGAGCAATTATGGTTGGAGCAAAAACGTAGATACGGTTACAACTTTTAATAGTACATCTTGTGCTTCTGCCATTATTGCTGGTGCAACGGCTTTAGTATTATAAAGTACTGCAAAAAACATATAGGATAGCGCTTTACACCAGATGACTTAAGAGCCATATTAAGTTCCGATAGAGCTTTTTACATTGGTTTTATGGGCCTGAATTAACCGGATTGCTTTAATTGAAGAAAGCCATATTTGCTTGTGTTAATGTATTAAACGAAACTCATATAAGAATCACTTTGTCCCACCACACCCAATTTTTAATAAATGAATCGAAGAAGCAAAAACGTTGCCGTAGTAGAAATATATTATTATGAGTTAGTTATTTTATTATGAGTAATAGCTGACTTAATTGGAGAGGGAAATCATAATGAAAATATTACAGAAAGTAAGTATATATGTGATTACTAGTATAATCGTAATGTGTAGTTTAAATTTAATTGTCGTACATGCAGATGCTAACAATTTACTAGGTACGGCTAAAGTATATGACTATAAAAATAATGAAATGAAAACGGGTGTGTTATATGGAATTTCACATCGGAATCGTTCTAGTTACTGGTTAACTAGCCCAACGTGTCTCAGTGAAAAACAAGTTGAAGATGATCGGTATGGTTTTTGTGGTGAACAGGGGGATCAGCCCAAAAAACCAATATATGCATGGAAATTTTATGATGATAGTTGGACAGAAGGCAAGGAGATAGATACTGAAAAAACATATTTTTTCCAGCAACACATATGGAATGACGAAAAGAAAGAATATGTACATGCTGAAAATAAGTATGCCAAACTGCAAGGAAGTTCTTCGTTATTGAATACTATTCACTATTTAGTAAGTAAGCCGTATGATAGTGCCAACCCAGGCCCCTATCGCTTTAAATTTTTAAATGCAAAAAATTCTTCTTATGTGAAAATAGCATTCAAAGGTGGGAATGTTGATTATAATCGTTTTTTTATAGCTGGGGAAACGAAAAAAAATGATAGAAATACGACGTTTAACTCGCGAGTAGAGACGGTTAAATATTATTCAGATAGTGATATTAAAAATATTTTTTACGAAGGAGAGCCTGAGCTTGGCCTTCTGAACCCACAAATACGTAAAGAAGCAGAGTGTTTTATTTTGGAACCGATAAGTATAGGGGATGAGAACTTTGATGTACGGGATAGGTAGTTCTGGTGTAAATAAAGGAACAGTTCAAAAAATAATGAGGATTTCTACCAGAAGCCTTTTTTAAGCTTTTAAACTAAATAATTGATAAATGAATTGTTTTTGATTTTGGACAGGCTGATCCCGTATATCAACCTGTTCTTTTTTATTATATGTATGGCTTCTGTTGCAAAGTTCACACACTTTGAAAGGAATCAAGGCGATTCATGCTATTTATAAACAAAGGAGAAGTTACATTCCAGAATACTCTTTTTCGACGTACAAAAAATTACAGGAGTTATTCAAAATCGTTTAAACTATAACTATATTTTGTAAATGAGTTTGTGTATTTTCAAACTTTGTAACAGAACCAAGGAAGATGATATTCTAACCAGGTTAGCACGAGAAGGTTTCTTGGAAGAATAGACTGTTTTTGGTTCTTATTCACTTAGCGCTTTTGGCTCTTTTCTAGGTTGTTGAAAATCATATGTTTGACCTGTAAGATTCATGTCCTAAATAGTCACGTATTTTTTTAGTTCGATATCTTTTCCAATCAAATAATATGCAAATTACTGTTGCATTAGGAATATTAATTGGAGCTTGCATGGCTCTAGTCCTAGTATTTGTCACCTTATCCAGTATAGCCGTTACAGCAGGTGTAAGTATTGGGGCTGTTGCATTAGTGGCAGATTGCTAGAAAGAGAAAGATAATGGTTCTCTGTTTAGAATGTCATAATAATTTACACAATGGAAAACTAGATTAACAAGTAGAAAGCCGTATACCATGAGAGTAGTACGTACGGTTTGGAGGTGGGTTCGGAAACCTATTACCGTAAGGTAATAAGGCGCTGGGTTCCTACCCTACACGTATAATGACGCACCAGCTGAGAATGAAATTGCTTATATGATACCGAAATAATAATGAGGTGTCATTCCACATTGCAGTAGACGATAAAGAAGCTGTACAAGGCTTGCCTTTAGAACGGAATGCATGGGCTTGTGGAGATGGGAATGGTTCAGGTAACAGAAAGTCGATTAGTGTGGAAATCTGTTATTCTTTAAGCGGCGGGGATAGATATTATAAAGCAGAAAATAATGCAGCCATTGTTATAGCTGGGCTCATGAAACAATACAACATTCCGATAAGTAAAGTTCGCACACACCAATCGTTGAGTGGAAAGTATTGCCCGCATCGTATGTTAGCGGAAGGGCGTTGGAATTCTTTTATAGAAAGGATGCAAAACGCATATAACGGTGGTGGTCATACGGCTCCATCTGTACAATTATTTAACAAGGGGATAGGTGTCGTTACTATTACAGCGGATGTATTACGCATTCATACGGGACCAGGGACAAATTATGAAATTGTGAAGAAGGTGTACCGTGGGTAACGATATCAATCTTGGGGCATTGAAAAGGGCTGGTACAATGTTGGTGGAGGTCAATGGGTGTTTGGGGGGAGGGGTAAAGAAAATTAGGGAAGCAAAACGCATCTTGGCGAGGAGCAAGGGAAGGGTTTTCTCTGGTAGTAGTATGATTTTCCAGATAAATTATATAGCTCTTTTTAAGGGATGTCCAAGCCAAGGTGAATGCTTTAGTATGTATTAATAGTGGTTGTGACAAACCAAGATCCTTTCATTAAAAAAATACCCTTTTAATATTAAAAGGGTATTTTTTTAGTTTGTTAGCATAAAAGTATGGCGGATAACTGTAGATTTTAAAATGATTACAAAGAAGTAAGAATCTATCAATATGCTAGTTGATATAAAAATAGTTTTGTTCATTCAGTTAATAAAATAGTGAATGGATAGAAGAGGTACTTTGTAAACTATCTTTATTATATTTAGAATAATTAGAAAAATGTCCAAGCATTATCATATTGATCATCGTAAGATGGTAGTGAGATTTATGATATTTAGTGTAAGGTAAGAAAATATGGATAGGAGGGTATTATGGCTAAGTATTATAAGTTATCTAATAGATATAAAGGAGATGTGAGATAGTGTCACAGCCTAATTTACCAAATATAACGCCGAATATCACGTTAACGCGTGATGATGCATTAAATCTTTTATTGTCTTCAATTGCATTTGAAGAGCTAGGATTAGCGCATATAATAAATGCAGAGGGAGAAAAAATTCAATTTGCATTAGGAACTTTATCGGGAGTAACAGGGCCTGGAGCTTCGTTGCAAGATGTTCTGAATATTAATAGAAGTGTTCAAGATACACTTGGTATGGCAATGAAAAAAGAAATACTTTTGGATTCAAAATTAAGCACGATTTCAGGTATTATTTCTGGAATGACAGGAGGAACTGGAATGGGGGCAACAGGACCGACCGGAGCAACAGGACCCCAGGGACCTCCTGGAACCGGAGGGACAGGCAGTGGAGCGACAGGGTCTACTGGGCCAACGGGAGCAGCAGGTCCACAAGGTCCGGCAGGCATTCAAGGACCAGTAGGTCCGCAAGGTAATGATGGACCAGTAGGCCCCCAAGGAGTGCAAGGTGTTCAAGGACCTCAAGGGATTCCTGGCCCAACAGGTCCACAAGGTCCTCCAGGGACAGGAGCAACAGGAGCAACGGGAGTAACGGGAGCAACGGGAGTAACGGGAGTAACGGGAGTAACGGGAGCAACGGGAGTAACGGGAGCAACGGGAGTAACGGGAGTAACCGGAGTCGGGATAACAGGTCCAACCGGACCTACTGGAATTACTGGATCTGCTGGGGTGGCTCCAGGGTCATTTGCCTATATAAGTCAAGTTTATCCAACGGGTACAGCAGCAGCTACTAGACAGATAAATCCTGGCAGTCTTATTCCTTTTAATATAACAGGGCCTTTATTAAATATAACTTTTAATGGTACCGACACATTAACTGTACAAAATACTGGAACATATGAAATAACTCCAAACGTAATGGGATCAAATGGAATTCCATACTACGGTTTAGAAGTAAATGGTACTATATTGCCACAAAATTCAATAGTTGGATTCAACGGAAATAATCAGAATATACCGATAATAATGACACTTAACTCAGGATCAACATTACGCTTAAGAACTATACTTGGCTCAAATGTTTTTCAATTGACACAACCACAAGATTTTGGTTATCCTGCTTTAGGAACGAATATTTCTGCATCTATTACAATAATTCAATTAATGTAGTATAAGGGGTCACCATATCAAAAAAAGAAAATTGTACGTTTAGACACAATTTGGACACAAATTAACCGATTCCCTGTACGTTAAGGAATCGGTTATTCAATTTATCATTTTTTTATAGAGTTTTTCTCTCGTAATGGTCTTAGGCTATTGAAGCTTGCTTTTTGGTTTAAATTCCAAACATAATCACCTGTCAACGTAATATGTTCCCATCCAAGTGGAGATATATGTTGTAAATATTCTTCTGGAATGTCCACGCCTTTTGCACGTAATGCATCTACTGCACGTGATATATATACCGTATTCCATAATACGATTGCTAAAATAAGAAGTTGCAAACCACTTGCTCTATGTAATTGGTCCTCATAAGACCGATCACGAATTTCTCCTAATCGATTGAAAAATACAGCTCGAGCAAGTGCGTGTTTTGCTTCACCTTTATTTAAACCAACCTGAACACGTCTTCTAAGCTCAGGACTCTGCAACCATTCTAATGTATATAAAGTTCTTTCAATCCTACCTATCTCACGCAACGTTACGGATAAGCTATTTTGCCTTGGATAGGCTGCAAGCTTTTTAAGAATAAGAGAAGCTGTGACTGTTCCATTACGAACAGAGCTAGTTAATCGTAATAAATCATCCCAATTTTCTCTTATTTTCCTTGTATGAATTGTTCCACCAATCATAAACTCTAGATGCGGTTGATTTAAGGGCTTTTCAAACGTATAAATTTTATTTTTGCTAAACGTTTTAATTCTAGGAGCAAATCGAAACCCTAACATATGACACATGGCAAAGACATGATCTACAAATCCTGCCGCATCCGTATAATGTTCTTCGATTTCCAAATCTGTTTCATGATACAATAGGCCATCAATAATATGTGGCGCTTCTTCTGATGAACTAATAACTTGTACATAAAATGGAGCGTATTGATCTGAGATATGGGTATAAAAACTTAATCCTGGATCTCTACCATGCTTTGCATTTACTTGTGCTAACGGACTAGACTGACCACCAGCTCTAAAGAATTGTCCATCAGAAGATGAAGTCGAACCATCTCCCCAATGAGAAGAGAATGGATATTTATGCTGAAAATCCGTGATTGCTCCAAGAGCTTTGGAGTAATTTTCATCCCTTATATACCAATCCGATATCCAAGCTAATTGTGTATAAGATATATTTGGACATGCATCTGCCATTTTTGAGAGACCAAGATTAATTCCATCAGCCAAAATAGCTGCGAATAATACGGATTTATCCTTTGGCTCAGTTTGGGTATGAAGATGAACAAAATGTTTGCTAAAATGGGTCCAGCTATCTACTTCTACCAATAGATCTGTTAATTTAATACGCGGTAATACACTATAAATAAGTCTAGTTAGATCTTCGACCTCATCCGGAATCATTTTCTTTAAAGATGCAATTTGTATTTTATCTGCATAGATTTCAACATCTGGCAATAATTGATTTTGAATCAAATGATTTACCTTAGAGAGTTGCTCTTCCATTAACTCAAATCGTTCCTGTAAATACTGATCTATGTTGGTTGGGATTGTTAGTGGAACTTGTTTTTTTTCCTTTAATTCTTGCCATTTTTCTTGAGGTAAAAGGTATTCCTCAAAATCCTTATATTGTCTACTTCCTACGACCCACATGTCTCCAGAACGAAGATGATTACATAATTCTGAAAAGATACCGAACTCATAGTAATGACGATCAATACCATTTTCTTTAATCACATGCTTGAACCACTTCGATTTGAAAAAATCCATCGGAGCTGTTTCAGGGATTTTTCTTTTTCCTGTTTCGTTTATTTCTTTCAACATCTCTAGGGCCTGAAATAAAGTATGGCTCGCTTTAGAGGCTTTAAATACATACGTTCTTAATAATCTAGGTGCAAACTTCCGAAAATGCCCATAATGATTATCTAGCAGATTTAAATAGTCAAATTCTGCTGGCCTGGCTAGTTCTTCAGCTTGCTCCACTGATTGTACAAATTGTTCCCATGAAATGATAGATTGTAAAGATTCAAATGGGTCTTGTTCTAATTCTTTTGCTTCAATTAACACCTTTCCAACTTTTGCGTATAAACGAACCTTTTCATTAATCGCTTTTCCGTCCTTTTGAAAATGTTCCTTATGTTTCTTTTCCCCACGATTAAACATTCTACCCATTAGTTTCTCAAGCATCTCTATTCCTTGATCTGTTAAAAAAGCATATATATGAATGAGAAAGGCCATAAGAGTTGCATGTCGTTTGAGCTCATGAAACCTGGATAAATGTTGATTGGAATAACGCGATCCTTCACGTGCCATCTGTAGCAATCGATTCTGATGCACTTCTCTGCCGTTATCTAAAGGTAAATTTAATTTTTGAATAAACTCTATTCGATCCATAATCTTGTGAAAATTTTTAACAGAAACAACACCTGAAGGTTGTCGGAGCCATGATAAATACGAAAACTTGTATCCTTTTCCTACACTTAATAACTTGTCTAGTTGCTTACATTGAGAAGGAATAAGGTTTCTTGTCAATTGTTTGAAAATCTTTCTATGTGCTCTTTCACGTACAGCCCATGCTACATGTTCAACTGCATATATGGCTGGTAGAATGATTTTTCTTTTCCTCATTTCTGTAATAAGAGCTTCTACTAAAAGATGTCCTTGATCTGTTTTCATTGCTATAGGAAGAAGCCAACGTGCTAACTCTCGATATTCTTTTAAAGTAAATGTCCGAAATCCTAATGTATTTCTGATTTTACTCAAATGTTCTCGCCTAGTCGCATCACGCCCACGTGCATAGTTCTCTATAGCTGAAGGAATAATCCTTAATTGTTTAGCAATCATATGTACAATAAAATCTGGAACTTTTTCATTTGCAGATAATGGTCTCCCAGGAAAGCGTAAGTAAGCAATTTGTATGGCAAAACCTAATCGATTGGCAGCACCGCGTTGTTTATTTATAATTTGTAATTCTTCATCAGATATTGTGTAATATCGCAGAATTTCTCTCTCGTCCATATGCTCAGGAACTCCATAAAAGTATTCCCTTTGTTCTACAGTAAGAAGCTCTCTCGTTTTCAACTTCCCATTTCCCTTCGTATAGTTGTAGTATTTATTGCAGGTGCGGTTTAATATTTCAGGAATTAAAATTATTCATATTTAAGTAGATAAAATATATATGATAGAATGTGCCTAGTTAACAGTTACATATGCAACTGTCATCGCTCTATGCTAAATTGCGTTTCTATTTCGCCCTCCTTAACATGTATTGAGGTTTTTTCATGAAATTATATGCAAACAAAAAGAAAAGCGAGCTCTTTTATCTCGCTTTTCTTATATACAAGGGATTTAATGACAGATTATTTATAGTATACAATAAATATGAATAACATATAGTCATTTTACTATTTTATCAATACCGGTTTTGATATTATTACATTATATTTATTATTATATATTTATTATGTGTTTTTTAGACTAAAAAATAGGTACTGAAATTTTTATGTTAATTAGACTACATGGTTGTAAGAAAGGATTGTTGGTAGAATGATATTTACAGATTTAGAACGCTCTTTACAACAGGGGTTTCTCACTGATATTCGAGGAATTGTTCGTACGCTTCTTCAGGATATGGACTATGTTGTTGTAGAGGAAGATAAATCTTTTATTACGGATGCGTTTGTTGAGCAAGTAATGGTCTATCTAGAAAAAACACGTTTTTTTCAGAAGTGGATAGAAGTGGATTTTTCTACTGTTGAGCTAACAGAGCTATTGCAACAGATGGAACACTCTATGCGGAGAAGAAAGTCTACCTTAAGACAGCGGAACTATTTTAACAGTTTACTATATGATTTAAGTCTGCGAGAAGATATTCCAAAGGATTATTTATGTATGAAAAAGAGACTATTGCAATTGGAGCATCTGAAGGAACAGCAGAAAAAGGAAAAACTTCAAAATTCGGTCTCTACGAAGCAAATTAAAGTATTAAAAATTTCTTGGAGGAAAACGTTTGGACGCGCATTAGAAATACCAGAGAATATAAAACAGAGTGAAGTAAATGAGTTATTTAGTAAAATACATCGGAAGCAATGTAAGATACAAAGAGGAAATAGGGAGAATTTTGAGGAATAATATAGTTATAAGAATATAGATACTTAGATGAAGCCCTTGCATATATAAAACATTGGCGGAACAAATAGATGATATTAGGATATAAAAAACGTTCATCCAAAAAGGGGAAGAGATTATGCCAAAAGCTTTCTATATGGATATTAAGTATTACGAGAGACCTGCAGATATATTGCGGATGCTTGGACATCCTATGCGTTTGATGATCGTTCGAGAATTAATTTCGAAAGGTCCATTAAATGTATCCGAGTTACAGAAGTTACTACGTGTTCCACAATCTACAATGTCACAGCAGTTAATAAAGTTAAAACAGTTTAAGGTCGTTTCCTATGAGCGAAAAGGAAATGAGGTTTATTATATAGTGAGTGACGAAAAAGTGATTGAGAGCATGAAGAGAATAGAAGGTTTGCAACAGTGGACGTAAGAAGACCTGGAGAATATTTCTACAGATTGAGATAAACTTTTTTATAGTATATATGGTTTTAAAATAATGTAAACGATTACGCGATATGTGGAATATTCTATTTGTAAAAAAGGAGGGCATGCTTATGAAAGCAACAGGTATTGTACGAAAAGTAGATAATTTGGGACGAATTGTAATACCAAAAGAAACAAGAAAAACTTTACAGGTGGAAACAAGCGATACTTTAGAATTTTTTGTAGAGGAAGATGCGATTGTTCTACAAAAATATACACCTCATGGTACGTGTCCTATCACAGGAGAAATATCTTCAAGGAATGTAAAACTAGTAGGTGGAAAGCTGACGTTGAGTCCAGAGGGTCTAAAACAACTGTTAGCTGAACTAGAACAATACAAAGTGACTGTATGAGAAGAATAGGAGGAGAACTCATTGGAAACGAAATTACAATCATTTCAAAAGGATAGAGGTAAGAACATACTCTTTTCACAGGAACACTTATTACAAGAAGCGTTTCAAAAGAAGAAGGATATCACGTTAATCCTGTTAAAAGGACTACATATAAAAGGAATAATAAGAGGATATGATACTTTTTCTATTTTAATAGAATATGAGGGGAAACAACAGCTTGTATATAAACATGCAATTTCCACGATTCGATTCTAAAGCCCATGGACAGGACGTTTACACATTTGCCGGTACCTGACCCCCTTAGAAAAATAACTAAGGGTATAACTTTTATGTTATAATTTAATAATCAGCCAATATTTATACTATACAACGACGTCTAAAATAGTAACTGAAAAACCCAGCCCTATTCTATATAGATATGGGTTTTTCTACTTCTAGTTTATTATATAAAACCCAACATGAAGCGGAGAGAATGGTACTATGTATCCTAAGTTTTTTGATAAAATGGCCTTTTCAAAAGAGCATAAAGATTTATTAATTCAGTTGTATAATAAAGAAATTACAAGAAATGAGTATAATCGTGTATTAAACAATCTATATGAGACAAAGCCTAAGGTAAATGAAAATAAGAACCAAGATAAAGTGCTGGGCTCTGCTGCCAATTTTTTTTAACAGATAAAAACTTGGTATGATTACAGTTTACTCTTTTTTCATAAATATTACTCCGATTTGAAATATGAAAGTAAGACTTCTAAAATGTTAGGTCTTAGAAGTCTTAGATTTTCCATATATGGGTCTTGCAATATTATCTTTCTTGTCCTTCTGTTTGATTCGCTTGGAATTCCATTTTCATCGCAATACTATCTCCCTGGAACATATTCTGATCCATATTATTATCTTCGAAGATAAACTTTATCCAGAACCAATCCATCTTACCCGCCTTTAATCCACCCGTCTCTGCCCATTTTGCAAGGAATACTTTATGAGACGTGACTTCCGGATTTTGTGATTTTAATTCTGCAAGAGTTGTTTCGTATACAGGACTTTTAGCTGGATCCCAATCCCAAAGAAATTGTACTTTAATATGTTTACCGAAATCATCTTCCTGATTATCTCGTTTTAAATCGTTCACGGTATAATCTACTTTCATTAGAACATCTTTAATATCTAACGTACCACTATTTTTTAAATTGAATTTCTTTAAAATTTTATCCCCAGGTTTTAAATTATCTAAATTGAGAGAAGTGGTAGGCTGCATAGCAAGATCTAATGTCCCCGCGGCTAATGTGTTATTCGTCACAACTTGATCACTAAAATACGCATATGTCCCCCCACCAATTAAAGATAAACCAAGAGCGGCTGAAACCACTCCCATACCTAATTTCTTTTTCAAAGACATGTTTTATTCCTCCCTATAGTATTTTTCCCTATTAAATCAAAAACCTTTCCTCATACAGGTGTAACATAAATTTGAATTTTTTTATTGATTATAAGATACACCTATATTGAAAAAATCACAGGAATATTCTTTATGTATTAGGATCACTTGTCCGTCGACATAAGAAACTTTATTTCCCCAATTATCAAAAAATCTTATTCTTTCTAAATAAGTTAAATAGAAAGAGCGAAGAAGTAACCGATAAAAAAGAGACTAAAAAAATATTTCGTAGTCTCCTTTTTGATTTTACTTATTGAACCATAGCAGATACGATTACAGTAAATTCAGAGGTAGCATTCTTAGGGTTAGCAATATAAAGAGATCTTTTTGATATAACACTTGTCCGATTGCCACTTAATACACCAGAGAAATGAGTAGGATCCGTTGCAGCGGACTTATCTTCCATTACATTAAAGCTAATAAAGTCCGGATCTCCGCCTCCTATAACCTCCCATTTCAAATATTTTGTTCCTGCAGGAAGATTCTCAGTACTAAAGTTTCCACTTGAACGATTTTTCTGTCCTGGTTGTGGCTCTTTACCTGATCTTACTCTTGCAATCTCTACTGTCGCTTTTGTTTCCATATCCATTCCCCATTTCATAATAATTGTATATTTTAGTTAGGTTACTACAGCAACCTAACTAAAATATACAATTTGTAGAAAAAAATGGGTATTGAGAAATATTGCGGCGTCTTTATTCATAAATTAAAGCATATATGTTTATTCCAATTAATGATGTAGCATTCCGAACATTATCAATGTAGAGTTCTTTATTTTGTACTACTTCAGTTCGATTTTCGTGTAAAACATCACTAAAAATAAGGTCATCTATGTCCCAGAATTTATCTTCCATTACGTCAAAAAGAATATCATCTAAATCACCGCTACCTGCTAATTCCCATTTCAAAAAACTCGTGCCTTCGGGTAAAGTTGCAGTACTAAATAACTGACCTGGATATATAGTTGCTACCAATTGCCTCTTTTTTATCTTCATGTTCATTAGCCCCTTTTCCAATAAGCATCATTTACTAAAATATATATTTTTTAGAGGTATTTAGGTATTGATAAAATCTACAGAATACTTATTATTGGTGAATGCGAAAACATAAAGATAGTCTAAAAAAATTACTTTATTAGGTTGAGATTTTTTAACCGTTTATAAAGGTATACCTTTATAAACGTATCGACTATATCTATGAAACGTTGAAACATCAAGTTTATAAAGGTGATTCAATTCATTTTATAAACGTTTATTTTTAATTAACACCTTTTTAAACGAAAATGGTATAATTGTGGTAACAAATGCAAGGAGAATACAAGACATGGCAAATATTTATGGATATATACGTGTAAGTACAAAAGATCAAAATGAACAACGTCAATTACATAAGATGATGGAACGAGGGGTGGAAGCTCGCCGTATTTTTGTCGATAAAGCAAGTGGCCGACATTTTGATCGTCCTCAATATCAATTATTACGAAAAATATTAAGTACAGGTGATATTGTTTATATAGATGCTTTGGATCGTATGGGGAGAAATTATGATGAAGTCATTTCAGAGTGGAAATACATAACGAGAGAATTACAAGCTGATATTGTTGTTTTAGAAAATGAAACATTGTTTGATAGCCGAAAGTTTCGTGAAATGGGGGATATGGGAAGATTAATGGAAGATCAATTCTTATCTTTGCTATCCTACGTTGCAGATCAAGAACGTAAAAAAATTCATCAGCGACAAGCGGAAGGAATTGCTGTAGCCAAATCTCAAGGAAAGCATTTAGGGCGTCCTCAGTTTAACCTTTCAACATTAAATCCAAAGCAACTACAAATAATAGAAGAAACTTATCCAAAGTGGAAAAATAGAGAAATAACAGGTGTGCAATTTATGGAGTTACTTGGACTGAAGAAAAATACTTTCTACAAAATATTGAAAGAATACGAAAAACACTTATAAATGATAGAATTCAAATTTGAAGAGTGTATATTTTATTGAAAATATACACTCTTCAAAATAATATCTGTACACTAGATAAAAATAAAAAAAGACGCTTTAAAGCGTCTTTCTTAGGTAGATAAGAAGCTGCTTGCTAATCTAATATGAAATACATAATCATTTTTTATCTTATCATGAGTTAACAATAAATTCGAATACAATAATACATATTGTTGAGTTCAATATGTATTAAACTAACTTTTGATTACTCTTCAGTTTACGCCAAAATCAATTGTGCTTTTTATGTTTACTTTCATTTAATACACCATCAGCTAAAAATTTAATACTTGCTCCTATACTTAAAGCAAACATTACTCCTCCTATTTTAGTCTGATAGAAATTAAATATAAATAATACAACAGAAAGTACAATACTTAAAATAGCAATTATATAATATTTATTCATAGACTGGCTCCTTTTATTGTAATTTCGAAAGAGTTTTATCTCGAATCTCATAGATATAATCACCTAGTTGATTTTTAAACTCTTCAATATGAGTAACAAATATTAAACTATTGCCTCTTTCAAGAAATTTAACTAAAACTTTATATATTTCTTGTTGAGAATTTTTATCAAGTGCTGTAAAAGGTTCATCTAATAATAGAAGATTAATATTACGACTAATCATAGAGATAAGAAAGAGTTTATATTTCATTCCCAACGAATAAGTATGTACTTGATCATTTAAAGATTCATGACTAAGTTCAAATAAATCACAGTACATTTTAACCTCTTGTAGGTAATTATTTTTATCTTTTATTCTCCACAACGAGCATATGTATTGAATATTTTCCCATCCTGTAAGTAAATCAAAAATTGGTGGGTTGTTAGGAATAAAAGCTGTATTTCTTTTGAACTCTAACAAATCAATTTCTTTTCGATTCTTATAAATTTTCGTTTCAGTTCCTGTCATCATATAATTTAACAACGTAGTTTTACCAGAACCATTTGCTCCAGTGATGCAGTATGATTTTCCATCTTCAATGATTAAAGAGGATTCCTGTAATATAATTTTATTTTCAAATTGTAATCTCGGTACTTGAATCTTATATGCCAATGCCTATACCCCCAAATAATTGAACCATGTTTAAACTGATAACTATAATAAATAAAATGGATAAAATAATTTTTGAAAATTTTGTACTAAACCCTACTAATTTCGTAAATCCAACATACATCGCTATACAAACCAATCCAACACTTAGTAATGAGAATACTACAAAAATAAACTGAGGTAAATCTCCTCCAAAATTTATAATGGTTAGAAAGTTTAATGCTTGTGTAATCAAAAAGATTGAAGTTCCTGATAATATTACACTATACATTCTTTTTATGGATAGATCCGGTTTATTCATTAGACCTATCAAAGACCAAAACATTGTAAAAATAAAACATAGTATGAGTATAAATGGTGTTATAATTGCTGATATTAACACCATTATAGTTAACCAATCTTTGAATTCATTAAAGGATTTGAAATTGTAAATAATTGTAGATAATAATGTATTAAAAAATAATAAAGAAACAATATTAAATACAACAACCTTTTTTTTTGTATTAAAAAATGAACTAGAATTCTTTTCGTTTTCTTTCATAGAAATTCTCCTTTTAAAATGAACTATAGTAACCTTCAATTAAAGATGCTAATCCACAACAGAGCGATGCGATTAAAATTACACTTCCTATTTCTAAATAGACTTTTTTCCAAGAAAAAGATACGGTTTTTATTTTTATTAGAATATAAATAGGTAAACAAGTAATAGAAGACATTAAAAATATGGACAGCAATTCGGGTAATGCGTGTGGTAAGAATCCAGTGAATATAGGGGACATCCCTGCACTTTTAAATATAGTATATAAAGTCTCACCAACTATTACACCGTTAAAAACTACAACAAAGAGGGAATAAACACCCCCTGTTAAAGTCCCTATAACTACAATACTGAAAAGCACTAAAATATTATTATTAAAAACTGTAGATGTATCTAACTCTTTTGGTTGTAAATTAATAATTTGATCATTTACAGAGAAGCATCCGTAAATAAACCCACTCAAAAATAATAATAATTGTAACAGGATTAAAAACTTCCAAGGAAAAATTATAAGTTTGGCTTTCATTTTTTCACAACCTTAACCATTTAGAGTCAAATTTTTTAATGTTATTGATAGCATAGTTTTTTGAAACAAATATAAATGCCCCACTTATTAAAATATAAAAGATTACATAGGTAGAAAAAATGTAAAACATCACTTGTACTGGAAGCGGCATAAATAATAAAAAATATAAAAAATATAATAATGGTAGAACTAATATTTTTCGTGGTATAGCTTGAATTTTATTAATAAGTTCCTCTTCTTCTGTGGATCCTACATCCATATAAGTAATATAGTCTGTTTTAATTAGAAATGTAGTAGCCCACATTTGAACGATAGGCACTAATATGAATGTAATACATATTATGATTATCCCGAAGATATATGTAATATCTATAAACATCATATATATAGTAACCATCAACAAACATATTGTAGGAATAATCATTAAAGTATACATTAGTGAAATTTTACTTCTATATAATGGGTATATGCCTGTTCCAGAAAAACGAAATAGTACAATTTTTTCTTTTATTGCACCTAATAAAAATAATTGAGGGTACTCTGTTCTTAATTCAAAACAATGGTTAAACATAATTAACAATACTAATGCCATAAATAGTAAATATTCTAAGGCATTATCATGTGAAGATTGAAATAAGTTCACAAAAAGTCCCATATAAAATAAAGATTCATATGTAAAGAAAATCATTTGGAAGAATTTTGGCGAAATTAAAAACCTTTCTCTTTCCAATAATTTAATTTCAAATTCTAGAATATCATCTTTAAATATTCTTCTATTAAATAATGAATAGAGTTTTGAGAAATAATACAGTAAATCTTTTTTATTTTTTAGTGAAACTATAAACCTATTTAGTAAAGGCTTACTTTTTATAGATAACACAAGTGCTATACATAGCAATAAAATGAAACTCATATACGGTGAAAAAATGACATAATCACAAATTGACTTTAATACGAATAATGTTTTATTCATACTGTCTTGCAAGGGACTAATAATAGAATCAAAAAATTCTTGTGTAACTGTCTCTGCATAATCTTCATCCGTTAAGATCTTAGACGTAATAATACGTTCACGTACTACATAAAATGGTTTTTTTAAAATATCTACTAGCTTGTAACCTAAGAAAAAAAAGAGGCATGAAAATACAGCATAAAATAAAAACCGAATTGCTCCTATTGGTTTTTGAATTTTACTAATGAAATAGGAAGCGGAAATTTTGTTAAATAAAGTGAATATTAATATTAGTAGTAATATACAATTTGCAAGTGAAAGAATTGTATATGTAAATCCTTTTAAATACAGGTTCAATATCAATAATAGAGATAGGCCACTAATATTTCCAAACAACGCCCATAGTAAAGAAGAAAACATGTTTAAATTGTAGACTTTCTCCATGGAAAACAGGCTGTATATGTATATGTCAGACTTTAATATTGCTGTTTCTTTATATGAAGTGATTGATTTTATAAAGCAAGAAATTAAGAGAAAACCAACATTTGCATATAGAATATTCCATATATATTTCTCATTAAATAAAACGGTTGAAATATAGAACATAAAAAGTCCTATGAATATTTTAAATAACATACTACAAAGAATTAAGTTTCTATTGGATATACATTTGATAAAAGAAAATCTATTTAATATTGCAGAATATTGAGTTGTAAATTTTAATTTAAAATCTATTGATAGAAGCTTTAATATATTCACAACTACCTCCATTGTTTCTTTATATTTAATGTAAGAAAGAGACTGAATAGTATTATCCAGTCTCTTTCTTAATTTAAAATAAATTAGTAAGCAATTGCAGCTTTTTTTCCTTTTTCTTTAGCTAAATCCGTAAGGTATTTTCTAACACCTTGTGCTCCAGCTGCAGCAACTAAAGATGCTCCACCTGTTCCAAGAGAACCGATTAAAGCAACAAGGGAAACACCCCAAGAGATATAGTCAAGCCATGCAAAAACTTGTGCAGCTGCTACAGTAGATAAATTGAATTCTTTTACTAAATTCATTTCAGGTAAAATTCCTAATAAGAATGCATATGAAGCCAATAAAGCACCACCTACTGCAAGTAAAGCCCCAAAGTTGATTGCTCTTCCTTTAACTGAGTATGTCATAATATCGCCTCCTTCCAAAAACAATCCTAATATATAAATTTAGATATCTCAATATCTTTTTTTGTCCATAAAATGTACAAAAAAAATCATATGAATTTTTAAAACATAAAACATATAAAAATCCCTTAATTTAGTAATAAAATCAATAAAAATTAAATATGTAGTGTATTTATATGCAAAATTCATAAAATATGAAATATTTCATACTATCTTTATATTAAAGTTGTGCTATATTAAATTGTTAATACATTTAACACCTATCATTACATTAAAAGGAGACATCGTATGCAATCAAATATTATTCCCCATCCAAAACGGAAGAAAAAATGGATTATTATCGGAGTTATTGCACTAATTGTTATTGTGGCAGCAATTAATATTTTTTTAATACAAGGAAAGAAGAAAGAAAATAAAAAAGTAGATGCTGTAAGTTTGGAGAAGGTGACAGAGCGCAAGCTTAATAATACTAAGTTAATTTCTGGTCAGGTGAAGCCAGGGAATATTGAAAGTTTCTATACGGATCCGGCCAAAGGAAAAGTGAAAGATATTGAGGTAAAAGAGGGACAAGAGGTAGAGAAAGGTACGAAGTTATTCTCTTATGATAATGAAGAGATTAATCTTCAAATGAAGCAAGCTGAGCTTGATCAGAAGATGGCAGATATGCGTTATGATCAAGGGAAAAAGAAGATTGATTCGCTCAAGAAAGAAATTAAGAAGGTGAAAGATAGCGGAGCTGGGAAAGAAGTAACAGATCCGATGGAAGAGCAAGTAAACGAGTTAGAGATAGGACAAAAAACACTTGACCTTGAGAAAGAAAAAGGAAAGTTGCAGAAAGAAGAGTTAAGTAAGAAGCAGAAAGAACTTACGATTTACAGTAATTTTGCTGGTGTTGTTCAAAAACTAGATAAAGATGCGGCACAAAGTTCATCTCAAGCGTTAGGTGGTCAAGGAAAAGCGTTTTTACAAGTAGCTTCTAAAGATCCATTCCAAGTTCACGGTACGTTAACTGAGCTTCAGAAGTCACAAATCCAAAAGGATCAAACATTCACTGTAACTGCGAAAGCAAATAATAAGAAGAAGTGGACAGGTAAGATTACAGAGGTAAGTGAGTTCCCTACGAGTGCAGAGATGGCGCAAGCTGGCGGCATGGGTGAAGCAACTCAAAATATGTCTCAGTATACATATAAAGCTAGCCTTGATAGTCAAGATGGTTTATCTCCAGGTTATCACGTTTCTCTGCAAGTAAACTTAGAGAATAAGAAGATGATTGCTGTTCCAAGTAAAAGCATTGTAGAAAAAGGCGATGATGCATTTGTTTATGTTGAGGAGAAAGGAAAGCTTCGTAAACAAAATGTGAAAAAAGGTTCTACTGATGGAGACTGGACAGAGGTTGTAGAAGGCGTAACAGTGGGGCAAAAGGTGGTTAAAAATCCTTCCGACGATGTGTATGACGGAATGGAAGTGAAAGAGAAATGATTACGTTAAATAATATTGCTAAAACGTATTATCAAGGAAAATTGGCGGTGCCGATTTTGCATGGTATTAGTTTAACGATTCAGAGCGGTGAGTTCGTTTCGATTATGGGACCGTCTGGTTCTGGTAAGTCGACGCTTATGAATATTATCGGTTGTTTAGATCGTCCAACAGAAGGCGAATATATGCTGAATGACGTGAATATCTTAACAGCAGACGAGTCAAAGCTTGCTTTAATTCGTAATGAATATATCGGTTTTGTATTTCAGCATTTTAATTTGCTGCCGCGTCTTTCGGCAGTCGAAAATGTTGAGCTTCCGCTCGTATATGGTGGCATAAAGAAAGCAGAGCGTCGCAAGCGTGCTTTAGAGACATTAGGTAAAGTTGGATTAGCAGACCGCGTGCATCATTTACCGAATGAGTTATCAGGTGGACAGAAGCAGCGTGTAGCGATTGCTAGAGCGATTGCGAATAATCCAACGTTCATTATGGCTGATGAGCCGACAGGTGCGCTTGATACGAAGTCTGGTAAGCAAGTTATGGATATTTTCACGAAGCTCAATGCAGAAGGTACGACAATTGTTATGGTTACGCATGAAGAGGAAGTAGCGGCTTATTCGTCTCGCCGCATTGTACTGCGAGACGGGAAAGTTACAGAAGATAGAAGGTGTGCCGTATGAGTTTACTAGACAGTATGAAAATTGCCTTATCGTCTATTTTAGCTCATAAACTACGCTCGGCTTTGACGATGCTTGGGATTATTATTGGTGTAGGCTCTATTATTACCGTCGTTGCGATTGGGCAAGGCGGAGAAGCTGCATTGAAATCACAATTTGTTGGATCGGGGAATCAAACAGTTCCCATTCATTATAGTCCTGATATAAATGATCCTTTTGGTATGGATATGCCTGAAGCACCGAAAATAACAGAAGAAGATATTTTTGAACTCAAGAAGATCCCAGAGATTACACATATCGTAACAACGAATTCCGGTATGGAATCTCTTGATATTGAAGATAAAAAAGACATGGTGAATATTACAGGATTAGACAATGAGTACTTCAAGGTGAATAAAGTGAAAGTACTCAAAGGACGTTCGCTGCAAGAATCAGATGTGGACCAAGGTAATAACGTTGTCATGATTAGTAAACAAATGGAAGAAAAGGTATTTATAGATACCAATCCAGTCGGTAAAATCATTGAAATACAAGGTCAACCGATGCAAATTATTGGTGTCTATCAATCAGATAATGAATTCATGGGAATGGGACCATCAGAAGCACTTGTTCCAATTTCATTATGGCCGACACTATATGGAAAAGATGAAATTCAAAATATTTCTGTTCAAGCAAAAAATGTAGATAATCTAGAAAAAGCAGGTGAAAAAGCTGCTGATGTCTTAAACAGTCGCAAACCAAGCGATGCAACTGGTAAATATGAAGTTATGAATTTAAAAGAGATTCAAGAAGGTATTTCAAAAATGACGGGTATTATGACAATGATTATTGGTGGTATTGCTGGTATTTCATTAGTCGTTGGTGGTATTGGTGTTATGAATATCATGCTCGTATCCGTAACAGAGCGTACACGTGAAATTGGGGTACGTAAAGCACTTGGTGCAACGCGTAGTAAAATTTTATTACAGTTTTTAATTGAAGCAGTTATGTTAACGCTTCTTGGTGGTTTAATTGGTATTGGTCTTGGTTATGGCGGGGCATATATCGTATCGACATTTGCGAAATGGCCACCGCTTGTTTCATGGGAAGTTGTTGTTGGAGGCGTATTATTCTCAATGACACTCGGTATTATTTTCGGATTAATTCCAGCGAATAAAGCTGCAAAATTAGACCCAATTGAAGCACTTCGTTACGAATAGTTTACTAGTGTAGTAGAGATATTTCTCTCTACTACACATACATATTGTTCTAGTGGGCGGTTCGTAGCGTCCTTTAAGAAGATGTGAACTGACCGTTAGAACGAGCTATATAAATAGAAGGAGGCACTATATATGAAAGCAAATATGAATACACTAGATGTAGGTGCAAAAAAGCCATCATTATTTGGAATGATTACATCTCCTGAATTACAGTTTGAAAGAATGAAAACAAGTAAGAAAGTTTGGGGTATGTTCTTCCTAGTAGCACTGTTACAAGGGCTACTAGGTGGTTTAAGTGCGTATGTTATGTATACTTCACCTGAGATGGTTAAAATGAAAAAAGAATTAGGTGAACTTGCTGGACAAAGTTCACTTACATCAGAAGTTATTTCTGGAATTGGATCGAGCTTTGCTAGTGCGATGATCGGAACACTTTTCATAGCAGCTATTTATAAAATATTTATGATGTTCCTTGGTAATGATACGCCTTACAAAACCTTATTGAATACTGTAGTTTATACAAACATTGTCCTTATTATTGGTGGACTTGTTAATACAATTTTAAGTCTAATCTTTGGTACTGGAATGACTCAATATACGAGTTTAGGGTTATTATTTACGGAAGGTACATTTGCATATGGAATTGGTAATACAATTGAAGTATTCTATGTATGGAATTTAGTCTTAATTTGGCTTGGATTACATATTACAGCTGGATTAAGCAAAGTGAAAGCATCGATTCCAATTATTATTCTATTCATTATTAAAGCGTTCTTCTTAGCGGCCATTATTGTATTAATAGCTAAGTTTTTACCAGGTATGCCGATGTAAATAAATTAAGTCATTATAAATAAGTTTAGTACAAGATTTGCAACATTAATAACCGGTTCCTTAACGTACAAGGTACCGGTTATTTTGTGTCTAAAATGTGTCTAAACGTACAATTTTCTTTTTTTGATATGGTGACCCCTATAAGGGGCGTGCAGCCCACTTAAATATAGAGAAACTACTAAGTCAGCCCTCTATGGGGGGCTGTTTGATTTGAATAGGGAAATATATTTATTGTAGAGACGTTTTGTTTGCTAAGTTGAGGGCGTTGAAAAACTCATAAGCATACAAAACTAAATGCATAAACAAACCCGTCATCACTGGGGATAGTTTGAGTTACTATTCCCAGTGATGACGGGTTTATTAGTATAATCGTTAATCATGATTATGAGTTACAACGGTTCTCTCCTACAAGAGTACTCAAGGTTAGATTTGATCTTTTTATAATTCTTTCGTGCGCCCTAGATAGTTAAAACTATTTTTTAATTATCTGTTGGAATATTACTTTTATATTATGAATTCCATCTATTTTTTAAGATTCGAAATAAGGACGTCAGTATTGTAAAATCCTTTGAAATTCATTATGTTTGTCAAAATCACTTTTGCTATGCACAACCTAAATCATTAAGCCTATACTTGATGTGCTACAAATGTTAATAAAATAAATCCAGATTAGAAAGGAAGTATATGTATGAAGTACAAAGATCGAAAACATGCAAAACGCAAATACAAACATGCGCTTCTTGCAACTGTTGCAACTATGACGTTAGGAGTAAGCACATTGGGAAGCACTTCTTCTGCTTTTGCCGCTGAACCAAAGGTATCCGGACAGGCAACATCGAATATCGAGGAAATTGGAAAAAATACCTCAATTCATTCAAATTATTCTGTTTCAGAAAACTCTACCAAAGACATCAAGACAGCTCTCAAGGTATCCATTATTAAAGACCCTAACTCTGATAAACAACGTGCAGTCATTAGTACCGACGGTAGCCGTATAGGTGCTAATAAAACATTAATAAACGGTTGGAGTGATAATCATGCTGCTATAAAGTGGGCATCATCGTATGATATACAAATGGAATTGCCTAATCAAAAACAAAAAGCAACATTTCATGAAATCTCTCCAAAAGATGAAATAAAGGAAAAAACAGTTACAAATTCTGTAGGATATAAAATAGGTGGGGATATACAAACTAGCCCTAGCGGATCCGTGGCTGGAGAGGTTAATTGGTCAACAAATGTATCATACAACCAAGCGGACTATATAACCCGCTTAAAAAAGAGTGACTCTCATACGGTTCAATGGAGCATTCCATTCATGAATGCGATGAATGGAACTTATGGCCCATACGATAGAGAGTCTAGTGATTCTATTTATGGAAATCAACTTTTTATGAAATCTCGAACTAATAACAATGCAGTAGATAATTTTATACCGACTGAACAAATGCCTGCTTTAAGCGCAGAAGGATTTTCACCTGGCGTGATTGCAGTTATTGAAGTACCTAAAGATTCAGAAGAATTAACGGATCTTACAGTAACATATACTAGACATTCAGATCAATATTCATTATCATGGCTGAATATTACCGGCTACTTCTCAAACTGGGTAGGTTTTAATACCCCAAATGTAAGTCACGCTGATTCGTCCCAAAAATATACAATCGATTGGAAAAATTGTAAACTAATCGAGAAAGGACATTCAGAGCATTCAGATAAACCAAACCAGATTGAAGATGGTACTTACCGAATAGTATTCTCTGATGCCCAAGGTATGGTTGTCGATGCTAATAATCCTACATCCGAAAATTTACAATTAAAGACATCTACAGAGGCCGCTCATCAACAATGGGTTTTCAACTATGATTCAGAAAAAAAAGCTTATCAAATCGTCAACAAAGAGCGTCCTGATCAAGTTTTAGCAGGTAATACCTCAAGTGGTCGTACGCATAACGTCCTTATTACAAAAAATGAGCACAAAACTGAGCATTATTGGGAAGTGGAACCAACAACGGATGGATATTTCAAACTAATAAATTCGCAAACCAGATTGGGATTAGCTGTTCATGCAGCAGCAACACACGATGGCGCGCAAATAATAGCTTCTAACTACACTGGAAATAATGAACAAAAATTTAAGTTAGTTAAACTAAACTAGATATTTCATAATAAAAATGCCCTTAGTCTGGTAATATACCGTACTAAGGGCATTTTTATATCTATAAATTACGTTTAAAAACATGGAGTACTATTTTGACATTCAATAACCCGTTTATATTACTGGAGAAGGCTATACACATCCCAATTTCAAAAAGGAATGCCATATAGTTCTCTCCATAAAACAATTACAATTAATTTGTTAAATTTCGTTATGTTTTCTGAATACGAGGCATTCCATACAACGGAAATTCTATGGAATCAACAACAGCAGAAGATATTAAGTAGTGATATTGAAGTTCACATCGTAGAGATTCCAAAACGCATGCCACAGTGGCGTAATGAACAAGTAAATCACTGGGAAGATTCGTTCGTTGGTTATTACTAATAGCATTAGAGAATATCAATGAAGCACCAAGTCTTGGCCGACGTGAAGATTTGGCTGTCATTGAAGATGTGAAATTGGTAACGTTGAACGAAAGGCATACAAAAGAAATCTTTCCACTCAAAAATGATTTTTATATATCACGTCATTGCAGTGTTGATCGCCTTGATTATTTGAATTATAAAGGGATTTCCTATCGTTTAAATACGGTATATCAAATGAAACAAGGAATTTGTACTTGGGAGACGGTTCAAACGCAGTTATTACGTAAAGGAGAAGGATTAAATCCACCAAGGTATACGGAAGATGAAGATGGTTATATTGTATTTTTCCATGCCTTATAAGTAGGCATGGATTTTTTCAAGGAGTGAAAACATGGAGGATTTCATTTATGCAAAGTGGGACCAACAAACAGGAGAATTTGAAACACTACAAAAACACACAAGACGGGTATTAGAAAATTTATATCTACTAAAACACTCGTATGAATCCCTGTTGTCAGAAGAGATTTGGCAACTTGCACATGTAGCTGCCAAATACCATGATGCGGGAAAGATTTATGAGGGATTTCAATAAATTATTAAACTTAATATGGGAATATCTCCTTTAACAAAGCAAGAAATTGAAAAAAGTATCCTAATGTTAAAATGTATGTTTTTTATATAGGTTAAATTTTATAACAAAATCTTTATTTGAATAGAAAAGGGGAGATTATATACTTTGATATTTTGGATAGTAATTGGAATAGTTGTCTATCTAACAATCGGTGTGGGGTTATTAGTCTGGGCGGTTACATCAGATCCTTGGGGCGGAATGATATTAGAATATGCACTTCCTGTAATCTTAATTTGGCCGTTATTCGTATTTCTAGCTATAAAAAATTGTTATTTGAAAGTAAATAAAAAAAAAGCACACATATAAGTGTGCTCCTAGACTAAAAGGTTTGAACGTATGGACTGTGGAGTGCCCTACACAATAATATATGCTTGTCAGATTTAAGGGTGCGAAGTTTTTTACAAATCGTTATTTTGTTAACGGAAAATAGGAGTGCTTGACCAGAGCACTCCATAACGCTAATGACAACATCTATAAGAGTATATGAGTGCTGTAACTAAATATTTTTACTTATTATTCAAGCAAAAAAGAGCACTAGGGAAAGTGCTCTTTGACCAAGAGTTTTATCGAAAAGTGAGAAGTGAAAATGTACAGCAATATATCATATGTATGTTTTGAGTGAAGGTGAAAATTTCAATTAAACAAAAAAAGAGCGCTATAACTCATTATAACAAAAGTGACAAACTCACATTATGTAAAAGGTAGTATTAAAGCATGTAAAAGTATGAAATTGGTGAACGGGTTCAAACAAAATCATTATTTGAATAAAGAGGTTAGGGAGTGAATAAAATTGTTTCAAAACTATTTTTATAATGAAACGCAAATGCGTTCTGTAGGTGGGCAGGGGCCTTCGCAAAGTACAATTCAAGCTGTACATCAGGCTATACAAGCTCAGATGCAAGTACAACAGGAGATACAAGCACAACAAAGCATACAGCCTTATTATCATTCATTGCAATATTATTATCCAATGTATATTACGCAGTATAGAATACCGTTTTCAATGTGGCCATATGAAACTATATATTATTTATAGTAAATAATCACAAAAGTAACTGTTTGATGAAATTTTATTTATTTTAATAAAAATACTATTTCATAGTAAATAAAAAAAGAGCACACATATTAAGTATGCTCCTAGACTAAAAGATTTAAACGTATGGACTGGAGTGCGCCATACAATAATATATGCTTGTCTGATTAAAAGGGGAAAGGTTTTATATAAAAACGATATTTTATTAGTACACAAATTAAAAAGAGCCTGTTGTGTGAGGGGAGGCTCTTTTTAGACAAAGCTAATGTAAAATTGCGTTGAGGTTATTTATATAATACAAAATTAAACACGCTAATTCTATATGTTAAATGTTGAAAAAAATTTTTATGTACTAAAAAATATCACTTGTATACAGTGCCATTTAAAAGGGGGGCTAAGATATAAAAGAATGTCCTGTTAATAATAATAATATATGCGTATCTATTTAAATAGTGACAAACTATTGAATAAGAAATAGCACCTTCGAACAGTGCTATTTCTCGGAGTGAATTTAAATCATATAAGCAGGCCCTATGAGGGTGTATTGAAAATTTGTTCAATACAATGTATGCCATTTTATAAAAAAGGTGATAAAAAATAAAAAAGCAGCTAGCAAAAGCTAACTGCTCGGCCCTCTATTAAAAAATGATGCTAAGTGTAAGGTTGATTCGTGACAAATAGGGCCTATGTCTATTATTAACGAAACATTGAATTTTATTCAAGGAGGAACGGATATGAAATACTTTAAGTTTAATAAGCATGAATACTATGCGTTAATTGCAGTGGATGGAGATGCAGATAAAGCGATTGAAGTATATGTAGAAAATGTTGGAGGTGATAGTGTAGAACAGGTTAAAGAAGAAGGGATTCCTTCAGAAATTACTAGAGAACAAGCTCTCGAGATATTTACAAACGCACTAAATGCAATATGTTCAACTGAGAAAAAACATACATGGGAAGAAGGATTTAATGAATATAAAGATGCGCCGATTATAATTGACGGTTCATTAATGTAAAAAAGCAGCTAGTAAAAGCCAACTGCTCCACCATCATGGAATATGGTTTACAGTATGGACGATATAAGGGGTTTTATTCAGGGAGATACTTAAAGATTTTTGTTTTAGCTTAATCTATATCCCACAAACAAAATAAGTACTAAAAACAAATATCATAAAAACTTCCAGTAATACTATTGATTTCCGATTGTTTATCTTAGAGAATCTTACCAAAATAACAAAAACGTTCCTATTGTTAAGGCTAGTAAAGTAAATAAAAGATGAAAAGATACTGTATTTATAGGTATATTTATTTTGGGTGACCATACTTCAAGGTATAAAAAGAATAAACCGATACAAATGAGTGAAAAAATAAAGTACCGTAGATTTATATTATGCTTCATAGGTTGCTTTTTTGTTATCGAAATATCTTTATTAAATTTTAATGGAAAATATAAGAAAAAACTAGTGTTTATAAATTAGAGTGGATTTTTTAACAAAGTAATCCTTTTGAGGTTAAATAGGTACAATTCACATTCAATCAGTTTTTTGAATGTAATAAGGTATTAAATTAATGAAAACACCCAAAACTGTTTTGTGCGAAGGAGTGAGAGGATTGAATAATTTAAAGAAGAAGAAATTAAAAAAAGCAATTTTTCATCACGCAAAGGCTATACCAAAATATGAGAAAGACAGATTAGATAAAGCATGGATGAATCTTTTTACAAAATAAATACAGTCCGAAAACTAGAGGACACCAATTCACTAAAACAGCAATTTAAGCTGTTTTATGAATAAGTGTCTTTTCTTACGATTAGTCAACCTATATCTTAAAATCTTTTATGAAATAAATATCGTAAAGTACAGGCATCCATTATCATGCATACCATCTATCCCCTAATAGGGATTCGTTTTTTTACTAGGGGATAGATGGTATGATGAGTGAACCTATGATATTAGGCCGATAATCGATAATCATAGTGTATATCATGTGTAATAAGGTAAAAGACAAGCTTTAATAGCTTACTTACACATGCAATGGACGCAACTTTATGACATTTGTTGTAGACTTGAAATAAAGTTGTACTATTTATAAAAAGTCGTACCGTTTTGAAGAAAGTTTAATCGTTTATAAAAAAGATGAACCGAAATATCTTATTAGAGATGAGATTTCGGTTTTTCTTATTGCACTAACGGGATTTGATATTGGGATTGTTGTTTTATAACTAAAAACAACATTGAGAACGTACGTTTGTTTGTTTGGGGTTTTCTGTTATAATTATATTGATTAGGCTTAGAAAAGAGGGAGAAAATTGAGTGAGGTAAAAAACATTATTAGTAATTTTAGTCATTATTCATCTTGGTTAAGCACTTTAGAAGAAATCAATGAAACATTATGGTCATTACCAGCCGAAAAGTTAAAAAATCCATTAACTGCAAACGGTGTAACGCATTGTCCGAATATTGGAAATACTTATTCGCTTATATATGTTGTTAAGGAATTTACAGATCACGATAACCACCACAAAAGACAAATTATACAATTCCTAAAGGAAAACAACTTGGGCTAATTGAATCACGGATTGTGATTATGAATAATTCTCAAACGTTGAAGAGTGCTTAAGAGACATATGAATCATTGAAACAATCAAACTTTTTTATAAAATTTTGTAGTATAGAATAACTAATCCCAATTATTTTGATTAATCTTTCTTCAAAATAATTGGGGTTCTTTTATGCTGAAATCAAATTTTTCAACTAGGTTTTAATTAAACTTTCTTTCAAATCTACATTTGTTATAAGGTTGCGTTTTTAATTTATCATAATACTCGACAATATGATTCTGGCTGTAACGTCGTTGTTTAATCATATTTTGGATGGTAAGAAAAAGGAGCTTTCGTAAATGTTTATTCCCATGCTCATTAATCTTATCTTCAAAAAATATTTTTCCAATAAATACCATCATAAGCGTTTAATTGTTTATAACTTGTAAAACGAGGCATACCAACAATCTCGGCCATTAAACGTACAGCTGTATTTGGTTTAATTCCAGGAAGACTCAGAATGATACCATATTCCGTACGTTGCTTAACTATATCCACCATTACATTAATACATTGTTCTTATTGTCCTAAAAGGATCTGGAAATGTTTGGTATATATTTTGAGCTGTTCGCATAACACATCATCGGAGTCTACAGCTGAATAAGAATGCTTGGAAACTTCTGGGATTTCAATAACTTTTTGTTCAGCTATGCGTGTTGATATGTTCTTTTGACTAATGGTTCGAATCCGGTGCGTAATTATGATTTTAGAAAGATTTTGAATCAAATCGGGATGTGGAAATAGCTGAACAAAGTTTAAAAATAGATCTAATTTTGTTGTGAAAATTGGTTCTAATTCTGGAAATGTGAGCTGAATTACCTTATGCAGTCTATTGTGGATGACGGATAATTCAGCATCCAATTCATTATAGAACCTTGAAAGTGATTTTAATTGGCAAAATAGGTTATTTGTGAAGGTTCGTTCCCTTCAGAAGTCGATTAATGTGGAAATCTGTTATTCTTTAAGTGGCGGGGATAGATACTATAAAGTAGAAAATAATGCAGCTATTGTGGTAGCACAACTTATGAAACAATACAACATTCCAATAAGTAAAGTTCGTACACACCAATCATGGAGTGGAAAGTACTGCCCGCATCGTATGTTAGTGGAAGGGCAGTGGAGTTTTTTATAGAAAGGGTGCAAAACGCATATAACGGTGGTGGTAATGCAGGCTCTACAAAACGATCAAAAAATGGTGTAGGTGTCGTTACGATTAATTATGAAATTGTGAGGAAGGTGTACTGAGGCGTAGGGGATTTTAAAGAGAAAAAGCGAGTCTTTCTAAACGAAGAGAGTTCGCTTTATATAGAATGATTGTTACAATAAATAAAAAGGTTGGATAATTTCGTTGTTTAGTAGCCGTTAGGAGTTGTACATACACCATTAGAATCGAAATCATATTTTTTGTCACCGATTTGTACCGCTTTTTGCTTCCGTATCATTACACCGTAGTAATCGTCGTCGATCTTAGGATTGAAGTAATACCAGTGTTTCTCGCCAGTTTTTTTATCCTCAATTTCGACCCATTTCGTTAGCATCTGTCCTCGAGTAAATAGTTCTCCGGCAGAGTTTTTAATACCTTCTTCTTCCGGACTGAGGTAATAAGATACATTAGTCCCGTTATTGTCTGTAGCGTCAATCCAACCAGTTACCATCTCTCCTTGCTTAAACAGTTCCCCGTCTTTAATACTTTCTTTCGGACTAAACAAATAACGTCTGTCCTTATTATCGGGTGTCAGAGTATCAAACCAACCAGTAACCAATTCTCCCTTAGAGTTATCGTCCTCGCTGAGGTAATACGAAGAATTTCCAATGTTCATCCATCCAGTGACCGTAAATCCGGAAATATTGGTATAATAATGCTTTCCATTTTTCTCTATCCACTTGCCTAATGTTGCTACCGTATTGAATCCGTCGTCATTAACTGTCGTATCGTTCAAATTTGATAAAAAGTTAGTTGCATTTAAAGCGGTTGTCACGGTGTCTAAGGCAGCGGTAGCGTTATTCAGTTCTTTACCATGAGCAGCCCACCCCCTGGAAATACAGTTTTATTATCTGTTATCTCGTCGACTTTATTTTGGGCTTCAGTTTTGAGTTGTTCCAATTTTTGTTTAAGGGTTGCGCGTTTGTCTTGGTCATAAAAATCTATAGCTAGAGTTAAAGAATCGGTACCGATTTCCTTTACTTTCGCTATTTTCTCGATGTTCTTGTTGCTAGCATCGTTATATGTGTCCCTAATATATTTCATATATTTATCACTAATTGCCTGAACACTCGCTCCATGATAAAAATCTTTTAAGGATTGAGAATCAAATTTATATTTAAGTCCCGTTCCATTTTGTTCCAAGTTTTTTAAAAAGCTTATATGAGCAGCGGCCACCTGAGTGTATAAAGGTAAGTCGTCGACTTTGTGTGCCTCTTGTGTAGCAAGCTTTAGAATTTCACCGAAGTCATACTCAATCATTCCAACCCAACTACGCCGCGATTCCTCTATACTCCCCTGACTACTATAGTATGTGTCAACATTCTTACCATTCACTGAGTTTTCGAGCCTGGTTAGATGGTCCTTAAGGTTATCAAAATGTGAATTAAGGTCATTTAAATGTTGTTATGCAATTTTCTTGTCTGTCTCTTTGTTAATCTGATCGTGCAGCTTTTCCAGTTGTTCTTTCAGCCCTCCTTTTTCGGGCCATATATAACCGATTACAGGGGATACAAACATGCCATATGGAACGAAATCACAGCTTGCTAGTACTATCGCCCTTAAAGCATTTTGTGCACTTTCAGGATTACCAGATTTTGCGAAATTAAGAAACGCATTCAATGAAGTTCCTGCAAATTTTTTACCATTCTTGCTATTAAATTCAGCAGTCGCTTTTTTCCAAAATGCTTTTTCTTTTTCTTCCGGGCTTGTCTGGGTCCCGATCTCGTTGAGTGTGTATGCTGAAATCATTGAAATGTTATCTTCTTCAGCAGCAAACGCAGGGGTCGTACCTCCCGCTACACTTAACCCTAACGTCATAGTTGCAACCGTTGCAAGAAGCGTTTGTTTGTATTTGCGCTTTGCATGTTTTCGATTTTTGTACTTCATTCGTAAATCTCCTTTTCTAGTTGAATTATTTTGTTAACATTTGCATCACATCAAGTAGTGGTGATGTGCTCAAGTATAGGCTTAATGATTTAGGTTGTGCATAGCAAAAATAATTTTGGCAAACATAATGAATTTCAAAGGACTGTACAATACCAACGTCCCTGTTATAAACCTAAAAAAATAAATGAAATTCATAATACAAAAGTAATATTTGTTCTGTTGTCATTGCAAGAATTTTTCCATCTTTATTTCTCTTAGCTCCCCGTAAACGAACAGCTCTATTAGTTTTACTATCTCCATATATTATTTGAACTGTTCTTCATTTTTCTCTATCCATAAATTCACGATGTATCTAACACTCTTTAAATTCCAAATTCTCATCGGATTTATGCGTGTTATAATTAAACATTACTTCTTATAATTCCGGAAACCCCAAGCCTTTTTCTCCAAACAAATATACTTAAAATCCCAAAACTCTCTAAAATGATAGATAGGCCCTTTTTGATTTTTCATTATAACTCCCCATCCCATGATTTTTTAAGCCTTATGTATATTTGTTACATGATTAACATTTATATAAGATACATTATAATGTTGACTCATAATTCTTAATTCATTACACATCATGTCGTATTAATGAATATAACCTATTTCAGAATATACTTTGTTCTGTTTTTGATATGAAATACTTACATGCTTATTTTCAGCCATTACATAACACACTATTTCATTTCTATGAGGAATTATATCAGGATTTAGTAGAAGCTAGTAAAAATTATGTTGATGTAAAGTAAGAATAAATTTGAATTTTATTGAAAAACAGGGTGAAAAAATGGTTGTCTGAGATAGCGTTGTTTATGACGAAGATGGTGTAAGGAATGAAGGTGAAATTATTGAGTTTCTGTACGATGGATTGGCTTTAACAATGAAGTTAGATGATGGAAAGTAAAGAGTATAAAAAAGGTTATTTAGAAGGGAAGTTGGATGAAGCGGAAACTGCATATCACAACTTGGCTTCAATCCTTAGCCATATTAATGAAGAACCATCAGATTTTGCTAATGAATATTTGGATGAATTAGCAAAATTTTTAACAAAACATGGTCGGTTGTAATTTAAACAAAAGCGTTAATTTAGCAAAAAGAGTAGCTAACATAAGTTAAATACTCTTTGACTTAAAATAAATTTTTAGATGTATCTCTAATTGAATAGTTCTCACTAAAATCTACAATAGCAGAAATCTTTTGTTCTTTATCGTCAGCAACGTGTCCAGATAGGTAAACTTCATGTGTTCTATAATCTTCCGGAGGCTCAATTTTTTCAATTACAATGTCAAGTTTTTTCTCTTCTTTAAAATAGCCAATTGTAACTAATTCAGCTGTATTTTTAACTGCTGGCCATTCTTCACGGTATTCTTTGGGAATGGATTGAGACGATACAAAATGTATAAAGATAATCGGAATAGTTAGAAATAATATACTTACAATTATGTAGCGTAATAAGTTCTTCCCCAAAATGTGTCACCTACTTATAATATTTCATTAACAGTTTGTATAATAAACTAACGTCAACCAAATTACTATCAATTTAGGTGACAGTAATATTACAAATTTGTAAGGAAAATAGATCGATGAAACTTAACAAAATAGTTATTTTATGATGAATTGAATAAATAAAAGAATCCGTTTGTTATAAACGGATTCTTCCCACGAGGTTTGGAAGAAATTAAAAGTAACTAGATCGGAGCACTTATTGAATTTCTTGTGATAATACTGTATGCAAAAGAATCAATAAGGTTAAAAAAATTTAAACAAAATCCTTGTTTGAAAATTAAAGAGCGCCTTGCGAGAAAGACGCTCTATGATCAAGAAGTGTATTGAAAATGATACTAAACGGCTAATAGTGAGATGCTCATGATTATTGTATGTGCGTTTCTAGTGTATGTGAAGTTTTTATTTAAATAGAAAGGTAGGTTTAAGTATGAGTGGGGGAAGTCACAACTATTTATGTTTTAAAGATGAACAAGACTCACTCGAATACGGAAGAATAGATGATCTTGAGGAAATGGCAAGTCGATTAATCGACTTGGGATATGAAGATGCAGCGAAAGAAGTACTTCATATGAAATACATTATCCAACAATCACTTGTACGAGTTGGCGTAATGAAAGTGAGACTGGATGGTGTAATCAAGGCTGTTGAATGGTACGACAATGGTGATAGCGATATTGAAGCTGTTGAGAAGGTGATAAAGAAATATAGAGGAGAAATTGAATAAAATTCTTATTTTGTTAAAAATGGCAGGTAATTGATCAAATTACCTGCCGTGTCCTTAAACAGTCCGGAGGGGGAAAGCTCCGTTTTGAAAGAGTGTAGCTGACTCGTAGATAGTATGTGTAATGTAAAAAAGATTATTCGTAAAGGAGAATGAAAAAAATACATATCAAATATGCAAACTTGAAAAAAGGAGAACCCTATGAGTGTTAGTACATCATATGTTTGTCCAGCTAAAAGGTGGAAATTTGAATCAAATCTTTATCTTGTATGGAAGTGAGGTAATGAAGTTAGTTTTATGGATAATTATCAGTATTTTGTTTGGGCACATCATTTTTATAAAGATAAGTTTACAAAACCTGAAAAAACGAATGGATAACTATAAAGAAATAATGAATATACAAAATCAAAAAATAGATGATGTTTGGGATTATGTTAAAAAACTTTAACAAGAACGCTATTTGAGTAGAAAAGAGGTGCTATAATATGTCTTACACTGAATGTTATGAAAACAAGTATGGTGATAAGTGGACGGACAATCATGCTGTTTTAATGAGTTTAATAGATGGATATGAAGTGTACTGTAACGAAAATAATATAAATCCGATATGGAACGGCTAAGGAAATCAGAATATTATATGCGAGTCCAGTTAATTGAGTGCTTCTTACAAATAAAGAGAAGCTAGCAAAAGCTAACTGCTCAATAAAGGAAAACAGAGTAAAGATAACCATGTATCTATATTATTGACGGAATATTGAGTTTTATTCAGAGAGAAATGGATTTTAACGAATTTCCCGAAAGAATTCTCCTTCCTCAAGCGTGTGAAGGGCGTAGCCAAAAGGTTTTCCTTTTTATTTTGCCTCTGATAGAATCAGTCTTATAAATTATAAAAGCTGTTATATCAATGAAATTAGATAGTAATAACTATTCAGTATTCTTGTTGTATTATCACCTTGTGTTGGTCGTGAAATACAGAAGAAATGTGTTCCATGATGATATGTCAGACTATGCAAAAGATATGTTTGTTCGACTATCTGAAAACTATAACATCTCATTAGTTGAATGGAATCATGATGTACACCATGTTCATATTTTGTTCAAGGCACACCCTAATACAGAAATGACAAAATTCATCAATGCTTATAAAAGTGCAAGTTCTCGACTTATTAAAAGAGGCTTTCCACAAGTGAGAAAGAAACTTTGGAAAGAGATGTTTTGGTCAAGAAGTTTTTGTTTGCTAACTACTGGTGGTTCGCCAATAGACGTAGTAAAAACATATATTGAAAATCAAAGTGAAAAGTGAGGTGAAATGATATGATATGACAAAGCAGAATAAAGCCTATAAATTCCGTTTGTATCCAACAGAAGGCCAAGCACATCTTATGCGTAAAACCTTCGGCTGTGTACATTTCCTGTATAACAGGATGTTAGCTGAACGGAAATATTATGTTGCTTAATGGTCATATCAAATTGCCAAAACTAAAAATGGTGCGTCTCAAACGGCATAGAGAAATACCACAAGACCATATAATCAAGTCATGTACGATTTCTATGACACCTACTGGTAAATACTATGTGTCCATTTTGATTGAATACGAAAAAGAGATCGTACAAAAAGAAGTAGAAACAGTTGTTGGATTAGACTTTGCGATGGATCAATTATACGTCAGTTCTGAGGATGAGAGAGCCAATTATCCTAAGTTATATCGTGAAATGTTAGACCGATTAGCAAACGCACAGCGAGTATTATCAAGAAGAACAAAAGGTTCTATTCGTTGGAATAAACAACGTATCCGTGTAGCTAAGCTGCATGAAAAAGTAGCAAACCAACGCAAGAACTTCCTTCATCATAAGTCTAAAGAGTTAGTTACTCATTTTGATGTTGTAGCTATTGAAGATCTAAATATGAAGGGAATATCGCAAGCACTTCATTTTGGAAAAAGCGTCGCTGATGATGCTTGGGGTATGTTCACTTCTTTTTTAGCCTATAAACTAAATAAATAAGGCAAACAGCTTGTGAAAATAGACAAATGGTTTCCTTCCACAAAAACATGTAGCAGTTGTAGAAATGTGAAAAATATGTCATTGTCTAAGCGAGTCTATTCTTGTATATGCGGTGTAAATCTCGATAGAGATTATAACGCAGCTATCAATATCAAAAATGAAACAATACACCTATTAGCGTTAGCATAGATAGCAATAAAATAACCCTTGGAACAAGGGAGTTAGCTCGGCTGTCTTAGGACGAATTCGTTAGCTACCAAAAGTAACGACTAACCGAGAAGTCCCTACTTCAAACAGTCCGTTAGGACGTTAAGTGGCGGGTAGTTCACAATTAATGGAATATCTTACTGCTATGGTGAAGGGTATGAGGGGTTAATTGTTAACGCTTCAAGAGAAGATTTAAGGATAGAGCATCATAGTAACGAAATGACGATTGTTTCTAATGATGATACGAACGAAAGTATCATTATCGAAAAAGGTACATTAAAAATAGAGATTCTAGAAAACCAAACAAAATAACCCTTTTTTAAGCATTGGTGAATAGGCACAATTCACATTTTAATTATTTTTGGATGTAATTAATGGGGTATCAAATTAGTTAAAACGCCTGAAAATGGACATTAAGGGTGTTTAAATAGAAGGGATGAAGAAAAAGAAATTAAAAAAAGCAATTGCTCGTCATACAAAGGCTGTACAAAAGGAAGAGAAAGATAGACTAGGTAAAGCTTGGCGGAATTTCTTTATACAGCCTAGCATCATGAAATAAATATAGTCCAGCTAGAAAACTAGAGGACCCCGATTTATTTATGCAAGTGGAAAAGAAACAGAAGAGAAAACGAAAAGAAAATTTTAGCCCTCGTGATATTGAAGATTTAATGGGGGTTCATGGGCCACGTTATGAGCGTAGACGTGGAGTTATAAGACGAAAGTAATGCAAAAATAAAAAGGAGTGATTTTACATGACGAAACAATTACCTTTCTTACCGAAAATAGATAGAGCAGCAACGCAAGAGAAAATAGAGGGTATTCTTGAAAGTGTACGTATATATAAGCAATTTGGAATGATGCGCAAGGAAATGAAAGTCACTCCTTCTTATGAAAAGAGAGAGTATGGTCCTATACATGCAGTTGGCAAACCGTTAGAAGGTGTAGCAATCTCTAGCTACATTTCCAAGTAAAAATGTTCACCTGGCAAATGATCATTTGCTACTCCTTTATCATAATAGCTTTGGTACAAATTATCCACATAAAAAACGCTTGAAATGTAAATGAATGTAAATAAAACGATGTTTTTATTGAGCATAATTCCCCTCCATTTATTAAGAATTCTTTCCTTTCATTTGATTTTACAATTAAAGGATAATAATTATCGAATAAGAATTTTTATAATTTGTGCCATCTCTCTAAGGGATACAGCCGAGATACGTGTAAAAATAGGTCAAAGGCTTACTTTTATTTCTAAATATGACCTATTTCTTTTATAGAGGTATTTCTTCTTCTATTGCATGAGGGACCTTTTGCAAGTCAATTACATAATCACCAAATCGTTTGATATATCTAGTTATATAAGGACTTATTCTTTCTAAATCTTGGCGTGAAAAGCGATAACCTTCATTTTTTAGTTGCCATAAAATCGTTGTGATATCTACTACATTATGAAAAATTACAGAATTGGTGATTAACTCATTGTATTTTATACGTTTTTCTTGTTCGATTGGGTCATTTTCCGTAATAATATCATCGCCACCAAAGAACAGCCATTTTGAAAATCCATTATAGGCTTCGACTTTATTTGTACTAGCTGTAATTTGTTCGCGTAGTTTCATATCCGAAATATATTGAAGAAGGAATATTGTTCGAATTACCCTTCCGAGCTCTTGAAATGTTTGATATTATGCAGCTATTTTTTGAATGATTCTGTTATTTCACTTCCTAATTATTTTCGTATCATCATGTATATGAGTAGTATGTAAAACTTCACCCAATATAGAAATAAAGTTTTCACTTATCGAGCGCTGTTTTTCTCGCAAAAGAGCTAATTCTTCTTTTCCCTTCTTATGTATCCTAGCAATCCTTTTTAAAAATATATCTATTAAATGATCTCTCGTTATAATTTGTGAACGATAAATAACTGATAGTAGGAGTGTGTATCTTTTCACCATAGTAAAATCTTTCATTTCCGATGCATCTAAAGCTAATGCATCTAATGCGAAATTTTTGACTTTAGAATTGGGAACTTCTTTTAACGATTCCTCGATGTTTGACATAAACGATGTAATAAAATCTAATTTGCTTTGTAGCTCCTTTCATGTGAGAAAATGAGGTGGGTTTTTAAATAATGGCTAAATCTAAATAATTCGCCAATAAATATAAATAGACTTATAGGATTTTAAGTTTATTTGTATTTATAATTAAGATCAAATAGTATATGCAAAAGCAATGGAAATAGAGAGCATATACTTATTGATTTCATTATTTAGTTCAAATCGTAGAATTTGAACGGTGAAAGGGGGGTGAAATGCTAAAAACATAATATTAAGAATATTAAATAATGTGTTTTGCGGATTAAAGAATTTATTTTAATACATTACAAGGAGGTTATTATGAGCATGTTAGAATCTAAAGAAAAGAAAGAAATCATTTCTGATAGTGAAGCGGCTGCTTTATTTTTATTGGAGGAAACAATGGGGTATGCCTATCCGTCTGCAATTCGCGCCGTTACTCTTCTTGGAGTTGCTGATTATCTTGTTAATGGACCGAAGACTATCAATGAATTAGCACATGCTACTAAAGCTGATGAACAAAGACTTCATCGTGTGCTTCGTTTACTAGCTAGTCGTGGAATATTCCATGAAAAAGAAAACGGACAGTATGAGTTAACTAACGCAGCTGAATATTTACGTACAGACGCACCTGTATCATTGCGTTCGGCAGTGCTAATGCTTACTGATGAAACGTTTTGGCGTCCGAGTGGTGAGATTGCTCAAGGCGTTCGTGGTATCCCTCCTTTTAAACAGATTTTTGGAACAACCTTCTGGGAATACTGGATTGAAAAAGGGCCATCTTCTGAAGATTTTCATAGTGGTATGTCATCAATGTCGCAAATTGAAAATGAGTTCCTTGTGCGCAGTTATGATTTTCCAGAAGGATCAACAGTTGTTGATATCGCCGGTGGTTTCGGTGGTTTATTACTAAAAATATTACAGAAAAACCCTACTCTTCGTGGTATCTTATTTGATCGTCCGCAGGTTTTGGAGAGACATCGACTAGGAGAGTTAGGTGATGACACACGTTGGGAGCTCCAATCAGGCGATTTTTTCAAATCATGTCCAAGTGGAGATCTCTATGTAATCAAATACATTATGCATGATTGGCCAGATGAGCAAGCAACTCGTATTTTAAGAAGTTGCCGAGAGGCAATGGCTCCAGGTGGCCGAGTACTTATTATGGACCCAGTTATCCCACCTGGGAATATCCCACATGCAGGAAAACTACTGGATTTATTAGTTATGACAATTTTTGATGGAGGACGGGAACGTACGGAAAAAGAACTTCGTCAATTATTAGCTGGGGCGGACTTAAAGTTAAATCGTGTTATCGATACTGGTAGTTATGTTTCAATTGTTGAAGCGGTGGCTATTTAAGAGTTGTTTCTATGAGATTTCTCAAAGTTCAAGAAGTGTTCATTTTTTGAATTATTTCAAAAAAATCCAAGGCAAATCCAACTATTTTGTTCAATTTGTCTTGGATTTTAATTTGAGTTGACTTTTTATATAAAAATTTGAATCCTAAACTAAGATTTTTGTCTTTTCGTAAAAGAGTAAAACGATAGTTATAGACACAGTACTGGTGAAAGCTTTTATGAAATGAGGTGTTCAATATTTATACTATAGGCATGTATTTGTTAGATAGATTACATGAATTAGGGGTTTGTCACGTCTTTGGGGTAGCGGGAGATTATAATCTTACATTTTTAGATGATGTAATTAATCACGAGGGAATGGATTGGATTGGTGCTTGCAATGAGTTAAATGCCGCTTATGCCGCTGATGGATATGCACGCATAAAGGGAATTGGGGCGGTAGTAACAACTTTTGGGGTAGGAGAATTGAGTGCAATGAATGGAATTGCTGGTGCCTATGCTGAAAAAGTTCCTGTAGTGAAAATCACTGGAGCACCACATACTGATATTATGGAAACAGATTTAGCTGTTCATCATACATTAGGGGATGGAGTTTTTGATCATTTTTCAACAATGTTTCAACAAATCACAGTGGCCCAAGCTTTTTTAACCGTTGAAAACGCAGCAGAAGAAATAGATCGTGTATTATCCTATTGTTGGTTTGAAAAGCGCCCTGTATATATAAATTTGCCAGTTAATGTGGTTAAACAATCAATAGATAAACCTAAAGCTAAGCTGTTAATGCAGGGAAAAACAAATAACATTACAGAAATTGAGAGGATTTTAGAAGGAATTTTGACAGTGGTTGAAGGAGCAAAGAACCCTATCATATTAGCCGATTATGAAGTGAATCGATATCAGGCAGAGAAGGAATTAAAGGAACTAATGACAGTAACAGGTTTTCCGGTAGCAACATTAAGTAGAGGCAAAGGAATTGTCAATGAAAGACATCCTCAATTTATTGGAATTTACAATGGAGATTTAAGTTCACCATATGTAAGAGAACGGATTGATAATTCAGATTGTATTATAAGTATAGGGGTTCAATTAACAGACTTAACTACGGGGGGATTTTCACATCAATTTTTGGATAGAAATACAATTGAAATTAATCAAGATCAGATAAAAATACAGGGAGAAAAGGGCATAAATATAAACTGTGAGTTAAAAGATATATTGCAGAGATTAATTTTGTTGTTCTATTCAAAGGTAAATTCCGTATCATTACAAATTAATTCATTTCTTTCTCAATCTATTGATATGACAGAAAAATGTAGAGGTCAAAAAAATAAATTGATTTCTCAAAGATATTTTTGGAAGCAGATTTATCATTTTCTTCAATCAGAAAACGTAATACTTGCAGATCAAGGAACAGCATTCTATGGCGCTACTATGATACCGCTACCATCAAAATGTAGGTTTATTGGACAGCCATTATGGGGAGCGATAGGGTATACTTTACCCGCTTTATTAGGAGCACAATTGGCAGATGTAAATCAAAGAAATATATTGTTTATAGGCGATGGGGCATTTCAAATGGTAAGCCAAGAATTATCTACTATAATACGGCAGCGATTGACCCCGATTATATTCTTATTAAATAATGATGGCTATACCACCGAGCGAATCATACAAGGGGAATTCCAAAAATATAATGACTTACAAATGTGGGATTATTGTCAATTTGCTAAATGTCTAACTTTAGATGAAGAGAATATTTTAATAATGAAAGTACGCGATGAAGAGGAATTGGAAGAGGCTTTATTACAAGCATCTCATACAGTAAATCATTTAATTTTTATTGAGGTAATAATGGAACGTAGTGATGTACCAGTTCTATTAGATGGGCTTGCAAAAAAATTGAAAAAATAAATTTTTTTGCAAAATTTCACCAGAAATTAAATACAAATATATACAAACAAATACTGTATGATTAGTCATTATTATAATTAATGACACAAATAAAGACGGAGTCTAGTTAAAGATTCCGTCTTTATTTGTATAGAAGAAAAGTAATTTTATTGTAAATGCATTAGATATATCAAGTTAAATTTTACAAAATCACCAGAATGTTACTGTGGAAGCAAGGATTCCTATCCATACTAAAAGTATTAAAGGGTAGATATATCAATAACGAATCGATAACGTACTTCACTATTAAGAACACGCCCATATGCTTCGCTTATTTGGTTAGCACTAATTATCTCAATTTTTGGGATAATTCCATGTTGGGCGGCAAAATTAATCATTTCTTGTGTTTCTCGAATTCCGCCAACGAGTGAACCGGCAATACTACGACGACTCATGATTAAAGAAAATGCATTGTATTGGCTTGGATCAGCTGGAGCACCAACATTTACAAGTGTTCCATCTGTGCGAAGTAGAGATAAATAGTCATCCATATTTAAATTCGCGGACACTGTGTTTAAGATGAAATCGAAATGACCGGCTAGTTTAGTAAATGTAGAAGGGTCATTAGTTGCAAAGTAATAACCTGCACCCAAGCTCAGGGCTTCTTCTTTTTTATTTAAAGATCGACTTAACATTGTTACTTCAGCACCCAATGCATGTGCAAATTGGAGTGCTAGATGACCGAGACCACCCATTCCCACGATTGCTACTTTCTTTCCAGGATTTATGTTCCAATGTTTTAATGGAGAATATGTAGTAATGCCTGCACACAATAGTGGGCTTGCTGTATCTAAGCTCAAATTTTCTGGAATATTAATAACGAAACCTTCTGTTACCACTATTTTTGTACTATATCCACCGTATGTTGGATTATTATTATAGTCCAATGAATTATATGTTTGAATAACGCCTTTTATACAATATTGCTCATCACCACGGAGACAATATTCACATTGTCCGCAAGAATCAACAAAGCAACCAACGCCAACACGATCGCCAACTTTAAATTTTTTAACTTCTGTCCCTACTTCTGTGACAATTCCAGTGATTTCATGACCAGGAACCATTGGGAAAATCCCCCCCCCCCAATCATCATGTGCACTATGAATATCAGAGTGACAAATACCACTAAATTTGATGTTTATTAAGACATCATGCGGTCTTAAGTCTCTTCGTTCAATGGTAGTTCGTTCAAATGGTGCTCTGGGTCTTGGTACACTTAGAACACGCGTTATTAGTTTTTGATGATTAATACACATAAGAGATAACACGATCCTTTCTCATTGATATTGAATAATTCAGATGTATATTAATTGAAGTTTTGATTGATAAAATGTTTTTAAAATCAGCAAGGAAAGCTATAAATAAATGGAATTTATAATTTAATTTATTATTTTCACATGATGATAACTAGCCTAAGATGTTAAAGGATTTCTCTTTTTTGAAAAGATTGCCCTGTGATTTTACTATTTTAATTCTTTTAATACCTTTATAATAAAATTTGTAGAATGAAGAGCTGCCTGATCTAAAAATTGATCAAATGAAACATTTGATTCTTTACCAGCAATATCAGAAAGAGCACGAATAATAACAAAAGGAACTTTATATTGATAGCATACTTGTGCTACAGCAGCAGCTTCCATTTCTACTGCATATAAATTTTCAAATTTATCACGAATTGCTGTAACTTGGTTTGGATTACTCATAAATGAATCTCCTGTTGCAATTATACCTTTTACAACTTGAATATTATTTTCTGCGTGTATACATTTTTCAGCTAATGCAACTAGTGCTTCATTAGCCCTAAATCCAGGTGGCATGCCTGGTACTTGACCATATTCATAGTTAAATGCTGTTACATCTACGTCATGATAACGAACTTCTGTTGAAATAACTATATCTCCAACGTTTAAGGAATGATGGAATCCACCGGCAGAACCTGTATTAATTATTTTTTTAGGCTTATATCTTTCTAATAAAATCGTTGTTGACATCGCTGCATTTACTTTACAAATACCAGACTTTAACAAGATTATTTCATGGCCTGCTAATAGTCCTTGCGTAAATTCACAACTCGCAACCGTTTCTGTTTCTGTGTGTTCTAATTTGCTATGCAAAATATGGATTTCCTCTTCCATTGCTCCAATTATAGCAATTTTCAATTTAATTTCCTCCTTTATCATTGATTAGCCCTCTATTTCTTGAAGTGTTATTAGATAAGTTTTTAAACTCCCTTCTTTGAAATAACCATAACATGAAAATTTTAAATTTATAAAATAGTCATGAATTGTTCAAATAACATAAATACCTTAATATTATTTTGGAATTTAATTAAGTTTTCTATCGTTTTTCGATAGAAAATTTTTCCTCACCTCGCCTAGAGACTTGATGGTATCAGTAAATAGGCGGAGAAATAAATATCGATTGATGCAAACTAAAAAGCTTACTATTATATATCTGTGCAGCCTATTTTTGGGGGCATATTGAAGGTAGATATAAGTTTAGATACAAAAAAATCATCTCGATATTAAAAATCAGATAATCTTTTGGGAGTAGTATTATTATTAATTTTCACTTTACTTTTTTTGTTTAAAAATAAATAATAATCATTATAAGGTTATGTAAAAAATTCCAAACGATATATCTGGAAAAATTAATTGTAATGTTATCAATGAATATAGAGATATTATTATTATGTTTATGGGGGAGTCTTCAATGTATGATAATTCTTTAAATATAGGACATATTATTAAAGAATTAAGACAAAAGCGTAATATGAGACAAGAGGAATTAGCATATGGAATATGTTCTCAGGCAAATATTAGTATGATTGAAACTGGGAAGATATATCCTAGTACTTTTATATTGCACCAAATAGCTTGCAAGCTAAGAGTACCATTAAATTATTTTTTTTTAACTAATGATGATAGTATGGATAAATATAGAAAAAATACAGTTAGACAAATAGTTCAAAAGTTTTTAAGAGATAAAGATTATGATCAAGTTCTAATCTTTATCAAAGAGGAAAAAGAAATCGGGACTTTTTCGAAAAATAAGTATGATTTGCAGTTTCTAATATGGGCAGAAACAATTTGTTTGTACTATACAAATAAATTAGACGATCCAATTGTTTCATTAAAAAAGGCACTTAGAAAAACATTTACAACTTTAAATCACATCACAGAACAGGAATTACTTATTTTGAATAGCATAGGAATCATCTTATCTGAAAAGGGGAAAAATAAGCATGCCATACGAATTTTAAGATGGATAAATACAACTTTAAATTCAAATTATTATATTTCAGATTATACTTTGCTGATAAAAAATACCTATGCATATGCACAAACTTTATCAAGACAATCGTTATATCATCAGGCGATTAATTTATGTGATAAAGCAATTAATTATTGTCTATTTATTGAATCTAGCTTTCTAGTTGGTGAATTATATTATGAAAAAGGATTAAACCTATACTATTTGAGGAATTTTCATGAAGCACAATGCCTTTTTAATTATGCGGTTCAAATTTTTGAAATAAAAAAACAGCAACAATATAGAGATTTTGTACTAGGTAAGATTGAGGGATATTTTGTAAGCCCTGTATTTCCTGTTAATTAATTATAATCTTTTATCATACAAGGATTCGATTTCAATAGATTAACTTGAGAAAATATAAATTAGGTAATGTTTATTAACTATCCTTTTCTTATCTATTAGAGAACTCCTCCTTCAAAAATATGAAATTATGGAATACCTATTTTAACGAATTTCCCGAAAGAATTCTCCTTCCTCATGCGTGTGAAGGGCGTAGCCAAAAGGTTTTCCTTTTTATTTTGCCTCTGAGTATAATCAGTCTTATAAATTGTAAATTCTGGTATATAAATGAAGTTAGATAGTAATAACCATTCAGTATTCTTGTTGTATTATCACCTTGTGTTGGTCGTGAAATACAGAAGAAATGTGTTCCATGATGATATGTCAGACTATGCAAAAGATATGTTTGTTCGACTATCTGAAAACTATAACATCTCATTAGTTGAATGGAATCATGATGTACACCATGTTCATATTTTGTCCAAGGTACACCCTAATACAGAAATGACAAAATTCATCAATGCTTATAAAAGTGCAAGTTCTCGACTTATTAAAAGCGACTTTCCACAAGTGAAAAAGAAACTTTGGAAAGAGATGTTTTGGTCAAGAAGTTTTTGCTTGCTAACTACTGGTGGTTCGCCAATAGACGTAGTAAAAACATATATTGAAAATCAAAGTGAAAAGTGAGGTGAAATGATATGACAAAGCAGAATAAAGCCTATAAATTCCGTTTGTATCCAACAGGAGACCAAGCACATCTTATACGTGAAACCTTCGGTTGTGTACGTTTCGTGTATAACAGAATGTTAGCTGAACGGAAAAAAGCGTATGAAAAACATAAAGATGATAAGGATCAACTAAAGAAACAAAAGCTTCCCACTCCTGCAAAATACAAAGCAGAATTTGAGTGGTTAAAAGAAGTGGATTCATTAGCTTTGGCAAATGCTCAACTAAACTTGCAAATTGCCTATAAAAATTTCTTTCGTGGTCAAAATGACCTCCCAACATTCAAAAGCAAAAAAGACAGAAAGTCTTATACAACGAATGTAGTGAACGGAAATATTATGTTGCTTAACGGTCATATCAAATTGCCAAAACTGAAAATGGTACGTATCAAACAGCATAGAGAAATACCACAAGGCCATATAATCAAGTCATGTACGATTTCTATGACACCTATTGGTAAATACTATGTGTCCATTTTGCCTGAATACGAAAAAGAGATCGTACAAAAAGAAGTAGAAACAGTTGTTGGATTAGACTTTGCGATGGATCAATTATACGTCAGTTCTGAGAATGAGAGAGCCAATTATCCTCAGTTCTATCGTGAAATGTTAGATCGATTAGCAAACGCACAACGAGTATTATCAAGAAGGACAAAAGGTTCTATTCGTTGGAATAAACAACGTATCCTTGTAGCTAAGCTGCATGAAAAAGTAGCAAACCAAACGCAAGAACTTCCTTCATCATAAGTCTAAAGAGTTAGTTACTCATTTTGATGTTGTAGCTATTGAAGATCTAAATATGAAGGGAATATCGCAAGCACTTCATTTTGGAAAAAGCGTCGTTGAAAATGCTTGGGGTATGTTCACTTCTTTCTTAGCTTATAAACTACATGAACAAGGCAAACAGCTTGTGAAAATAGACAAATAGTTTCCTTCCACAAAAACATGTAGCAGTTGTAGAAATGTGAAAAATATGTCATTGTCTGAGCGAGTTTATTCTTGCATATGCGGTGTAAATCTCGATAGAGATTATAACGCAGCTATCAATATCAAAAATGAAGCAATACGCCTATTGGCGTTAGCATAGATAGCAATAAAATAACCCTTGGAACAAGCTCGCTCGCTCGGCTGTCTTAGGACGAATTCGTTAGCTACCAAAAGTAACGACTAACCGAGAAGCCCCCACTTCAAACAGTCCGTTAGGACGTTAAGTGGGGGGAGTTCATAGTAGAGGATAAACCACCACAAATAAATGAAAAAATAAAGACCAGAAGTTTATAGTATGTTTCAGGATTGGCTCTTTATTAACATGATGTTTTTTACTAAATTTTGTCGGATTTTAAATGGAATTAAAATAATCTTTTGTGCGATACGTTTCCTTATAAGTGTGCAAACACGAAATAAGAAGATTATCAATTTGATAATAACAACTACTAATTGGCTGAAAGTAGGAATGAAAGCTTTCTTGTTGAGTTTAAACTAAGGTGTGATAGGAGTCGCAAGTTGTATGTAGCTAGGTGAAATCGGCTGAACAAAACCTAAGTGAGAAATCATATGGCAATGGATAGGTTGGGATGCTACAAAATACCGATAGTGAGAATGTCCAAATGGACTGACGAACTTGCGAATGTTCGGGTCTAAATTATTAATACACAAAAAATGTTTATGTCGTCAGCTACAGTAGAAAATGAAGTGACTTATATGATTCGTAATGATAATCAAGTCTCGTTTCATATTACAGTAGATGATAAAGAAGCTGTACAAGTAATTCCCTTAGCGCGTAACGCTTGGCATTGCAGTAACGTAAATTGCAAATCTATTGGGGGATTTGCTAATCTTTAAGTGGTGGGAATCGATATTATAAAGCAGAAGATAATGCGGCTATTGTTGTAGCTCAACTCATGAAATAGTACAATATTCCAATTAGTAAAGTTCGCATACATCAATCATGGAGTGGAAAATACTGTCCTTATGTTAGCAGAAGGACGTTGGAATAACTTTATTGAAAGAGTCCCAAATGCATACCATGGAAGTGGTAAAGTGACTCCTACACCTATTCCACCGTCAGCTAACGGGACAGGTATTGCGCATATTGAGGGGAATGACGTTAACCTTTGCAAAGGTCTAGATACTGGATACGGGTTTTTTCGTCAATTGGATAAAGTTGATTCCTACGAGGTATAGGGACAATCAAACGGATAGTTAAACTTTGGCGGAAATCAATGGGTGTCTGGAGAGTATGTGGGATTTGAAGGATAAAGAAGATTAAGGAAGCCTAACGAATTTTGGCGAGGAAATGATTCATGTCAACGATCTAATTCTCGAATAGTAGCGAAGTATAGGGAGATGTAGAGAAAAAAGCGAGTCACTCTAAACGAAGAAACCTCGCTTTTTATAGAATGATTATACAAGCTGAACGTGTTGAGCATACATGTTAAGTCTTGTATTTTTTTTAGCTGTGACACTAGCTAATCGATTTTTCAAATCTTTTAGCTGATTCTCTGCATCATCAGGATTGAAGGTGAAGGATTTTACTTGGTTTATTTTCCCCATATACTGGTCTTTAGTGTTGTCATATACTTCGTGTATATGCGCTACATAACTATTAATAAGTGTATTTAGTCCCTCTTTGGTATAAAGTTGTCGCAAACTATCTTGTGTAATATTCATTTTATCAGCGTGTTGTTGTACGGATTGTAGAAATTGTATATGCGTTATCGCAACTTTAGTGTATAGGGGTAAATTTGTTACTTTATGTTTAGCATCTGAAGTGTGCTCGAGAATTTTTCCAAATGCTTGCTCAATGCCAACTGCCCAACTACCCAGTTGATTTTTTGTCTTATCATCAGCGTGTTAACTATCTTTTTCATTCACTGCGTTTTCGAGAGTTTTTAAGTCATTAGTTAGTGCTTTGAATTCGCCTTGTAGATAGTTAAGCTGTTCGTTATCAATTTCGTTTATCACGTATTTTTCAAGTTGTTTTTTTAGTTTGTCTAGGGGATTTGCCTTGTTCTCTCCCCATATTAAACCAATTAGTGGAGATACATACATTCCAAAGGGCATGTAGTCTGCGCCTGTTAAAATCATCGATCTAAAGAAATTGTTTAGGTCTAGACTTGATAGACCTGATTCTGATCCCGCTGCTCTAAGGATGTCTGCCATTGAATTTGCGACAATTTTGTGAGTTGTCTTGCTATTATATTTAATAACGTAATCTTTCACAAATGATTTTTCCTTTGCTTTTTTGCTCGTCTGTGTTGCCGTTGCTTGTGCCATCGCGTCTGTTAACTTTGGATGTGTTTGACTATCGGTTGAATTTTCAGCAGCAAATGCAGAAGAAGTGCTCCCCAAGGTGCTTACTCCTAACGTCATAGTTGCGACTGTTGCAAGAAGTGCGTGTTTGTATTTGCGCTTTGCATGTTTTCGATTTTTGTACTTCATTCGTAAATCTCCTTTTCTGGTTGAATTTATATATATGTATCATATCAAAGAGGAGATGTGCTTAAGTATAGGCTTGATGTTTATGTTGTATATAACAAAAAATGCTTTTGACTAATGTAATACTTATCATTGAAAAATTATATGATGACACCATTTTCGTGAATCTAAAAAAACTAGAATTACGAACATTCAAATTTATTGGTAATGGTACCTTTATCATGAATTTTATCTGGATGATACACTATAAATCAATCGGAATATTCGGTGCGTAAAATTGTCAAATGTACAATCGTCTTGAAATCTGAGCTAATTAAAGAATGTCCTATAGACAAAAAGAATATTTGTTCTTTCGAATTAACGAAGAATATATAGGATTATTTTTGTATTCTATCCAAGTCTAGCCTTCAATCATCCACTGAAAAATGGCTGCATTAATAGCATGTTTATTCGCCTTACGTTGTACGATAATATGTATCTCTCTAAAGTTATTGATGTAATCATAGATAATCTGTTTGAATGTTCTTATAAAGTAGTTAATTGGATTTCCCATCAATTTTCCGTTATGTCCGTAATTATGTGTTGGAGGTCTTTTTAGTGATATTTACAAGACTGTGGAACAGCTCGTTACTACGTTTGGATAAAATGCAGGAGTCAAAGTTGTATGAATAAGCTGTTGGAACACGATAGTAAATAAAGTCTTTATCAACTTGATAAGATGAGCTGTTGTGTTTTTTATACAGATTCATTTGTATTAAGACTAAGCATTCTTTTCTTTAACTAAACCCTGTTTTTAAAAAATAAATATATTAGAACTTAATGTGGATACTTCATGCCTACAAGCATAAGGTATTAGAGGTTTTTTTATTCAATTTTTTGGTCAATAAAATAGTTTGAGAGGGGAAAATAGATTTTTGATTTAGATTGAAATCAGGCTGGAAACTGGGTAACTAATAAGGTTGACGACTTGTATAAATGAATTTAAAGATGTAAATGAACTCACAACAAGGCTGTAGCTAGTGTATGTGATTTTGAGACGTATAGATTAAGGGTTGGGATCTGGCGTCGCTTTGAATTTTTTGATACTTCTCCATGTGTATTTTTCTGTATGCATGGAATTTTTTTGTATATCTCGTTATGAAATACGCGGGTTTACTGACGTCTGCTTGGGGATGTCTAAATTCATGTACGCATTCTTCAAATGTTTGTGCAACTTCCCAATTTACATCTGGTGGCATACGTTTTCATAATGGTTTGTACTATCTTTTAAAACATTAATTTTCAACAATGATAGAAGCGGACGACCCAGATATAATGGATGAAGTGAAGTTAGGTAGAATCAAGTATTATAAAATGAAAGGCAAAGCTTTATTATGTTTAGCTTTCAGTGTGTGCAAAGAAATATTTAAACAAAATACGCAAGGTGAAGAGATAGAAATAGTATGAACATTATACAGCCGATTTGAGATAAAGAAATCATTCAAGAAATAAAGGCATTCTATAAAAAACAGAACGAGAGGAACTACATTCGGTTGTTTCTTGGTATTAATACAGGTTTCAGAATATCGGATATATTGCGTTTGCGTGTTTGTGATGTTGATGGATGGAATATTGTAATATATGAAAAGAAAACTAGGAAGATTAAAGATGTGAAGGTGCCTTCAAAATTGAAGAGAGCCATCAGGAAGTATACAGAAGGAAAGCCGAAGAATAAACCAATTTCTCGTGTAATGGCATATGGCATATTAAATCAAGCTGCCAAAGGGTTTGGATTGGAACGTATCGGGACTCATTCACTTAGAAAAACATAGGGATATCATCATTATCAACGATTCAAAGATGTAGTTGCTTTGAAAAAGATGTTAAATCATACAAATCAGAAAGAGATATTGAGGTTACATCGGAATGGAACAAGATACACTAAATGATTATCAAAGGACATTCAAAATCCCATGCCCTTATTTTTAGCTACTGTATTATTAGTTTTAAACGGAAAGTTTCAAATCTGTTTTTATAAAATGAGAAAGAGAATGATATATCTAAAGTTAAACCGAATAGATGGATTTAACACAATCCAGTTTATAGATAATTCATTTTTAAAGATGTAGGAGCATATTTAATCAAAACTATTCATGGGCAAGTTGCGAATGATTGACTGACACGTTTTGATTTTTGACAAAAGGACAGCTGATATATAGTTGTTTTTTGTCTGTTTAACAAGAGAATGTTTTTTTGTTTTTAACAAACTTAAAATTTGAATTTTTTTTTGGTGATTTTCTGTAATAATAATAAATAATTTCAGAGCTTCGATATTAAGATATTATTTTTATAAAAAGGGAGGTATTTCTCTTCCTCTGAGCGTACAGTAAATCAAGATCTAATAATAACAAAGTTTGTAATAGCTGTACGCTGAAAGGTGCGGAAACACCGAAAATGATAATTTTTTTCCTTTTTATTCAAATGTATGTTTTGTCTCAAAGCACAGTATTATCCTGAAATTCAGGAGGACTGTGCTTATATTTTGTCATCATCTTTTCAGAAGAATGTTTTTTTGAAGGGCACAAATATATATTGAAGTGCGGAACGGTTGGACAGTATCTTGAAATATTCATGAAAAAGCGGGCTTTTTTGTGGTACTTATTCATAGGGACGAGGCTGTATAAGGATAAATAAAGCTTACTAGATTTGATATTTAACTATGTTCTTCAGTAGAAAGGCGCACTTTTTTGGGTTTTCTTTTGTGTATTAATAAATACTTTACAAGGGGTTTAAATGACCTATAGTGCATATATTTCTGTATAAAATACAAGTAGAGAAGGTGCCAAAATGGATTCAAAGGATATAGATACAAAAAAATTGAGTAAAGAGCTGTCAAAGCGTGAAAAGGTGACTACCATTTGTGTAGAGGCTTACGAAAAGATTGAAATTGGTGGAGTAGTTGTGGATGGACCTGCAATGATTTACATTTGTAAAAAATAACAAACAATTGCAACAAAAGAGGGGATATCACTATATTTTTAAAGAGCGGCGTTCCCATACGTGGGCAAATCGTTGCAACGGATAAATTTACGTGTCATTGTTAGTTGAAACAAAAGTACAAGAACTTCCGAAAACAAATTCTTACATTGGAATAGATGTAGGACTAAAAGATTTCGCCATTTTGTCAGATGGAACACCCTATGAAAATTTGAAGTTTTTTCGATCGTTAGAAGAGAAGTTGGCAAAAGCACAGCGTGTTCTTTCTAGAAGAATGAAATGATCTTCTCGCTGGAATAAACAGCGAGTAAAGGTAGCTAGAATTCATGAATACATGGCAAATGCTAGAAAAGATTATTTGGACAAAATCTCGACTGACATCATCAAAAACCACGATGTTATTGGTATAGAGGATTTACAAGTATCGAATATGTTAAAAAATCATAAGTTAGCAAAAGCAATTAATGAGGTATCATGGTCACAGTTTCGAACTATGTTGGAATATAAGGCAAAATGGTACGGTAAATAAGCCATTGTTGTATCGAAAACATTTGCTTCAAGCCAATTATGTTTTTGTTGTGGATATCAAAACAAAGACGTTAAAAATCTGAATTTACGTAAATGGGATTGCCCTTCTTGCCGTACACACCATGATAGGGATATTAACGCAAGTATCAATCTAAAGAATGAAGCGATAAGGCTTCTAACCGCAAGGAATCCCCCTCTTCTAAACGAAGTGAAAGTGGGGGTAGTTCAATTCGGATAGATTTCTTGCGAAATATGTATCTAGAGCCGTATTTAAATTTAAATGTGATACGATAGTTATATATTCATTTAGAGGGTAAAAGGGGATGAATTTTGATGAAAAACTATATAAAAGTAAATGGAAAACTCCTTAAGATCATATTTCTAATTGGTTACGTAGGGAATACACACAGTTTGTAAGAGCGAATCATCGAAAACCTAGAAAATATGAGCATGATGAGATTCTTCATGAAGTGATAAAATACTATGTAAGCAAAATAGGAAAATGGTTTAGAAAAATAGAAAGGGAATGGGAAATACAAATAGACAACAATGAGAGGCAACAAGTATTAAAATAAAAATAGCTACAAATAAGGGGCGTATTTCATGTATAACTTACAAGAAGATATGTTTGAACAATTGAAAGGGGAAAAAGGGGATGTTACTGTATTTTTAAAGAATGGCGTTCCAGTACGTGGACAAATCGTTGCAACGGATAAATTTACCGTTCTTATGTTGGCTCGTGGCAAGCAATAACTAGTCTACAAACAAGCTATTTACACAATTTTCATGTAATTACTTTTCCTTTTTTCAAGGGAAGAGGAAAAAATATAAAAAATAGAAGATTGATTACCACTCCAATTCTTAATCAATTATAAATAAGTACATTTAAATATTCAATTCATTACGAATTTTCTTAACGTATGTGTCTTATTTTTAAAATATAATATAAATGGTTCTTATTAAATAAATGCGATGTGTGGCAAATACTATGCTCACTATGAGGGTAGAAAGATGTGATTTTCTTACAGAAAGGCCAGTGACAAGGCTTTTCTATTTTTTTGAGGGTTATTTCTTAGCAAAAAAAGAAATCCTAAGGCGTCTTCCTCCGACTTGAACTACCCCATAGTAATGTTATGCAAATGATTGTTTATAATGCTATATGCCTAGCTGATATAATGTATAAGGGGATTATTGGTTAATTTATAATGTACATATATTAGGGAGATAAATAAGCAATGCAGATACTTTGGGCATTAGTAGATATTTTTTATAGTGCATGCAATATCTTTCAACGGGAGAAAGAAGAAAACAACTAGATTAAGAAGGGGACCATAGTCTATGCTTTTTCGGTACTCGTAATCGTAGTAGTGATTCTTGTAGGTATGCTTGGGACGTAATAGATGTTCAACCAGGAAAAAAGTATTAGAGAAAGCAAAATATTGAATAATATACATAAGGACCTCACCATTTCCATAGGATGGTGAGGTCCTTATGTATAAAGTTTCATTTGGGTTTATTACATATAATGACAGTTTTGAATTGATATAAATCATACCATTTTTATCTATTACAGGTGCGTTTCCATCCTCTCTACGCGCTAAAATTTTCTGCTTCAATGTGTAGTCGCGATTATACACAGTCACTGGAATGGGTACAAAAACACTATACTATCGTTCTCTATAGAACGGATAAATGGGAACTGTATGTAGCAGTAACGAAGCTAAAGGGCAAACGTGGTGGCACGAAAAAGAAACAAATCAGCTAGGAGGCAATATGGACGGGCAAGACGTTTTAATCAACAAATTAATCGATAATCACATATACAAGCTACCGGATGGGCGCGACTTATTCGAAGGGAGTTGCGAGGAACTGGCAGGGTTATTAAAAGGAGTGGATGAAGATGATAAGAGAATAAGTTAAATGGTTTGCAGAGCACATGGAAAGTAAATTGCAGGAGAATGAACATAAAACAGGTCGGACAGATTGCTCAGAGGATTTCCCTTCATCATAAGTACGAAAGAATCTCAATGAATTAGATAGCGTGTTTCAAGAATTACTTTCAAATTACTTAGTGTTTTTTGTGAATGTTATTAGGCAGTGTAGCGACATAGCGAACTTTGCAATGATGATTGCGGATAGATAAATGCATAAATACATTTGTAAATATGATCTACCAAATAAAGGAGTAAACGATATGGAACAGGTGGAGCATGGCACTTTTGAAGTAACTCAATTACTAACGGATGTGAAGGGGAGTGAATGGCAACTAAGATCGTTGTTTATATGAAGAATAATTATGGTGATTGTGAAAAATTGAAGTGGTCGTTACGTGATATAAAATTAGATTTTAGAAATATAGATGAAAATCCTAAGTATAGGCAGGAATTTGGTGAGTATGGGTATTCATCAACGCTATTAACTATTTTCTCAAGTGGAAAAGTACTGTCTGGGTTTGATACGGGATAATTTACAGTGGAACTTGGATATTGAGGAGGAATCGTATGAGGATAGAAACTAAAGTACAGCTGGAAGGTGAGTTTAAAAGGTAGAAAGCGAGATTTACAGAAAGCAATATCATTTGAACGGATGAAATAGTGAGAAACAGAAAACAGAGCGGGCATTGGAAGAGTTGTAAATTCAGAAAGAGAAATTGAAAAGTTGCTTATAAGAGGCGGGATGGGTTGCTTGTAAATTAATTTTTAACATTTTATACAATTTAGCATCTAATAAATATTAGAGGAGGTGTTGAAGTGGAACGATTTGGAAGAATATCTGATGCTCAAAGGTTTATAGATCTTGCAACTATAGGACCGACTTTTCCACCACTTCCATCCATTACTTTTCCAACAGGTCCAACCGGAGTAACAGGTCCAACTGGAGTAACAGGTCCAACTGGAGTAACAGGTCCAACTGGAGTAACAGGTCCGACTGGAGTAACGGGTCCAACCGGAGTAACAGGTCCAACTGGAGGAATACAAGCGACAAATGTATTGTATTTTACTTTTTCAGACGGGCAAAAACTCGTCTATACAAATGCTGATGGCTTACCTCAGTATGGAACAACACAAATATTGTCATCAAGTGATGTTTCCTATATTAATTTATTTATAAACGGGATCCTTCAGCCACTGTCTTCGTACCAGGTTGTAACGGGACAGTTAATTTTGTTAGCGCCTGAAGCTCCAGTACAGGGATCTTCAATTATTTTACAATTCATTACTATTAACTAAAAAAGGACAGATTTCTTTATTAAGAAATCTGTCCAAAAGTAAAAGATGTGGATTAAGTTATGATGAATTCAACAGTAACTGGAATTCCTGGATCTAATGTATCTCCATCAGGAATTGTGATTGCGCCAGTAGCACCAGTAGTAACGGTAGAGTTTCCTCCAGGTTGAAGTACACCGTTCAGATAGAAATTGTAATAAGTGTAGGTTGGAAATGCTGTAGCTGCTGTACCAGCATCATTTAAACAAGCCGTAGCAGCAACTGCAAAAGCAGCTCCCGTACCTGTACCTGCACCTAGTGTAGAAGTAAACCTTCTGGAAACTACATACGGTGGTATAATAGCCATTTTTTATTCCTCCTAAATTTATATTAGGACAATCTGATGAAAGCTCGTCCTATATTGTATCCTATGACGTACTTAAAAGTTAGACACGGCTTATGTAATGGTATTTAAGTGCAATTTTTAATTTTTGTGTATGTAGATATATCGCGGTTATACAAAAAACAATTTTAAAACAAAGGGGAGTTGTGAAATGAAGATTAGTATGTGCCTAAACACACCAACTTTTAAGCTATCCGAGTTGGATGGGAATTATGGTAATTTCACTTATGAAACAGTATCCTATTGGGCTTATCTCACGGGAACTCAAATTCCAAAGCAGTGTTTTTAGATGACATTACATTTTATCCCATCAAGACAACCCGTTTTCTTATATATTGCAATGCTTTATTTAAAATTTTAACAAAAATACTTATCCAAAACCTAAAAAATCTAAAGATAATTTATAAATTTACTTATCAAATAGCTTTTAGCGAAGAAATGGTACAGTTACTCTTACCTTTAAATTAATAAATTTTATTAATCCTTTACATAAATAATATTTTCGCCTATAAACTAAAAATCATGTTATAATAAGTATCAAGCATATGAATAGGATAACAACTACTAGGTGTTGGCAAGTAGTAATTTATCTAATAAAAAGATCACTTGTTTCCAAGACAAGTGATCTTTTATATATATCCTTGTACTACTTTTGAGAATCAATAGATATTTCAAACCCCTGTTTAGACCTCCCATAACCTTAATCATATCACTAAGCTATCTTTATCTTATAAATCCCTAAAAAACTCCATTGCCCCTGAGCAACATAACCCTTCTTAATTTATTCCATAAAATGCAAGTGAAACCTTCATATTCACTCAGTATGTATTTAATTTTGGCGTTATGTATAATTCTGTACTTGTTGCATTATTAAGCTTTATGCAATTCGTTTAAATCTTCAAATTGTTCTTTTATTAATGAAAACGTAACCCATCGCATCATGCCTCTATTAATCATGATCTATATCCCTCCTTACTCTTTATGCTCACCTATTGTTTGTTATTCAAAGTTTTAGATAGTTTAGATAAATTTATCTGGAGATTGGATAGGAACAATGATTTGTTTAGTTATTGCATATATTTTATTAAACAATGGAGTATGCAATTTTTTCTTAGCAGGAATAGTTGCCGTTATAAAGAAACAAATAGTAATTGCAAAGATAAATCTGTTATTGATTAAGTAATAAATGCCTTTATTTATCTTCGTTATAGGAAACCAAAGATATCTTTTTACAAGTATTTTAAACTCATAGTGTCGGTCATTGTAAGTATCTAATTAAAAAATTCTGTATGTACTTGTACTACCAATGTGTATATAACTACAAGAGCTAAAAATCAGGTAATGAATAGGGTGAGTTATAAGGGAAATAAAGGGAGTGAAGAAACCATGATACATCGATATGAAATAGAATTTTCAGTAATGTATAGTGGCAAAATAACAAACTTACAATCTATAATCATCCCAGCAAGTTCTTTAGAAGAAGCAAATGAAAAATTACAGTCAGAAATAAGGCGACGATTAGGTACATGTCGTGTGAAAATTGCTACTGCAAGTTTATATAGTTCAGAAGATAGTCGATATACAATTGAACTAAAATGAAGAGAAAAGTCTTGTGATAAACAAGACTTTTTATTTTGCGTTTGAAAATTTGAACTAGAGTTTTCCGTTCATGATGTATTTGCTAATAATAGACTTTTGAAACCTCCATTCAGTAAATACAATAAATAGGAATTAGTTTGAAAAAATACGAATTGTTAAATTCTTGAAAATTATTAAAATCCTTATGTATGCTGAAAAAGAGATTGTTTGTATGTGTATCACTCTTTTATATACAATAAAGGAAAAACATCTTATGAGATGGGGAAAGGAAAACCCATGTCCAACCAACAATTAGTGAATTTACGCATTGACTTTGCTTTTAAACAATTATTTGGCACAAGTGGAAATGAAGATATTCTAATTGCCTTTTTAAATGCAATGTTACAAAATTTTTTAGAATCACCCATTGTTTCCTTACAATTTGAAGACACGCACTTGCACCGAGAACATGAGGAAGACAAATTATCAATTTTAGATATTTCAGCGACATTAGATACAGGCACAAAGGTAAATGTGGAAATACAGCTAAATAATAATCATGATATGATTAAGAGAAGTTTATATTACAGGGGAAGGCTATACACATCCCAACTTCAAAAAGGAATGCCGTATTGCTCTCTTCATAAAACAATTACGATTAATTTATTAAACTATGTGATGTTTCCAGAATATGAAGCATTCCATATAACAGGAATGCTATGGAATCAACAACAACAAAAGGTATTAAGTGATGATATAAGAGTTCACATCGTGGAGATTCCAAAATTCCTGCAACAGTGGCGGAATGAACAAGTAAATCCCTGGGAAGATTCATTTGTTCGTTGGTTGTTATTGCTTCCAGCGAATGAGGACGAACAATTAACCCAAACATTGGAGGATATTGCGATGAATAAATGGGAACGTATGAGTCAAGATTCTTCTTTCCGACAAGCATATGAAGCAAGGGAGAAAGCGCTGATGGACGAAGCCGCAAAGTTTGCCCTTGCTCGTAATGAAGGAATTCAAGAAGGGAAAGTACAAATGATTAAAGGTATGCATGAACTTGGCGTACCAATTGAAACAATTGCAAAAGCAAGTAAATTAAGTATAGAAGAAGTTGAACTTATTTTGAAAGGTAATTCATAATAAACAACTAAGATAGTAAAAGCGCCATAATTCCAGCCATTGGGGATTGTGGCGCTTTTACGATACGTGAAGAAGACACAAGAGAAAAGATCAGCGACACTTTTTCAAAAATGAAGTGCTTGCGACATTCCTTTCATACTTAGATCTTCAATAGCTACAATATCAAAATGAGTAGCTAATTCTTTAGACTTATGATGAAGGAAGTTCTTACGTTGGTTCGCTACTTTTTCATGTAATTGAGCTACACGGATACGTTGTTTATTCCAAAGAATAGAACCTATTGTTCTTCTTGATAATACTCGTTGTGCTTTTGCTAATCGGTCTAACATTTCACGGTAGAACTGAGGATAATTGGCTCTCTCATTCTCAGAACTGACGTATAATTGATCCATCGCAAAGTCTAATCCAACAACTGTTTCTACTTCTTTTTGTACGATCTCTTTTTCGTATTCAGTCAAAATGGACACATAGTATTTACCAATAGGTGTCATAGAAATCGTACATGACTTGATTATATGGCCTTGTGGTATTTCTCTATGCTGTTTGATACGTACCATTTTCAGTTTTGGCAATTTGATATGACCGTTAAGCAACATAATATTTCCGTTCACTACATTCGTTGTATAAGACTTTCTGTCTTTTTTGCTTTTGAATGTTGGGAGGTCATTTTGACCACGAAAGAAATTTTTATAGGCAATTTGCAAGTTTAGTTGAGCATTTGCCAAAGCTAATGAATCCACTTCTTTTAACCACTCAAATTCTGCTTTGTATTTTGCAGGAGTGGGAAGCTTTTGTTTCTTTAGTTGATCCTTATCATCTTTATGTTTTTCATACGCTTTTTTCCGTTCAGCTAACATTCTGTTATACACGAAACGTACACAACCGAAGGTTTCACGTATAAGATGTGCTTGGTCTCCTGTTGGATACAAACGGAATTTATAGGCTTTATTCTGCTTTGTCATATCATTTCACCTCACTTTTCACTTTGATTTTCAATATATGTTTTTACTACGTCTATTGGCGAACCACCAGTAGTTAGCAAGCAAAAACTTCTTGACCAAAACATCTCTTTCCAAAGTTTCTTTTTCACTTGTGGAAAGTCTCTTTTAATAAGTCGAGAACTTGCACTTTTATAAGCATTGATGAATTTTGTCATTTCTGTATTAGGGTGTGCCTTGAACAAAATATGAACATGGTGTACATCATGATTCCATTCAACTAATGAGATGTTATAGTTTTCAGATAGTCGAACAAACATATCTTTTGCATAGTCTGACATATCATCATGGAACACATTTCTTCTGTATTTCACGACCAACACAAGGTGATAATACAACAAGAATACTGAATGGTTATTACTATCTAATTTCATTTATATACCAGCTTTTATAATTTATAAGACTGATTCTATCAGAGGCAAAATAAATAGCAAAACCTTTTGGCTATGCCAAACTGAAATTCATTAAATTGTAATGATTTTTGCAAAAAATTCTTTTTGTTTGTTCAAAGAATATGGCTAAAAAATGAAATATGAAACAAATGCAGCAAACATTAATCCTGTAAGAATTATACGCATCCAATTTATCAAGATTAATTCTGTACCTTTAAATAATTTATTTTGAATCCAAAAGCATACAAAAAAGGTGATAATAATAACGATTCTATTGTTTTGTATACTAAATTTATCTAGTATACAGTCACCCAGACATAAGCTCTCATTGATTTTAATACTTAATAATATACGTGAATACATAATTATTACTGAAAATACAGCGAATAATAACTGTAATTTATTCGTTTTTCAGCCTTCCTTTTTTCTAATTTTTCCTCTTTACGATTTTGCTGAAAAATTAGAAATGTAGCATTTTTATTTTGGTGTCATTTTTTTCTAAGTAAATGATTTACTGCTGTTGATACTATATCCCAATTTTTCTTAAATACTTCTAATTGTTCCAAACCCTTCTTTGTTATACGATAATACTTACGTTTAGGCCCTAAATTAGAGATCTTCAAAGTTCCCTCTATTAATCTTTTTTTTTGCATACGTAACAAAAGCGGATAAATACTTCCTTCACTTACAAACGTAAAGCCATATTTATTTAATTTTGTATTTAGTTCATAGCCGTATATTTCTTCATGTGAGATGATATCCAAAATGCAGCCTTCTAATATACCTTTTATCATTTGAGCATACATAAATCCCCCCCCTTTTTTTTTTGAGTAAATTGTTATTCAAGTTAGAATGCGTTTACGTTGTAGCTTGAAAAATATTTGCTATTGCAATGTTTGTAGCAGATATTCTTATAAAGGAATAAATCTTAACATAAAATAGGAAGATGTTCGCATTAAAATAGGATATTGTCAAAAGTCTTTTTTAAAATATTTAAGAACGAATATCATTGTATGATGATATTCGTTCTTATTATTATATTGATTTTGAAAGGGAGTTATTTTATGGAAATTAAAAAAGTATTAGTAGGTACATTAGGTTTAGGAGTGGTAGGCTCAGTACTAGTGCTCGATCAATTCTCTGGTGGTCTTGCTAATTTAACACTTCAATACGACATTAGCGCAGCAAATGCAGGTCGAATTGTTAGTGCTTTAGAGTGGGCTTCTGATATGGGTGCGGTTATTGGCTTAGCGGGAGCAATTTTAGGAGCTGGAATTGGTGCTGCAGCTGTCTCAGCGGCAGTTGCTATTGCGAAGAGAAGACTTCTTAAAGAAGGTAAAAAAGCAGCAGTATTATACTGAAATTTGTGTATTAACAAAAGAGAGTTATCAAGAATATACTTGGTAACTCTTTTAATTATATTGTATTGGAGATTTATGAATGGAAAACATACAAACAGCAAGTAGTTCGAACGTAAGTGGTGTAAAGTGGTTCGATTTTTTTATTAGCCCTAAAAGATTTTTTGAAAATGTAAAAGAAAAGCCAAATGTATGGAAGCCTTTTGTTCTTGCGACCATTCCGATCATATTAATGTATATGGTTATAGTACCTAATATGATGGACATGTTTACAAGTCATTTTTCAGACTTAAATTTCGGAGTATCAGGTCGAATTAAATCTCTTATGTATATACTGGTATGCTCATTTTCAATATTTCAGACTATCATGTCTTTATTCTTAGGGGCAATAATCCTGCATCTAATGTGTATTCCAATGTTAGGGAAAGGGAGTATAAGACAAACAACTTCATTGTTTATGTTTGTTAGTATCCCAAGTGCAATTAAAGCTATAGGAATTATAATTTTTAGTTTTGTTATGGGCTCTGATTTTTCTGAATTTATTAAAGGTTTTTTGGTTGAAAAAAATATTTATTTAAGCCTCTTTGATCCATTCTCTATATGGACGACATTACTAATAATTATTGCATTAAATGTTATCCATGAAATTTCTTGGTTAAAAGCTTCCATAATATCTATCATTCTTTTAGTAATTAAAATATTATTATCCTAATTATCTTATGTAATTAAGATAGTAACATTTAATTGCTTTTATTATAAAAATTCGGTATAGAGGTGAATGCTTCATTGAGGAACATTCTTAATTACATAAGAATATTTTGGGGAATCTATCTTGTCGATTTAAAAAGACTATTTAATCGCCTTATTTCTGTAATGCCTAGTAATTTAATAAAGGGGCAACCAAAAAAATATATATTTATTGCAATTGCTGTTTTTGGAACCTTAATGTTCATTTCAGTAATTGCTTTTATTTGCCTACTATTTGAACTACTCTTTAAAGATGTACTAAATGAGAGTATAGTTCTACCTGTTATAAGTAGCATTGTTTTATTTCATTTTATTTCTGGATGTATTGGTACTATACAATCTTATGAACGTGCAATACAACCAGAAGATTTTGAAATTATAGTTCGTAGCCCTACACCTAAGTTTCTTTTTATTATTAATCGCTTTGTTTCAACCAAACTATTTAATATGGTGTTTTTAATTATTTTTATAGTTGAGCCTATATGCATAGCATCTACTTGGATATTTGGAGAAAATGTACTTGTATTATTGTTTGGACCTATAGTTACATGTCTATATTATATTTTTTATCTGGGATTCACAGGTATAGTTGGGTTTTATGGTTACAAAGTTATTCGTCAGTGGAACTTAACAACTATTCGAATAGTTAGTAATGTCATTTTTATTATTGTAATGGGATGTACGGTAGTTCTTTCTGTTTTTTGGTTATTTTTTAATAAGGAACTTACCATAGAGGTTTTATTTGATTTTGTAACAGGATTAGCAAAAAATATAATGATTCCAACTAACTGGTATGTTTATTGCTTGGAATCATTAATTAAAGGTAATCAAATTGCATTTTTAACTTGGTTCGCCATATTGATAATTTGCTCTATTTTAGTTTTTAGCTATTTTTTAAGGTTAACAAAATATGCAAATATAAAACCAATGTTTAGTCTTGTAATGGATGGAACATTGAAAAATAATTTTTGGATATATAAGTTATGTGAAAATTTAGTTGCTAAAAGTGCATCTGATCATAATTATATCTTAAATAAAGATATAAAGAGCTTAATGAGAGTAAGCGAAATGGCACGTTATCGCTTATTGAAAATGTTTTATGTGATTGCTTTTATAATTGGTGGCGTAATGGGATTAGGGGTTATTTGGCAAAAATTTAATATTGGATACTGGGGAGTTATATTCATTAGTATCTTGCTGTCTAAACTATTCTGTTCATTTTTAGGAGAAGGTTTATTACCAATAACCTCTATTGATTCAGAGAAAAACAACATCAATCTATTTCTACATAGGGGAGTACAACCACAAAAATTATTTTGGTCAAAATTAATATTACATGTGTGTTGTCTATTGGTATTTAATCTCGGATTTATCATAATTGCATTACCATTTTTCACTTTTTCTGTAAGTATGATTATTACATGTATATGTTTAATTTTTATATTTTCTATAACGTATGGATGTATTCAAGTAGGAGTAACAGCTATCTACCCTAAATTTGATTGGGAGCATTATTTTGAAATTGGAAGATCGAGACGGGCAGTGTGGCTTGGGAATATATTGTCTACGATTTATTTGATGTTGATATTACAAGGAGCTGGAGGATTCTTAGCCTTGTATCATTTTAATAGTATTTCACTTTTAATAATGCAGTGTTTATTAATAATTTGGTACTTAGTTATCGGCGGAATTATGGTATCAATTAGTCTTGCGTTAATTAATAAGAAAGGAACTAAACATTGGGAGGGAATTCGTTGAGCCTATTAATTTTGAACGAAGTTGAAAAATCTTTGAGTGAGAGAAAAATACTAAAAAAGGTTTCTTTAGAAATTAATGAAGGAGAAGTTTATGGCATTTTAGGAGCAAATGGGGCTGGGAAATCAACTTTGCTTCGTGTTATTGCAGGGTTAACAAGTATAGATGAAGGGGAAATTGAAGTGGCTGGATATTCATTAAGCAAATATCCAAGTGAATATAAAAAAATGTTAGGGTATGTGCCAGATATTCCATTTTTATATGGTTATTTATCAGGAAGGGAATATTTGAATTTTTTGGGTGATCTATGGGGAATTGAACGGGGGAAAAAAAGAGATTTAGTAGAAGAAAATCTCAAGTTAGTAGGACTACTAGAAAGTGCAGATGCAATGGTTACAACTTATTCCCATGGTATGAAGCAAAAATTAGCAATAGTGGGTGCTTTAATAACAAAACCACGTGTATTAATTTTAGATGAACCTATGACTGGATTTGATCCACCAAGTGCAAAATTTATGAAGGATTTTTTAAAAAATTATGCTAAAGAAGGAAATGCAGTAATAATTACAACACATATATTAGAATTGGCACAGCATTTTTGTAATCGAGTTGGTGTATTAAGCGATGGGAATCTTAATGTTGAGTATAATGACCTGGAGAATTTAAAAAAAGATTTTGAAACTTTAGTTGTCACATCTATGGAGGGAATAAAATGAAGACTATTTTATATAGAAATAGAGTCGTTTTTATTATCTCAATACTAATTTATTTTGTTAGTTTTACCATAGGTATATTTTATCCGGATTTCATTTCTATTTTTAGTAGTAATAAGCATGTCGAACTGGAATATAAGAATCTTGTAATGAATAACTTAAATTCTATCTTCGCAATAATTTTAGGATTTTTCTCATTCGGTTTCATAAGTGTTTTCTGGCTTATTGCTAATGGAATGATAGTGGGCATGGTAGTCTCTTCTGCTTTAATGAATAATATTTCTTGGTATGAAGTATGTCTTACTATTTTGCCCCATGGAGTTTTAGAGATACCTGCATTAGTTATTGCAGGTGCTGTTGGATTTAAAAGTTCAGATTGGTTAATTACTAAAATGTTAGGTAACTCTAGGAAGAATGTTATCAAGGATTCTTTGATATTAATCATGGTTTCAGTATTATTTATACTTATTGCGGGATTTCTTGAAGCTAATATTACACCAATCGTGACTAAAACCTAGGGAAAGGTGATTAAGAAATGTTTCAAAAAATAAAAGATAGTAGGATACGTCGTCTTCTTGTTGCCGTATTTTGTTCATTTGGGGCTACAGTGTTTGTATTATTTAGCAAATTAAAAGGGTTACTATTGTTAATTAAATGGGGGAAAATAGGCGGTACCATAATTAGTATGTTTGCATCTATGTGGGCTTACACATTATTGTATCCTTGGCAATTTGCAATTGGATTGGTCTTATTAATTTTTATTCACGAGTTGGGACATGTTGGATTTGCTAAATATAAGGGAATACCAATTACAGCCCCTACGTTTGTTCCTTTTTTAGGGGCCTTTGTTATAACTAAAAGAAAAGGATTATCGTTAGATGAAAAAGCATTTATTAGTTATGGTGGGCCATTAATTGGATCTATAGGTGGATTAATATTTTGGGGGATTGCAACTTATGTGAGACAAGAATGGATGCTAGCGGTCTTAAATTTATTTTTATTAATAAATTTAGTTAATTCTTTTCCGTTTAAGCCTTTGGATGGATATTGGATTTTAAAGATAGTTGGCTATAAGAATAGCATAATCCAGAAAACGTTATTTGGTTTATTTATTTTAATGGGTTTTGGTTTAAGTATTTATTTTAAAAACTGGACAATATTCATTATTTATGTGTTTCTTCTGATAGAAACATGGGCAAGCAAAGAAGGGGACAAAAACAATGTATATTCACAAAATAAGTTGTTAGTATCAAAATCAATATTTTCAGATAAAAATTTGATGATTCCAAGAAAAAAAAGAGAAGTATCTTTAACTTATAAACCAGAAAATAATACGGATGGGATTGATATTTATTATCCAGGCGTAGGGTTAATTGGAACAATTCAGGAGAAAAATAAGGAGATTAATATGTTTAAATTAACATCAACTGTACCACATGGAGAACAGTTGTTATTAACGATACAAGGAGAAGTTAGTAAAGATGATTTAAATAATGATGTTCCACTAAAAACTCAATATGGATATGCTGTTTCTTATATCAGTTTAATATTGGTTCAATCTGTTTTCTTATACTATATTCATGGGTAGGTAGATATCTACATAATATTTTTAAGGAGATTAATTATGTTATCAAGTAACGTTCAGGGTTCTACTAAAAAGAAAGGAAGAATTATTATTGTTGTTATTACACTATTTTCTATTATTATAGCAATTAATATTTTTTTAATACAAGGAAAGAAGAAAGAAAATAAAAAAGTAGATGCTGTAAGTTTGGAGAAGGTGACAGAGCGCAAGCTTAATAATACTAGGTTAATTTCTGGTCAGGTGAAGCCAGGGAATATTGAAAGTTTCTATGCGGATCCGACTAAAGGAAAAGTGAAAGATATTGCAGTGAAAGAAGGACAAGAGGTAGAGAAGGGAATGAAATTATTCTCTTATGATAATGAAGAAATTAATCTTCAAATGAAGCAAGCTGAGCTTGATCAGAAGATGGCTGATATGCGTTATGATCAAGGTAAAAAGAAGATTGATTCGTTGAAGAAAGAAATTAAGAAGGCAAAAGATGGCGGGGCTAGGAAAGAAGTAACAGACCCAATGGAAGAGCAAGTAAGTGAGTTAGAAATGCAGCAAAAAACAACTAATCTTGAGAAAGAAAAAGGGAAGTTGCAAAAAGAAGAGTTAAGTAAAAAACAAAAAGATCTTACGATTTATATTAATTTCACTGGTGTTGTCCAAAAGTTAGATAAAGATGCAGCACAAAGTTCATCTCAAGCGTTAGGTGGTCAAGGGAAAGCATTCTTACAAGTAGCTTCTAAAGATCCGTTCCAAGTTCAAGGGACTTTAACAGAGCTTCAAAAATCACAAATTCAAAAGGATCAAATGTTTACTGTAACTGCGAAAGCAAATAATAAGAAGAAGTGGACAGGTAAGATTACTGAAGTAAGTGAGTTCCCAACAAGTGCAGAGATGGCTCAAGGGGCTAGCTTAGGGGAAGCGAATCAAAATATGTCTCAATATACATATAAAGCAAGTCTTGATAGCCAAGATGGCTTATCTTCAGGTTATCACGTCTCTTTACAAGTAAATTTAGAGAATAAGACGATGATTGCTGTTCCAAGTAAGAGCATTGTAGAAAAAGGTGAAGATGCATTTGTTTATATCGAAGAGAAAGGAAAGCTTCGTAAACAACATGTGAAAAAAGGTGCTACTGATGGAGACTGGACAGAGATTGTTGAGGGCGCAACAGTGGGGCAAAAGGTGGTTAAAAATCCTTCCGACAACGTGTATGACGGAATGGAAGTGAAAGAGAAATGATTACGTTAAATAATATTTCTAAAACATATTATCAAGGTAAATTGGCAGTGCCAATTTTGCATGGTATTAGTTTAACAATTCAGAGCGGTGAGTTCGTTTCGATTATGGGACCGTCTGGTTCTGGTAAGTCGACGTTTATGAATATTATCGGTTGTTTAGATCGTCCAACAGAAGGTGAATATATGCTGAATGACGTGAATATCTTAACAGCAGACGAGTCAAAGCTTGCTTTAATTCGTAATGAATATATTGGCTTTATATTCCAGAATTTTAATTTACTACCTCTTCTTTCAGCAGTGGGAAATGTTGAGCTTCCGCTCGTATATGGTGGCGTGAAGAAAGCGGAGCGTCGCAAGCATGATTTGGAGGCACTAGGTAAAGTTGGATTGGCAGATTGCGTGCATCATTTACCTAACGAGTTATCAGGTGGACAGAAGCAGCGTATTCTTCCCGCCGCATTGTACTGCGAGACGGGAAAGTTACAGAAGATAGAAGGTGTGCAGTATGAGTTTACTAGATAGTATAAAAATTGCCCTGTCTTCTATTATAGCTCATAAACTGCGTTCAGCTCTTACGATGCTCGGTATTATTATCGGGGTAGGTTCGATTATTACTGTCGTTGCAATTGGGCAAGGCGGAGAAGCTACATTGAAATCGCAGTTTGTTGGGGCAGGTAATCAAACAGTTCCGATTCATTATAGTGCAGATATAAACGATCCTTTCGGTATGGGAATGGTAGAAGCACCGAAGATAACTGAAGAAGACATTTTTGAAATTAAAAAAATTCCAGAAATCGCACATGTCGTAACAATAAATTCAACCATGGAATCACTTGATATTGAAGATAAAAAAGAAATGGTGAGTATTACTGGATTAGATAGTGAGTACTTTGCAGTAAATAAAGTAAAGTTGTTAAAGGGTCGTTCTTTACAAGAATCAGATGTGGATCAAGGTAATAACGTTGTTATGATTAGTAAACAAATAGAAAAAAAGGTGTTTAAGGATGTCAATCCAGTCGGTAAAATTATTGAAATGAAAGGTCAATCGATGCAAATTATTGGTGTCTACAAATCAGATAATGAGTTTATGGGAATGGGACCATCAGAAGCACTAGTTCCAATTTCATTATGGCCGACACTGTATGGAAAATATGAAATTCAAAATATTTCTGTTCAAGCAAAAAATGTAGATAATCTAGAAAAAGCAGGTAAAAAAGCTGCAGATGTCTTAAACAGTCGTAAATCAACTGATGCAACTGGTAAATATGAAGTTATGAATTTAAAAGAAATTCAAGAAGGTATTTCGAAGATGACCGGTATTATGACAATGATCATCGGTGGTATCGCGAGTATTTCACTAGTCGTTGGTGGTATCGGTGTTATGAACATTATGCTCGTATCTGTAACGGAGCGTACGCGTGAAATTGGGGTACGTAAAGCACTTGGAGCAACACGTAGTAAAATTTTATTACAGTTTTTAATTGAAGCAGTTATGTTAACACTTCTAGGTGGTTTAATCGGAATTGGTCTTGGGTACGGCGGGGCATATATTGTTTCCACATTCGCAAAATGGCCACCACTCGTTTCATGGGAAGTTGTTGTTGGGAGCGTGTTATTCTCAATGACACTTGGTATTATTTTCGGATTAATTCCAGCGAATAAAGCTGCGAAATTAGATCCAATTGGAGCACTTCGCTATGAATAGTCTACTAGAGTAATAGAGAGAAGTATCTCTATTACTCATACAGTTTGAATCATCCTTTAAGAGGAGTATATAAATAAAAGGAGGCACTATAATGGAAGTGAATATGAATAATATAAGATGTAGGTGTGAAAAAGCCATCATTATTTGGAATGATTACATCTCCTGGATTACAGTTTGAAAGAATGAAAATATTCTTCTTAGTAGCGCTGTTACAAAGGCTGCTCGGTGGTTTAAGTGCGTATATTATACATACCTCACCTGAGATTCTTAAAATGAAAAAAGAATTGGGTGAACTTGCTGGACAAAGTTCACTTAAATCAGAAATTATTTCTGGAATTGGATCATGCTTTGCTAGTGCTATGGTTGGGAAACTTTTCATAGTAGCTATTTATAAGATGTTTATGATGTTTGTTGGGAATGATACCCCTTATAAAACCCTATTGAACATTGTAGTTTATACAAATATTTTCCTTATTATTGGTGGACTTATGAATACAGTTTTAAGTCTAATCTTTGATACTGGAATGACCTAATATACGAGTTTAAGGTTATTATTTACGAAAGGTACATTTGCGTATGGAATTGGTAATACAATTTAAGTATTCTATGTATGGAATTTAGCCTTAATTTGGTTTGGATTACATATTATAGCTGGATTAGGCAAAGTGAAAGCATCAATTCCAATTATTGGGGTAGCACCAACAAAACGCGAATTTCGTACGCTAAGCGATTTTTCATATAGAAAAAGCCGATTTTCTGTACGCTAAGGGATGAAGTGCACCCCAATTGTTAGACACAGTCTAACAATTGGAGGTGCATTTTTTATAGCTAAATTTTCTTCAAAAGAAAAAATCCAAGCGGTGAAACGATATTTAGATGGTACAGAAAGTGGAAAAATAATTGCTAAATCTATAGGAGTTAACCCTAGCGTACTTCGTGAGTGGATTAGACGATATGAGTCTTAAGGTGAAAAGGCCTTTGAAAAGTGCTATACATTCTACCCAGCCCAGTATAAACTAGATGTACTTTATTATATGAATGAACACGGGACATCTATCAGAGAAACAGCGGCACTTTTCAATATACCGTCTTATGAAACACTTCGGAAGTGGAAAATAGCTTATGAAACAGGAGGATTGGATGCCCTACAATTAAAGAAAAAGGGGCGTCCAACCATGAAAGATAAAAAAACAAAACCAGTAGATGAAAGATCAATCGAAGCCTTACAAGCGGAAAATGAGCGTTTACGTATGGAAAATGCATATTTAAAAAAGTTGAATGCCTTAGTTCAAAATAAAGAAAAATCACCAAACAAGACAAAGCGCAAGTAATCTACGAGTTAAGGCATGAATTTCCTATCAAGGAGTTACTTCAACTCGCAAACATTCCACGTAGTACGTACTATTACTGGATGAAACGTTTTAATCGTCCTGATCCAAATGCGGAGGTAAAAGAACTGATTCAAGCTATTTATAATGAACACGATGGGTGTTATGGCTATCGTCGTATTCGTGATGAACTTATGAATCGTGGACACAAAGTAAATCATAAAAAAGTGTATCGCCTTATGAAAGAATTAGGGTTAAAATGTCTGGTTCGTATGAAAAAATATCGCTCTTACAAAGGGACAGTTGGGAAAATTGCGCCAAATATTTTAAATCGCAACTTCCAAGCTGAAAAACCAAATGAAAAGTGGGTTACAGATATTACGGAGTTTAAATTATTTGGGGAGAAGTTATACCTATCACCAATGTTGGATTTATTTAATGGTGAAATTATCACGTATACAATTAGTTCCAGACCGACCTATTCCCTTGTTTCAACGATGTTGGACCAAGCCCTTTATTGTGTAACCGATCCGGATAAACTCCTCATTCACTCTGATCAAGGTTGGCACTATCAAATGAAACAATACCGCCATTCTCTTAAGAATTGTGACATAACTCAAAGTATGTCTCGCAAAGGAAACTGTTATGACAATGCCGTTATTGAAAATTTCTTCGGTATTATGAAATCGGAATTTCTGTATCGAAAAGAATTTGAAAGTATAACACATTTCAAACAAGAATTAGCAAAGTATATAGAATACTATAATCATAAAAGAATTAAGGCAAAATTAAAGGGTATGAGCCCAGTACAATACCGGGCTCATACCCTAGAGGCTGCCTAATGAAACGACCTGTCTAACTTTCGGGGGTCACTTCAGGACAATCGGCTTTTTACTGTTAATTTGTTTGTAGTGGTCGAAGAGATTCTAAAGGTGCAATTTCTTTCATATTAAATCGGTATTCTCCTAAGAAATTAATATGCTCCCATCCTAATGGGGAAATATGTTTTAATAGCTCTTCATCAAATTTTTCTTTTTTCTTTAAAGCTTTTATTGCTTCACTTAAATAAACCGTATTCCATACACTAATTGCATTAATTAGGAGGTTTAGTGCACTACTTCTTTGAAGTTGATCTTGTAGCGCCCTTTCTCGTAATTCACCATGTTTTCCAAAGAAAATAGCTCGAGCAAGTGCATTCATAGCTTCCCCTTTATTCAATCCCCGTTGAATACGTCTACGCATTGTTTTATCTGAAAGATAATCTAAGATAAAAATTGTTTTCTCAATTCTTCCTATTTCTCTTAGTGCCTTCGCCACTTTATTTTGACGGGTATAAGACCCTAATTTCCCCATAATCAATGCACCCGATACTTTACCTTCTCGGATAGAATGAGCTAACCGTAAAACATCATCATAATTATCGCAAATTAACTTCATATTAATTTGTCCCCGTATTAAGGAATCTATATTTGAGAATTCCTTAGGTGATCCAATCGTATATAATTTAGAAGTGGCTAAATCACGTAACCGAGGCGCAAAGCGAAAACCTAATAAATGAGCCAATCCAAAGACTTGATCAGTATAGCCTGCTGTATCTGTGTAATGCTCTTCAATAACCAAATCAGATTCATGATGTAATAATCCATCGATAACATGTACAGCATCCCTAGCATTTGTATTAATCACTTTTGTATAAAAAGAAGAAAATTGATCACTTACGAATCGATAGATGGTTGCTCCTTTTCCTGTCCCATAGTGTGGATTGAAACTAGCACTGAGAGAAGAGACACCAATTTGAACTCTCATTCCATCAGATGATGAAGTAGTTCCGTCTCCCCAATAAGAGGATAAAGGAATTTTATGCTGAAAGTTTACGAGTATGGATTGAGCCCGTTGAAAAGCATCATCATACATTCTCCACTGGCTAGCGTGAGCTAACTGATGATAGGAGATACCTGGAGTAGCATCTGCCATTTTAGTTAGACCAATATTAGTTCCCATCGCCATCATTGCAGCAAGAGATATAATAATTTCATCGCCTTTAGGCGGTTTATTTGTTGATGCGTGGATCAGTTGCTGTTCAAAATTTGTCCAATTCGACACTTCTAGTAATAAATCCGTTAGTTTTATACGTGGTAACATATTGTATAGCTTAGCGCTTAGTTTCTTGGCGTCTTCTGGGACATCTCTTTCTAAGCGATGAATACGCAAACTTCCTTTTTCTAAATCTACGCCTTCTAGAGAATTTACATTTTTAGAAAAAGATTGAATTCGATGCAAAAGGGTTTCAGTGCGCTCTTTTATGTATTCTTCTACTTGAATCGGGACCGCTAACCTGGTGCCGATATTTTTACTCTTTGTCCATTCTTGCTGTGGAATAAGATATTCATCAAAATCTTTATGTTGTCTACTACCTACAATAGAAATATCCCCTGAGCGTACATAATTTCGAAGTTCAGTAAATGCGGCCAATTCGTAAAAATGTCGATTAATACTCCCGTCTTCATCATATACATATCTTTCCCAACGCTTGGAAACAAAGCTTAATGGAGCACCTTCTGGAACTTTTCGTTTTCCAGCTTCATTTAACTCGTGGATAGTATCTAAAGCTAATAAAACGGGATTTGCATACTTGGTAGATTGAAATTCTAATGTTCTGAGTAGTGTTGGCGTATACTTACGTAAATAATTATAACGACTTTCTAATAAATCAAGATAATCATAATTCATAGGACGAGATAACTTTTTTGCTTCCTCTACAGAGGCTACAAATGTATCCCAAGACATCACCGTTTCTAATAATAAAAATGGATCTAAGTTTTCTTGTCTAGCTTTAATTAAAGCTGTTCCTAAATTCGCGTAATGATTGATTTTTTCATTAACTGATTTTCCATTCTGTTTTTGAATTTCTTCTTGTTGTTTTCTTCCTTTTAGTTGAAGATTCATGATTTGTTTATCATGAATTTCAAATGCTTGATCAACCAAGTCTTGCGTTAAATCTATTAAATATGCAATCATGATCGCATATTTTTTGGTACTGTGAAATCGTCGAAACGAGAAGGGTTCATACCTTGCTCCTATTCGAGATAATTGTCGTATACGATTTGGATGTAAACCTTTGGTGTCAAGCTTTAATGTCAATCTTCTTATGTAATCTAAGCGTTCAATTACTTTTAAAAATGCATCAGGAGAAAATTGGCCAGGGATTTCTCTTAGCCACGATAAATAAGTTTTTGAAGTATTAGGCATTGGATGGAGTAGTCTATCTAACTTTTCTTGTTGTGAAGAAGTCAAAGAGGCGGTTAGTACTTTAAAAATCTTTTCTTCTGTGCGCTTACGTACTTCCCATACAGCTCGTTCTATTGTTGGTATTGCAGGTAAAATGATTTTTTCTTTTCGTAGTTCTTGTAATGCAGTTTGAATCAGATACATTGTATTTCCATTTTCTAATGCATATGGTTGTAGAAATTTAGAAATCCTTCGATAATCAAGAATAGTAAAATTACGATATCCATATTCTTTACGTATTTCTTCTAAGTGCTCTCGCCTAGTAGGTTCTCGTTTTGCATATTCTTCATAGACCGTGTGGTCTACACCAATTTGTTTAGCAACAAACTTTAAGAGTCCTTCAGGAATTGCTGACATATTCGTAACAGTACATCCAGGATATCTTAAGATACAGAGCTGAACAGCAAATCCTAAGCGATTGTGATCTCTACGATGTTGATTAATGATTTCAAGGTCCTCTGTAGAAAATGTGTAATGCAGTGCTAACTCATGTTCTGTTTCAACAGAAATATGTAATAGTTCTTCCCTTTGTACAGGCGTGAGAAGTTCTTTTCCTCTCATAACATTTCCTCCATTTATAAAATTAATGAGGTTATTTGTTAATGTATCGATACAATGTTGTTTTGCTTAGACCGGTAGCCTCTGTAATTTGTTTAATCCTATATTCTTTACTTTGATACATTTTAAGAGCCATTTCAACCTTATCAGTATGTTTTTGTGGTCTTCCTCCTTTTTTTCCACGAGCTCTAGCTGCGTTTAATCCTGTTTTGGTACGTTCGCTAATAATATCTCTTTCTAATTCTGCAATACTTGCCATCATTCGAAAGAAGAATTTTCCCATAGCATTAGAGGTATCAATGTTGTCATGAATAGAAATAAAATCTACACCTAGTTCTTTGAATTTTTCACTTAACTCAATTAGGTGTTTTGTAGAGCGAGAAATTCGATCAAGTTTGTAAACAACTATCTTATCGCCTTTACGTAATACTTTTAGCAACTCTTCGAGTTGAGGGCGCTCTTTTTTTATTCCTGTCATTTTCTCCTGATATAGCCTTTCTACACCATATTGTTGCAAAGCATCTATTTGCATATCGAGATTTTGTTCTTCTGTGCTGACACGAGCATAACCAAAAATCAAATTATTTCACTCCCTCTATAAATGCTTATATATCAACGGTTATAACCGCTGTTGGGGTGTCAAAAATTTTTTTCGACACGCTAGATTAACAATAATTTATATATATGTGAAACACTTACAGAATTTAGATACGCTACGCTGTTCCCACTGGATAAAACTGGTGGGAATAAACTGTATGTGATGCACTGTGGAGCTCTACAAACTTATGATGACGTACCCTCCCATGTCTCTGAGCATCATGTGCCTACATTCCTTCGTTCGGTCTAATCATAAGGCAGAGGCTAACAAAACTCCCTAAGGGACTCAAGGTCAAATGGACGGAACTACGTCAGCTACTCCGTGTCATCGAATGAAAAGAAAGTAAACGTTATAATGCCCCTTCGAGGCTTGGGATATCGGCCATCATCCGCTGTGCATCAAATTCCACTTGTTTCGTACTAAGTGCATGTAATATTTTCAATAATTTCCCACACAATACAACGATAGATTGCTTTTTACGTAATGGGTTTTTAGACCTTGTCGTGTAATAAACATGTAGTTGGCGAAACGCTTCATTACACCGGACCATCGGCATCATAACACGGAAGAGAAGTGCACGTAAGTGCCTCCTTCCCCGTTTAGAGATGCGTTTTTGTCCTCTATGTTGACCAGAAGAATGTTCCCGCAACGTCAACCCCGCAAGCTTGATTAATTGGCGTGGGTGCTGATAATATGAAAAACTTCCAATTTCAGATAATAATTCGATAATCGTTGCGTCTCCCATACCTGGTACAGTAGATAGCCATTCATATTCCTCAGAGTTTTTTGCTAAATTGGTAAGGCGACTCATGAGCTCTTTGATTTCATTCTCAATCTCACGATAACGACGGACTAATGTGGCAATCTCTACGCGGGCCATCTCTAATCCTTCTGTTACTCCAATCGAATCTAACGCAATTTGAGTTAACCGCATCACCTTATGCTTCTGTGGTGATGTAATCCCTTCTACTTGTCGATAATCGTGTAAAAGCTCTTCTACTGTCTTTCCAACAACATCGCAAGGTAACGGTGTACATTCTAGCGCTGCCATCGCCGTTTTTCCGAAAGTAGGAAATACTTTTGAGAACTCAGGAAAATAACGATCTAACCAGCGAATGAGCTTGTTTCGTATCGCAATTTGTTCTTCTACAAACTGATTTCGCAAAGTAGTCCCTACACGAAGTTCCGCCTCCACACCAGCTAAAATACGTGGATAACTAAATCGACCATCTTTCACAAGACGAGCAATCACAAGAGCATCTTTTGCATCATGCTTCGTCTGTAAATTATCATCTAACTCTTTGGAACGCTTCACATGCATCGGATTTACCATGACTAATGGAATCCCTCGCTCCGTAAGGAAATAAGCAAGATTCAGCCAATAATGTCCAGTAGGCTCAATCCCCACAATTACATCTGTTTTTTTGTATTCTTCCATTGCTTCTAAAACACTTCGATAAAAAGTTTCAAAGCCTTCCTTTGATTGTAAAACTGGAAATGCCTTCTTTAGTGCACGTCCTCGGACATCAATGAAACTAGCGTAGTGTGTTCGTTTTGCGATATCCATTCCAATCACGAGAGTCATTTCAGTAACTTGATTAATTTTTTCATTCTGATTACAATCCATATGAAGCCTCCTTGATTATGAATTAGGGGTCAATTTCGTAATTTGACACCCCGCATCATACCAAGAGGCTCTTTCACATGCAAGCCCACCGAAAACCTTCAAACAGGAATTCTCCCTATTTAAATATATCTATTAAAATAGTACCAAAAACCTTGTTAAATTAAAATAAGGAACTTTGTTTTTGGATATGGGTTTTGGTACTCGATATGGATGGGTTTTTAACGCTGTTGTTAAAAAAACAAACAAGTACCATAAACAGTCGTTTTTAGGACAACAGAAATTTTCATTTTTATTTTCTGCAGTTTCTTTCAATGAAAAATAATTGAATTTATAAAATGCTCTATTCAGTATTCAAATGGGAAAGTGTATTTACACGAGTGGGCATGCACAATTGGGCATGCTAAATTTTAATATCTCATTTATAATGAGACGAGGTGGTGAAAATATTGTATAAGTTAAACAAACATAATGATTCTATTTATCATGTATCAGATATAATATCGGTCTCAAGAATTCCTATTATATTATGGATAATCTTGGTTTACCTAGGAGCAATGGTGTTACAGTACATCGGAAGGCCTCTTTTTATGAAAAGTATGGCTTTTACCCTTATCATATTGATGCATATTCTTTTTCATTTGTTTTCTGAATCATTTACTAAAAATCAGAAGTGGCCTTATTTCTTAATACAAGGCGTTCTCATATTTGTCTCTGCTTTCCTCATTCCTGAAGGCTCTCCTGTCGTTTTAATTGGTTTACTACCTATCTTAATAGCCCAAAGTATTACTATATTTCAAAGTAACCTTAAGGTGACTATTGTCTTTCTTATATTTTATACATTTTATTGTCTTGCCATTGGAATAAACTATGGGGCACAAAAATTACCAATATTCATTCCCATCTTATTTTTTATTTTAACGATTGTTATTATCTATTCCGTCATTTATAACAGGCAAGTTCATGCGAGATTACGTATGGAGTATTATTTGCAGGAGTTAGAATTAGCTCATCAAAAAGTTGAACAACTTACTTTATCAAATGAAAGACAGCGTATGGCAAGGGATCTGCATGATACCTTAGCACAAGGGTTAGCAGGACTTATTATGCAATTAGAGGCAGTTAATGCCCATTTGCATAATGGCAATACTATTAGATCTCAAGAAATTATTCAAAAGTCTATGCAACAAGCTAGAGAAACACTAAGTGCTGCAAGGAAAGTAATCGACGACCTTCGAACAAAAGAAGTTGAAGATATGGATTTTTATAATCTGGTAATAGAGAGGATTAGAAGATTTAAAGATGCAACGCCAATTCATGTAGAATCTAATATTGAACCAATAGCTCCTTTATCAAATTTAATAAAGGAGCATAGCTTATATATCATAAGTGAATGTTTAACCAATGTGGCGAAACACTCACAGGCCAAGAATGTAAAACTTTTAATTGAGCAGATTAATAATCATTTAATTATAGTTATAGAAGATAACGGAATTGGATTTAAAGTTAATTCAATCGATAAATATTCAGGAAAATATGGATTGCTTGGTTTAAACGAAAGAGTACGTCTAGTTGGCGGTGAAATAACAATAAATAGTACATTAGGGGTAGGGACTACAATATATATGACCGTACCAATTTAATAGAAGGGAATTAGCATAATGAAATATAGGGTATTGATAGTAGATGACCATTTGGTTGTGAGAGAAGGCTTAAAATTAATTTTAGAAACAAATAATTCGTTCCATGTAATAGGAGAAGCTGAAAACGGAGAGATAGCAATCCAGTTAATTGAAAAAGAAAAACCAGATGTTATTTTAATCGATTTAAATATGCCTGTTATGAATGGGCTTGATACAATAAAAGCGTTAAATAAACAGCAAATTTTCATTCCAATCATTATTTTAACGACTTATAACGAAGATGAATTAATGAGGAAAGGGATAGAGTTAGGCGCTAAAGGATATTTATTAAAGGATACAAGCAGAGAAGACTTATTTCGAACAATTGAATCTGCGGTGAGAGGAGACACTCTATTGCAATCATCGATTATGACCCGGTTACTCAATATAAAAGAAAAGAAACCAATTGTGATGAACCCGTTTGAAAAATCTATTCTGACAGAAAAAGAGCAATTCATTTTACAGGCTGTATCTAAAGGGTATCCAAGTAAAGAAATAGCCTTTGATATGGGAATTGCTGAACGAACAGTCAAGGCTCATTTAACAAACATTTATAACAAACTAGGTGTAAACACTAGAACAGAAGCAGTTGCAGTTGCCATAGAACGGGGGTATATCCGTTCGGGAAATTATTAAATTGCCCAATCGTACATGCCCATATGTACGATTCTTTTTTTGGGAATGTACATTAAAATACAGGATGTAACAAACTACAGGTTATATAAGAGATGTTGTACTCAGGAACAGCACTCTAGCCTTGAAAAGGAGAATTTTATGGCAAAGTACCTATATAAGTTAGGGCAGTGGACAGTAAAAAATAGAGGAAAGGTAATAGTAGGAGCAATAAGCTTGCTAATAGCAATGGTTATTTTGGCTTTAAGTATGGGACCATCTTTTAATGAAAATATGTCCATACCTAATACACCATCCGAGAAAGCAGGAAAAGTACTTGAAAAAGAGTTTCCGACACAAGGTGAGACAGGAGGTCAAGTACATTTAGTATTGAAAGCACCTAAAAATGAAACATTGGAATCTGAAAAAGTAGTTAATGTTATTACAGATACGCTTAATGACATCAAAACGGATAAGATGGTGAACTCTGTAGCAACACCTATGGAGCTTGGTAACTTAAGTGAAAATAAAAAAATCGGATATGCTGTTGTGACTTATAATGTCGCAGCAGATAAAATTACGAAATCTTCAAAACAGAACATATTAGAGAAAATAACGAAACTACGAGATGCTGGAATCCAAACTGATTTAGCGGGTAATGTCGCTTTTTCAAAAATAGAAGTTGGAGGTATCACGGAAGGAATTGGAGTATTGATTGCCTTTTTAATATTGGCAATTACCTTTACATCTTTTTTGGCTGCGGGAATGCCTATCATTACAGCTATAGTTGGGTTGGGAATTGGATTAATGACCATTTTAATAGGGACAAACTATGTAGATATTGCATCTTTTTCCCTTTCTTTATCTGCCATGTTAGGACTTGCAGTAGGAATCGATTACGCTTTATTTATTATTTCCCGATTCAGACAGGAATTGAATAAAGGATATTCAGTTAAAGATTCGGTAGCAATAGCAACTGCAACTTCTGGTAGTGCTGTAGTATTTGCAGGAGTGACGGTGATTATTGCTTTATTAGGTTTATCTGTTGCTAAAATTCCGTTTTTAACAATGATGGGGCTATCTGCGGCAATTTGTGTGTTAATTTCCATTTTTATTGCAATAATTGTAGTGCCAGCATTATTGGGGATACTTGGACAAAAAATTGCAATGTCCAGAAAAAATAAATTTTTACAAAGAATCACTCCTCGATTAGAAAAAAAACAAGAGGGCTCGAATAGATGGGGGAATTTTATAACAAAACATCCATTGAGTATTAGTATGATTGGAATCGCGCTTCTTGTGATTATCAGTTTACCTTTCTTCCATATGGAACTAGGATTACCAGATAACGGAATGAAATCGACAGATACAACAGAACGAAGAGCATATGATTTATTATCAGAGGCATATGGCCCAGGTTATCATGCACCATTAGTAATTGTGGCTAAAACTAATAAGCAAACCCAAGATGTACAAACAGTAATAACAAAGACTATAACTGAGTTAAGTAATTTATCAAATGTCAAAAGTGTAAGCCCAGCAATTCCTAGTGCTTCGGGGAATGTATATATGATTTCACTTGTTCCCAAAACGGGTCCTAATGATTCTAAGACTAAAGAGCTTGTAAATGACATTAGAACGCAAGCGCAAGCTATAGAAAAAGAAAATCATCTAGAAGTGATGGTAACAGGTTCAACAGTAGTTAATATTGATATATCCCAGAAGTTGAATGATGCATTACCAACTTTCTCTTTGTTAATCGTAGGATTTGCATTCCTCCTTTTAGTGGTTGTATTTAGGTCTATTTTCGTTCCATTAAAAGCAGTCCTAGGATTCTTACTTTCGTTAGGCGCCACTTTAGGTTTTGTTGTATTTGTTCTTCAAGACGGACATTTCATCAATCTATTCGGGGTTCCTGAAGCGGGACCAGTTTTATGTTTTTTACCTGTCATTGTAGTAGGGATATTATTTGGATTAGCAATGGATTATGAGGTATTCTTAGTAAGTAGAATGCGCGAAGAATATTCTCATACGAAGGATGCTCAAAAAGCTATTCTATCTGGGATGAGAGACAGTGGCGGAGTAGTTACAGCAGCTGGATTGATCATGGTCGCTGTGTTTGCTGGATTTATGTTAGCTCCAGACCCGATTATTAAATCGATGGGACTAGCTCTTACATTTGGTGTTCTCTTTGATGCGTTTATCGTGAGAATGACTATTGTTCCAGCCATTATGACTTTAATGGGAGAATCGGCTTGGTATTTGCCTAAATGGTTAGATAAAATATTGCCAAATATAGATATTGAGGGAGAATCAGTTATGAATAATCTAGAAAAAGGACAGAAAAAGACACTAAAAACAAAAAAAGTGGTTAAACAAAATTAAATTGTAACTGTGCTATAAAACTTCTCTCTATATGATAATTGCAGAATATAAATTTTCTAAGAGGAAAGCGATGTAATAAGAAAGATACAGCTTCTTTAGAATGCCTTTGGACAGTACAAATAAAAGCAAAAGCCGATTTTCTTAGCGTACAGAAAATCGGCTTTTGCTAAGTGAAAAATCTCTTAGCGTACGAAATTCGCGTTTTGTTGGTGCTACCCCTTATTATTCTATTCATTATTAAAGCGTTCTTTTTAGCGGAAATTATTGTATTAATGGCTAAGTTTTCACCAGATATGCCAATGTAAATAAATTAATTCATTATAAATATGTTTAGTAAAAGATTTGCAACAATATTAACCGGTTCTTTAATTTACAAGGTACCGGTTAATTTGTGTCTAACATGTGTCTGAACGTATAAATTTCTTTTTTGATATGGTGACCTCATGCCCATCAACTTAAGAAATTTTAATACTCTTAATTACTAGAAAAACGTCATCCTTTCTAAACAAGCTAGATTAGAAAAGATGACGTTTTTTTATGAATTTTTCGATTAAAGATGAACCGCAACAATTTGTAGAATAATTCCAGCGATATATCACACCTGTATTTTTAGAAGAACTGGCAAGGGAAATTGGCTTTAGAAAGCAAAAATGCAAGTTTTCTGGTTCAGACTTAGTATGCTTTTATTTTAAGAATGTTTTGATCTGATGAGCCGAAAACTTGGATTGTTCTCACTCTTAAGTTGATAGGCATGTATGACGTCCCCCTAATATAAAGGTTGCTATACCTCTGGCATTAGATGGTAATGAAAATGATGCCTACAGAAACTGATACATATTCCTCACGATGATTTCAAACGCAATAATCATAGGAAATCTTGATTTTCCCTCTTTTTCATCAGTGTATACACATAAAAAAGGTTTAGGTACAAAAATGAGCTGCAGACAAGACTTTCTCCACAGCTCATAGAAGTTTTATACATTAAATAACGGATTGTTAAAAATAAAAAGAATAATTAGAATTAAAATGTACCCTATAGAATAGACACTTGAAAAACGTCTATTCTATAGGGTATTTCTTGTATAATAAAAGGAAAATTGGGATCGGAGAATGTTGGAAATGACAAAAAAACTATTTACAGAAAGAGAAATTCAAATTCTATCAAATAACCTATACGTAAAATCTGGAAGTCAGAAAGGTATCACTTATACAAAGGAATGTAAGCATATTTTTATTAAGGAAAATGAAAAAGGAAAGCTACCTCGAAATATTTTTGAAGAATGTGGTTTTGATATAGATATGATTGGAATGAAATGAGTTATGTCATCGGGAAGTAGATGGCGTGCTGCTTATAGAAAAAATGGTGTATTGGGTTTAAGGGATACACGTATCGAAAACGCTGGAAAAACTCTTGGGAGAGAGCTTACGTTAGAAGAAAAGTATGCCCGTTTAGAAGCCGAACGAAACTTACTAAAGGCGGAAAACGAATTGCTAAAAAAATCAAACTTATGGAAGAGAGGATGAGAAGGAACTAACACTACCACCTAATCAGAAATTCATTTTGATTCGCTCTGTCATCATGAAATACAACTTAAGGAATATGGTCAGTCACTTGTGTAAAGTAGCTGGTGTATCCCGTTCGGGATACTATAATTACTTTTCAGTTTCATCTCAAGAACAACGGAAACAAAAGAGTAATCGAGATGAAATCTTGAAGGAAACTATATTAAAAGCACTTCTATTTATAAATAGAAAGGGGCTCGTCAGATAAAAATGACATTGGCGGGTCAGTTTCAAGTTGTCTACAATTTAAAGCGTATCCGTAGAATTATAAAGAAATACGAAATTGTTTGTTCGGTTCGCAAAGCGAATCCTTATAAAAGAATGCTTAAAGCTACAAAAGAACATCGAATAGTACCGAATCAATTAAATCGGGAATTTAAACAAAATACCCTAGGGAAAACATTTCTTACAGATATCACCTATTTAGTTTACGGTAAGAATCAAAGGGCCTATTTATCTACAATTTTAGACGGCTCAACTAATGAAATTTTAGCTTACCATGTTTCTGAACAGATGACATTAGAGCTCGTAACGACAACTCTCCATAAACTAAAAAGGAATCCGTGGGTTCGATTGACTGAAGGTGCTTATATTCATTCAGATCAAGGAGCCCACTACACAAGCCCTACCTATCAAAAGCTAGTCAAAAAGCTAAACCTTGGACAATCCATGTCAAGAAGAGGAAATTGTTGGGATAACGCCCCACAAGAATCGTTTTTTGGTCATTTGAAAGATGAAGCTCATATAAAACCTTGCACGTCCTTTAATGAATTGAAACAAGAGATTAAGAAATATATGACGTATTATAATCATTATAGATATCAATGGAATTAAAAAAAGATGACTCCTGTTGGATGGTCTTACCCCTGTCAAGTAGACAGTAATAGATTAGATGCCTTTTCATTAAGCAGCCTTAGTTCCAAATTCAATAGGACTAAGGTTGTTTAATCTTTTTTGAAATCTTTTGTTATTGTAATAGCTAGTAGCCTTAAAAACTTCTGCCTTTTCATGAAACGTATGTCTATAGCCTTAAAATGACTAAAAAAGCTCTCTATACATGCATTATCATAACAATTTCCCTTCCTAGACATACTTACAGTTATTTTGTTCTTTTTAAGTAATTGGTTATATTTTTTTGACGTATACTGATAACCTCGGTCGCTATGTAATACTGTTTCGTGGACTTTTCTTTTTCTCAAGGCTTTATTGACTGTATCTGTAACTAATTTTAAATTGTTGTATTCACCCATTTGATAGGCCACAACTTCGTTATTGTAAAGGTCTAGTATCACTGAAAGATATATGCGCTTAGTATTAAAGGGAAGATAGGTTATATCTGTAACCCATTTTTCATTTGGTCTTGTAGTTGAAAACTCTCTGTTTAACAGATTTTCCGACACGACGCATTGTTCTTTTAAACCAAAATGCCTCCACTTTTTCTTTCGAATCTTAGCTTGTAGCCCCATTCTCCTATTTTAGACATGATAAATTGGTCCTCTTTCATCTTTTCAGTGGAATCGTTGATTCTTTTTTCCCACTTATAATATCCACTTCTTGAAACACCTGCAATTTCACAAAGCAATACAATTGAAAAATTCTGTTTTAAGGTATGAATGACCTCATATTCTACTGATTTACTTTTTTTGACCTCATCCCCCTTTTCGTAGCTAATAGCTTTTTTAAGTATGCGTTTTCCGCCTCTAATCGTTGTATTCTAGCATCTTGACTTATTTTATTTGTTTATTTGAATCCACCACGTTTTTCTTGTAGGCCCAGAATACCCTCATTTTTATATTTTTTAATCCATCTATCTATAACTGAATATGTAACTCCTAATTCCTTTCCAATTAACTTGCTTCCAATTCCTCTATGTAAGTATAATTCAATAGCTTTCATTTTAAAATCAATTGAAAAAGTTCTTCTAATTTTCCCCATAAAAAATCCCTTCCATAATAAACAGTAAAGCAACTTTCTTTCAACTGTCTACTATAAGGGGATCATATCAGGATACAGAAATCATCTTCTTAATGTTGCCTAACTTTTTTCAAATGTCCTTTACAAAGGGTACAGATTAAATTTTATTCGTTCTTTTATTTTTTTTCTAGTTTTTCTCTTGCTTTTTTAGGTATTTCTTCTTTTTTAATTTCTTCCCACGTTTTAACACCCTTTTCTTTACTATAAAACACTCGTAGAAATGCTTCTTTTCGAAGATTTTTTTCTGCATCAAATTTTAATGTTTTTTCTTCTCCGTCTTCATTAAATCCTTTTAATTCATATTCGAATCTTTTCAATTTTTCACCTCCATCAACTTCATGTATTACCTCATTACCATTCGTATTGATTTGGACATAATATCTCTCGGTTCCTATATGTTTAATACTGCTACAACCTGTTAATAAAATCATGAAAACAACTGGAATGTTCAAAAATAATATATACTTTTTCAATTTTCTTCCTCCAATAATAATTTTATAGAAATAATTATAATGCCCTTTATATTATAAAACTATTCAAAAAGATTACAGATACCTTACAAATTTGTAATACAAATTTTTCGGGGAAGCATTTCCCTCCATTAATTCTAAAGTATGAATGGTAATAAGATATGCCCATTAACCTAAAAAAATCAACCTCAAAACGAAAAAGTGTTCTTTTTTGTTACATGCAAATTTTTAAAGAACTAACATTGGATTTTTAGAAAAAAGAAAAAATTTTAAGTGAAATTAAACTTATATAAGCTTAGTTTGGCGGTGATGGGGAGAGAACCATATTACGTCTTTTGAAATTTTAACACCCATTCCAAAAATTCATATATGCTTTCATTTTTATTCTTTTTTAAAACATTTTGTTTTAGAGTTAGCACCAAAACGCTTTATACTCACTTAGCTTTTTCTTACCTATTTAGATTCTTTTCGTTTTAAACAGATTAGAAGAAAATACATAGAATATTAATAAATTTCCCGTCATAATATGTCCTTCGAAAAATGCTGTTGAAAAGAATTAATACAGATTTTTCAATGAATTTCTTATGAGTGCTTATTCTGTTTTGATCGCTAAAACACATGTGTACGAGCGTGCAAAGAGATGGTTTATAGCTATACGACCATGTACATAAATAAATGTAAACCAAAACTTAATACGTATCTATTCGTCACTAGTCTAATAGGTACGTATTACTTTTATTCAAGAAGTTATTCTTTTAATATTTTCAAAAAATATGTTTCGCGCTTATTTTGTTATTTTATTGTATGAGTCAAAAGTAGTTTTCGTTATGTGTAACATAAATTATTTTTCTATAATTAGGTACATCACTTCTTTATTTGATGTGATACATATGTAAAAAAATCATACTACCAGAAAGGAAGTTTTTATGAATTATAAAGATCGAACACATGCAAAGCGCAAATATAAAAAAGCGCTTCTTACAACAGTCGCAACAATGACATTAGGGATAAGTACATTGGGAAGTACTTCTTCTGCATTTGCTGCTGAAAATTCAATAAGTTCACAACAAGCACCTTCGACACCAGCAACTACCAGCGATGTTTTCAAAGTGGAAAAAGACGGGACAATAAAAATTTTAAAAGACAAGTTATTCACTACAGACACTTTAAAAGCAATTGGTTCCTTAGGTGGATCGGTATTAAAACAAGCATACGCCGATGCACATACTAATAACGGGAATTTTAACAATACTTTTAGAACTTTAACAATGGGAGCCACAGCATTGATTCCATATGGTGGAGTAGTAATTTCTCCATTGATTGGATTACTTTGGCCAGAGAATGTGGATGCTCAAAAAAATCAAATCAAAAAAATGATGGAAGAGCTTGCTACCATGATGGATCAAAAAATTGAAGACTATGATCTCGGAACTCTAAAACAACAAACTAAAGCACTCATGAATGATTTACAATCATTTGAAGACTCAATAAATGGAAGACCTCTAGCCAAAAGTCCTACAGCTGGAAGTATAGAAGAAACTCGTCGTACACAAGCGCTTATCATTAATGCTAAATTCAAAGATATTATACAACTTTGCCAAAAAGAGGATCAAAAAATCGCAGAGCTTCCTATATTCACTATTATCGCGACCGCTCATTTGCAATTTTTACACTTCATGGAAAAGAACGGACAAAGCCCTAAAATACAATTTGATGATGAAAGCTTGAAGACGCAATTTACAAATGATATTCCAAAAAATGCTGAGGACTATATAAACCATGTTCAACAAACATACAAATTAGGTGAACAACAATTTAACAAAAAAATGTATGACATCGCAACAAATACTCCAAGTAATAATATAAATAACACTAGTGAAGAAGAAATTATGGGGAAAATGCAAAAATACATTTTTGATTTACATCCATTAACTAATGGTTATGGAGAAAAAATAAAAAAAATGCAAGACGCTCTTGCGAATTACAGAAAGTTAAGAGATGATAGAAATCAATATTACAAAAACACATCAAACAACAAGGCATTCCAAGTCGCAGCAATAGGTGACTGGAAACAAGAGAACAATGGATGGTATTTCATTGATACCAAAGGAAATAAGAAAACTGGTTGGATTCAACTTGGAGAGAAACACTATTATCTCAGTCCTTCAGACGGTAAAATGGTTACAGGAAGTGTAGATATTAAAACTTCAGATGGACGTACTGGAACATATCAATTTAATAGCAGTGGCGAGTGTACAAACTATGATACAGCTTCACCGAATGGAACATACAAAATAGTATATTCAAAAGCAAACAAGGTTGTCGATTTTGGGTATGATGGGAAAGAGCATCCGGTAATATGGGATTATCATGATGGGAAAAATCAACAATGGGAATTTAAATACGATGCTGAGAAACAAGCTTATCAAATCATCAACAAAGATGACGGCAGAGTCTTAGCCTATAATACTAGCGGTGCGAGCGATACAGCTCTTGTTACACGTAATGACCAGAAGCCAGAACATTATTGGACTTTAGAAGATGCTGGAGATGGCAATGTCTTGCTAGTGAATTATGCGAACAAAAAGAAAGTATTAGATGTTTACGGTGAAAAAACAGCCGGCGGTTCAAGATTATATGTTCAGGACAAACTCACAAACAGCAATGCACAAAAATTCAAATTAGTTAAACTATACTAACTCAACTAAATATTTTACAATAAAAAGGCCCTCTGTCTGATAATACACAGTATTGAGGGCCTTCTTATTGTAAGTCCGTTTACAATCTCTTCTGGTAAGTGAAAGGAATACTTCCCACAATATTGATATGTTCATGTCCTACTGGAGAAAGTCTTTGGATATCCTCTCTATCAATAATTATATCATTTTCTTTATGGTATGGTATCCAGAGAAGCTCCTATATATCGAGTATTCCATACGACAATTGTATTTACAATGCTCTCAACTGGTCTTCATGTCATTCGTGATATTTTTGATATAGAGTTCTCCTCTTTCTATCTATTCTCCAAAACCTTGGTAAGCCAATCTCTTCTATTCTTTGACTAAACTGATACTCTAAAAGAGCGAATAAACCCGATATAATGGCGCTATATCTATCCGTATCTGTTCATAATTTCCTTGGCTGGAGCTGCCATATAAGCCCGTGAATTGATTATTTGTATAATTATAATAAGTTACACCATATCCTACTCCAAAATGTTTTGAATTTGGTCCCGAATGCCCTGTTTAGTCATGTGTAACATCCAAAATAATAGTGAATCAAAGCATTATTAGCTTTTGCCTTTGTTTTGAAACACAAATAATTTTGTTCTACCAATGCTAGTCGATTATATTCGAGTGTGGGGACCCTGGTTTGTGTCAAGCGCCGTTGTATCGATACATAAGAGAAAAAGGAATGAATAATACAAAAAAATAAAGTATAGAAATTAGAATGTGGCTTACAATAGTAAATTTGTCAAAGGGAAAATCAAGGTACGGAAAGAAGTGAAGCAATGCCTTATATACTATTTTAATATGGAAGTGAATTCATTTGGTGAATATGTATTTTACGTTCCTTACAAAAATATTGGTGATTTAACAAAACAGGCTGAAGAGCAGATGGATTAAGTTTATTTATTTTTTGACAGACTCCGCCTTTTACCAAGTTTCTCTCTTTTGCCATTTCCAGTGACCTTAGTTAATATCCGTTCGGACAATTAGAAAGATTTTGATAATTCCTTTTTAAACGATGTTTTTTTATATCGTGGCTATGACTTTCTTCATTCTATGCTGCAAAAGTTTAGCCTAGTTGTTAAAATCATGCAACAAAACTTTTGCTTCCATATAAGTATCTCCCTTGAGGTTAGCTAGCATTTTAAGTGATAGATAACATCATGTTAAATTATTTTACGTAATGTATTTTTCGTTTTACAATTTTTTGTATAAATAAAAAGGAGGGATTTGGGTGAGAAAAAGTCAACTGTTAATGGGCATTTTTGCGTGTTTTACTGCAAGTATATCATGGGGAGCAATGTTTCCAGTTGCTGATCACGCATTAGAATACATGAATCCATTTTATTTTTCGTCCATCCGTTATGGAGCTATAGCAGTGGTATTATTTGTAGTATTGTTATTGAAGGAAGGGAAAAAAGCATTTTATTTAGAGGGGAAAGGAAAATCACTCGTTTTTTTGGGAACGATGGCGTTTACTATATATAACGTACTCGTATTTTTAGGTCAAATGTGGATGGGGAAATCAGGTGTGATGGTAGCTTCTATTATGGAAGCACTCATGCCCATGATTTCAATTTGTATTTTGTGGGTATATAAGCATATAAAACCGAAAAAATATATGATAAAAAGTATACTTATTGCACTTGCAGGGGCTATGCTTATTATTACGAAAGGCGATATGAGTTTCTTTCTAACAGTAAAAGATCATATATTTTCATTAGGATGTATCTTTATGGGTGTTGTTGGATGGGTAATTTATACGATGGGTGGCCAAACGTGTAGTGGTTGGTCAACATTACGCTATTCCACATTAACTTGTTTATTTGGAACAGTAGTAACTATCTTTATCACAGTAGTAATGACAGCACTTGGATATATATCAATACCGAGTATGGGAACGATTTCTATTGTGAAATATGACTTAATATTTATGATGACGTTACCTGGGATTTTAGCACTACTTGCTTGGAACTATGGTGTGAAAATTTTATCATCAATTAATGGTATTTTATTTATTAATCTTGTACCTATTACGACCTTAGTTATAATGATACTGCAAGGATATAAAATAACGACGTTTGATATTGTAGGGGTATTACTGGTAAGTACAGCACTTATTCACAATAACATTTATCAAAGAAAAGAAGAAAATATAAATAAACAAACTTTACAAAAAAAGCAAATACGTCAAGCTATTTAATGGGAGGGGATCGCATGGTAGAAAGTTTATTGTTTTTCTTTGCCGCTGCGTTTACCTGCGAACTAGCAGCCATTAATAGAAATGGGCGAAAAAACATAGAACAGCAAGCTGAATTACTACAATTGGTAAAAGAATTAATGGAAAGAAAAAATTAAAAGAGAATCATTCGATTAAAGGAAAAAATTGATAAGTGTATTTAGAAAAATATTGCGAATTATGCAGCATCTTGGACTAGGGTAGTATGAGTTAAAAAATAATAAAATAAATAACTATTCAATTAGTTATTTATTTTATAAGGAAAGTGCTCTTAATTAGTATGGTGGCCTACAGAAATCTATACGCAAAAAGAATAGTCTATTACAGATGAAGGATTAAGGGCTTTACTCCCCGTTCTTCCTGCTACTGTATTTTGTTACTTAAGTACCGTTGTCGGATTGCTTGTTTCTTAATCAACTGGGTACGTATGAAATTTGTTCAGGCCCCTTTTTAGCGCTGTGATGGGAGGAGTCAGACTCCAATGTATATAATAATTCATTTTCCATTTGAGGAAGGGAGAAATATTGCACACGCTCTTTAGTTGCAAACAGGGGCCTACTATAAAGTTGATTTATTTCATCTGTTGTTAAAATAGTTAATCGTTTTTGAGTATTCATATTTATTCGTTTTTTACATCTCCTTATATATTATATTTATAATAGGTTATAGCATGTCAAAAAGTATACTATTAAACATAAGAACCGAAATTCCTTAACGTAAGTTTTATGACGTTTGGTTGGCGACGCTTTTTATATGAATAATTAATGTCCGCTAATACTTATTGTGTGATTTGGTTCCATTGCTACCCAGACCCTAAATATCCCCCCCTTTTCTTTAATTATACAAAAAAATAGAATCACTATAATTTAATAACGGTTCTTTTAAGGCTTATAAAAATATTAAGGGAGAGAAGAGAATTGGGCAAAACACCCAATCTTGCTCAGAGATGCTGGTTTTACTCCTAAAAGGAGAGGTTGCTTTTTTCTTATTCCCCCTTTTCGGGGGGATGGGCAAAAGCACCCTGATATGGGTGATATGGGCCGATTAATGGAAGATCAATTTTTATTTGCGGATCAAGAGCGTAAAAAAATTCATCAGCGACAAGCTGAGGGGATTGCGGTAGCTAAGTCTCAAGGAAAACATTTAGGCCGTCCTCAGGTGAACCTTTCGAGCTTAAGTAAACAACAAATAAATATAATAGAGGAAACTCATTCAAAATGGCAAAGTGAAAACATAACTGCTGTTATGTTTATGGGAATGTTAGAGCTAAAGAAAAACACCTTTTATAAAATAATGAAGGAATATGAAGAAGCAAAGTAGCATCTCTCCTATATAGAGGGTTACTTTGCCCCTAGTTGTAAGAACGCTAGCACAATCTCTAAGGAGTGTCTAAAATCATAATTTCAATAGTTGTAATATTCAATTATTAATTGAGAAAATATAAAATGCACATTTATGGGAATATATGTTATAAATAGCTAGTATTTAATTTTCTAAATATACTAACAACCAGAAAAGAGGGGTTTTTCTTGAAAACTAATCAACAAAAATTTAAAAAAGTGGAAATTATTACATTGATTTCAGCTATGCTATTTGGTGGAATTCTGCCGAGTATTTTTTATGCTGAAGAAAGTGATGCAAAAAAAATTCAATCATTCTCTTTATCTAACATGACAGAAAAAGCAAAAAAATTGACTTAAATGTATCAAAAAATACTAGCAAAGAATATTTGAATGAGGAAGAAATTAGATCAATCGATCCATATCAGTTAAATTTGATTTTTAAAGAATTAAAAGATGATATAAAAAGCGGGAAATATACCCAAGATGAGTTGAATCAAATTGCTAGTGAAAAGATAAAAAATAGTCCTGCAAAATCTTTTAGTTTAAACGGCTATGACATACCTGGATTACCTGATGCAGAAATTTCTTTAGCTAAGAGACACCCTATTGAATTCGTAACTTATGGTGTGTTCATCCGTTAAAACCAACAACAAGAATTAAAGACGTACAAGGCGGACAATTAATGTGGGTACAAGATGGAACAATGATTGAGTTATTAAGTTCAAGAATTTTTAAACAAGAATTAATTACACTAGCTCAATCAATGCAGAAGTTATAAAAAGAGGGTATGTATGAAAAAACACCCTCTCGAGTGCTTTTTCATTGTAAACCATTTTACTTTTAATAATTAAGCTTTAATCATTTTTTCTATAGAATTTGATAGTAAGTACAATAAAATTTATTTAATTTTAATATGGCATATAATATTTCTTCAGGATCGTCTTTTTCGAGCATTTGTGTTATCGATAAATAATTCAATCTAGTACTTAATTGTTTTAATTTTATAGTTATTTTTAAACCTTTAAGTTCATCTAACATTAATTTATATCTTTTAGCATCTTCAGGATTACTAGGGGTGTTTTGATTAATAAGGTGCTCACAATCTAAAATCAATTTTATAAATTCAAAATCATTTTTCATGCCGTCCTCCTAGAGATGTTTCATTGTAGCCAATTGTTATTTACGTTATTAATCCAATATTGAAGTGCTCCACCTTTTCTATATTCTTGTACTATATCTGTCCCATTTAGATAATGAGTTTGGGGAGCTGTTAATCCTTTGAGTATTTTAATACCTTTTGGTACTTGAATTTTATATACCATATTAAGTGGATTCCCCCATGCTTCTAATACGGCTAACTCATTTCTAGTTTCTTCAATACTTCTTTTTTTATCTCCCCACCAATAACCAAGACCGTACTTAGACTCTAGTTCCCCAGATTTACTTCTTCTATATAGTGTAAGTGGCTGATCGGTCTCCACGATTTCTATTTTTAACTCTTTAAAAGCTAAAACATCTGAATTGGTTCCTTTGAAATCAAAATTAAAAAAACCAAAATTACGTATTATCTCTCTCTTTAATGTCGCAGATTCCATAATGTTTAGATTTAAACTATCTATTTTGTCTAAGGCGAGATTAACTTCTTTAATTGAACAGTTATTAACGTCACTATTCCTAATATAACTAATTTTCTCCTTTACATGGATATTATCATTAAAAATATTAGCAATTTGATCAATTTTATTTAAGGTTGTGTTGTTTGTCTCGGCATGTATATTAGAGAAGGGGGACAATAATCCAAATAAAATTAAAAATAGTGTAATAAAAAGATATTTTTTCATAGTATGTAATTATCTCTCCTAACAATATAATAATTAGAACCTTTAAATGTACAAAAGAAAATTTAGTTGCTATTTTTGAACTACCCCCATTTATCGATCTTACGGTCTGATTGAAGTGGGAGATTCTTGGGAACAGAGCATACTTATTGATGTGTTTCTTTACCAACAGCGGTTTCTCTTATTTACCAAGCTATCCCCGTAAGCCTTCGGCTAGAATATTTTTACGAGCATTAAAATCTCTATCATGGATATCGTGATTTTGGTGATCTCTGTACTCAACTTATTTAGAAAGTCGTCCCGTTGATTTATGACTCTTTCGTGTAATCTAGCAACGTTAAGCTTTTGCTTTTGATAGTTTTTCGCATCAAGAAGGTGGATTCCTTTATTTTTAGCGATTAATGCACGTTTTGATAATTTACGTTGCTCACGTTTTAACTTCTTCTCCATTTTGGGAACTTATTATTGTCAATCTTGTGACCATCAGAAAGGATAGCACATTCAGTAATTCCTAGGTCGATGCCCATAGCAGGATCAGCTTTTTCAAATGGTTGTATTTCAACTTCTGTAAGAATTGCCATGAAGTATTTTCCACTTGAATTTCGTTTAACAGTAGCATTGATAATACGTCCATATACCTCACAGTTTTTGGAAAATGGAACAAAACCGAGTTTTGGTAGCTTAATTTTATTACCTACGATGGCAATATTACCGTTTATATGCTTTGCTGTATAAGACTGAACGTTATTCTTTTTAGATTTGAAGCGAGGTACTCGATTTTATTTCTTGAAAAATCGACTATAGGAATCCGCAAGATTTTTTAGACGGTATTGCGATTGTTTTCGCGATCAGTATTTCTTAATCTTTATTTGGATAGATTCTGAACTTATAAGCCTTATTGACTAACAATGCTTTCACCTCAATTCATTTCTTAGTTTTCGAAGTATTATCCAACCACATTTATGGAAGTACCACTAGCAGTTAACAAACCTTCCTTTGAGCTTGATTATACTATAATGCCTGATGTGTTTAAATACGTTTGGCTAACGCCACCCACAATTCATCTCCGCCACCCACTTATCACTGGGCTACGTCCTGCATGTGTTTGAGGAGGGCGTCTTCTTACGGAAAACCGATAAAATTTGGAGCGGATCAGTACGTATTTGGAGAAGAAATACATCAAAATGGTGCTTCGACTCATCGGAGTGGATAGAAATTTAAAGATATTGGTATTTTAGTCGTATTCTGTATACTAAGCGTAAGTTTTTCTTATCTATGCCGTTAATTGTGTATGGTATCAAACAAGCTCTTATGTCAATGGATATAAGAGCTTGTTGCATATGAATCACTATTTTATGTACAATGAAAAAACCTCATATGAGGTGGAGAGAGGAAAGCACATGTCCAACCAACCATTAGCGAATTTACGTATTGATTTTTTTAAAAATAATTATTTGGTACAACTAAAAATGAGGATATTCGGATTGGTTTTTTTAATGCAATGTGACAAGTTTTTTTGAAATTCGCAAAATATTTTTGAAAGGTTCACAAACTAATGACTAGAACCCAATCAAACGAAAAAATTGATACATCCAATCGAGTTTCTTCCTATTATATATACTTACTTAAAATAGTGAATTTCCAATTTCTATTGTAGCCAAGTTATGCCGCCTTGTACGTTCTCTTAAATAACGTTCCGTCGTCATAATAGACTCATGTCCTAAATAGTCACGTATTTTCTTAAGTTCGACTCCTTTTCCCATCAAATGATTGGCAAAGAAGTGTCTGCAGGTATGGGGTGTTATTCTATCTTTTCGATAACGCAGAAATGGTAAATTAGTTTTTTCAATTTTTTCTGCTACATATTTCGATAAGTAGTCGGCTCTATAATGAGAACCGTCCGCTTTAGGTAGAAAGGCAGATGAACTAGAGGTATCTAATTCACTTGTTTGTTTTCGTAATTGACGAAGACGACAGAGATCGTTGAGTACATCTTCAAAGATACGAACTTCTCTCGTTTTATTTCCCTTTCCAACTACACGTAGGAGATAAACGTTTAAAGAAGGGTGGAATGCAAGGTCAGCCCACTTTGCATTTGCGACTTCCTCAATCCGGAGTCCAGTAGTTGTAAGAAGGAAAAACAAGGAATACATAAAGAAATTCGTTTTCTTCAGTGTATCCAGAATTTCATTCACTTCTTCTGGAAAGAGATCACGATTGACTAACTCTTCTTTTTTTACAGATACTTTTTTTAGACGGCTACTAAAGTTGTCAGAGAGTCCATTGTTATCATACACATATTTTAAAAACTGCTGAACTACTGTTTTCTTTCGACGTAATGTGGTGGCCGCATACTTCTTACTTAGTTGATAGAAGTAGATTTCCATATCATTATGGGATAATTCCTTAATGGTTCCGATTGATTCTTTTATATAACGAAGAAAATGAGAAAGATCATGCAGATAAAGTTTTTTTGTTCGGTCACTTCTTTTTTTCGTTAAAGAAGGCTCATCGTGTAAAAATAAATAAACTAATGATTCTTCGCTTAATTGGGAATAGTCAATGTTTCGAATGCCCATGCCCATGATTTTTTCGAAATGACTGCTATCAAAAAAATCTGATTTGGATTTTACAAGTTGATTATTATGTTCATAATTTATAATATTCAAATTTACACACACCTTTTATTAGAATGAAAAGATACACATATATTTTTTATAAAATTTTATAATTCTAATTATACCACAATAAATGCGATATTTATTGTGGTATAAAATGAAATGTCTAAATATATATTTTCGCCTTAAAATTTAACGTTTCTATTTAGATAATGCATAATGGAAATGTTAAATTGTTTTTTTGTACATTTCAATCCAAATGCGGTAGGAGGAGATTTTTTTTGACTAGTCTTCGTCTGAAAATTTTACAAGAAATCCACAACTTAGAAGATACCCATTATTCAATTTGCCCTCTGAACAACCTGTCAGTGAATTGTACAGATGAGCAAGAACAGGAGAAACAGAGAAACTACAAACATTGTAAAGGTTGTCCCATTTTCAATTCCATCCGAGAGAAAGGAGAGCAATTGAATTCTTTATCGAAAAAGAGTACATTTAATAAAGTACGGGAACGTTATATGGAAAATCCATTTAAGTATCTGCAGTATAAAGAGTACTCAATCACAGATGTAGTAAAAGAAACAGGTTTAACAAAGTATCAACTAAGAAAATGTAAACAACAGCTAGAATGAAAGTTTCGGATGAGGTGAGAAATGGACTATTTATCTTTAGAAGAGGTATGCGATAGGGTAAGTTTAACAAAAAATCAATTAGGCTATTTAATTAAGTATAAACACATCGAACCTATCAATATGGCCACCTGGAAAGCAGATGGCGGATATCGTTTTGAGCAAGGAGATGTAGAAAAGTTAGAGGAATTATACAAAGACTCTTTAACATTAAAAGAAGCAGCTGAATTTCTAAGTAAGTCTAAGACTTACGTTCATAATGCAGCTAAAGATGGGATATTGCCCTTTAAAGAGATTGCTAAAGGGAAATCTACTGAACGATTGTACTTAAAAAAGGATTTGGAAGTTTTCAAAGAAAAAATTGAAAACAGATCAAAAGAGGAATTGAAAGAAAAAAAGCAGCGTCTAAGTCTCTATCTTGATGAAAAGGTAGTAGAAGCAATAAAGAAAAAGGCTGCAAAGAAAGGGTATAATGCCTACAAGAAATTTGTTGAAGACATTCTATCCGCAGAAATAAAAGAAGACATAGAAAAATAGAATTTCTAACAAAAATAGACTTCGAAAATGATGGAATTGTTTTGGTGGGTCTATTTTTGTTTATAAGAAGTTTTTTTGTTTCTGAATATAATTGTATTACCTAAGATATAAAAGGGGTTTACAAGTGAATTTGAGAGGTCGTTTTTCATGTTCGCCTTTGAAAAAACATCTTAATTTACAGAAAAAGGGAAACGGAGCGTCAGATTTAGAAGATTGATCAGTAGATGATAAATGAATTTAAGGAAAGGTTATTTGGGATAAAAAATGTAAATAGAGAAATCAGAAATGATATTAAAATTGGAGGTATTAATAAAATGACACTCCCATTCTTAAAAGGGCCGGATGATTAATGTCAGTAGGATTCTTACTACGAAAGGCGAATCTTATTTTCTGGTATCACTGACGTGCAAAATTGCGGTGTGCCATCAGTATTCTCCTGTCTTAAATTCTGTAAAATAATTAATGAGTTATGATACGAAGATTATAAATCCAAAGACTTCATTTGGAATCTGGTTACATATAGCTGTAAAAAGGAATTCTCAATATAGTTGAATTTCTAGTTAAAATAGATATTTCCATTATATATACTGAAGAAAGCATTAATAACATGAGCTCATATGAATATGCTATAGAGTTTAGGCAAAGAGAAATCGCTGAATATTTAAAGCGGTAGATGAGGGGGTACATCCAAAATTACATTATCAGAAGATGGACAATGAAAATAAGATTTGATATGAGGAAATCCTAAAATAGAGTATACATATTATTATTATAGTAAACTAAAATATAATTAGGTTCCTAAACTAACAGAAATAGAGCTGCATATGTGTGAAGGTGGACATATTATTATCCTTTCCTTCCAAATGGAAAGGATAATAATATGGGATTTTTGAAAGATTCTAAATTGTAATAACAAATTTTCACAATTAATTCTTTTGTGTATTGTTTATGCCCCTTTTTTTAGGTCCATATTCCTTTAAAATACTTGTAGAAAATATATTTGGATATAAATCATTTAACATATAATAAGGGTTTGAATCCCAATATTTTTCCAATGGGATTTTTAATCCATTTTGATTTAACCATTTGTGAGTATATATTTTTAATAGCTCTTCCTTTTTAATTTGTTCTTTAACTTCAATCGTCCATTGTAATACTTTTAATGCCTTCTTTTTCGTCCAATAATTATTAGGGGATACAAGGAATTCACATTCTTTGAATTTTTCTGGGTATAAACTATTTAAATATGCATATGGACTACCTTTCCAAAATTTAATTATAGGTGTTCGTAAATTTTGTTGTTTTAACCAGTCTATGCCATATAAATTTTTTATGTCTGTTTCTGATAGTTTTTCTTTAACTTCAATTGTCCATTTGAGTGCCTCTAGACTTTTTTCTTTTGTCTAAAAATTCATAGGCACTTTTTTTAATTGCCATTCTTTGAAGTGGTTTGGATATAATTCATTCAAATATGCATAGGGGCTACCATTCCAATAGATACCACAAGGTGCGCTTAATTTATGTTTCCTTAACCATTTTTCTCCATAAACAAGATATAATTGTTCATCCGTTAACTGTTCTTTTTCTTCAATTGTCCATCTTAAAGCTTCTAAAGCGTTTTCTTTTGTCCAAAATTTCACCATTCTTTTATAAAATTAGGATAAGCATCATTCAGCATGGCGTACGGACTTGAATTATATCTAGAAAGAACGGTTGATAATTTCATTTTAATGATTAGTCGTTGGTTCCAACCTTTTCTAATAGCATCCCGATCCCATAGCAAAACGTGTTCAATTAAATATTTTGTAACACGGTTTGAAAGTTCAAAATTTATATCTTGACTCCATGTAAGCGGAGGAAAGCGTTGTCTTTTTCCGTCTAAAATGTCTTGATACATCTGTTCAATTGTAATGGATTTCATTTTTCCACCCCTCTAACATTTTGCATAAATGTATTTTTTGTGAAATTATAAGTAATTTGATATCTATTCTATATTTTATAATGATACGTCATCAACTAATAAATTATAATTTGTCTAGGAAAAAGACAAATTGACAAATAAAAAAAGATACTAGATTTCTGATTAATTTTATGTTGACTTTAATAAAGGGTTCTGTTGCAAAGTTTTTTAAATAAAACTAAACTGTAGAAAAAATGTGTTAAGGAGAACGGTACATGGGATATTTTAAAGGAAAACAATTTAAAAAGGATATTATTTTAGTAGCCGTTGGCTACTATTGTCGTTTTTCTTTAAGTTATCGTGATGTATCTGAAATTCTGAAAGAACGGGGCATTTCTGTTCACCCAACAACAATCATGCGATGGGTTCATGAATACGGCAATCTGATTTATCAAATTTGGAAGAAGAAAAATAAATCCGTACATTTCATATGGCATTTAGATGAGACTTACATCAAAGTGAAGGGGGAGTGGCGCTATCTTTATCGTGCTATTGATGGAGATGGACATACCCTGGATATTCAACTTCGTAAAACACGCAATCATCAAGTGGCTTATATGTTTATGAAGCGACTGGTTAACGATTTTGGAGAACCAACGTTTCTCACGACAGACAAGGCTCCTGCCCTACTTTGTGCGCTCAAAAAACTGAAACATAACGGTTTGTATGTGCATACGAAACATTGCACCATTAAGCATCTAAATAATCTCATCGAACAAGATCATAGACATATCAAGCACTGTTTTGTTAAATCCGCAGGATTTCAAAATCTCCGTCATGCTTCTCGTACATTGAAAGGAATCGAAACGATTCATGCGATATACAAACAAAAGAGAAGTCATTTTCCAGACTTCTCTTTTTCGACGTACAAGGAATTACAGAAGTTATTCAGAACCGCTTAAACGATAACTATATTTTGCAAACAAATTTGTATTTTTTAAATTTTGCAACAGAACCCTCTAAAAAACAGTTGACTAATCGTAAGAAAGACACCCTATACGGGTGCCCACTTATTAATAATTTCAAACCCTATCATTTTAGATCTAAGGACGCTAAAAAATCACTATTGCAAAAAAATCTTATTTATTTTTTTATTAAAGCGAATCTAAATCTATTTTACGCTAGCATCCTTTATTGTATTAATATTTTTTATATGAGTTATACAAGTAATTCCTGTCTATTAATAAGATACCTAATATCTAGATAAACAATATATTATGAATTAAATTTTATTTTTTTTAGGTACAAAATAATTCCACTCGCACAAAAATCAACATCTGGTTTAATTGTTTCGTAGAAAGGATGTTCTAATGGTAGACCGTTCTCTGTAAGATTATATTTAATTTTTTCATAAATTTTTTTAGAAATTGCATTTTTTATTTTATTAACATCCTTTTCTTTCTTCCAAGCATTTTTACCTATATCAATAAATATTTCTAACCAATAATGAAACTGTTTATATACTTCTTCTACCTCCTGTGATACCCCGTAGTGTCCAAAATAAATTTTACTTGGATTTAATTTTTTAATTTTTTCTTTTGATTCAAGCATTTTTTTGTAATCAAACTGAGGGGGAGAAGTTATTGGTAGGTATAAGCTAAAATCAATTTCGGGGAAATGTGCTCCGATTGTATCTCCAGCAAATATTCCTTTTGTTGCAGGGTCATATATACTCATATGATGGTCAGCATGTCCTGGAGTATGTAAAAATTGCAGCTCACGATTTTTAGAAATCTTTAATTTTTCACCATCAGTTACAGCGTGAATACGTGCTTCAGGAACTGGAATTATAGGATAAAAATTTTTATTAAATATATCATTCCCATATAAAGTTTTTAAACTTTTCTCTAACCTATCCGGTTCACATAAGTGTATTTTCCCAAAAGGATGTACAAACAGCTTAGCATTTGGACAACATTTCATCAAAAGGCCCGCAGCACCTGCATGATCAACATGTATATGAGTAACTATAATATTTTTAACATGAGCAAGTTCAATTTTTAATTTATTTAGGCCTGCTAAAATATATCGAAGAGACGGACTAGTACATGTAGCAATTAATGTAATAGTATCCTTTTCCGGCAAAATGTATGTGCCAGTTCTTTGTGGCCGTCCCAATTCATAATCATCAATTATATATACCTTAAAGTCACCAGAATTTATTTGCTTAACATATTCAAATTCCATACTAATCCCCTACCCTAATTGTTTATTGTAGAATTACGTAACATTTTTTAATTAATATTGTAAATAATTTATTATTTACACCTCTGCCAAACCAGTACAACTACTTCATTATTTTGGGGAAGGGTTAGAGGATCTGTTTTTAAAATTAATTTGTTTTTTTCTTTGAATTCATAGTATCGTTTAAGATAGCTACCTTTCCATTGAGGAAAAAGACTTGCCTGCACTTGATGAATAATTATTTCCTCCTTTACTTCAAACGAGCCGCCATACGAAATATGATTTACGGCTAATGCCTGCGCTTCAGCTGAGCTGTTTTTAAAATCCAGAATTACTTCATTTGGCTGATTTTCACCAGTAATAACAGCACTCATATATCCATCGTTATTGTAAATAAGTATTCCATTTGGTTTTTTTCCAAAAGGATATATTCGCGTATTATTTACTTTCTTTATATAGAATTCAACTAATATCCAAGTACCTATAAATCGTTCTCTTTGCTTCATTTTATTTCTTCACCTTTCACTTAAATTTATCAAGAAAGAGGAATTTTATTAGAAAATATTCGGTACATTTTCAAAAACATATCTAACTAACAGTTACATTTAAATAATTAGCTCTAAGTAAAGCTCCTTTTATTCGTTGATAAATATACTTCACCAAAGGTGTTGCAGCTAACATTTTCTTCTTAGAATTTTTCCAAGTTAAAATCTCTCTTAGCCATATCCCTCACCTAATTTAATGTATTTATAGTAGAACAAATTAGATGTTTAAATGTGGTTATATTTCCATTCCGGTTAGGGAAAGCTTACAAATTGTAACAGTAGATTAAGTACAACAACAATTTATCATTCTATCTATTTTCTATTGGTTTTTAATTGATTTATTTTTATTGGGAATAAGCCTATTCTTTAGCTAGTGAAAAGATATGAAAAAAATTCTTTCAGTTGAAACCATTTTTGGCTAATTGTTACTTTATTAGGTTCTGTTGTAAAATTTAAAAAATACAAATTTGTTTGCAAAATATAGTTATCGTTTAAGCGGTTCTGAATAACTTCTGTAATTCCTTGTACGTCGAAAAAGAGAAGTCTGGAAAATGACTTCTCTTTTGTTTGTATATCGCATGAATCGTTTCGATTCCTTTCAATGTACGAGAAGCATGACGGAGATTTTGAAATCCTGCGGATTTAACAAAACAGTGCTTGATATGTCTATGATCTTGTTCGATGAGATTATTTAGATGCTTAATGGTGCAATGTTTCGTATGCACATACAAAACCGTTATGTTTCAGTTTTTTGAGCGCACAAAGTAGGGCAGGAGCCTTGTCTGTCGTAAGAACCGTTGGTGCTCCAAAATCGTTAACCAGTCGCTTCATAAACATATAAGCCACTTGATGATTGCGTGTTTTACGAAGTTGAATATCCAGGGTATGTCCATCTCCATCAATAGCACGATAAAGATAGCGCCACTCCCCCTTCACTTTGATGTAAGTCTCATCTAAATGCCATATGAAATGTGCGGATTTATTTTTCTTCTTCCAAATTTGATAGATCAGATTGCCGTATTCATGAACCCATCGCATGATTGTTGTTGGGTGAACAGAAATGCCTCGTTCTTTCAGAATTTCAGATACATCACGATAACTTAAAGAAAAACGACAATAGTAGCCAACGGCTACTAAAATAATATCCTTTTTAAATTGTTTCCCTTTAAAATATCCCATGTACCGTTCTCCTTAACACATTTTTTCTACAGTTTAGTTTTATTTAAAAAACTTTGCAACAGAACCCCCACGACCTTCTCTTCACTTCTACTATATAAAAAATAGTAGTGCGAACCAATGCCTTGGTCTACACTACTAATCTTAGTATGTTTTATGTACCACTATTCGTGCCCATTTCACTCTAAGTGAAGTTTTTTTATTGAGAACACTTTCTAAATATGTATGAAGCAAGGCTAGTTCTAATATGTTTTTTAGAATAGGAATAAATCACAGGTACTGTAATACAACTGAAAAAATATAAATCTTATTTGTCTTTATAGAAGACACAAATCACCTTGTTAGTGAGAGTGGGATAAAAGAGAATTAAGCTAAAGGAAATATAATATTGTTATATTTTTAATAACATAACAAATAATAAGTTTATTAGATGAGGCATTTATTTTAGTTTATATGGATTTATTGAAAATTATATGGATTTTAAAGGTGTCAAAATTAATTTTTATATTTAATAATTGACTTTCAGTGTTAATTTAAGAAAAGAATCTTGTTTATAAACAATAAAATTGAGAATGGAAAGAGGTAAAATAAATTGAAAAAACGTCAATTATTCATAGGGACCATAACAAGCGGAATATTGCTACTTACGGCATGTGGTAACTCAGATAATATGGTTACATCTAAAGCCGGAAATATATCAAAAAATGAATTTGAAGCAGAATTAAAGAAACAAGCAGGAAAACCTATATTACAACAAATCATGCTAGGTAAACTTATACTTAATAAATATAAAGTTTCAGATACTGAAGTAACTGAAAAAATAAAAGAAATAAAGAAGCAAAGGGGTGATAGCTTCCAAGTTTATTTATCACAAAACGGTGTTAAAAATGAAGATGAATTAAAAACTAAGTTAAAACCACAAATTGCTTTTGAAAAAGCTGTCAAAAAATCGGTTACGGAGGAAGAAATAAAAAATAACTATAAACCTAAAGTAAAAGCTAGCCATATTTTACTAAAGGATGAAGAATTTGCAAAGGAAGTAAAAGAAAAATTAAATAATGGAGAAGAATTTGCGGCCTTAGCTCAACAATACTCAGAGGATTTGAATTCAAAGGAACAAGGCGGAGAGTTATCTGAATCAGCTTTTATAGAAAAAGAGCCTGAATTTAAGGAAATTACTTATAAATTAGATGCTGGGCAAATAAGTGAGCCAGTGAAATCTCCTTCGGGCTATCACATCATTAAAGTAATCCAAAAAGAAGAGTTGAAGCCGTTTAATGAAGAAAAAGAGAATATCCGAAAGGAACTAGAATTAATGCGTTTACAGAATCAAAAATGGAAGCAGAAATTCTTTGAAGAATTATTTAAGGAAGCAGATTTGAAAATACTAGATAAGGATTTAAAAGATACATTTAAAGAATTTAATTTGTAAAATAATCGGTATCCTAATAAATTTAATTATTATACTCCTAATAATTAAATTTATTAGGAGATTTACAACATTATTAACCGGTTCCTTAGAATACAAGGTACCGGTTAATTTGTGTTTAAAATGTATTTAATCGTAAAAATTTATTTAGGGAAAATCACCAGCAAATAAACATTTAATAATTAAGTTATTTAAAATAACGAAATGTTTTTTGTTTGAATAGTCGAATGAAATAATACTATTCCAAAAAGGAGAAGAGAGTATGTCAAAAGCTTTTTATATGAATAATGATTATAACAGACCTGCGGATATATTACGGATGCTTGGACATCCTATGCGTTTGATGGCAGTTCGAGAATTAATTGCTAAAGGACCATTAAATGTGTCTGAGTTACAAAATTTAATAGGTGTTCCACAATCCACAATGTCACAACAGTTAATAAAATTAAAAGCTTTTAAGATGGTTTCCTATGAGCGCAAAGGAAATGAAACTTATTATATAGTTAATGATAAAAAGGTTATTGAAATTATTGAGTTTATGCAGGAAATGGAATAGAATGTTTGTAACAGTGGACGTAAGAAGGCGTTGAGAGTATAATGAAAATCATCAGAAATGGCGATTTTTTGTTTATAGATGGTAGGGAAACAACACCCCAAGATGAAAATCCCATGTGTTTTTGACAGAAAATGAAATGTTTTTTGTTACAAATTAACGCCAAACTTTGTTCTGGGGATACTATTAAATTGTGTGAGGAGCCCTTAGATGTAGTATAGTCATTTTACTTCTAAGGGCGTTATTAAAATTACAAAAAATAATAGACTGATGAACAAAATGCAGTTGGTATTTCATGACATGGTGCAGATAGAAAAATTCCGTTAAATAATAACCTTTTTTTTATTTAATTGAGCTTCCAATGTATCATATACTGCTAATTTGTAATTAATTTTTTCTAAGTGTTTATATGTTTGTGTTATTTCGTTTTCTACTCTTTTTTTATGTTGAAGCATCATTTTTTTTCGATCATTAAGTGTGCTACTGCCTTGATAATATAATTCTATATATTTTTTAATTTCTTTTATAGGCATGCCAGTTAGCCGTAATGCTAAAAGTAAATTAATCCACTCAATATTATCTTCAGTATATAAGCGATTTCCATTATTATCACGTTTTATAACAGGTAATAATCCTTCATTTTCATAATAGCGTAGAGTAGATGCAGAAACGTTTGTTATTGTGCTTATTTCCTTAATTGTAAATGTCATTTTGGCAATTCTCCTGTTTATATATTTAATTATAGTTACTTAATGTGTAAATTTACTGTTATTTTTATTTCAACAGAAACTATGCTAAATACTCTTTAACTTAATAATAAATTAATACTAATTGAAACGACAATAGGAATAATTTCTATATGAAGAAATTATTATAAATGTAGTACAGCAAACATTTATATTTTATTCGTTAGTCCAATGTTTTGTCTAGATTCCCTTTGAAAAAATGCCGATGGTGTTGTGATAGAAAACTTCTCTGACTATTCAAAAAAATGGAGTCTTCTTATTTGTGAAGTATAACAAAAGTATTCGATGCAATTATACAAAAGATTGTACTAGTATACATTTATTACTACAATGGTGTGCGAATTCAAGAAAATTAAACAACCTCTCTCTAAAGAATATAGGGAGAGGTTGTTTAATTTTTATACCCGCTGTTGTTGAGTTTGTTCCGAACATATACCTTTAAACAATTTGCTGTTCCTTCACTATAAAACATCTAATACTTTATTGTTTTATTTATTGATGATTTGATAAGCATTCTTGTTAACATAATATCTTAATTTCTATTGGTGGTTTGTGTTCGGGGTATTCCAATTAAGATAGTAATCCCATATTACTGGTTGTTCACTAAAAGGCCCAAAATCGACAATCTTGTGTGCTTTCGAATACATTTTTTGTATGTGCCATCAGAAAAAAATGTATTTCCACTATTATTAAGCTGATATGGTTTCCTATCAATTGTTATAAATCTTTTAGCCATTATACAATTTTTAGGGCTACGGTAATAACGTTTCTCTCCAAGCTGAACCCAACGGGTTTTCTTTTCTTCTTTTGTATCAATAAAATGCCATTTATCACTTTCTTGTTATCATATTCCTATTTCCGATAATTGGAATCGATTGTTATTTGCTGTGTTTTTGTAAAATTGGTCTCTATCATTTTCTAATTTTCCACAATTGTTAAGAGCACCCCGCATCTTTCTTTTTCAGCACTATCAGATACTGGATGTAAATCAAGAATGTATTTCTGTATTTTACTCATAGTTTCTTTTTCGCTAGTGCTATTTACATTGTCACCAGGAGTATTTTTGTTGAATTTTTGTTTGTCCAGTTCATACTAACCTAAATTTAAAATTTTTATTTAATACTTCCAACATCTCTTACTTTTACATTTACTTTTATATCTATATTTGCTTTAGATAATTCATATCCCCAATTTTGTTCATGAGGGACCCAATTTTTATATTGAAATGCACGAGCATATAATCCTAATCCAATAGGGTCTATCTTCGCATGTTTAATTTTTTTGATGAGTTCTGTTATTTCCTTTGTTAATTGTTTCGAAATAGCTTTTTCTAATTCTCTACTATTCATTGGTGTATCAGAATAAGGGAATTCTTCAATGATTTCCGTCCCCATATCAACTTGTATATTAAAAGTAAAACGGTTGGTATATGATACTTTTTTATCAACTTCAATTCTTTGTGCAGAAATACTAAGGCATTGTTTATTTTTTAACTGGAATGGATTATTTATAGTAAATGGATAATCGCCTTGTACCTTCCCCTGTAATAAGGTTAATAATTTATTTTCATTTGGATTTAAATTTGATTGAAACAAATTTTGAGAATCTAAAAGCATTGTTCCTGTAATTTTCACTTTGTTATTCTCCATTTTTTTTATACTAGAAATACTCGGAGTTATCCCTTTATCCTTAACTTGTCTATACAGTTCTTTAAATGTTGTTTTAACAGTAGCATTTCTTGCATTGCCTGTTCTAATTAATTTAGTCAAATAATCTGCAAGAAAGTTATTTTTATGGGAGCGAGAGTAGATAATATCAGAAACTTTTCCTTCTACACCAATAACCTTGGCCGTCATAGTATTTTGGGGATCACGATAAAAGGGCTCTAAGTATCTTATCCAATTCTTTTTTTGAAGAAGTTTTTTTCCCAAAAGTATAATCTGTATTTTACTGCCGGAAATAATTCCTGGATCTACAGTATCAAACTTATCTCTAGCCATTCGAACCGTAGTATCTGTGCTATAATGTTTTTCCTCATTTCGTTTTTGATCTTTATTTATTAAAGGATTTACTACGTATATTTGCAGGTTATTTTGCTTATCTAAATCAATTCCTACAATTAATGTTGCAGCAACATCCTCAACATATGTTTGATCGTAGCAACCCGTAAGTAATAGTAGACATGAAAGGAGGAATATTATTTTTCGTATCATTAAGTATCACCTTTTAATTTTATTACTATAAACATGAATATAGGAAATAAATAAGCTGTGCCTAATCCTATATATGAAATTAAGTTCGTCCAACTTTGTGCTTGACTCCATGATGGATGAATCAAATAAACACTTAGAATAATTAGAGAAAAGAAAATTGAGATATGAATATTGTTTTGTGGTTGGTTAGTTAAATTACTGATGCATAGTAAACTGGCATAAATATATGGAGTCCATGAAGTAAAAACCACAAATAAATATAAAGTTATAATGATTAAGTCGAATCTTTCTAAAAAGCTAACTTCAATAATTTTTACTATACTTAATACGGGTTGGTTATATGATGTTATTTCATCTGGGCTAAAAAATATAAAACATGAAATTGTCATGAAAATATAAAAAAGCATTGTTATACTGTTAGCAAGTATCACCCCTTTAGTCGCATCCTGTTTTCTTTTTAAATATGGATACATACAGAATACTATTTCAAATCCTGTAAATGGAAAGATAGCTTGAGGAAAAGCCTTCAAAATTCCATCAATACCATTTTTAAAAAGAGGTAACATGTGTAGCGAATTCCCTTCTTTTAAGGGAATTAAAAATAACATTAAAATCCAGATTGTAAGATAAAATACAATCTCACAGTAACGTCCTAATACATATACATTTTGAGAAACGACGAGATAAGTAGGGATTAAAAATAATAATATTATGAGGAAATCCGGTGTTTTAGGAAGTAAATTCCCTTTGATGTAGAGCATTCCGTTTAGTAACACCAACCACGCATAAAATGAAAAATATGCAGTATAGATAAAGGTGAAGAATATCCTGATAAATTTATTTATTCTATTATTCAACAGCTGTCTGGAGTATCTCTGAGCTATTTGAACCCAAGCTATACTGGCTAACGTAGAAAATAAAAAACAAAGAGGCAGTACTAACCATCCATCAGTCCCCGATTTTTCTGCTAATGTACGGGGGAGAAAAAGAATTCCCGTTCCGACTTGAGCTCCATGAACAATAAATATAAATTGGCCTAAAGAAAGTGTATCCGCATTATTGATTTTAGACATTATATGTCACCTTTTGCTCTATTTTTATATTTAAGAATGAAATCTTTGAGCTTCCAAATATTTATGGGTAAAAATGAAACACCATAGGGGGTACCTATAGAACGAATACTTAACATATGTGCTAATAATGTCATAAGACCGACAATAATACCTACAACTCCAAACCAAGTGGCTAGCAGCATCATAGGAAAACGTAAGTATCGAACTGCTAAACTCATATCATAATTTGGGACAGTAAACGATGCAATAGCTGTTATAGAAACGATGATAATCATGATATTGCTTACAATCCCTGCTTGTACAGCAGCTTGTCCTATAATTATTCCTCCAACGATGCCCATGGTTTGTCCAATAGGAGCAGGTAAGCGTAAGGCCGCCTCTCTCATCATTTCTAAAGTTATTTCCATAATCATAGCTTCTACAATAGCTGAAAAGGGAACATTTTCCCTGGATTCTGCTATAGATAAAAATAATGGGACAGGTATCAGACTAAAATTAAATGAAATTAGAGCAATATATGCAGCTGGTAAAACAAGCGCCAAGAAAAATGCTACTATTCGTAACAATTGAAGAATAAAATTTATTATCCACCTAGTACTGCGGTCATCTATATTTCTAAAAAAATCAAGAAAATTAGTTGGTCCAATTAATACATTTGGAGAATGATCAACAACTATTACAAATTTCCCTTCCAATAAATGAGATACTGTCGTATCAGGTCTCTCAGTTAGTAAGAGTTGGGGGAAAGGAGAATACGGATTATCTTCAATGTGTTTAACTAATTCTCCAGTATTCACTATAGAATTAACTCTAATATTATTTAATCTTCTTTGTATCTCTTCAGTAATTTCAAAATCAATTTTTTCTATTAAAAAAAGTGCATAAATTTTTGTTTTTCCTTCTTTACCAACTTCTGTAGACTTTACATTTAGTTTAGCTGTTGGCAAATAATTTCGTATTAAAGCAATGTTTTTAGTTGCAGATTCTACAAATCCCTGATGTGTACCTTTTATAGATATTTCATTCTTAGAATCGGAGGGTTCTCGATTGGGCCCACCCTTAATTTCGAGTTTATATGCAATAGGGGATTTGTCTACAAGAAGAATTGCACTTCCCTCTAATAAACTCTCTTGAATTTGACTAAGATATTGAACCTTAGAAATATTCCCAAGAGGTATAATTAGCTCTAATTCAGCTTTAAAATCTTCCCTTAACAGAGGTTTAAGAATATTATCATTAATGTCTTTTTTATCAGTTAATTCCGATAAATAAACCAATGCTAAGGTTTGATTATTTTCTTTCTGAATTCTTCTTATTACAAAATCCGGAGCATCTCCAAATTCATATTTTATGAACTCAAGATTTTCATCCAAAGAAAAATTTATTTGGACACCAATATAATTCTTCTGATTAGGTCTAGGTTCTTTATCTGGAAATAAAAACGTTTTCATAAACAAATCCCTCATAATAAATAATTTTGTAGACTTATTATTAAGTAACTACGCACAAATTATGTACCGAATATGTCTATTTTTAAGACAAAATACCCTTATACAATAACGCTCACTTTTTCTTATAATTGGTGAGGCACACAATAGCCAGCACATTTTACAATAAAATTATAATATTTTAGAAGTTAAAACAATTATTAGTACAAAAAAATACAGATAAGCATCATCTATTAGAGTCTTTTCTCTATTACGGGATGTTTTAGTATCCTTAAGGTCCATTTTTAATGTCTATGAAATAATAATTTTTATATATAAATACCTATATGAGCTTGTGTAAATTATTGTTACGTAAAATTCATGTATAGTTAGACGTTTAACATTTCTATGTTTAACATATTCTAAGTATATATATCTAATTATGTTAAGAAACAGAGAATAAACTTATAAATAATTTCAAATACAGTTAGAACATGAACAAGGTGGAGATAATTTTGGAATTTAGAGATTTGAAAATTTTTCAAACAGTAGCTAGAATTAAAAATATTACCGCGGCTGCAAAAAGTTTGAATTATGTGCAATCCAATGTAACTGCACACATAAAACAATTAGAACAAGAACTAAATACAATTTTATTTCATCGGCATGCTAGGGGCATTTCCTTAACAGGAGATGGACAAAAATTTCTTGAAAAGGTTGATAAAATCCTTAAAGAATTTGAGGAACTAAATAATATGTTTAAGGATGAATATTCTGTTGGGCTTTTAAACATAGGAACAGTAGATACTGTACACCCTTTACCTATGATATTAGCAGGATATTATGCGAAATATCCCAATGTGGATATAACACTAAAAACCGATGTGAGTAATCAATTGATGTTAGATGTACTAAATTACAAGTTAGATGGTGCTTTTGTAACAGGACCTATAAAAAATCCCTCATTTGAGCAATATGAGGTTACCAGCAAGACGCTCACTTTGGTTACAAATCAACCTACATTTGAAATAAAAGATTTAAATCATGAAACATTTTTAGTATTTGGAAAAGGCTGCGGCTATAGAAAAATGTTAGAAAAATGGCTTGAAAACGAAGGTTTTTTCAATAATAAGTTTATGGAATTTAATATGCTGGAAATGATTTTGCACAGTGTGTCCCTCGGATTAGGCATTACACTATTGCCTGCAACAGCTGTGGGCTTATATTCTAGTATTCCCAATATCTATTGTCATGAAATCCCAAAGGAATTTCATAAAATCACAACCATTTTTATAAGAAATAAAAGCATAAACGTGGGACTTACCATGAGGAATTTTATAAAAGAAATTCAAGTATATAAATAACAAGGAAGACCTATTTGTGTATCGTATAAATTAGTGGTTAAGCCTATGTCTGAATATAGATTGAAATCAACATCCAGACATAGACTTAACTGTTCATTCAAAAAATCTATATGCATTTATTAATAAATTTCATATAAAGTAATAACCAAAATACTTATTCTGATCCATTTTATAATGATACAAACCATCAATTAAAATGATGGTTTGTATCATTTGTTTGAATTTTACACTGTATCCTCAAATAAGTAGAATGAGATAAGAATCGATTCCAGATCTTCTTATTTGAGAAACATTGTGTAAGGATAGTGATCAATATGCCAGATGAAAATAGTACTTTGATTTTAAAAAAGAAAATAAAAAGAACTAAGTTTTTAATCTTTATTTTCACAATATTATTAATAATACTTATTAGTTTAAAAATAATATATTATATTTCTACAGTTAATCAACTTTTAAATGAAGTTGTATTACCAAACACTCAAATTGAGGCAACAGATGTAGGAGGATTAAATAGAAAACAATTAGCAAATATAAATCAAAAACATATCAACTCTTTAATGGAAAAAAAGTTAACATTTATATTAGAGAAAACCAAACAAACTTATACGTATCAAGAACTTGGAATTATGTATGATTCTAATTATGTAATACAAGAAATTTTTGATCAACAAGTGGAAAATAAATGGAGTGGATGGCTCAAAAAATTAACAGCAGAGATAGGCTTTCGAAAAATAAATTATAAGTTAGAACCAAAAATTAATAATAATAAATTACAGAATTTAATCTCTAACCAATTTACTAAATTTCAAGAGAATCCCACTAATGCATCAATACAAATGAATGATACGAATTCTGGAATATATTATGTAGATGAAAAAGTAGGTAAAAAAATTAACATAACTAGGTTACAAAGGGATATAATTGAAGCGATTTACAAAGGAACAGATAGCGTAGTCGTAAAATACACAAATATTTATCCGAATATTTCCAATCGGGATATTAGGAAGATAAATATAAAAAAAACTATGTCTGAATTTAAAACAGATCTTATTGGTCGTAGTAAAAATACAAGAGAAAATATAGAAAAAGCTGCTAATAAATTGAATGGTGTAATAATACCTTCAAACAAAGAATTTAGCTTTAATGACATTGTCGGAATAACCGATCAAATCCATGGCTATAAAAATGCACCGGTTATTCTAAATAACAAGTTAATTCAGGCAGCAGGCGGCGGGGTATGTCAAGTTTCAAGTACCTTATACAATGCCGTTTTGTTAGCGAACTTGGATATATTATCTAGAATAAATCATAGTCATCAAGTAAGTTATGTACCTGCGGGGTTAGATGCGACAGTAGCTGATAATGGTCCGGATTTTAAATTTAAAAATAATACTGATACACCGATATATATCAAAACTAATTTACAAAACGACCAACTTATTGTTAGATTATTCGGAAAGATAAGTGATGATATTGTTAATATATATACCAATACTATAAAAAAAACAGACTTTATATTAAAAGTAAACACTTACCGTGAAGTGAAAAATAAAGACAATACTTTAAAAGTAAGAGAATTGATTGGTACTAGTACGTATAAAAATAAATAAAGAAGCAAGTCAAGATGGGGAACTAATTTAACGATTAGATTGCTATTTAACCGAAAATTAGTTCATTGAATTGTTGGTTGTAACCATTAAAGTCCATATTTCATCTAGCGGCTTTGCGAAAGAACAAATTTCCTCTTTCAAAAAAAGTTACTATATTAGCTGTGTTAAATAGTTGCCAATTGGAGGATTTAACATTCATAGCATTTTAATATAACGAATATAAGATGTTAAATGGAAATTCTACAATGGGCGGGACTAACGATATGAACATTATTATTCTTATTTTCCATATTTTTAGGAGGGACAATCATGAAGCGATTTTTAAAGCAAAAAGTTCACATATAAAAACGATGAGCAATCCGCGCTTACAGAAAATCAAAAAGCATTATGGCTAGCGCATCAAATTGATGAAAAAACAGGTCTATATCATGAACTATTTTCGATTCAAATTGAAGGAGTGTTAGACGTTCAACAATTAGAAAAAGCGTTACAGTATATTGTAAATAAACACGCGGCGTTACAGCTGCATGTTCGCAATTCATCAAAAGGCCCTAAACAAATCATACAAGAAGACGTACAGGTAGAAATGCCGTGTTATGATTGGTGTGCTTATAGGGAGGAAGAGAAAGTTTTGATGTTAGACAATGCATTGCAGGAGGCTCTTCATAAAGCATTTGATCGTTCAAGTTAAAACAAAATGAACACTTGCTCCACATGGTATTTCATCACATTATGTTTGACAGATGGAGCTTAGGTTTATTTTCACAAGACTTAGAAGAGGCCTTTGCTTCTAATGTAATAGATGAAGTAGAATGGCCTTCTACTATCACTTTATATCAAAAATTATTATATAAACAGCAGAATTACATTGGAACAGATTCTTATGTTACTGATGAAACATACTGGCATGAAAAATTAGAGGGGCCTTTGCCGTGGAGTGAGTTTCCTTTAAGTATCCCCAAACCTTTGAAAGGTTCGTATAAGGAAGGAGCTTATCAAACGATACTAAATTATAATCTCAATTGTGCCGTTCATGATTTCTCCAAAAAACATTATATTAGTACATATCGCGTATTACTGAATATGTAGATTGTTTTATTACATACAATGACAAACAAAACTGATTTGATAGTAGGAATGCCAATTAATACGAGAGCGCGTAATACCTAGGAACAAAACGTATTTGGCTACTTTGTAAATACAATTCCCTTGCGTGTTAAATTCTCATTAAGAAATACTTTTCTAGAACTTGTTCAAAAAATAGATGTTTTGGTACGGGAAGCGCTAGAACATAAAAAATATCCTGTTCAGCATATGATAAATCAATTAAGTGCGACAAAAAAACAAATAAATCCAAATTTGTACCCAACTGTATTTAATATGGTAAAATTCCCTTCATTTCGTATGAAGGGGTTAGAGACAAAAGTGATTACCCATCAAAAACGAGTAAGTGCATTCCATATGGTATGGCCAATGATGCAAACAGAGGGGGGATCAGTTACAGCTTGAACTGGACTATAATGCAGCATTCTATACTGAAAAAGATGTTCAAACATATGTAGAACGATTTCAACGTCTTATGCAGACGCTTATTATAAATAAAAATGTCCCTTTGCAAGATGTAGATTTGCTTTTGCCACAAGATTATGCACTTTATCAAAAGACTGATAGAAGTCTTGCAAATTATAGTGTCTCGAAAACATTAGATCAGCTTATTGATGAACAAGCAAATAAAAATCCTTCTTGTATTGCAATGACAATAGGAAAACATATTCTTACCTATCAAGAATTACGGGTACAGTCCAATCAAGTTGCACAGGCATTATTACAAAAAGGATTAAAAAAACAAGAGCGTGTAAGTATCCTCATGAATCGATGTATTGATGCCATTGTGGCCATGATAGATGTGTTAAAAGCAGGTGGTACTTATGTACCAATTAATCCAGATTTCCCGGTAGATCGTATCCATTTCATTTTGCAAGACAGTGAATCGACACATATCATTACGAATCAAAAGACGAATCTGCCATGCAATTCATCAAATACGTCTATTATTATGTATGAAACACTCTCTAAACAAATAGTAACTGAACAACTACAGAGTCAACACACCCCATATGATGCGGCATATATTATTTATACTTCTGGTTCAACAGGCACTCCAAAAGAGTGTTGGTTTCACATCAAAGTGTCCTGCAATTTATCCATTCATTACAAGGCGAGTATGGTTTTCAAGAACAACAGGTACATCTACAATTTGCTTCTTTTATATTCGATGCTCCGTATTAGAAACAACAAATGGTATGCATTTTTATTTCAAAGGCTATGACATTACAGCAAATAAAATAAAGTGGTTTTCCAATATCGGGCTACTTTGTGATTATAAATTAGGAATAAAAAACACTGCCGATCCACTTAAAATAAATGGTGAAACTCGTAGATGGTTACGAAAATCAAATGAATATGATCCATTACCAAGTTGGTTATATCCGTACAACAAGAAAAATCCGAACCTCACCAAAATGACTGAAGGTGATGGGCGAAATGATAAATTGTTTACTTATATATTAAAATTGCAATCTCAAGGAATGGCTAAAAACGATATTAAAGAGACCATTTCCATTATTAATAATTATATTTTGGAAGAGCCTGTTGAACAAAATGAATTAAATATAATTTTACGTGATGAAGCATTCATGAAGGAGTCCTTTTACATAAAGAGCGCCTTCCAACATGAAAAATTCGGGGATTTTCTAATAAATGAACATCATATCTGTAAGAGCACAAATATCCTACACATCTATAAAGACGGTGTATATTCGGACAAGCAAGAAGATATTGAAGAAGCCATGATTAAACATATTCCAGCTTTAAAAAGGATGCAACGTCAAGAAACACTGGCTTATTTACAGTTAAAAGCAAAGCATAAAAATTTTGCTTCTACCAAATATGTTGTTGTGAAGAACGGTGTATTTAATTTAGAAACGTGGCAATTAGGAGATTTTACACCTGAAATTGAGAAACAAATTAAGCAGGCAATGAATTTGTTCTTTCATCGTGATGAGAATGGATTAAGTGTAAATGATATATCTAAAATGACTCATATCCCACGCGCTACTATTTATGCGAAAGCAAAAGAAATAATGGAAAAACAATAAAACAAATGTAAAGTAGCGAAACATCGCTGCTTTTTTATTTTGGGAAAGGTGAGAGTGATGACGAAAATTAAAAGATGGTTAACCAAAGAAGGTTTATTAAAAATGGAAGGATGGGCACGTGATGGTTTTATCGATGAACAAATTGCTTATAACATGGGTGTTACTCGCGTTACGCTTCATAATTGGAGAAAGAAACATCTGATCATGGACCAAGCTGTACGTCGTGGAAAAGAAGTAGTGGATCGTGAAGTAGAGAATGCACTACTAAAACGTGCATTAGGTTATACGTATGAGGAAGTAACGGTGGAAAAACAACAAGTTAATGAAGACGATGACTTTCAAGATGTTGAAACAAAAAGAGTTAAGCGACAAGTCGCACCTGATACAACTGCCGTCATCTTTTGGTTAAAGAATAGAAAGCCTGATGCATGGCGTGACCGACGTGAGATTGACTATAGTGGGGAAATGAAACAAACGGTTGTACAAAAGGCTGATTTAAGTAAGTACACGTCAGAGGAGTTGAAACAACTTGAAAGCCTCTTTAAAAAATCTTCCGACAGTTGATAAAATTCAAAGAGAAATAGCACGTCGTGATTACTATGAGTATGTGTGTTATGTACATGAAGGTAGATATAGGGTGTTTTTGCCCACCCCCCCGAAAAGGGGGAATAAGGGAAAAGCACACTCTATTCTTTTTCAAGTGAATCTTCTCGTACCAACCTGGTTAGAATATCAACTTCATTGATGCTATTAATAATTGCGTCCAAATTTACTACAGTTGGGGATTTGCTAAATTCATACCGACCATAAAAATTGATATGTTGCCATGCAACCGGCGAAATGTATTTTAGTATGTTCATCTTGATACCTTTATCCTGAGATTTCGTTAATAAATTCGATAATATACTTGCGTTGTAATAAATAATACAATTGGTGAGTAGCCTACTACATTCGTTCCATATATGCTGATCTTGTTCAGTCTTGAAACGAAGTTTCCCAAAGTTTGCATAAGATACAGACCGACGTAATTTATGATAACTTTCCTCACGGTTTAAAGCCTTTTGAACATTTTGACGTAATGATAGTGAATCAATATATTCTAAAAAATATAGGCTTTTGATGATATTATCATACTCCCATAATGCACGTTTGGTTTGATTTTTTCGTGCATAGGAACTTAACTTTCGAACAATAACATTTTGAGTAGTCGTTTTTAAAGCAAGGGATAACATAATCCGTTGAATATTGTCCCATTCCTTAATAATCAGCTCTTTATTGATTTTCCGTAAAGGCTTGATAAGTAATTTTTTATATTGGTTTGGATGCTGAAAACCATATAAGTTTCGGGATATTGTCGCATGGATATCCTTATATCTTGGTGCAAACTGATAACCAAATAAATCTAAAATAGCAAAATTCACCTCATTTGTTCCGTGTGTATCTGTAGAATGAATATTAGGTTTAATATCAGTTGTATTATTATATAGAATATCGAATACATAGTGACTTTCATGCTCATTAGCACCAATAATTCTTGCTTGAATCGGAATATGGTTGGCCACCATTGTATAAGAGGTAATTCCCTTATTCATTCCAAAATATTTAGAGGAATGACGGGATTGTAGCGTATGAATCTGTGTTTCGAATCTTTGACCGTCGCTACTCGAATGGATGAAATCATCAATATTATAATATTGAACAATAGGAAGCTGACTTGTTGCATTACTAATGCAGTCATTTGCATCTTTTAACGTTTCTAATCGAATAAAATTAGCGGATGTGGTTGCTAATTTTGAAAAATCTATATCAGAGACTTCTCCCATTCTATATAATCCCATATTTGTTCCCCAGGCTATTAAACATGGAATGAGAATATTATAATTTGTATTTTGTTTTGCATACCGTCCCAGGATATGTTCAAAGTTATCAAGGAAATTGCATTGTTGATTTACAAAATACAGAATACTTCTCATATCAATTTGTGGTAATACATCGAAAAACGAATGATTAATAGGATCTGAAGCTCGAGTATATGGAAGTGTCCAAGAGTTACGATTTTCATGTTTTTTCAATTGAATATGTTTGTTTTTTCCTGAAATAATCTTTTTATTGATTTCGGTAATACGAGTTTCCAATCTATTTTCAAGTTCTTTTAAATGTTGTTCTACAGGTTGCTGTAGCGTAGTTAAATGTAAATCTTTAATAAGAATCCCTTTTTGTTCCCACTTATCTTCATCGATTAAATCAGCTTCTAAACTTCTATACTGTATACTATCTCTACAAAAAATATCTCCTGATTGCAAATGATGCCATAAGGAATAATAAATTAAAAATTCATATCGATCTATTAGTGAACGTTTTGAATGAGACTTATCTTTAGTGTAAAGATAACGTTTGTTGCTATTTGTTATAAAGGCTTGAGGAATATCTTCGATATCATATTTGGTTAAGGCTTTTCCTTTTGTAAAAACCTCTTTTAGGAAAGTTATTGCATCCATAAGAGAGTCATCCGTACCAGTTGTAACAAAATCAACCATCATAAAAATAGGACGAATTTGTCGTTTAAACTGTAAAGCTAATGTATCAATACGTTCCCAACGGAACGCTTTTTCATCTATTTTCGTATTATCCAGGATTTGATTTGCTAGTTCAGTTAATTTTGGACGATCTAGGATAGAAAATACACGTTCTTGAATGTCTTTAAATGCGGTATTAGCAGAAATATTTTCATCTACTATAACTTGTAAAACTTCACCTAATTTATTGAAATTCTCATGATTTTCTGTGTAATAGGTATATATCTGTTCTTTAGCAAAGGATAGTATATCATCGTTGTATTTCCTCATTTTATAAATAAAACTATTAATCAAGTTATCGTTCATTCTTTGATAACGATGAAAAATAAAGCAAAGTAAATAAATATAAATAAGGGATTCATCAAACCGTTTTAATTTATATACGGAATAATATTCTACTAAAGAAGCGTAGTATTTAATACTCTCATTAGATATTTTTAGTTTAGGCAAAATTGTATTGGCCAGTTGAAAGAGAGAATGAATACCTTTTCCACATTCAATTTCACGTTTAATTTCATTCATACTAAAATCTTTAGGTTCATGTTTTATCCGAGTAATCTCATAAAATCCAGAAGAATTATATAATAATTCTTTTAAATGTTGTTTATCGGTTTCAGATAGTTGATTTTGTATAATCATTATGAGGCGTTGTTGTTCATATGTAATAGCATTTCCTACAACCTCTTGCATAAAGCTATAACCAGGAATAACAATACGTTTGTTAGTTAAGTAGTTTATTACCTCACGAAAAATAAAAATAGGTTTACCACTTACAGTCGCAGTCCTACGGGCTTGTTCTTTTAAATCTAGTCGAGACTGTGAGTCACAAAGACGATAATTAAATCGCTTAAGAATAAGTTGTTGTTGATTAAGTCTAGTTTTTTTATCAATAGATCCAAAATCCGAGAATTCAGCACCATTAAAATGGACTTTGAGAATATATTGAATATCTTCTTCCACTTCACATAAGTCAAACTGAAAAAATAAGTGTTTTGATTTAAAATATCCAAGTTGAAGAATAAAATAAATCTTAGATTTTATTGAGCGTAATGTATATAATAATTCGTTTTCCATTTGAGAAAGAGAAAAATATTGCACGCGCTCTTTAGTTGTAAAATGGGGCCTACTATAAAGTTGATTTATTTCATCTGTTGTTAAAATAGTTAATCGTTTTTGAGTATTCATATTTATTTGTTTTCTACATCTCCTTATGGATTATATATATAATAGGTTATAGCATGTCAAAAAGTTTTACTTTTTGACACATTGAGTTTGGTATGGTTTTAATGTGTCATAATTATAACATAATTAATTTTGAAACATGTCAGGGTGACTGTATATAATTTGACACAAAAAAGGATGATTATATCCTATAAAATCATTATTTTGAGAATATAGGAGACAAAAGGAGATTGGAGAGATTAATAATGAGGAAATTCTTTTATGTTAGGGTAAGTAGTAAAGATCAATCGATTGAGCGGCAACTTGCTGCTGCATCAGAGATAGGAATTCCTGAAGAATATATTTTTATAGAAAAAGCGAGTGGAAAAGATTTTAAACGACCTGAATATCAACTTATGAAGCGTATGTTGAGGAATGGAGATGTTTTATATATTCAATCATTAGATCGTTTAGGAAGAAATAAACAAATGATCTTAGATGAATGGCAAGAACTAATTACCGAAAAAGAAATTGAGATTGTTGTGCTGGATATGCCACTTCTTAACACAATGAAATATAAAGATTTAAATGGAATTGAGACACTTATATCCGATTTAATTTTACAATTATTAAGTTACATGGCTGAAGATGAAAGAAAAAGAATACGTGAACGTCAAAAAGAAGGAATTACAATTGCTCTTCAAAAAGGGATCAAGTTTGGTCGTAGAAAAATTGAGATTGATGATAATTTTATAGCTACTTACCAAGAATGGAAAAACAATAAAATTACAGCTGTAGAAGCCATGAAAAAAGTAGGAATGAAAAGTAATACATTTTATAGACGCGTTAAGGAATATGAATATACCTTACAAAAAAGTACCAATTCTTGAAAATAGGTACTTTTCTTATGGGAGGCAGCCGAGATACGCGAAAAAACATACCATAATATGTATTTTATTTCCGTTTATTGTTTTTTATATGGGTAGCACCAATGAGAGGTTGCAGTCAAAAGTACAATGGAGATTAGGTGTAGCTTTGAAATAAAGTTTAATCAAAAACTTTTACAAACTAGGGGAGGATTTTCTAACGAAGGAAACTCATATTCTTAGGATAGTTTTTCTCTTCAGATTTTATTTTATTTAAATTAACCTTTTCCTCTTGATAAATTTTAAAATTCCAGGTAAGATGAAAAACTATAGAAATTAAAGTGAAAAATAGAGGTGAATCAGCATGTATTTGGCTCCATTATTTGAAAACGATGTACCAGTAGCACTTTTCCGCTCTTAATAGAGAGAAAGTGACTACATCTCTCCGTTAGGGGCTTTATTGACCTAAACAAAAAGCGGAGGGTACAAAAAATGAAAAATACCTTATTAGGTTCTCTATATTTAATTCTTGCTTCCAGTATTTGGGGAGGCATGTATGTTGTTGTTAAAGTTTTGGTATCGGTCATTCCACCATTGGAACTAGTATGGTTGCGATATTTAGTAGCTATTGTTGCACTTCTTATTATCGGATTTGTAACAAAACAAAAATGGCGCATTGAAAAACGTTATTTTTTAATAATCATAGCAATTGGAGTTATTGGTTATGCCATTTCGATTGTTACTCAAGAAACGGGTACAATGCTATCTTCAGCACAAATGGGTGCCATTATAACTTCTTCAACACCGGCATTTATGGTGGTGTTTGCTTGGTTGATCCTTAAAGAACGTTTGACTTTTAAAAAGGGAATATCTGTTTGTTTAGCGACTATTGGAGTAATTATCATTGTTGGAATTGGTGACTTAAATATGTCCAATATGCTTGGTGGTATTTCTCTCCTTATCGCAGCTTTAACATGGGCACTTATGTCTGTTCTTGTAAAACGTTTGCCGAGTGATTATTCACAAATTGTGGTAACCACTTATTCCACCTTGGTAGCTCTTATTGTGTTAACTCCTTTTGTTTTACCAAGGTTACATGCAATTGATGTCTCTCAACTAACTCGCCCAACTATTTGGGGTGGACTCTTATATTTAGGTATTATCTCAACAGCCGTTGCATTTTTACTTTGGAATCGAGGATTACAAATGCTTAATGCTTCAAGTGGAGGATTATTTTTCTTCTTTCAACCTGTTGTTGGAACATTACTGGGGTGGCTTATTCTTGGAGAAAAGATAGGTGTAACGTTTTGGATAGGTTCTGCCTTAATCCTGATAGGAGTTTTATTAGTTATTAGAGAGAAACAGGATTAATTAAAGATTACTTTGTTAATAAATAATTGTTTGTAGAATGATAATTTTTCAGGAGGAATAAATATGGCAACTTTTGATGATTTTCAAAAAATAGATATGCGTGTAGGAGAGATCATCCGTGCAGAAGAATTCCCGAAAGCGAGAAAACCAGCATATAAGCTTTGGGTTGATTTTGGTGATGAAATAGGAATTAAACAAAGTAGTGCGCAAATAACTGCATGTTATGAGCTATCCAATCTTATTGGTAAACAAGTACTTGGCGTAGTAAATTTCCCACCAATGAGGGTTGCTGGTTTTAGTTCGGAAGTATTAGTGATGGGTGTTTATGCAGAACAAGGTGTTGTGCTTATAGAGCCTCAACAAAAAGGAAAAAAAGGAGACCGATTGGGATAAATAGCTGTCACATTTATGTGTGGTTAATATGACGTCTCGGTAAATAGCAAACAAAATGGACAAACTCATACCTACTTGAGTTTGTCCGTTTTTATTTATCTATATTTCCAGTCCGCGACCTATATATATAGGCTAAACCCCTTATTCCCCCTTTTCGAGGGGATGGGCAAAAACACCCTATTTCCGGCCATCATCCTGATGATCCCGCAGAATTTCTGTTTACAGAGCAAGATTTTGACCGAGGACAACAAGTGGAGAATGTATATGTAGAAAGGAAATTTTTTGCCGAAAAGTTAGTGAGAGAAGAAATAAAAAAAGGTCTACAGCAACGGTATATCGTGTAGGTAGTAGGTCGTACGACAGATGGGAAATTCCAACAAAATATAGAAGGAAATGCATTTTATCGTTTAATAAAAGCTCTTCTAATATTACAAAAAGCGCCTGACATCCCAATCAAAATTGATTTGGTACCAGTCAATTTTAGCAGTGAAGCAATTGTGAGGTTAGCGTGCATAGAACAAAGCAAAGGAGAAACATTCCACATTTGTAATCCTGTTCAGCTAAAGTGGCAACAATTAATTGTACACCTGCAACAGAGTGGTTATTCGATTGAATTAATACAATGGGCAGAATTTATGAATTTATTTACAACTCATGGGTTATCTGAGGAACAAAGATATGGGCTAGAATTATTGGTACCTGTATTAGAAGAAACGGAAAAAAATTCAGAAGCTATTATAACTTTTCAGCATACACAGCAATTTATAATGACGCTAGATATAGTATGTGAGCAACCTAACCAAAAATGGATATCCAAATTAATTTCGTATGGTAAATAAATTGATTTTTTCCCGACAAAAACTTGCCACTATTAACAAAAATATATTATTTATAAGTATAATTTGTTTATTGCAAAAACAAAAACTAGCAAATAAGAAAGAGGAAATCCGAATTATTCCAAAGCATTACGATCGGACAATTAAAATTGAGAAAAAACTTGTATAAGTTCAAAAATTTAATGGTGCTTCAACTCACCATATAAAATTAAACATCTCTCAAGTTACTGAAAGGGTAAATGCTTTAAAAAATTAACAATGAAAAATATACAACCGCAAGGTAGAGACCAGGTTATGCTTTTGGAATAAAAGTTAAATTTTAAATATAATGGATATACACCCATTTCTTCACATTTGTGTTAATCGAAGAAATGGGTGCTGCTCTAATGTTTATGATGTAATAGGCGAATAGTTATATAGCAATAATCTCAAAGCCACCTTCAGGACAAGTTATCCAAAGAGCCTTTCCTTTTTGGGTCCTTGCGTAACATAGAGGAAGGTGAGGGGAATAAAAATGTAAAGCAATTAAGGATAGCAATTGAACTATAAATATAATTTGAGGAGATTAATGATAGGTATATGTTTAGGGATTTTATCGTCTTCCGACAGAAGACTCTTTCCTCAAAAATATGAAGGTGGGCAACACCAATTTTAGGTGGGAAATGAATGTTGGTTAGCATAGGCCAACATGTTTGCTATCATTTACTTGTACAGATTGCTCTTCAACGTTCTACCGTCTCACGCGTATCGAAGTTGCGAAAACCAAGCTAAAGTAGGTAGTGTGGTGAGTGGTTCAAAAATCTAGCCCTCATGAATCTGATACGTTTTTTATCGTATCGATGTAATAATTGAACTACCCCCACTTATCGATTTTACGGTCTGACTGAAGTGGGAGATTCTTGGGAACAGAGCATACTTATTGATGTATTTCTTTACCAACAGCGGTTTTTCTTATTTACTAAGCTATCCCCGTAGATTCCTACGGTTCGATGATTTTTCAAACTAAGGCTAATGTCCGTAAGCCTTCGGCTAGAATATTTTTACTAGCATTAAAATCTCTATCATAGTTTGCATGACAAATAGGACAAGTCCAGTCTCTTATTTCAAGAGATTTGTTGCCATCATGATGCCAACAATCAGAATATATTTGGCTAGATGGAAACCATCTGCTTATTTTGACGATTTTTTCGCCATACCAAGTTGCTTTATATTCTAATTTAGATACAAAAGCAACCCAAGATACATCAGAGATTGATTTAGCTAATTTATGATTACGTAACATTCCTTTTGTATTCAAGTCTTCGATACAGATGATATTGTGATTTTTGATAATCTCTGTACTCAACTTATTTAGAAAGTCATCCCGTTGATTTATGACTCTGTCGTGTAATCTATCAACTTTAAGCGTTTGCTTCTGATAATTTTTAGCGATTAATGCGCGTTTTGATAATTTACGTTGTTCACGTTTTAATTTTTTCTCCATTTTGGAAGTGAACTTATTATTGTCAATCTTGTGACCATCAGAAAGGATAGCAAATTCAGTAATTCCTAGGTCAATGCCGATAGTAGAATCAGCTTTTTCGGGTGGTTGTATTTCAACTTCTGTAAGAATTGCCACGAAGTATTTTCCGCTTGAATTTCGTCTAACAGCAAGGTTTTTTAGGGAGGATTGAATCGTAATACTGTCTCCTTCTTTTAACCAAACTAATTCCTTCTTTAGGTGCGTTAATTGAGAAGAGCAAGCGTTATAATTCAGACCTTTACCAGTTTCTTTGTATATGTCATTCCACATACCTAAGAAGTGATTAAAGACAAAATGAGAACAACCGATTATTTTTGCAATCAGTATTTCTTGATCTTTATTTGGGTAGATTCTGAACTTATAAACCTTATTGACTAACAATGCTTTCACCTCACTTCATTACTGGGTTTTCGATGTGTTTTTTAACCACATTTATGGAAGTACTAGCAGTTAACAAACCTTCCTTTGATAGGCCGAATTAGAAATCTATAAGTATACAAAAAATTCAATAGGTTAATTCATCCGGAACAATTTTAATAGCTACACTATTTATAAAAAGGATTACCACTACGATAATTTGAGAATTTCTGAAACAATAAATACATGGGAAACATCTCACATATCTAACAAGGCGAGTAAAGCAAAGGTATACATAATTTTTGAACGAATGAAAGAACGAATGAAACAAGGGGAATTAAAATAATAGCTACTTCTATTAAAATCACCGAATATACAAAAAATTATATTTTCACTTAAGTGAAAACGAAACCCCTAATTTGTCTACGGATAAGACAAATTAGGGGTTTCGTTTGGAGATTATACTCCCTCACCTTAATTATAGTGAAAAATATAATTTAAATAATCTGAATATTTACAATAATTTTTAATGAATAATAATTAGAAACAACAAGATTATAAAAAAGCCCCTTGAAGTATGTTTATAAGTGGGTTTGTAGAGAGGTAGAGTATGGAAAAAAAAATACTCCTGTGTTATGATTGGATTGTCCAAATCGAATTATAACACAGGAGGTATGATGGATGTTTAACACGGAAATATCACATATAAATCTTAACACAACTAAGCAAAATGGGCAAGTGAATATATTAAAAGATGAGACAAAGGATGGCAAAATTCGACCTTGGAAGGAAAAAAAAGAAAATAATCTTAAAATGGCTTCCTCGTATTTAGATGCATCGATAAAAAATAAAGCTGCTCGTGTTTATCAATGTGCAAAAATTCTCCAATTTAAAGTTACTCCTCAAGGAAAAAAACTCGCACACGCTTGGTTTTGTAAAGTGAGGTTATGCCCAATGTGTAATTGGCGTAGATCCATAAAAATAGCGAATCAAAATAGGGAAATTATTTTAAGGGCTAATAAAGAAGAAAAATTAAAATGGTTATTTTTAACGTTGACGACTGGTGAAACCGTTGAAGGAAAAGAGTTGAAAAAACGCATTAATCATAGCATGGAAGCTTTTAATCGTTTTATGAAGTATAAGAGAATTCAACATGTTATACGTGGTTATTTTAGAGGATTAGAGGTCACTAAGAATAAAAATAAGTATCATCCGCATTTTCACGTATTACTTGCAGTTAAGCCATCCTATTTTAATAACCTTTATATTACTCAAAGAGATTGGGCAACGCTTTGGAAAAAAGCAATGAAGAGTTCCTCTGATATTATTGTTGATGTACGAACTGTTAAGCCCAATAAAAAACATTCAATACTAACAGAGACTAAAATACAGGCTTTTGAAGGTGCTTTACAAGAAGTTTCTAAATATCCGGTAAAAGATATAGAGATATTAAAAGGAAATCGTCAAGAAAATGCGGTGACTGTATATACATTAGACAACGCTTTATCTCATAAGCGTCTTATTGGGTACGGTGGGATACTAAAAGATATTCACAAAAAATTAAAATTAGAGGATTGTGAAGAAGATAATGCAAATCTTATACATTTAGATGAAAATTGTGAAGATACTGTTGCAAGTGAAATAGAAATGATTACTGCTTATTGGCATTACGGCCTTAAAGAATATATTGTAAAGCATAATAATATACATAATAGTGAGCGTTTAGTTTGATGTAATGAAATCTCCTTTGGCTGTAAAAGAATTCACTGGGGCTCATTTGAGTTTTTCAAATGAGCCCATATTAATTTTTTGGTGTTCACCTTCGTATGTTTAATTTCATAATTTATAAAAAAGGAGAGTTCCTTTTATGAATAATATAGGCGACAATAATACGATAAACGAATATAAGAATATTGTTAGTCAATATCAAAATATAATGACAGGTTATCAGGATATACAAAATAATAATCCAGAGGATAATCCTACTCAAAATTGGTTAGTTGTATTTGGAGGGATTTTTTCTTTTTTTGTCTTGTTATTTATATTAAGCCAAATTATAAGATAGTGGATAAACGTGTTTTAATGGTGAGAGTTCTGTGATGACTTCTCTCAAAAATGTAGATTACCTCATTCTCTAATGAAAAAACTTAGTTGCTCCTTATCATTCTGAAAGCTTTTGTAAGTAGTTACGGAACTCTCACCATTTAAATAGTTAATGCTCTAAATATTTTTATTTATCTTGTTATTTTCTTTTTAAAATTTCATAATACATATAATAGAATGTAAAAATGGCTACTCTTAAAGAGTAGCCATTTTTGCAGATCAAGAGGATATTCCTAATGGAGGAAAACCATTTTTACTCCAAGAAATAACAGCGATTTTGCCCAAGAGAGGTGTAGCTCTTTTTTATGCTGTTAGAAGTTTAAGATGTTTAAGAGAGCACGGTATTAATAACAGTACTTAAGTTTAATAAACGGATTATGTATTTTAGTGTTATTTTCTTATAGGACACACAGGGGGACTAACCGTATTATAATACAACACGAAGGGGCGTGTTGGTATGCCATTATAACATTAAGAAATGTTTTTATAAGATTTAACAGTTAAAATATTTATCCATTTATTCATAACGAAAGTCTATCTATATAAACATATCGGCGGCGATATAACTCGTCTTAAACAAAACATTGACTTCTGTGTTAGTATAACCATGTATTATATAATAATGCATATAATTTTAGAGATATATTTTGAGGCTTTATTTTGAAATGTTTAAATAATGAGCTAAATCTATACAGGAGATGTCAACTTTATTTGGAGATTGTCAACGGTAAGCGGACGTAGGAGCATTAAGGAGTTGACAATTAATCTGTACCCCAAATCCTCTTGTTCCCTCAAAAATATTTTTTTGAGGGCGCTTCCAGCAGGGGACGGGGGTGCGGGGAAGGCCCCCCGCAAATGTTTTATATGGGGTCTGGGGAGAGTTTCTCCCCAGCAGGTTCGGACAGAGTCCGAGAAATTTAACTTGATAATTTTTTGAATAGCTATCTTAATAGTTTATAATATTTCTATAGCCTGGATGTTAATCAATTAGGAATCTGTTGCTTAATATGTCTATTGCAAAATAAGTATACTGGGATAAACCCGGATAAAGTCTATGTAATTACTATAATTCACCTTCCATATAAACAAGAGAGGGGTTCTCAGTAAGGTTCCACTTTTTCAATGGCAATTAGTTTTGGGAATCGCCAAGTTTCTTTGAGATTTTCATTTTTTACTGTTTATGTTCGTAAATTATAAACTATCCTTTTTACTTTTTTCTATTCATGCCTCGTTATGGATTTTTGGAACAAATATGTTACGCTCAGATTTACTGTGTCCTATTATTGATAAGTAGAATTACTGTTTCATATCAGACGCTCTCAATTAGAGAGTGAAAAGCAGTACTTTGTTCACGCTCTTTTGTTTTCGTAGTATCCCAACAGCTATAATTGAGAGTATTAATTTTCTTACCTGTAAAATCATTTTTAAATGATATGTTTACAGGTGAAGAACCTTCTACATTAAAAAATTCGAACTTGTAATTTAGCCAATTACTCTCTTTAAATGGCAGACTTACTAACTGATTAAAGGTAATAATTAGTTGGACGAGATTTGTTTTTTATAATATTTTTTATTTTGATTATCCCAAGTATAGTGAAAAAATTCATATTCTATCTAAATTGTTGGATAGAATATTCTGTTTCAGTGTATTTCTTATCCAACTACTATCATATAACTTAAATTCAGCTGTTGGCTGTTTTGACTTGCCGCTCTCATCACCACAAAACCCATAATTATCATCCAATATTTCAAACGATTTTGATATGAAATAAGGCTCTGTTTCAAAGTTTTTTAAGCTAAGGTAAATTGCAGTGCAATGGAGAAGAGGGCGGGATACTCAAAATAATAGCCTTTATGGTCATTTGAAGCATTGTATTACTGAATATCTCTATAATTTGATTGAATAGGATCATCGACATATAATGTAGTGTTCTTCCAAATTTTTCGGATTTCAAACTCTTCGCCATGTGTCTCACACCATCAAAGAAATTGAAACTATTCATGCTTTATATAAACAAGAGTTTGCAACAACCACACTTCGTTTTTTCGACGCATAATGAACTTATGGATAAATTCAAGAAGTTATTTTTGAATATTTAAATTTTTCGTATTAGAATCAGAAAAACACGTATCCCATACAATCGAAAAATAGTTTTTTTCCATAAAAAAGTTAAATGCTGAAAAAAATGTGCCTTTTTGAACGTAATATCCCAAAATTGTGTGAATATAATTTCGTAATTATATCATACTAAGCATGTAAGCATACGATTGAGCAAACATTCAATAACATGATTTGTGCTTATTCCATTTCAAAATGCATATAACGGCTATCCTTCTATTTAGCTGTCTCTAGAATATTTTACGCATTTTCAAATGAAACATTCCTAGGGCTCCTTCTTTTTGATGCTCCCCAAAATTGAATCTCTTCCCTTGTCCCCCTATTTTATTGCGAATGTCTCTCTTTAACAGGTATTCCTGAAATAGCACTCAGATTACACATAAATATATTTGGGAATATTTTCAGATTACAATACTCTCTTAGGAGAAAGTAACATAGCACGTAATGGTTTGAATCCTTTTTCTTCCCTCGCTCTGAAATATTCACGTATTCATAAATAAAAACTTACAACACGAAATAAGAAATGCGGGCAGCTTATCCATTAAGCAATAAAAGCATTTATAGTTATTAAAGGGAAATCTTTCAAAATAGACACCTCAAGGTTCTGTTGCAAAGTTTAAAATCCAGCTGATTTGACAAATCTTCATTTTTACATGTCAATGAGATTATTATGAAGTTGGATCGTGCGATGGTTGGGCGGTATATAGTCAATATCCTTTTGTAATTTTTTGAATGCACACAGCAACGCTGTAGCCTTGTCTATCGTAAGAACCAATGATTTCCCAAAATATTTTACCAATTTTTTTATAAAGGACTACACAACTTGATGATTACGTATTTTTTGAAGCTGAAAGTCCAATATATGTCCATCACTATCAATGGTACGAAATAAATAACACCATTCATTCTCCTTTGATTTTGATATACGTTGTATTCTAATCCCAAAGCGTAGAGTGCGGATTTGTTTTCTTTTTTTAATTCAATGCGATATTTTACCATATTTATACACCCAACGACTACTATAATCATGTTTTTCGGGACCAGTTTTCCTTTAAAATAGCTTATATAGCATTCTCCTCATCAGATGTTCTCTACAGTTTAGCTTCATAAAAAGCATTACAACAAAACCAATCGTTTTTGTATGTAAAAAACATCCCCTTTATTTAAAATTCGTCTTTGGACCTCTCGAAATATTTCTAATGTGCATGTACCCAACAACCTCATGTATGAGCGTTTGTTCCGAATCAAAATCCCCCTAGAGCCATTACTACACTCGAAAATCAAGAATCTCAGTCTGAAAATAGGGAGCCACGTACAAGTATTGAGAACCCTTTTTATCATACGATGTATCCATAGGTTTGGTAAAAAAGATTGCCGATACTATTCAAAGCATGCTCTAGAAATATCTTGAGACGTCCAAGTATGCTTCACAGGGCTCTCAGTATAAAGGATAACTACAATACTATACAAGGAGTGAATCATGATGTCAGCAACAGAAAAGGACATACGAGAACAAGTAAAAAAAGGACCAGAAGAAAAAAAAGCGTTTGAAAACAAATTCGAATCACCAGACGCAGCAAAAAAAGCAAAATTCGAAGCGTCCGAAACACTAATAGATAAATTGAAAAAGGGAAAAGAAGGGGCGGACTGGGATAAAACATTTGATACACTAAAAGTAGATACATTTCTGAAGACAGCTCCTGCCTTAAAAGAAGATTTGCATATTACGGTTAGAATGACAGATGCGTATAAAAAAGAGGATATAAAAAAGAATGAAACGACAGATAATAGCAAGGTTACTACGATACGTAATGAATTTTATACAACAGAAAACTTAAGTAGTGATTTGGACAATTTAGGGATGAATGAGGATCTGATCCAAATTCAAATCCCTGCTGGAGAACACGTTGGCTATTTCACAGGAGAAACGGCAGAAGATACACGCGTTGTATTACGAAAAAATGCTGAATATCAAATTGATGAAGTGGCTGGAAAAACAAACACCGTCATAAAAGGGAAGATGCGTGTCGTTTGGAAAGCGAAATTGATCAAAAGTAAGGCAGAAGATACACCTGAAAACAAACCAACAGACACACCAAAAGAAACGAATGAAACGTTTAATGCTGAAGAATATGGGAAAAAGTGGATAGAGGGATTATCTAATAAAGAATTAGAAGCCATGAAGGATTACACATCAGATGAGTATTATCGTTCTATAAATGGGTATTTACGAAATGGGGAATTACCAAAGGATTTAAAGGATGCAACGGATTCAAAGGGTATAAAGATAACCGCATCTAATGTGAAGCAAAAGATAAAATACATGGATAACGCAATCGATCTAGCCCCTCCTCTTACACAGAATATCAAAGTATATAGACGTAGCACAGAGCCTGAGTTTAAAAAGAATGGCGATTTCTTGAAGCATATGTTCGATCTCGATTTGGACTCAGTGGGATCATTCGAAACCTACACCAAAAATGCAATCGAACTGGTAAACAAAAATATAAATAAGATAAATATCGATAAAGCATATAGAAGTACCTCTTTAAATAACGAGGTTCCAAAAGATCCTTTTTTCGCCGAAAGACCTATTAGTGTAGAAATAACGATTCCAAAAGGTACTCGTGCACCTTATTTAGCTTCTATTTCTCCGTTTCCACAAGAAAAGGAAATATTGTTGAAGCATGGATCAAAATTTAAAATAACGGGGGCATCTATCGTTCAAGAAACGGGACAAGTTATGAATGATACAGGACAGTTAAAAACTAAACAATTGAATACATTGGTGATTCGGGCTACATTGGTACAATAACCCTAAGGGTCCTATTACAAACATTATAAAATACCTGTGGTTTCGTTGTATTCTTAATATCTAAACCGTCACGAAGATAAATATATTTTGTATTTTAACTAGTATGAAATAAAACAATCCAGATGTATGAGAACGGTGTGGAGTAAAATGTTGTACATCGCTAGCCAGGCTTCTAGTCTAATATGTACAAAACGTGCTGTAGAACCTTCAACGAGTGCCACAGGTATAAAAATATTGAGAATCCCCCTAGGATTCTATCAATTTGGCTCGAGAGGAAAATTGTAAGCAGGAAAGCCCGTTATATTCACTGAAAAATCCGCAGGTTATGTAGTAACACCTAAAAGGGTGCGAAATTAGCACCTATACTCTGAAAAGTAAGATGGAGAAATAGCTTGAGATGCTAAAGTATTGTTCATGGGTTTCTCATTATAAAGGATAGCTCAGTTTGAAATAAATACAGTACAAGGAGGTTGCATAATGGCAACGACTAATTCTGCTTCACAAAGTTCTTTCAATTCGGCAGACTTGGGATTATATGGAATTTTTTATCGAAAACCTATTTTTCAAGACATGATACTAGGTGTTCAAGGAGAAAATGATGGAGGGATTTTGCATTTTATGAGCCCTCAAAAATATCAATCAGATTTACATTTCACTTCTTTTGAATCAGCTAGATGGGTTGGAAGGCTGAAAATCGATACAGCAGGTCAGTATCTTTTTTCTTCATCTAGTAGTAAGCGTTCTTGTATGAAAATTTGGCAAAATGTTACATTTGATATTCAACCAGATGTACTGAAACTAATGAAATGCACAGAAGATGGGGATCAAAAAATATATACGATTCCGGAAAAAACAGACCAAGAGGCGAAAGATGCCTTTCGTGTAAAGTGTGACCAAGGCAAGTGTCAAATTTTAAAGCAAGAAAATGAAGAAGAAAATTGGGATGTAGAGATACGTGTTAAGGATAAGGTGGCACCAAGTACAACCTATAGTGGGACAATTTCATACCTGATGCAACAAGACGATATGAGTTGTCATCTGGAGACAGGCATCTATAAAATTCGAGTGGAATATATACCACTTATACCAATAGCAGAGAATGAAAACATATTGATATTATCTTGGCAAACACCTGAGCTTATAAAAAAATGGAAGGGTGCGAAGGAAGGTAATACGCCAATCCCCGCGGAACATTTAAGAGGACCCGATCTCTCAGATCAAGATTATTTCCCAGCACATATTACCGATAATTTATTTGATAGTCAACAATATGGTATTCTTGATTCAGAAGAAATACCATATTTGGAACCTGATACTCAACAACCTGGAACAGCAACCAGTGCATCATCTAGCTTTATAGCAACGGATTCGGATACAGATAATGAGTTTACAGAGGAATCTGTAGGAGGCATAGATCCCATAGATGAAATGAATATCAAAAAACAGACCGCTAAGATGTCGATAGAAAACCGTCTAAAACTGATTGGTAACAAACTGACGGCGAATGCTGATCAAATAGATCTCTGGAAGAAAGCTCGCCAGGAGGAACCATGGCTTTTCGTTTCAATGGTTATGCTAAAACAGACCGTATTTGGTGAAGAGACGAAACAACGCATTACTGCGCTAAAAGTGGCGTTGCAGAAGCTTCAGGACATACTAAAAAAAGAAGCCGCTCAAACGCAAACAAAGGAGCTAATCGAGGACATTGCGGGCTACCTAACTAAGCTACAAGAATCTGCCCCATTAAAGGAACCACTCACTTCCAATTTGGATGTTTTTTCTAACAAGGTAAAGAACAGTACGTTGTACAAGCTAGCGGAGGTACCGGACACGGTGACTGCCATTCAGAAAACGTTAGCGGACGATAAGGCATTAGATGAGCATATAACAGAGGCTAAGAAGCAAGGTAAAGACAAGTGGATAGCTCAGTATGTAGAAAATGTGGACCCTACAAAAAATTTAGACCCGGATTATGATGTGACAAATCCACATGCACTTTTTGCCGATGCGAATAACGATGGGATAACCAATTATGATTCTACGCATGGTTTTACAGTTACATCGGATGGACAAACACAGCCTTATGGAGTGAAGACGGATTTGCCAACATATTTTTGTCATTATCTTCTAAAAAGTACAACAGGTGATCCGTTTCAAGACAGGAAGAAATTAATAAGTACCGACTCTGCTGAACGAGTGTACAATATATCAGAACGGGCACGAAATCCTTTAGTAGCAGCTTATCCACATATAACTGTGAATATGGTTGGTTATCAACTTATTCCAGTGTTTACCAAGACAGAGACAAAAGGAACAACCTCTTCATTTTCTCTCAGTCATTCTCAAGCAAGGACTCAGACAAATGGAACGGTGAACACACAGGGAACGGAAGAGTCGGTGAACGGAGGAGTGACGATCTCACCAGAACCCTCAGTTGCATTCGGGGGTTCGAAGAGCTGGTCGAAGAGCGTATCAAATGAGTCAGCCGCATCAAGTACACAAGAAGTAAACAACACCCGTACACAAGAAGAGACTACTTCTTTTCAAAGTAACTATAATACAGCGGAGTTTGCGATATTTAATGGATTGGTACAATATCAAAACTCCGGAACTGCTGCCGTCAGTCAGCTAGCGCCATCTTTCAATTTTAATTACGCTGATACAAGTAAAGGGGGGCAATGGGAGCCTCTTGTTACTGTGAAGCCCGCAAAAGATACAGGACAAGTAGCCCTCTTACTTCAACCAGATGCCTCTTATCCTCCTGGTGAGCAGTCTACCCCCTTAGTTATTAAGTCCACTGATACTTTTAATGCAAATCAAGTCCATTTGTCTAAAGAACAAGCTACCAAAATAGCGTCAGGAGCGCCGGTAAATCTAAGTTTGTTACAATATGAGGGATATATACCAAACGTGGAACCAAGCATAAACACTCAATGGGGACAACATCTAAATCAAATGGAACAGCATACAGCTTATTTGACTCTGATTACACCAGACGGGAACCGGTATGATAGACGAATTGCAGCACCGAGACAGGAAGATTTAGGGTACAAAGGCATTGATCCACAGAGAATAGACCCACTGCCCTTCTCTTATCAGGATATCGATAAAGCTCATCGTTTGACAATTAGAGATGCCATAAAACTTGCATTCGGTGATACATCAAAGGAGCTTGTGATAACGAATCAGTATGGAATTAAGTATGATCTGCAGTCACAGAATGTGAACATTATTATGTCTTTGCAGACCAAACTAGATATAGAGAACCAACTGGCGTTTGTACAAAAGGAAGTAACGGACACCAAGAAGCGTTTGGAAGCGTTACAGAAGGAGTTTGTAACAACAATCAACAAAGAATTCCAAAAGTTAAATATAAAGATGTCACAACCAGATATGGATAAATGGTTAGAAAATTTACAAAACCTAGATCGTATAGGCGATGAGCTCAAAATCATTAAACAAAAGAAAACCTCTATAAAGAATCAAATAGATACAGCGATAGGAAGTCGACAAGAAGAGCTTAAACAGACACTTAAGGAACTAAACGGTAAAAGCGATCAATTAGAGGAAAAATCTGCAAACTATGATGAAAGTATAAGAACACCTCTTACAAATATAAAAATGGACGAGCAGAAAAGTGAGGCGTGGCTAAAAGACAACATAACAATCCCCCGAGAGTGGATGAAAGAGACAAAGATGAAAGGTGAGGCATATTTGCAAGAAATGACAGATACGCTACAGCGCCTTAGCAAGAAAGAGGGTCTCTACGATTATGAGCTTCGACAAGGGATGCGTCTTATTATAGAAATCCCACCAATTGTAACTGCAACATTCGAAGATATTACCACATCAGACAAACACACGTATCAAGTACTTTACCTTAAAAATCATTACCTAAAAGACAAGCTGAATTATCGGATTAAATTACTTCCGCCATCATCGCCAACAACTTCAAAGGTGCAGCCGGACCTACGTTCTTTTTCTTTCACCCCATCTCCAGAGAAGGGCGTATTTGGATATAAAGAAGGGACCCTAGGCGTACTAGATCCAAAAACGGATTCGTCAAAAAATAAAGGCCAAAGCACAGGTATACCACATCTTTCTAATGAGGATCGCATTGAAGTGTGGATTAAAAAAGAACAAGAAACAGAAAAAGATTATAAACTTCTGATGGAAAAAACTGTAGGACAGATACCAGGTTTCCGACCTAAAAAACCAGAACTAGACGCTGACAAGTTGGCAAGTCAATTCAAATTCCGTACATTTAATGCGGATTGGTTATCCCCGAAATCGTGTAATAGAATGGAACTTTTTATTCCTTCCAATGACATATTAAAAAATTTCTTATCCTTTACATTAGAGGTACAGGACCCTACTACTAAGAACAAGACTATCTATGGACCTGTACTGGCATCAGAAATAATCAAACAAAATTTATTTATAGATAACATGAGCAGCCCTAGCTGTACCTTTGATTTTTCTCTTTTCCAGAACTTTGATATGACAAAAAATTACTGGGGTTATACATTCAAACTGAAAGGGAAATTAGATGAAGCAATACCGAGCGGTTGGGAAGATCAAAAAATTAACTCAAGCGTTTGTCCAGCTAAACCTAACCGAGATAAGACAGAAAAATGTATTGATATAGTAGTACCTACATTTCATGAGCCAAGAGAAATCGAGTTATGTTCACAGGTTTTTCCAGGTAAAACATTTACGCTGGAGACATATCATAAGGCTTTTACTGGAGGAACACTTAGCGATCCTACAGCTCAGAACTCGAAAGTAAATGGGGACCATATTTCATTTGATCAAGTGTATTCGGCATTCGAACTTAACAGATTCAATAGTAAAGATCTTACAGACAACCCACTTCTGCTTGCGGGCATTAAAAAAGTCACCTGCACCTTTAAGGGAACGGAAGATACAGAAATAATAACCCCAACTGAAACCCAATTTAGCACAAAAGATAACACATTACATGTCGACTTTAATACAAAAATCGATGTCACGATAAAAGAAGAACCAAACGGTTGGACGATTATTGGAAATGTCGGTAAAGCCGCTCTATCGAATATCTTTATGCGATCTGCAATCGAAAATATTCAGCATGAATTCAACAAATCCCACACATATAATGCAGAGGTAGATGGGTTGGTCCATTCAAAGAAGAACAATAAATCAATTCAGATTCAGATTACTGTGGATAAAGATATATTGAAAGATAACGATCACGAGGATCAAACGATTACTATCTTTGAGCGAAATTTCTAATATAAGGGAATATACGTGTATTTTTAGTTCCGAAAGCATAAAAAAATTGTATCCATGGATTAGCAGGAAACAATATACCTAGGAAAGCGGCTGTATACGGGGGAATATGTAGCCGTTACCTATTTTTATACAAAGAAGGAAGCACACATTGGATGGCAGAAATGCAAGGTCTTCCTAAAAACGGCCTATTAGCTTATTATTTCGAATCTCCATATTTTCAAAATCTATTATTTTTTTCAAAAGGTACGTATACAGATACACAGGTAAAAGTAGACCCTAAATTTATTTCACCTGATCAAAAGGTACGCGCAGTGAGATGGCTAGGAAGAATCCAACCAGAACAAACAGACGACTATGCCTTTTCTACATCAGATGACGCATATGTGGTCCTACAAATTCAGGATAAATATATTGTAATTAATCGAGATGAGTATAATACCGTATCCTTAACGAAAGATCAACCGTATACGATGCGACTAGAATATGTATTGCCTTCCCCTAAACCTGTTGAGGAGATGCAATTATCTTTATAACGGTGGTACGTAAATAGAGCGAGAGACGGCCAAAACATTCCCAAAAGCAAGATCTATGTCCCTGATTTTGAAATCGGAACAGGCATTACCAATCTTTTAGAACATTTATTTGACGGAGGCGAAAATCATGACGATCAAAAAAGGTGTGAATTGTAGTTTGATGAAGGAACATCCAAGCTGTCAGCAGCCCAAAGCAAAACCTGAAACACCCCCAAAACCTGAAACACCCCCAAAACCCGAAATACCTAAAACGCCTGAAAAAGAGGATCCATTCAAAGAATGGGACAAGCTAAAAAAAGAAATATACAGCGCATTAGAGACAGATAGTGATGGAGATGGAATCCCTGATGCCCTAGAAAAGAATGGGTATACAATTTCGGAAGTATTTGATCAGGATAACGGTTATTTTCATGTCATGCCTTGGTTAGAAACCTATGATCATAATCCTGATTTTTATAAGCAGCACCCTAAATATATTTCGAATCCGTTTGACAAGAATACGGTGGGGGATCCTTATACAGATTTAGAAAAAGCAGGCCGAAGCATCTATATAGAGGGGAGCATATTACCAGAAGCCTATCATCCATTAGTAGCTGCTTGTCCAAGTGTAGCAATATTTATGGAGGGATTTATTTTAAAAGAGTGGAAAGAAGTAGAGAAAACCTACACAACGGGACATTCTTATCATACAAGTTATGGCTTTGAGGAGACGAGAACGGCCGAGAGCGGAACAGATGAAGCAAAGGGCGGAAAGCTCGAGTTCGGCGGGAAAGGCAGCGCAAAGGGAGGCCAAAAACCACAAGTTTCAGGTTCATTCCAAGGAGGTGTGCACCTTTCTACTAACTTACAACATCATATGAATGAAAAGCAGGGTGTAACAACGATTTCCACCTTGCAAGAAGCACAGCAGCAATCTACCGAAGCCTCCACAACCCTTCATTCGGCAAGTGCTGCGATCTTACAAGGCATTGTTCGGTATCGTAATATGGGGACCGCTAAGATTAATGATATGAGTCCGACACTAAATTTTTTGGTTGCAGACACGCCGTTGAGCACGTACCAAGTGCCTAAAATACCTACATTAAGTCCTGGAGACAGCTATCCCCCTTTCGGTGCAACGGGGGCAATTGTTACCCCAGGCGATTTAATTCAAGGTACTCCGTCTACCATCAGTACAGACGCGAAAAATAAGCTGGCAGCAGGAAATCAATTGAAGGTGAAGACAACTCAAATTCAAGGAACATTCACAGCTGCACCAGGTTCAGGAAAATATAAACCAGGAACATCGATAGACTGGTCTGACGTTACAGATACTATGATGAACCGCACAGCACGTTTACTTTTCGAAACACCAAATGAGACGTTAGATAGAAGAGTCGCGGCACCTTCCGCAGATGAGGTTGTCGACACCCCCGACAAAACGAAACCAGAATCGGGTATACCGCGAGTAACAGTGGAACAGGCCCTACAATTTGCTTTTGGAGCCACACAAGATAATCGCGGGAACCTCATGGTTACAACACCGCAAGGATTTACGTATAGAATCGATCGTTCGCATGTAACGTTGTATGTGGATCAACACACAGATGACTTAATTGCGAAACAGTTGCAAGCGTTTAAAGACAAAGGGGACGAAACGAAAAGTGTATATGATGTGATTCTCACGAAAGAAATGGTCATCTTAATCAAACCAATATTAGAAGTCCATGCTTTTTTATCAAATGCTTATTTGTATATAGAAAATCAATTCGACCAAAGCTTGTCTTATAGTGTATGGAAAAACACTGGAACGAGCAGTGAGCTACTGAAACAAGGGATTGTCCCATCTGCTTCTACGATAGGAACGGGGTATTTGTGTGGGAATCCAACGGAAAAATTATCGATTATGATATCCCGACAAGTCTCACAAGTGATTTTTGAGGGGAACGTTTCTGAATTAGATAAAAAATTTGAACCAAGTCCACTTGTACCAGATCCTGATCATGATAACCGGTTTGGAACATATCGTTGGGAGATTAGTAAGTCATACAAAATTAACGGTCCTAATCAAAATGGAATACCTTGTCATATCTCGGTACAGTATAATGTTAACACTCCTCCTAAGGATAAACTTACTATGGATGATCCGGTTGCTGAGAATACTATCCGCATATATATGAAAGTGCCCGACACAGTGGAGGGAAAACACTTTCAAATTTGTGTAAACGAAGATAAACTGGACTTTGATCAGATGTCGGAGAAGGACGGTTCACCTAGCCGCGGTGCATATAAGGTAAATCGCTTGCTTTCCAACAAAGGTGCGTACACAATATCATTATTATTGCCGACAAATTATAGGTTTGAAGATGGTACTAGGCAAGTACAGATAGGTAAAGAAAATTTGCTGTACGTTCGTACACTTCCCGATATGCCTATTCAAAATATAGACCCCTCAATGCTAGCGATTTATCGAGATCATGATAATCTATATATAAAAAACAAAAACAATACCCCTATTGATTGTAAAATAATGAGTCAAGAGAAAGGGATTTTCTGGGAAAAACAATTTTCTGAAGGAAGCGAACAAAGTATACCAGTGGCATCTTTATACGCGTGGTTTCCAATGGATCAAGGGCGAATTATTATCACTGCAAATGATATCCCAGTGTATGATGCAAAAATGTTGGAAATGTCTCTTAATATTCAAAATATAGATTTTAAAAAATATTATGACGTAGAATATTGGCACCTTAATGCAACTAATTCAAATCATACCTATGACCATGTAGTTTTCAAATTAGCCGACCTCCATAATATAGGATTAATTATTTCATATGAAGTTAAAGTTGGCGAAAAATCCCTAGGGATACAACCTATGCGTGTACTTGAATTAGGAAAGAAACAAATTATTAACTTCTTTGATTACACAGGAGATACAAGCCAACATCCAAAGAAAGGCGATCAAATAGAAATCATTGCTCATGATATATTTGGAAAGACACATACTGTATTTAGCGGAAAAGCCGAATTATCCAATAGCTTGTGGACAGAGCATTATAAGGTAAGTGAGTGGCATAAAAAAGAAAATGATTTTGATGCGTTATATCTTTCACCTGTACCGACAGGTTTAGCAGAAAGTGTAAAATCATATGATATACAGATTGATACAGGTAAGAGTAAGTATGAGTATAAGTCGGTTTCCTTTAAACGTCAAGATAACGGGGGATATATTCGTGATCAACGATTGAAATGGGATGTTGTTAAATATTTTACTGAACATAAAATCTCAATGGAAAAACTTCCAAAGCGAGGAGATTCCATTACTTTAATCATTCATACGGTGGAAAATCAAACTGTACCGATTGATTTAGGGAAAATAGAAGAATCTGCGCTATCCGATAGTATAAACGCCCTAGAAAAGGTACATGAAATTGTAAATTGGAAAAAAGATAAAGACTATTATACCCATGTTTTCTTTCATGAGGAATCAAAAGAGATTACAAGTTATGTATTCAAAGTAAATAATCGCTATTATGGAGAAATTCCTGTAAAACAAGAACTAGATTTGGCAAATTTAGATAAGGGTAAGAAGATACAAAAAGGGGACTATGTTGAAATTTACGCCTACAAAAAAGATGGAGAAGGGGTACTCGTTCAAAGTCGATATGCTGGAACGACAGGTTTTATAGGAGCATATCCAACAAAAGAGAAAATTCAGCAGGAATATCATGTAACAAATTGGTCTAAAGTAACGGATTCCTACACTTCATTTACACTTGGTCCATTATCAGATCCAATTGATAGTTATATTAAGAAGTATGAGGGATGTATCAACAATAGCATAATAAATCTAACTCCAAATGGGTTAACGTTTGCGTTTGATACAGGCAAAGGGCCACGTCATGGAGATACCGTACAATTGTTCGCCTATACGTATTCTGGTGAGAAGATTGAGTTATGGAAACTACCTGCAGGAGCGATTGGAACGGTGACGGATGAGGAAGTTCGCTCTATCCATCAACTAAAAGAATGGGCTGATACCAACAAAACGATTGTTTTCGATACGAGTAAATTACAGGACAAAGACCCTATCCAAGCGCATATCAAATCATATACCATTGAAGTTTGGAAAGGACAAAATACAAACTGGGAGACTTTTGGTAATCCAATTCAAATGAATGCACAGGGTCAACTGCATTTACAAGATTGTAACGCAACTCAAGCTTTGCCACAATCTCCTAACGTAGTACGAGTACTTGCTAACTTGTATAATTCTGTTGAATCAGAGGGGAGTAAACGAAGTACAGTAATAGTTATGGTTAGGAAAGTTGGAATGATAAAATCTCCCCCGACTGCACAAGAAATTAGTAAAGGGCATCAAGGTTTTACATGGGGTATTGATATTGGTAGCAACCAAGTAAAAACTATCATATTTCCCAACGTGGATAGTGAATTAGCAAGTTATATTTCGTCTTATGAAATATTGGATCATTCGGGACAAGGAAAGGTACCAGGAACCGTGGAACTCCCTACAGGGGGAAATAAGGGCGTAAAAATAACATTTCCTCCATCGGTCCTTCTCACACATGAACAAGAGACTGGTGGAAAAGACGGGGAAAAAATGAAGCAACAGGTAGATTTAAGTCTTTCCGTTTCGGTAAATTGTGTGATATTAGAAGACGAAAAAAAATCATTAAAACCGCAACAAGATGTAACATCTATTGTAGTAATTGGAACACCAGATGGTGGAAACATAAAAGGGATAACACCTACACCTGATATATCAAAAGAAGAGATAATAAAAGCCCATGAAATAGAGGGTTGGACTTACCATGATGGACATGTTACAACGTTTTATTTTAATCAAAAACTAAAATCGTATCTAAACAATATAGAGTACTATAATCTTAAATTTAATGATAATGATAAGGTATATTCACCTCAAAAAAAACCCCAAAATTTGTCATTGGAACAAGAGGTAGACTCAGATTGGAAACCAACTGGATTACAAGGAATTCCTATTAAATTTACTAATTATGGGCTGAATAATAATTCGGAATTACCTAAAACGGGGGATACGTTAGATGTAATTGCTTATTACCGAAATCAAGAAATTCCAGTGATTACGAATTACAAGATACCTCCAGAATTACCTGTTTTATCAAAAGAGGAAACCCTTAAACTAAAAGAAGCTCATAGCATTGATGGTAATTGGGTTTGGCAGGGAGACGGGTATGGTTTGTTTTATTTCAATCAAGAAGTATTAAAGTATAAAAAGCATATAGCGTATTATACAATTGTAATTACTAGAAATGGGACAGATCATACATCTCTGCCTCCACAACCACAGCCAATACACATTGAAAATATGATGGACGATGAGAAAGATAGCGAGAACCACAATTTAAGTGATCCACCAACGAAAGGAATTGCAATTCGATTTAGTAGTTTTCAGTTTCAAGGGGGGTACTTAGCACCACCTTCAGGGGATAAAGGTGATGTCGTGAAAGTAATTGTACATTTGGTGGATCCTGGAGGCACAGATCAAAATGGGAACGTAATTACGAATATCACAGTATTTAGCGGGAAGGCTGGAAGTCGTAATACAATTTAGGACAAGTATTCATTTATATTCAGATAGTCACTATTTGGTTCTGGTACAAAAATAATGGAGAGATAAAAAAGAGCGAAAGATTCTGAACTGCACCCCAATTGTTAGACACATAATCTAACAATTGGAGGTGCAGTTTTTCTATGGCTAAATTTACAGATGATAAAAAACACACATCGATGGGGTTTGTGCACATGCCCCATCGCTATCAAGCTAAGCTCATACAACGTCAATTATAGTAGAGAGTGTTTCTTTTTTCTAAAGGTTATGTGTAAGGAATTTAAAGATTTGCATACGAAATAAACCCTAACGGGTTTCATTTTTTTGAATTAAGCCGCTTGATTATCAGACATGGTACAATTGTAAACGACACCTAATATATCAAAGACTGTTTTCTTCTCATATCGATGAGATTTTCTCCCGTTTTGCTGTAGGAGGTTGAACAGGCGAATTAGAATCTTTGATAGCTCTTGGGTGTCTTTCTGTATAGCTTGGAAAAGAAGAAAGTAATCTTTAATCATATATATGGCCTTATATTCACTCAGTTCTCGTTTCTTTTTCATAAGAAGTAATTGCCGCATTTGAAACATGGTAGAAGAACAAAGTAGAATGGCAATCAGTTGCCCATACAAATGGCATTCCAATCGTTCTCGTTTTATCTTTTTACAATGATGAATATGAAAGAATGATTTCCATGTTTTAAATAAAATCTCGATTTGCCAACGTAAAGAATACCAATCATGTACTTGTCCCATCGGGACAATATCTATAGGGGTATTTGTCATATATACATTGATACCGCTAAGTCGTTTACTACGAGTAGAATACTTCATTCCTTTCTTTTTTCTCTTACCGTTTGATCGTCTAATCGTTTTTGTTGTTGTTCTTTTGTTAGTCGATGAACAATCACACGAGTTGGTACTTTATCAGTCATTCCTACATAAGCGTCGGATATTTCATACGTTTGTCCTGGCTGAAGAGTGTTCATTAAGACCTCCATATCTATCTGTATATACTCCGTACCTTTTTTGATTCTTCCATCTCGAAAATAATCAGGATTGGGATTTTTTTGATAAATACGTGTATTCGATTTGATACGAGAGATATAGTAAGCCTTTTGATCTTGTATATGTTGAAGATCTTTCAAATGAAAATACCCTAAATCTCGGATACATAGATCATTCGCTGCCACAGTTGGGACACACAAAGAACCGTAGGTTCGATCATGTTGTTTACCTGGACCTGTATGAATATGAAGGAATTGTCCACTTAATAAATCATACTCAAGCTGTATCTTTACTCCCGCTGTATGACTGCATCCTCCCGCACCAGGATAAATTGATGAAAATGTATCCGGAAGTTGAAATGCAGTTGAATCTAAAATACGAATACGCTTGAAAACAGAAGTATATGGATAAGAAATTGGCATAGATGAGGTCAGTTTTTGGTTTAGTAGTTCAGCTAATAGGTGTTGTAAAAATTGAACAGCCGCTTTATTAAATCGTTGATTCAAGCCCTCAGGGCTGATAAGTACTTCTGTTGATGCTTCTAAACAGCTAGATAACTGAGTTAAAGAAGTCATAGCTACATTTTGGCTCACCCATACACATAAAGCGACTAAATCTTTTGCTTGGTACTTACTGGTTCGTTGTACAAAGCCAACATTTCTAGCAAGATCCCGTAAAACATTTGGAGATAGGGCACTTTGAATCTCTTGAGCAAATTGTTGTAATTCGTTAGAAACAGACATAAAAAACGCCATCCTTTCCTATTGGAGTGAACCCTGAGAATGAGACGATAAAAAACACCTCTCTAAATCGTAAGTATCAGTTATGATTTTAATGGAGGTGTTTTTCGTATGGGGAAAAAGGTGCATTATCCCGCCGAAATAAAGTGGAAAGTAGTTGAAATGAAACACCAAGGATTCAAAAATAAAGAAAGTATGGATGCCTTAGGAATTAGACATGTGGCTCAAATTAAAACTTGGATGAAATGGTATCATGAAGGCGAAACCTATCGGTTTGAACAATCTATTGGAAGACAATCTGCACATGGAAAAGGCTTAAAAAGGTTAACAGAACTTGAACAAAAAGAATTAGAAATACGTTATTTAAAGGCAAAGATTATATTGCTGGAAAAGTGCCAAGAAATCTTAAGGAGGTGGGAGGAAAAGAAGAAATAATGAAAATGATAAAGGAATGGCAATCAATTTTTACGATTGCAGAACTGTGTTCCATATTTAATATTTCACGTGCTATTTATTATCGTTGGAAAAAGCAGGAGAAAACAGTAACTAACCATGAAGAAAAAACCGTAATAGAAATATGTCAACATCATAAATATCGGTATGGATATCGTCGGGTTACAGCTTGTCTACGTGATCAATTTAACATCGTAATGAATCATAAAAAAGTATTACGTATCATGAGAAAATACAACGTATTATCTCGGGTTAGAAAAAAGAAAAAGATATTTGTACTCGGTCATGAACCAGTGGTAGCTAAAAATAGAATACAACGGAGATTTAAAGCTACCAAGCCTAATGAAAAATGGTTCACTGATATCACATATTTGATGTTCGGCAATAAGACTCTTTATTTTTCATCTATTATAAATGGGTTTAACAATGAAATTGTAAGTTATAAAATAGCTGAGACACAGGATGTTTCTCTTGTATTAGATACTCTAAAAGAGGCTTTAAAAAAGCGAAATGTGATTGATACGATTTTACATTCGGATCAAGGAAAGGTGTATACATCAAAACAATTTCAAACATATGCCAAAGAAAAAGGCATTATCACAAGCATGTCTCGTACAGGAAACTGCCATGATAATGCCCTCATAGAATCCTTTCATTCTCATTTGAAATCCGAAGGATTCTATGCGCAAAATATAAAACAATCGAATAATACTAGTATAATACAAACTGTGGATGAATACATCCACTACTATAACAATGAACGGATTCAGAGAAAATTAGATAATATGTCACCTATAGCTTATAGGAAACATGTTATCTAGGTGTTTTTTCTTTGTCTCACCAAATGGGGCCAGACCACCTATGATTCTACAGAAAGAATAGCGTATTTTTTCATTTTAGGGGGATTTTATTTTGTTAGCTTGATAGCGATGTGTACATGCCCCTCAACTGAAGAGAATAAATAAAATGAAATTCCCTTCAAAAAGGTTACAAACTGTTCAACAGATTGATTATTCTTAAAAATCCACATGCTCATACTGTGACTCAGTGGTATAGGATAGCAGCAAACATAATATATATGAAGAATATGAACCAGAGGGTAGGAGGGACATATTTTCTTAGGACATTTTTGGAAAAACGATCCTAATGGTGCAGATAAACATTTTGATAAATTCTCTTCGAAGACACAGTAAAGCCCTATTTACAGTATATAGACCACTATTGTATCAGCATTAATGGAACGGACTATTGCCCAAAAAATCCAATATGGCTTGAATTAACGCCACAAGGTGGCGTGGGAGATAGGCTCCTATTGCGAATGAACGACTATGTTACTTATAACCAACGTCCACTTCCAGATGATAGTATAACTGTAATTGCACATTTGAAAGAAGACTATGCACCAGAAAATCAGAGAATCCAGAAAGGGTTCTGTTGCAAAGTTTGAAAAAACACAAACTCGTTTACAAAATATAGTTATGATCTAAGCGGTTCGGAATAATTCCTGTAATTCATTGTACGTCGAAAAAGAGAAGTCTGGAATGTGACTTCTCTTTTGTTTGTATATAGCATGAATCGTTTCGATTCCTTTAATAGTATGAGAAGCATGACGAAGAGTTTGAAATCCAGCTGATTTCACAAATCGGCGTTTGACATGTCGATGATCCTGTTCAATAAGATTATTATGATATTTGATCGTACAGTGCTTGGTATGTGTATAATAATCGTCTTTTTGTAATTTTTTAAATGCACAAGGCAAAGCAGGAGCCTTGTCTGTCATAAGAACCGATGGTTCTCCAAACTGTTTGATCAGCCTTTTCAGGAAGGAAAAAGCTGCTTGATGATTACGTGTTTTTCGAAGTTGGAAGCCTAGTGTATGTCCCTCACTATCAATGGCGCGATATAAATAACACCATTCCCCTTTGACTTTGATATACGTCTCATCCAAATGCCAAGCATGGTGTGCTGATTTGTTTTTTTCTTCCACATTTGATAGATGAGATTTCCATATTCATGCACCCAACGCATGATGGTTGTAGGATGAACGGATACACCACGTTCTTTCAAGATTTCAGATACATCCCGATAGCTTAAAGAAAAACGGCTACTAAAATAATGTCTTTCTTGAACTGTTTTCCTTTAAAGTATCGCATGTATCATTCTCCTCAACACATTTTCACTACAGTTTAGCTTCATTTAAAAAATTTTGCAACAGAACCAAATGGGGAGAGGCCCAGCTGGTGTATCGACCGTTTTTTTGATAAGGTCTTTCGATTCATTCAAAAGCTGTTGCATATACTTATAATTGGATTGAGAGGTAGAAGAGAGAGGCGAGTTCTTTTTTTGTGTGGTTTCGCTTTCAATGTGTCATTTCTCCAATAGATGATTGTATAGAGATAAGATGAATATAATTAAGGGCGATTTTCCCCCCTCATTATAAATGATTCTTGCGAACACCAATGTATCCACTTTAAGAACATAAATAGGGAAAATGGACCTTGTAGGAATCGAACCTACGACGAAACGGTTATGAGCCATTCGCTCTACCAACTGAGCTAAAGGTCCATGGAAGGTAAAGGCATTCATACCTGTGATGTCTCAGAATGGTATTAAGTATGTATATAAAAATGATATGAAGATTCCTGGAAAGCTAGAAAAAATCTGAATATTTTTTAGAGGAGTATATTTTATATTTAAAAACATTAATATATTATGGTAAAACAAAATATGAGTAGTGTGCCGTGATGTGAAATGGTGTTTTAATTCCATTATTTTTGAAGGATATGAAAATATTTTGATGAGAAGCGTTTCTATGGGGGATGGCTATTGTGTCATTCTTCTGGTATAGTATTTAACTTTTTAAGATATTTTATACGTCATATTATTTAATTTTTCAAAGTGTGCTAAAAGCTGGTTGGTATGAAGCTGAAGGGTGAGCAAATTTTTTGCAAAATACAAACCATATATTTTAAAAATCACAACAATCATCTAGTTTACATAACCTTTATTATAGGCAGTTGTAGAGTTTATTAAAAACACATCTCAAAATAACTAGTCATCTAATCTTATTGAGATGAGAATTGGAAATCGTTTCTTTTTGAATCCTATCATTCATTAGTATCGTTCCAATACAAGCTTATCTAAAAGTGTATCTTGATATTTTTAAAAATAAATCTCTATATTACATGATTAAATTTGCTCACGTATTCATAGATGCATTTAGAAAAAATTCCTGTATCTCAAAATAAAGAATATTCTTAGTTTTTGAGATACAAGAAAAAATGGTATTGATTTGTTGTGACGCCAATCTCATTTATCTAACAAAACTCATCAAACTGTTTAATCAAAAAATGTGTTTCGGAATCTGCTACATATTGTTTAACAACTTTCATGAACTCCCCTACTTAAAGTCCTAATGGACTGTTTGAAGTCGGGGATTCCTCGGTCTCAGTAATTGGATAATTGACAAGTTTGATAAATATTCCTTTTTCTTGCAATTTAGAAAGGATAATTTTGTCTATTTTACTAATTCGCTCTACCATTTTTTTCGCTTCTTGATATGCACTTGCTAAATCTCCTTTAGCGTCAAATTGAATAATGTTATGATTTAGATTTAATTTCTTGTTTAGTTCTTCCGTATATTTTTTGTTCTCATCCACTTTCTTGTAAGTATCCGTCATTTTTTCGTCGATGTTTAAATGAGGCTCTAGCCCTTTAGCTTTTAGAAATTGTTTAATTGTATCTTCTACGCTTTCACGTGGTTGATCAGACGTATTCGGTCTATCCACTATTTGTTGTAACAGTTCTTCTAGATCTCCTTTATCTGTTTGTAGGATATCCATTTGGTTAAAAATACGACTTCTTAATTTTTCAAAATAACCTTGATATGCATGAAAATCTTCTTTCGCGTTCGGTGTTTCTGTTCGCCCTTTTTTTATAATTTGATCAATTTGATATACGGCCCTAGCACCAAAAAATAGCGACACATCTATTTTGCTCTCTCCTTGCATTTCAACAAAACGACTCGCAGGGTTATAATAGGCACTTAATGTTTTTGATAATTCATTTAATGTGGATGTATCTTCGAAGAAGGATTTCGGTAAGAATTTGTTAGTCGTTTCTTTAATCGAGGCGATTTCTTGGAACAATTCTCTTTCAGTAGGAATCGTATATATTTTAGCTTGTGTTAATGGATCGATCCACTCAATTTTAGCTTTGTTGCCTCCTGCAACTTTATTATAAGAGCGATTAAAGTAATATAAAAGTCCTTTTTCTACAATGTTTTTTTGGATGAACGTTTGTAAATCCGCCCAGCTCTTTGTCAATACTGTTTCTCCATCTGGTGTGATAATAAATATTTCTTTGTCCTGTTCTGGGAATTCTGTATTATCTTGTTCAGTTCCGTGGTTTACCACTGTCCCACCAGTATATCCAGCTTCTCGAGCTGCTTTATTTAACGTATCTATCATATCTTTCTGCCAGTCAGTTAATTTTCCTTTTTCAGGATCTGCACTTCGCTCTAATCCGTATTCTCTTAACAAATTTGTAAGTGCCCCTACTTGATCCAAAACTTCTGTTTTATTTAATGCCGCCTCCAATTTTTCTTTTGGAATTTTATCTCTTATCATTTCTAAAGTTGGTGCAAGTCCAAACATATCATAATCAGCGGTTAACGGTTTCGTTTGCTGATCGACTATTTTACCCATCACTTCTAATGGTTTCCAATCTGTTATTTCATTTCCCATTATTGATTTTTTTCCATTTTGAGTCTTATATTCAACCTTTCCAGAATTTCGTTCTCTTCTAAATTCATATACATCTGCATTTTTATTTAGGTCAAATACATCGTAACGATTATCTGATTTTGTGTCTTTTATAATGTTTTCATCTTTGAGTTCCTTTATACGAGCATCAGAAATGCTAAGTTGTATTTTATCAATGACACCTGTATTCTCCGCAATAGAATGTGTATTATCATCATTTCCTTTTTTAACATCCTTTTCACTACCATGTTTCTTAGATAAGTCTGCATCGAATGGAATATATCCCGCCATTGGTCCCCAATCTGAACTCTTTCCGTGTACGTTCATCCCCTTTGTCGCAGCTCCATGTTCAATTAAGCTTGTGGATAGCCGATTCACAGGTCTAAATAAAATATAGGTCTGTTTATTTTTTGCAATTTCTTTGAATTTTTCTACATGTGACGCAACTAATCCAGAGTTTTGAACCGCATCTTTTCCCTTATCTACTGCTATTCCCTCTAGAGTTGTTTTGATTTTCTGTTCCTTTTCCGGCTTCTCCACCTCAATATCAACAAGCTCAATCGCCAACTCGCCAACAAATCAAACGGGAAATGAATGAAACTAATAAGGATGCCTTAATCGAATCATTGAAGCGAAGAATTAAAAAAGTGGAAGAAGAAAATAAACAACTTCGAGAGCAACTGAAATTCGCGTACGCAAATGTATACAAAGACATTTAGGTTATATTATTTTCGCTATTAATATTTCACAGAATTACTGAATAACCACACGCTAAAGTTCAGTGTGGAAAATAAAAAAAACGATACATATTATCTATGACTAATATGTATCGTTCCATACTCTTTATAAGTTTTTATGATTTAGGTCTTGATAACGTACAATTTTCTTTTTTTGATATGGTGACCCCTATAATCACCTGTATGAGATAAAATTTTTTGTATATGCTGTATTTCTTTTTTTGGAAAACACGTTCATTCATGATCATGCGTAGCTTTGCTAAGTAGGGTGGCCGCAAGAGCAAATAAAATTAACAATACAATGGAGCCAATAAGAGCTGGGACAAGAAAAACCCCTCCCCAAGAAGGACCAAATCCCCCCAACATTGTACTACCAAGTACAGAACCAATCAGACCAACTAGCATATGCCCAATCATTCCACCTGGTACATGTTTTCTTGTCAGCCAACCTGCCAGTGCTCCAAGTAAACCACCAATGATGAGTAATAGGATCATACGCATTTGTATATTCCTCCTTATCGTAGATATAGTCATACATTGGTTATCTTGCTAAGTTTTCAAAATAAGACTATGTTTTACATCGTCCCTTTTATATCGAATAAGTGAGAAGAGAAAGTATGTTATCTCTTCTCACTTATTCTCAGTTTACATTCACACATCGACTTAAATTAATTGCCCTTTTCATATTCTGATATAAGCTGGAAGGGTAAAATCTCAATCTATTTAATAAGCTGCTTATATATTAAGCCTTTGGTATAACATGATTAGAAACAACTTCAACCGAAACTTTAGATTTTAAATGTGCTTTTACACTTATCTTTTTACCTACGGGAACCCCTTGATTTAGCTGGTAATTTCCAAGTCTTATCGGAAGGCCTTTGGTAGGTAATGTTTTCCCAGGATTTTGTGAATCTTCCTCGTTTTCCAAGTTTTCCGACCCAAGGCTTTGATTTTTCATATAGTCTGGAGCATCATATTCTTTTTCATCAATAGAAACACTATAATATTGAATATCCTTTAAATATTGTTCAACTTTTGCATTAAAATAAAACACTGTAATATTGCACTTATTCCAGTCATAAATGAAATTCTCTATAACATGAGCCGTTTTTAAATCATCATTGGATACAGGTTTTTCTGGTTTTATTTCATGCACTACTTCAACCAGCTTATCCAGATTAATGAAAGTAACTAGAACTGTGAATTTGTCATTTACCAGTCGCTCCTCCGTATTCCCACCCCCTATGGAAATTGGACGCTTACTATTAATCTCGATCGGTTTTTCAAATGTTAGTGTTAGCCCATCCTCGCCCACTTTCCATGTGCTTTTTTCTGGTATCACATTTGTCCATCTACTTACTTGGTAATCCGAAATATAACGTGCTAGCTCACTGTCTATATGAGGGAATGTAATAGACTTTAATTTATCCTCTTCATCCTTTTCAAAATTCCATATCAAGTCTTTATGTGCGTTCTGAATCTCTGCTTCAGTCGGTGGTGCTTTTACCTTGCCCACTATTCTAATCATTACGACAACTGGTTTTCGCCCAGAGTCAAAGAAGTTAGCCTGAATTCTTACGAAGCTAGGTGGTTGAGGCATCGGTTGAGATGCTTTACAATCTTGTAAACGTAGTTGCCCCTGTGCATTCATTTGAATTGGATTTCCAAAGGTTTCCCATTTCTTTTGAGATCCGTTCCAAACGTCAATTGTATACGACTGGATATGTGTTTGGATACGATCCTTTAAGTCACTTGTATTGAAAGTAATCGTTTGGTTGGTATCTTCCCATCCTTTTAGTGTATGGATGGAGCGAACCTCCTCATCCGTCACCATTCCAATCGCCCCTGCAAGCAGTTTCCATAACTCAATTTTGTCACCAGAATACGTATAAGCGAACAATTGTACGATATCTCCATGACGCGGCCCTTTGTCTGTATCAAACGCAAACGTTAACCCATTTGGGGTTAGATTTATTATGCTATTGTTGATACATCCCTCATACTTCTTGATATAACTATCAATTGGATCTGATAATGGACCAAGTGTAAATGAAGTGTAGGAATCCGTTACTTTAGACCAATTTGTTACATGATATTCCTGCTGAATTTTCTCTTTTGTTGGATATGCTCCTATAAAACCTGTCGTTCCAGCATATCGACTTTGAACGAGTACCCCTTCTCCATCTTTTTTGTAGGCGTAAATTTCAACATAGTCCCCTTTTTGTATCTTCTTACCCTTATCTAAATTTGCCAAATCTAGTTCTGGTGTTACTTGTTTTACAGAAATGCTTCCATAATAACGATTATTTACTTTGAATCCATAACTTGTAATGTGCTCTGATCCTGTATTAAATGTGACATGATCATAATAGTCATCTTTATCTTTTTTCCAGTTTACAATTTCATGTACCTGTTCTAGGATGTTTATACTATCTGATAGCGTAGATTCTGCTATTTTTCCTAAATCAATCGTAACAGGTTGCGTTTCTTTTTCCATCGTATGAATGATTAAAGTAATGGACTCTCTTTCCTTTGGAAGTTTTTCCATTGAAATTTTATGTTCAGCAAAATATTTCACAACATCCCATTTCAATCGTTGATCACGAATATAGCCCCCATTATCCTGACGTTCAAGTAAAACCGACTCGTATATATTATTACCAATTTGAATATCATATGATTTTACACTTTCTGTTAAACCTGTCGGTACAGGTGAAAGATATAACGCATCAAAACGATGTCCTTTTTGATGCCATTCACTTACTTCATAATGTTTAATCCATAATGCCTTTGATAATTCAGCTGTTCCATTAAATATAGTGGTTGGATCTCCGAGTACATGATAAGCAATAATTTCTACTTTATCGTCCTTTTTTGGATGTCGGCTTGTATCTCCTGTGTAATCAAAAAAATTAATAATCATTTTTCCATCTACTTCAAATGGACGTGCTGGAATTTTTCCAATAGAGTTTTGATTAACTATTACTTCAAAATAACTCAGGGTGTTACGACGGGGAATGTCTTCAGCTCTTAGCTTAAAGCTTACATAATCATACGTAGGAGAACTATCAATAGTATCGACATGCCAATAATCCAAAACAAGATTTTTCAAAGGATCTATATTATATCTTTTTATCATCGCATTATTTGGAATGCCATAAAAAATTGGGATATCATCAATAGTAATAATTATTTTATCGGGCTTGAGCTTGAAGTTACCTTCCTGGAACTTTTGGATAAATGTATAGTAATCGAGGAGAAATGGAGTGTGATTGTTCGCGCTGTTCCAATTGTAATCGTGACCATTATTTGGTTCACTAATCAGTAGTTCCTCTCTTGTGAACTGTATTGTTTCGAATGGTTTTAAAGTACCTTGTTTTATCCATTCTTGATAGGAAGTTTGTATGCAATAAGAAATTTCTTTTGGTTTCAGATTAGACAAGCATACTATTTGGCCTTCATTTGTTTGATATAATAAAATATCTTTTTGCTTGTTTTTTGAAATTGAAATTGAAGGCAGTTGGTTTTTTTCTATATAAAAGTTTCTATTCGGAACTTCCAGATTCCCCTCGTCCGTAGCTATTACTTTACTGCCGTTTTTGTATTCATGCTTTACGTATATTTTAGTTATCGCTCGATCCCCAACAGGCATGGGATAATTAAAATAGCTTTTTTCAGGTGTTTCAACTGTTTCAACAACATCTACTTGTCCATTTATTGTGATAGTGCGTGTAACGTTGGTAATGCCCATCATATATGGAAGCGGATCAAACTCAAGGTAATCCTGAGCATCAGATCTTGTTTTATAGTATATATGATAGTTATGATCCTTAGGGAATTGGGATTTAAAGTATTTAAGCTCGAGAGTTCCCCGCCACCATGTGTCTTTGTACTCATAATGATAAAGGTCGGTTTTTTCAAGGTATTGTTGCGTTGGGAGCAATTTTTCAGCTTTTTCTTCTACAAACCCTGTTAACTCAGAAACGTTCCCCTCAAAAATAACTTGTGAGACTTGTCGGGATACCATAATCGATAATTTTTCCGTTGGATTCCCACACAAATACCCCGTTCCTATCGTAGAAGCAGATGGGACAATCCCTTGTTTCAGTAGCTCACTGCTCGTTCCAGTGTTTTTCCATACACTATAAGACAAGCTTTGGTCGAATTGATTTTCTATATACAAATAAGCATTTGATAAAAAAGCATGGACTTCTAATATTGGTTTGATTAAGATGACCATTTCTTTCGTGAGAATCACATCATATACACTTTTCGTTTCGTCCCCTTTGTCTTTAAACGCTTGCAACTGTTTCGCAATTAAGTCATCTGTGTGTTGATCCACATACAACGTTACATGCGAACGATCGATTCTATACGTAAATCCTTGCGGTGTTGTAACCATGAGGTTCCCGCGATTATCTTGTGTGGCTCCAAAAGCAAATTGTAGGGCCTGTTCCACTGTTACTCGCGGTATACCCGATTCTGGTTTCGTTTTGTCGGGGGTGTCGACAACCTCATCTGCGGAAGGTGCCGCGACTCTTCTATCTAACGTCTCATTTGGTGTTTCGAAAAGTAAACGTGCTGTGCGGTTCATCATAGTATCTGTAACGTCAGACCAGTCTATCGATGTTCCTGGTTTATATTTTCCTGAACCTGGTGCAGCTGTGAATGTTCCTTGAATTTGAGTTGTCTTCACCTTCAATTGATTTCCTGCTGCCAGCTTATTTTTCGCGTCTGTACTGATGGTAGACGGAGTACCTTGAATTAAATCGCCTGGGGTAACAATTGCCCCCGTTGCACCGAAAGGGGGATAGCTGTCTCCAGGACTTAATGTAGGTATTTTAGGCACTTGGTACGTGCTCAACGGCGTGTCTGCAACCAAAAAATTTAGTGTCGGACTCATATCATTAATCTTAGCGGTCCCCATATTACGATACCGAACAATGCCTTGTAAGATCGCAGCACTTGCCGAATGAAGGGTTGTGGAGGCTTCGGTAGATTGCTGCTGTGCTTCTTGCAAGGTGGAAATCGTTGTTACACCCTGCTTTTCATTCATATGATGTTGTAAGTTAGTAGAAAGGTGCACACCTCCTTGGAATGAACCTGAAACTTGTGGTTTTTGGCCTCCCTTTGCGCTGCCTTTCCCGCCGAACTCGAGCTTTCCGCCCTTTGCTTCATCTGTTCCGCTCTCGGCCGTTCTCGTCTCCTCAAAGCCATAACTTGTATGATAAGAATGTCCCGTTGTGTAGGTTTTCTCTACTTCTTTCCACTCTTTTAAAATAAATCCCTCCATAAATATTGCTACACTTGGACAAGCAGCTACTAATGGATGATAGGCTTCTGGTAATATGCTCCCCTCTATATAGATGCTTCGGCCTGCTTTTTCTAAATCTGTATAAGGATCCCCCACCGTATTCTTGTCAAACGGATTCGAAATATATTTAGGGTGCTGCTTATAAAAATCAGGATTATGATCATAGGTTTCTAACCAAGGCATGACATGAAAATAACCGTTATCCTGATCAAATACTTCCGAAATTGTATACCCATTCTTTTCTAGGGCATCAGGGATTCCATCTCCATCACTATCTGTCTCTAATGCGCTGTATATTTCTTTTTTTAGCTTGTCCCATTCTTTGAATGGATCCTCTTTTTCAGGCGTTTTAGGTATTTCGGGTTTTGGGGGTGTTTCAGGTTTTGGGGGTGTTTCAGGTTTTGCTTTGGGCTGCTGACAGCTTGGATGTTCCTTCATCAAACTACAATTCACACCTTTTTTGATCGTCATGATTTTCGCCTCCGTCAAATAAATGATCTGAAAGATTGGTAATGCCTGTTCCGATTTCAAAATCAGGGACATAGATCTTGCTTTTGGGAATGTTTTGGCCGTCTCTCGCTCTATTTACGTACCACCGTTATAAAGATAATTGCATCTCCTCAACAGGTTTAGGGGAAGGCAATACATATTCTAGTCGCATCGTATACAGTTGGTCTTTTGTTAAGGTCTGTAACCAAGGCATGACATGAAAATAACCATTATCCAGATCAAATACTTCCGAAATGGTATACACCCTTCTTTTCTAGAGCATCAGGATTGCCATTCTCATCACTATCGCCCTCTAATTTTTTTGTATGCGCTCTCCATTTCTTGAATAGATCTTTGGTTTAGGGGATGTGGATTTCTTACAGTCTGGATGATTGGGGAAGTACTTACAATTCACGCTTTTTTTGCTCGTCATGACTTTCACCTCCGTCAAATAAATGATCTGAAAGATTGGTAATGCCTGTTCCGATTTCAAAATCAGGGACATAGATCTTGTTTTTGGGAATATTTTGGCCGCCTTTCGCGTACCACCATTGTAAAGATAATTGTATCTCTTCAACAGGTTTAGGGGAAGGCAATACATATTCTAGTCGCATCGTATACGGTTGATCTTTCGTTAAGGATACGGTATTATACTCATCTCGATTAATTACAATATATTTATCCTGAATTTGTAGGACCACATATGCGTCATCTGATGTAGAAAAGGCATAGTCGTCTGTTTGTTCTGGTTGGATTCTTCCTAGCCATCTCACTGCGCGTACCTTTTGATCAGGTGAAATAAATTTAGGGTCTACTTTTACCTGTGTATCTGTATACGTACCTTTTGAAAAAAATAATAGATTTTGAAAATATGGAGATTCGAAATAATAAGCTAATAGGCCGTTTTTAGGAAGACCTTGCATTTCTGCCATACTTTTGATCAATTTCGCTTTCCAAACGAAACGAGACTCTCCTTTTATGAAGATTCGCGTCTTTCCATCCTCTGTATCAATTTGATAATCGGCATTTTTTCGTAATATAACGTGTGTATCTTCCACCGTATCTCCTGTGAAATAGCCAACGCGTTCTCCAGCAGGAATCTGAATTTGGATCAGTTCCTCCTGCGCGCTTAAATTGTCTAAATTACTACTCAAGTTTTCTATTGTATAAAATTCATTACTTATCGTAGTAACTTTGTTATTATCTGTCGTTTTATTCTTGTTTACATTTTCTTTTTTATACGAATCTGTCATTCTAACCGTAATATATAAATCTTCTTTTAAGGCAGGAGCTGTCTCCAGAAATTCATCTACTTTTAGTGCATCCCACTTATCCCAGTTACCCCCTTCTTTTCCCTTTTTCAATTTATTTATTAGTTCTTCGGACGCGTTGAATTCTGCCTTTTTGGCTGCTTCTGGAGATTCGAATTTGTTTTCAAATGCCTTTCTTTCTTCTGGTCCTTTTTTAACTTGTTTTTGTATGTCCTTTTCTGTTAGTGGCATCATGATTCACTCCTTGTATAATATTGTAGTTATCCTTTATACTGAGAGCCCTGTGAAACATACTTGGACGTCTCAAGAGATTTCTAGAGCATACTTCGAAGGGGATCGGCGATCTTTTTACCAAACCTATGGATACATCGTATGATAAAAAGGGTTCTCAATATCTGTACGTGGCTCCCTATTTTCAGAATGAGATTCTTAATTTTCAAGTGTAGTAATGGCTCTAGGGGGGATTTTGATTCAGGACAAGCGCCCATACATGAGGTTGTTGGGTATATACACATTATTCCAGTATATCACTGGGTTCGAAAATTGAAATTTATAAGGGCTGTTCCGAATCTACATCTGTTGACATTTTCTAACCGTCTATATTTCTTCAACATCGTGAAGATTAACAAGCGTTTGGAACGAAAGCATTTTCTTAAATCAAAAGAAAATCATAAACGTTACAAAAAATTATTTAGATAGGGATAAAATAGGTACGAATGATATCCTTAATCTCCCTACCTCTCTATATTTTTAGTACATTACAAGCTTCATTGATTTAATATTGAGGTGCCTATTTTGAATAGATTGACCTTTGATAACTTCAAATTCTTTTATTTCTTAATTGATATGCTACTCACCGTTCTTATTTCGTGTCATTGGTTTCTAGGATACATTTAGTTTGTTTTTATTTATGAATATTTTTCAGAGGGAGAGATTCAAATGATTATTGTGCTGTACTTATACTATGTTCTTTTTCCTTAAAAGCCCATTTAAAGTCTCCTACATATGTTATTATACATACAAAAATAGGAGACGAGTGTATGCTTTATCCAGGTGATATCACATACAATAGTTGGAACGCCTTTTTTACCAGGCTTAAAGGAATGCTCTAGTACATTTGGAAATGTATGATGTTCTTGCTTTCTTTTCTTATAATAAGTAACACTTTTTGATCTTAAACCAGCTTGACTTAAAGCTGGTCTTACTTGAGATAAGCTAACCATAGCGTATTTATAAGATAATGATACAATTTTCGATATCCCATTCTACCTTTTAAGCGTTTAAATTGCATGACAATATAAGCCAGCGCATTCCAAATACTTGATTATACTGTCTTATAAACCGAAAACGTGTTAATTTTGGGTGCTTGCAAAGAAGGTTGTCGCCTTTTTTAGAAATTCATTTTCCTTTTTTAACGCCTAAATTTCTCTTCGTAAAGAACGTAGTTCTTGCCTATTACTCTGAATTAAAAAGGCCGGAATGTATACGATTGGAGAGTGATAGAAGTATGTAGAGGGGATATCCATCGTATAGAACGCTTTTATAACATAATATAATCGAAATGTTGCTATATAGGCCATGGGATGAGCTTCTAAGTGATAGCTACTATCAATCAAAATGAAGGATGCTGACAGGATACAAAACAGGGGGAGACGCCATCCAAGGGGAGCTTACAGTCATAGTATAAACAACGCTTTTCAAAACTATGCATTAGGAAATATTGGATACATAACAGAGGAAGAAGGAAGGGGAACTTCATATAGATTCTGTTACAAATGAGCTTACGGTAGGTATGATACACCATACTTGACTACATTATACATCAAAAAAATAGAAACCACGCTGTCTACGATTTGGAAATGTACGTTCACACGTCTAAATCACAGGTTACGTTATGTACAGATACCATTCCTTTCACATACAATGATTTTCTATAAAAAAGCCATTACGTATCCATGAAGTGACCCCCGAAAGTTAGACAGGTCGTTTCATTAGGCAGCCTCTAGGGTATGAGCCTGGTATTGCACTGGGCTCATACCCTAGAGGCTGCCTTAATTCTTTTATGATTATAGTATTTTACATAATTTGCTAATTCTTGTTTGAAATGTGTTATACTTTCAAATTTTTTTCGATACAGAAATTCCGATTTCATGATACCGAAGAAATTTTCAATAACGGCATTGTCATAACAGTTTCCTTTGCGAGACATACTTTGAGTTATGCCACAATTCTTAAGAGAATGAAGGTATTGTTTCATTTGATAGTGCCAACCTTGATTAGAGTGAATGAGGAGTTTTATCCGAATCGGTTACACAATAAAGGGCTTGGTCCAACATTGGTGATAGGTATAACTTCTTCCCCAATAACTTAAACTCCGTAATATCTGTAACCCACTTTTCACTTGGTTTTTCAGCTTGGAAGTTGCGATTTAAAATATTTGGCGCAATTTTCCCAACTGTCCCTTTGTAAGAGCGATATTTTTTCATACGAACCAGACATTTTAACTCTAATTCTTTCATAAGGCGATACACTTTTTTATGATTTACTTTGTGTCCACGATTCATCAGTTCATCACGAATACGACGATAACCATAACAAACATCGTGTTCATTATAAATAGCTTGAATCAGTTCTTTTACCTCCGCATTTGGAACAGGACGATTAAAATGTTTCATCCAGTAATAGTACGTACTACGTGGAATGTTTGCGAGTTGAAGTAACTCCTTGATAGGAAATTCATGCCTTAATTCGTAGATTACTTGCGCTTTGTCTTGTTTGATGATTTTTCTTTGTTTTGAACTAAGGCATTCAACTTTTTTAAATATGCATTTTCCATACGTAAACGCTCATTTTCCGCTTGTAAGGCTTCGATTGATCCTTCATCTACTGGTTTTATTTTTTTATTTTTCATGGTTGGACGCCCCTTTTTCTTTGATTGTAGGGCATCCAATCCTCCTGTTTCATAAGCTATTTTCCATTTCCGAAGTGTTTCATAAGACGGTATATTGAAAAATGCCGCTGTTTCTCTGATAGATGTCCCGTGTTCATTCATATAATAAAATACATCTAGTTTATACTGGGCTGGGTAGAATGTATAGCACTTTTCAAAGGCCTTTTCACCTGAAGACTCATATCGTCTAATCCACTCACGAAGTACGCTAGGGTTAACTCCTATAGATTTAGCAATTGTTTTTCCACTTTCTGTACCATCTAAATATCGTTTCACCACTTCATCCGCCTTTTTTATATCACATGTTTTCAGTCCTGAAGTCTGTTTACCCGTTATAGGATGTATACATACATTTTCACATCGTGTGTATAAAATAGATTCCTCCATACATACTACATACAGAAAATCAATTCACGCAAAAACAAGGATCTTTCCAACACAAGAGAGAACCCCTTCCCCTTTTTCATAGACCTTTCGCTTAAGCTAGTAAAGCGAACGATTCAAAAACGTTTCACCGTAGGTTCGAATCTCTCAAGGTCTATTTTTCTTTCCCTCATTCACAAGGTATCAAAAAAATCTCCCCTTCTATTTGGATACCCACATTTTGTATGCCCTGCTAATCCCTATCCCACTATCCATAACATCTACTGGAGGAATGACACAATGAAAGCGAAATCACACAAAAAAAAGCGGACGCCAGACCTTCATAAAAAGAAAGAAAATCCGCCTCTTTCTTCTACTCCCCAATCCAATTATAAGTATATACAACAACACTTGAATGGATCGAAAGATCTCATCAAAAAAACGGTCGATACACCAGCTGGCCCTCTTACCATTGTATATGTAGAAACGATGATTGATCAAAAGGTACTACAAGACAAATTATTGTATCCCTTGTTGTTATTGGAAGAGGCGATGAATCTACAACAACTACAAAAAAGAATTCAATTGGATAATCGGCCTCTTTCGAATCTAACAGACGCCATACAACAGCTTTTACAAGGCTCCGCACTCGTTTTTTTTCCAAAAAGCAAACAGTGCATTTCTTTTGATATGAAGCAAACATCGACACGAAGTATCACAGAACCTACCACTGAAAAAATCATTCGTGGTTCTCATGACGGTTTTATAGAAAATCTACATACAAATATAAATATCATGCGGAATCGAATCATGAACCCAAATCTGACGGTATCTTATTTTGAGGTCGAAAAAAAATCGAAGGCTACCGTTGCGATGCTGTATCTAAAAGGGGCTGCGAATCAGGAAATCGTTCGTACCATAACAACCAAAATAAAAAGAAGCGCAAAATCAAATCCATCTCCCTCAGATTCCATCGAAAAATCTCTGGAATCCTCCTCTTTGTCTCCGTTCCCTCAAATGTTGAATACAGAAAGACCAGACCGAGTGATGAAATACTTACTCCAAGGGCATGTCGTTCTATTTGAAGATCATAATCCCAATGCTCTCATTATGCCGGTCACGTTTTTTTCTTTTTATCAATCACCTGAAGATGATCGTTCGAGAACATTAGTTGGCTTGTTTTTCCGTTTGATCCGTTTCATGAGTATATGGATTTCCTTGCTCCTTCCTTCTTTATATATCGCTATCATCGGATTTCATTTTGAATTATTGCCGAACGATTTAATCGTAACCATCAAAAGTTCTATTCAAGGAATCCCGTATCCCCCTTTGATGGAAGCACTCCTCATGGAATGTATTCTAGAATTCATTCGGGAAGCGGCTATTCGCTTACCGACTCCTATCAGTCAAACCATTGGGGTCGTAGGCGGGCTCGTAATTGGGGATGCTGTTGTCAAATCCGGGTTCGTTTCCAATGTCATGGTGGTTGTGATTGCTTTAACAGCCATTGCTTCCTTTCTTGTTCCTTCCAGTGAAATGAGTAACAGTATTCGCATCGTTCGATTTTTCTTCCTGTTCGCCGCTTCTTTACTCGGCTTACCGGGCATTATGTTTGCCCTTATGATTGTAGGAATTCATATGTGTAGCTTACGTTCCATGGGAACACCTTATCTTGCCCCTTTTGCGCTCTTCGCTTTCAAAAAAGGAAGCCACATCTTTTTCCCTAAGCGATTTCGCAAGAGAAGAAAGAAACAAATTGTAAAGAAGGAAGGGACACAGGATGAATCTTAATCAAACAAATACAATCACTTCCCGGCAGTTTTTTTATATGCTCATTCAATTCCAAATTGGAATCAGTTTATTATCACTTCCCCATACAACATATGCGGTCGCTGGAAAAAGCGCCTGGCTTTTCATTCTTTTCCTCGGTATCCTCATTCAAATCGCTACCATCCTATTTTGGCGCATCGGGCGACAATTTCCGAAGCAACATTTTTTTTCCTATCTCCCTTCCCTAACAGGAAACGTTTGTGCCAAAATCATCACATTCTTTTTTACGCTCTATTTTCTCGTTGCCGGAAGTATGATTTCCTTTTATTTTTGTCACATATTAAAGTTATGGGTTCTTCCTCACACCCCCTCTTGGTTTATCAATCTTCTTCTCGTGGGGACGGCTGTATATGCAACGACAAAGGGACTTCAAGTGATGGGATATGTGTTGATTTTGTCCTTCCCATGCATCCTTTTTTTACTTGTTTTACTCAGTTTTAGTTTTACAGACATGCCCTTTTTCGAATTCTTTCCCGTTTCATCCTTCCCCCTCTCTTCTCTCTTTCATTCTTCCACCGAATATATATTAGCTTTTACAGGGTTCGAAGCCTTTCTATTTTTGTATCCCTTTATAAAAGGGACAGAAAAACAAAAAATAAAAAGTGCCTTACTCGCAAACTTGTTTACAAATGGATGTTATGTCTATGTTGTTTTGGTTACATTGTTCCATCTTGCTCCCTCTCAAATTCGGCACATGACCGAACCTGTGTTATATGTACTAAAAACTTTACCGATTTCCGTCTTTTTCCGTGTGGATTTGGTCTTTTTATCGATTTGGATGATATGTGTTACAACATCCATGATTCTGTATGTATTTCTCGCTTCACATAGCCTGCCCTTTTTATTTTCTTCCCCAAATCCAAAAAGAAAAAAATGGATCCTGATTGGAATTGCTATCATCATGTATACACTCAGCTTACTTCCCCAAAATGAAAAGGGCGTCCATTTTTTCATCCAAACTTTCGCTACTATAAGTATCGTCTTTACGATTGCTCTGCCAGCTCTCCTTCTTCTCCTCTCATCTATCAAAAGAAAAAGGAGTGCGTAATGTGAAAATCTTGAAATGGATCAGTATCAGTTGCTTGCTTCTGTGTTGCTCAGGTTGTTGGGACCAACACATCATGAAAGATATAGCCTTGGTGACCGCTATCGCTTATGATCAACAACAAAATGAAAAGATACAAACTACATTCTTTCTTCCCCGGGTGCCAAACACCAATAATGGGATTAGTAAACCAGATACACAGATTGTATCCGTTCTTTCTAACACCCCAAGTGAAGGAAAGGCGAAGCTAGACGCAAAAATATCAGGCTTATTAGACACTGCGAAAAATAGAGTCCTCCTAATCGGAGAATCTTTTGCAAAAAAATCCCTTCCTGCTCTCCTAGATTCGTTTTATCTGGATCCAAAAAGCAACTTACGCACACCTGTCGTCGTCGTCAAGGGCAATGCAAGACAATTTATGAAACAAGTGAAAGTAAAAGATGAATTGTTCAGTGATTACATGTATCGGATTCTGCAAAGTGCAAAAACGAATGGTTTCATTGAAGAAACAAATATCCAGGGGATTCTTTCTAAAACGTCCCATCCGAAACAAGATTTTGTCTTGCCTTATATGGAAGTGGATACGAAACAAATGAAAACAAATATAACAGGGCTTGCCCTGTTTCACAACAATCGTTATACAGGACAACGATTAAAAAAAGAACAAGCGAAATTATATGTCTTATTGCAAAAGCAACAGGTGAAAAATTTGCAATTCACCCAAAAAATAAGGATTTCCTCTCACTCGCCTCACAAACAATATGTCACCATACAAATCAAAAAAAGAAACAAGTACATGGCCATCCTTCCCAAACAGAAAAAAATCCATGTGAACATTCGATGCCACCTGCAAGTAGCATTGATCGAAAAAACAGTCCCTACTTCCAAACAGTCCAAGGAAAAAATAGAAAAAGAGCTGTCCCATCTATTCACAAAACAATTACGAACAGTTTTGCAAACATTACAAAAAGAAAACTGCGATAGCCTGGGGATAACGCGAGAACTACAAGTCAAACATCCTCAGCTATTCCAAGCTACGAATGGGAAACAACAGTATGCCCAAGTGAAATTCAGTCCTTCCGTACACGTACAACTAGTAGATAAAGGACTGTTACAACTATCAGAGTGATTCACATAGGTAGCCACTCTGACAAATGAAGCGGTACACACTCTGGCGCACAAAGTATTTCATACAAGCGGTAGCTATTATTTGCTAGCCCTACAATCCTATATAGCCAAAATAATGTGACAGATGGCCCCACCATGTTGATCCTTTTTCCTCAGCTATATGCCTTATTCCTTTTTATATGCTTATCAAGAAAAGGATGCATAGCATACAGCAAAACCGGCATACTAATATAGAGGACGACTGTTTTGTTGATGTGACCTATTCGTTACTATTTTTCCTACCCCACATATAGGAACACCTCTTGGTTATTCCCTTCCTTTTTTTCTTGATTCACTTGATAAGGAGCACTATCGGTATGATGAACACGTACACACGTATTTTGGTCCTATTCCTTTTCGTTTTGTGGTATGAGAGAAGCCTCGGATTCGATGTTTTTCCCTACGCATCTCATTTCCCCTTGGTTTCTCCATCTGAAGAATCCCCACCCCATATGGATTCTATTTTAAGAGAATTGCACCTTCCTCCCCAATTAGATAATAAGCCCGCTTATCATCAACGAGAGCAAGTTCAATTCATTTAGTAGGAAACTTGTAAAAAATAGAGTCATTTTTCAATGAACAATTAGAAATAGAAAGCAGGATTTACGTATGAATGACCCATTATTTAAAAGAAAAATGGATGGACATGGACGCATTACCATTCCACAAGATCTCCGCATGCGAATGGGCATGCAGCAACACGACGAAATAGAGATATATCCCATGCACAATCACCTCATTTTGAAAAAACGTACCCCTACTTGCTTTATAACAGGAAAACCAACTCTATACCCTTTCTCCTTTTTGAAAGGAAAATTATTAATAAGCCAAGAAGGTGTGCAAATCTTACAAACGGAACTAGAACATTATCAACAAACGCACTTAAAACTAGACATAGAATCAGAAAAAATAGAATAAATTTGTGAAAAGTCCGGATTTCATAACACCCCACATATATGAAATCGAGCATATCGCAAATCTGTCGTCCTCAACTCCATAAAAAACAAAGTTTGCTTGCGGCATCTATACGTGAAATAAAAAATTGTTTTTGATGGTGGTGCGAACAGATTTCACCGGCTGTTATCTACGTATTCATTTTAATTGAAAGGAGGCTACAGCCTCATGCATATTCTACTCACACTTGTATTAGGCGGTTTCATTGGTGCAATCGCTGGATGGATTACACATAAACACATACCGGGTGGTATCATCGGAAACGTGTTAATTGGATTTGTTGGATCCGTCCTTGGTCGTGCCTTACTAGGGCCTATTGGACCTGCTTGGAAAGAATTCTTTTTCCTTCCAGCTTTATTAGGGTCTGTGATTTGTGTGTTAATCATTTCACTCCTTCATTTCATAATAAATAAATTTCACTAAACTGTCTGGAAACATGAAAAGATTTCTTTTCATATATTTGAATGTGTTTTAAAAAGGAGATTTTTGCGTATATGGATTATACACTAGAAAAACAACTCATACGATATAATACATTAAAGTCAGAATGGTTACACATTGTAAAAAAGCTAGATGTTTGTGAATTAGAAGAACAGCCTCTTTATCAAAATATCGCTTTTGAATATGCAAACTATTTTAAAGAATTTGAGTTTAAATTAAAATTGAAATATGGAATTTACTAAATGAAGTTCTGTTTCAAAGTTGCTTAACCGATAAAAAATCGAGCTATTTGTATAGGGGCTCCCACGGTTTTAAGTATTTGTTATCCACCCATTTAGGTTGCAAATTTTGGTTTCGTTTATGTCTGATGTACAATGTTTCAATTCTTTTCAACGTACATGAAGCATGATGCAGAGTTTATAATTATGCCCATTTGACCACACGTTTTTTATATGCCTTTGGTTCAGTTTTATCGTTTTCTGACATAAGCCTCCTTCCTTAAAAATATGAAGGTGTCAAACACCAATTTTAGTCGTGAGATGAATGTCGGTTGGCATAGGCCAACATGTTGCTATCATTTATTTGTGCAGATTGATCTTCGAAAACTGAAGATATGAGGTTAGTTGCTGAAAAACGTTGCAACCGTAAAATCTTCAACGTTCTATCGCTCCATGCTTTCCGAAGTTGCGAAAACCACGCTACAGTAGGGAGCGTGGTGAGTAGTTCAAGAAATTGTTACAATACTTGTTTGTACAATAAGTGGCATGTTTACGGAACGCTTGTCCTTTACCTTTTTTAGATTTTGTTAGGATCTAGCAAACGGAAAAACCACTCGAGAGATTACGCTATTGATAACCTGACGCACACTGCCGAGGACTTCGCACAAATCCACTGTGCGTGAACGCGTCGTTTTACGTGTATATTCTAAATCTTCACAAATATGTTCAAAACAATAAAAAAAACATCTTGTATGCTATATAGGGCAAAAGAACGTTTTTGAAATATTATTTATAGTGCTGTTAAATTAATTAGTACCATAGGTTATATACTGCACTCAACAATTTTTTAGTCAAAAGGAGGATTTTATGAGTACTGTCTTATTAGATTATCAAGGACATCCTGTAGAATATGGAAAACATTATTACATGAATCCATATAGCTACTCGCGTCGAGGTCTGGCTTACGAAAAATATTTATTAACATACTTTATTCTTGTGCAAAATAACGATCAATCGAATTCATTTAGTGGCCAATTAATTCAATTTAGTGATGATTTTGGAAGTTCTGCTGATAAATATGTAAAACTTAATACACCAATGTCAATTCAAGCGGTTAGTTCTCCTGAAGGAGAAGCTCAAAATTATTTCACTTATTCTGATAGCCCTTTAGCACACGGATTAAAATTAACAGGGCTACCTGGGGTTCCTCCTCTTCCCAATAACCTTCAATCTTGGACTCCTGAAAGCCCTCCAAAAGATATTCCTGGATTAGAAAATGCTTCAGATTTATTAAACTATTTCGCATTTAAAAATGATTTTTCTAAAGGCTATTTATCTATTCCGTTTGCTGAGGACAAAAAGTTATGGTTAGATGCTAGAACAAAAAACATAGCAACAGAAACTCTTTGGCGCTTAATCCCAAAACAATAATTCGCTATTTTTTTAAATCTTGATATAATAATATGAACAGAACCCTTGAAAATAAGTACCTATTCAGCAAACTCTGCAAAACGGAGGAAATGTCCAACTGGTTGAGTTTGGTACATTTGAAAGAGGCATGAAATTTGACATTCATGCCTCTTTTTCGTGAATATCAAGTGCATATCTCGTTTCCCTAAGTATTACAATCAAACCAAGGCTCTTCATTTTGGGCACAATATCTATTACTTCCATACTTGATTGTAGAACACGATAAGCAATTAAATCAATTAGTCATCCTTGAAATATGGTTTATTGAAAAAAATCCAATTCAGTAAGATTGGTTTTTATATAATATATCATATAGATTACATTTCCATCCTACATCTATAATGATTGTATAAAAATTGCCTGACACAATTTATATTGGAATTACATTTTCTCCTGAAAGAAATGGTGATACAGAAAAACGTACTGTATTTATCATTTTAGTCAAAAAGCCTCCTTCCTCAAGGAGCGTAAAGGGTCAAAGCCTAGTGAATAGGTGGGAGATGAATTGGCTTCGAACAAGGGATGGTAGGAATCCATCTTAATTGTTCGACATACATAAAATGGTACTGCACTATCTTTCGAATGTACGTTCTTTTCTAAGGGGTATGTAGAAACAGCAGTGGAAGGAATGATAATCGATAAAGTATATCAATTTTGTGTCTAGCCAAATACCAAGCATGTCAATAAGCTGATTGAACAAGATTATTGACACGTGAAATGAAATTTTTTTCAAATCTCCTGAATTTAGAGTTTTCGCCATGATTCACGCACCATCAAAGGAATCAAAATCATTCCTGCATTACAGCACTTATTCATAATGATTCAAACTATAGTAAACAAATATATGTTCTTTAGCTTTGCAACATAACCATATTAATCTTTTTACCCAGCAAATTTACGCAACATTTTTTTTTGATATGAAGTTAGTTTTGTAGGTACAACAACGCGAACGACTACATATTGATCTCCTTGACCGTATCCACGTACATTCGGAGCACCTTTTCCTTTTAAGCGGAACTCTGTTCCAGTTTGTGTTCCTGCTGGAATTTTCAGTTTTACTTTACCATGAACTGTAGGAACTTCTACTTCAGTACCAAGTGCCATTTGGACAAATGTTAATGACATTTCGTAAAAAATGTGATCTCCTTCACGCTCAAAAAATTCGTGATTTTTCACATGAACGACTACATATAAGTCTCCTGCTGGTCCGCCATTTACGCCGGCTTCACCTTTTCCAGACACACGAATTTGTTGACCATTATCGATACCCGCTGGAATTTTAACATTGATTTTTTTACGTTTACGAACTTTACCTGAACCGTGACATGTCGTACATTTTTCTTTAATAATTTGTCCAGTTCCTGAACAATGACCACAAGCTTGACGGTTTACGATACGACCAAACGGTGTGTTTTGTTCTACACTCATTTGACCAGAACCTGAACAATGTTTACATGTTTCTCTTGAAGTTCCTGGTTTTGCTCCGCTACCTTTACAAGTATCACATGGGTCTTCTACTGGAGTCTCAACATTTAACTCTTTACCAAAAATAGCTTCTTCAAAATCTAAAGTAACTTGATATTGTAAGTCAGCACCTTGACGCGAAGCATTTGGATTACGATGTCTTTCGCCACTGCCAAAAAATGAGCCAAATATATCTTCGAAACCATATCCACCAAAGCCTGGATTGTCACCAGCATGACCAAACTGATCGTACTGCGCACGCTTTTGATCATCACTTAACAATTCGTATGCTTCTTGTATTTCTTTAAACTTTTTAATTGCATTTTCTTCTTTGCTTACGTCTGGATGGTATTTTTTAGCCAAACGACGATACGCTTTTTTAATTTCATCTGTTGAAGCGCCCTTGCTAAGTCCAAGGGCCTCATAATAGTCTCGTTTACTCATAAAATTGCAACCCCCGAATCTTTCACATAAACATAATTTTAACATCGTCTGAAAGATAAAAAAGCCAAAGTCAGACTTTGACTTTTTGTCATCTTACTTATTATGTTTACAGTTGAATTACTTGTCTTCTTTTACTTCTTCAAACTCAGCGTCAACTACATTGTCTGTTTTCGCGCCAGCGTCTTGCGCACCTTCTGCTTGAGCTTGCTCGTATAATTTAACAGTTAATTGTTGTACGATTTCTTGTAAAGCATCTTTTTTCGCACGAATTTCTTCAAGCTCGTTTTTCTCAATTGCAGCTTGTAATGCTTCTTTCGCTTCTGTTGCTTTTGCGACTTCAGCTGCATCTACTTTACCTTCTAAATCTTTTACAACTTTGTCTGTTTGGAATACAAGTTGGTCAGCTTCGTTACGAAGTTCAACTTCTTCCTTACGTTTTTGGTCAGCGTCAGCATTTGCTTCCGCTTCTTGTACCATACGTTCTACTTCTTCATCAGAAAGACCTGACGAAGATTGGATTGTAATAGCTTGCTCTTTGCTTGTTCCTAAGTCTTTCGCACGTACGTTAACGATACCGTTCGCATCAATATCGAATGTTACTTCGATTTGTGGAATACCACGTGGTGCTGGTGGAAGGTCAGTTAATTGGAAACGACCTAACGTTTTGTTGTCAGCCGACATTGGACGCTCACCTTGTAATACGTGAATGTCTACTGCTGGTTGATTATCAGCAGCTGTCGAGAATACTTGTGACTTACTTGTTGGAATTGTAGTGTTACGCTCGATTAATTTCGTGAACACGCCACCCATAGTTTCAATACCTAAAGAAAGTGGAGTTACGTCTAATAATAGAACGCCTTCTACATCACCAGTAAGTACGCCACCTTGAACTGCAGCACCTAATGCTACAACTTCATCAGGGTTTACACCTTTATATGGCTCTTTACCAGTTTCACGTTTAATAGCTTCTTGTACAGCTGGGATACGAGTAGATCCACCAACAAGAATAACTTTATCTAATTCGCTTGGAGCAAAACCAGCGTCTTTTAATGCACGACGAGTTGGCTCTAATGTTCTTTCAACAAGACCTGCTGAAAGCTCTTCGAATTTCGCTCTTGTTAACGTTAATTCTAAGTGTAATGGACCAGCAGCTCCAGCACTAATGAATGGTAATGAAATTTGAGTTTGTGTTACACCAGAAAGATCTTTTTTCGCTTTTTCAGCTGCATCTTTCAAGCGTTGAAGCGCCATTTTATCTTGGCTTAAATCAATGTTATTTTCTTTTTTGAACTCAGCTACTAAGTGATCGATGATAACTTGGTCAAAGTCATCGCCACCAAGACGGTTGTCACCAGCAGTTGAAATAACTTCGAATGTGCCGTCTGCTAACTCAAGGATAGATACGTCAAATGTACCGCCACCTAAGTCATATACTAAGATTTTTTGTTCTTCGTCTTGTTTTTCTAAACCGTAAGCAAGTGCTGCTGCTGTTGGCTCGTTAATGATACGCTCAACTTCTAAACCAGCAATACGACCAGCATCTTTCGTTGCTTGACGCTCTGCATCGTTGAAGTATGCAGGTACTGTAATAACAGCTTTCGTTACTGTTTCACCTAAGTATGCTTCAGCAGAAGCTTTTAAGTTTTGTAAAATGATTGCAGAAATTTCTTGAGGTGTATAATCTTTACCTTCAACTTCTACTTTGTAGTCTGTACCCATATGACGTTTAACAGACATGATTGTATTTGGGTTTGTAATTGCTTGGCGCTTTGCAACTTCCCCAACTTGACGTTCTTCATTTTTGAAAGCTACAACAGAAGGTGTTGTACGGTTCCCTTCTGGATTTGGGATAACCTTTGGTTCTCCACCTTCCATAACAGCTACACAAGAGTTTGTTGTACCTAAGTCAATACCGATAATTTTACTCATGGCGAATCCTCCTAGTTTTATGTAAATTATTGATTTACTTTTACCATTGATGGGCGAATCACACGGTCTTTTAATTTATAACCTTTTTGGAATTCTTCCACAACCGCGTTTGATTCAAATTCACTATCTTCCACTTGCATAATAGCTTGGTGTTCATTAGGATCAAACTGTTTACCAACAGCTTCAATCACTTCCACACCTTCTTTAGTCAGCGCTTCTAACAATTGACGATGCACCATTTCCATACCTTGTAACAAGGATTTCGTTTGCTCATCAGTCGCTTCCACTTGCATTGCTCTTTCAAAATTATCAAGAGCTGGCAAGATGTCTGAAACTAGACTTTGTGCTCTATATTTTTCAGCAACCTGTTTATCCATTTGGACACGGCGCTTATAATTTTCAAAATCAGCTTGTAGACGTAATGTGCGACCTTCCGTTTCCGTTAGTTTCGCTTGTAACTCATCTACTTTTTCTTGTAAAAGAGTAGTCTCGCTTTTTTCTTCTATAGTTTCTTCCACTTTTGCTTTTTTTGCTTTTTCTACTACTTGTTTGTTACGCTCTTCCACAATTTTCACCTCCTTAATAGACATTAAGGTTTAAACCCTATAAAAAATTTTCAGAAAGAATGAAAGATACCTAAAAACATACACAAATTTACTCCATGCAATTTTTTTGAAGAAATTCATGGTTCTCAATTTTTAATATATAAAAAAATCTACATATCAAAAGAGTAAAAAAGGAATATAATAGAATGGAGATACATCCCTATTATGCAACTCCAACTTTTGAATTACCGTAGAATGAATCTACATAGCATTGGTATAGCGGAGTCTCAAAGGCAATTAGATGAACATACATCGAGAGAAGGGTGTTTTTTATTACGAACTTCCCTTCAGATATTCACCTGTTTGCTCAATTTGTTCGTCAACATTGATATATCGAAAATGAACTTTATTTAATTTTAGACATAGTACAATCAATAAGGTTAGATTGAAAACTAGACACAGGTTAATATGATAAAAAACAAATTAAATGAAGAATTTAAATGTGGAACTAGAACATTATGAAAAATAAGTCCATCGCCAAATCGTAAAATAATTTATTTAGTAAATGGAAAAGGAAGAATGAGGCATATACTGAAAAATATTTAATCCACATATCCTTTTGTTGCATAAAATTAAAACTAACATTAGAAAAATACATATGTATGTATTCGTATTACAGATAATATTTTTTATGGAGAAAATCACGAATAGATAAAGTGAAGAAAATATCTCAAATAGGTGGGGAAAAGCTAGTTACTCAACATGTAAACTAGCAAAAGAGTGGTCCTCTTTATTAATATGCCCCATTTGGTCTATGTTATGCATTATTTTTTAGCATTTGAAATACGAATTCGTCAAAAATGGGAGAGTAACATATTTTTAACCTGTATTTGTTTACACACTTTTCGTTGCAATACCAAGACTAGTCTTGCATTTAGCCATATATTAATTCTATTGCAAAAATTTTAAAGCAAAATTAAAATGGAAGAAAAATGATTTGAGCTACGCATTACTTTACGTCCTGACAGACGGTTTGGAGTGGGAGATTCCTACGAACACCGATTATTTTAGTGGGCTCTACCCGTAGTCCTTCTGGTGAAAACATAAATATCATGTACGTTGACTTATGCCAACCGACAATCATCCCCTACCTAAAATTGATGTTTCACACCTTCGTATTTTTGAGGAAGTAGCCTTTGGTCGGAAAGCGATAAAAGAGAATGGATTTGGTTTTAAATGAACAAATCTCATACATAATTTCAGTTTTAATTATCCGTAGTTTTTAATACTTTAAACACCAACAGTTGTTTGGGGATTTTGAGTTGCCCTTTTTTGTTTAGTACTTTTTGAACTCCCCCACTTTCATTTTGTTTAAAAGTGAGGGATTCCTAAAAAACATTAAAAATTAATATTAATGGAACACTATTATTTTTTCTATCTCATTACTATTAATAAAAAGGAAATTATTATTTTCAAGAAATGTGACAGCCTTATTTTTTTCATCCCACTCTAAAAAAAATAAATTCCGGCGGTTAAACGGTTCAGTTTTAATTTTTAAGGAAAGAATATAATCATTAAATTTTAATGATTGTAGAACATTAATAATATCCATATCAAACTCCCCTTGTTTTTTTATGATACTGTATAGATTGGAGAAATAAGAATGAAAAATAAAAATATTTCTTATTTCTCCATCAAATTCATTACATAAATTAGCAATTATATTATAGGCAACCTATCAATGTTTTAAAAGTACTTATTTGTTTGTAAAACAGACAAATAAGTATCCGTTCATAATATTGCATCTAACATTTTTTATTTTTTCGTAACAATATTCCGTTTTAAAAATCTAGTCAGATAACCCTCCAGCCATTATATATAATGGCTGGAGGATGGGGGGGGCCATTCACCGAACTGCAAATTGATTATAGTGATTGAACTCTATTCTAATATTTTTTTTAAAATTCATCCATTGATTTCAATAAATAACATTTAATAATATCATTTAGATTCCAATTTCATTTGAAAGCGATCTTTTATTGCGTCAATTCCCCTTAAGCATAGATAGTTGACACTCCCACGGCTAAAGCCACAAGCTGACTAATTTCAATGGGCTTATCCCTACCAATAAGAAATTTTTTTAAGGATATTAGAGGTTTACATGAAGACAGTATTCTTGTATAACCAAAATCATATATAAGTACCAAATTATTACCGTAGTATTCCTTCGAAGAAACACTACGGTAATAGGATAATGTAAAGTTTTTAATCCTTTTTTGAAGATTGTCCCATACTATAATTAAAGTCGCTGTATGTAAAATGGGGGGAGTTCAATTATTAACATAACCTTCCTTTTTAATTACATGTAAAAACTATACCTTTGTACCTACTTACATTTCTCCCGATATAAAGAACCTGTCACAAATAACAGGTTCTCTCTCTTAAATCTATGCTCTTTTTCCCGAATATTCACAAAGCGTGTTTACGATGCTGATGTGAATACTAATTGATTCCCCTATTTGTATGAAAGATGGAGTCAGAACAAATAAAGGGTAATTACGCATTTCCCCAATTGTATTTTTCTCTACCACATGCATGATATTTAAATCTGTAATGGTATTTATCTTGAAAGTTTTGGTTTTTTGATTATTTTTATACAAAGTGTATTCAGGTGTATTTTTTACTGAAATATTGAGTTTGATTCCAGAAAAAATTATATCTGTAGTTGTCATTTGCACACCAAATGGCGGATATTGTTTTGAGATGAGCTTTATCACATACGCAACCCTATTTGACATCTCTAATAATGCATATCCTTATTTTCCATAAATAGGTCATAAACTCTTTTTATATCCGTATTTAACGCTACCATGTGCTGTTTTAAATTATGAGCACGTTCAAAAAGATGTGATATTTGTCGATATCTAATTAATAACCCTTCATACGGTATCGTGTTTTCATTGTTTTGCTCACTCACTTTGAAGAAACAATGTACCAATTTACTTATATAGTAAGACTACTTATTAACTTGAAAAGTAAATATATCATCATACACACAACCATTTACCTTGATCCTATAGGCCCCAGGTTTAGTAAACTTAATATTATTTTCTTTTAATACTACTGCATTTATATCTCCAAAAATAATATCCACACTTCTACCACTTAACATATACCAAGTATGTCTATCTAGTACAACGCTCATTTCATTGTGCTTTTTTATATGTTGAGACTTCGTTTCTGCAAAGCTGGTATGATTATTTAAAAACAATAGACCACTAAAGCCAATTACTCCCGTTAAAATAATTCTTGCACATTTTCGAATCACTTTCATTTATTAGTCCTCCTTATTTTTATATAAAGGGTTTTTACCTTTTATACTTCTAACCTTATTTGATTATGAATCATGTGTAAACCTACATTATTTCCACAATTTTCTACATAAATTTAAATATTCTTATAAAAATCAATCAATTATGTATACAAAAATAAATGATTATTGTACTGCCAATGAGTTTTAAATTATTTTTATTTATTCATCATTCGCATAAATAAAAATAATTTAAAATTCGAAATTTAGTTGATAAAAATCAATAGGACTCCGATATCTTTATAAATCCGTATTTTGTATGATGGATAGATAAGATTTTGTAATTATTTTTATCTATTCACCGGCCTATCTTAGAACAAACGCTCCAGCGAAAGGATAAGATAAAAATCATTAAAAAGCGTATATTCTTAACAGAATTGGAATATCACGTTTACGGAGAATTTATTAACATTTTTTTATGTTCTTCTACTATGTTTAAAATGCACCAATTAGATTTACAGAAGAAGAAATAAGAATTAATTGGATTCAAGATCATGGGCACATTTTGTATCAATTTATACAGCAAAACGTCCCAGAAATAACAAAAATTCTAATTCGCCTGTTCAACCTCCTTTAGCCCCTTTTTTTATGGAATAAAACGAATTTTTTATAAGGGACGTTAGGCGGAGGTGTATTTTTTGTCCATTATCAAGACAAATTCGTTCATTTTTTATATAGATGCCATGTTATATTGTTTTTTGCAAGTCCCTACTTGTTTCTTTAAAAGCTGTATCTGTTCCCCTAAGCCCTGGTCCTGAACCAGGGCTTAGTCTCATTTAGTTAGGGAAATGCATTTATATATTTCTTTAATTTCATCTATACTGTTAGGTCCTTCTCGGTCTCATTATTTTCTGTTTTTTTCATCTTCCTTTGTGTTTTTATTGTGGCAAGTATGACAAAATGTTTGTAAATTAGTCAGTTTTAATCGTTTCGACCAATCCACACGAATCGAGCTATTATAAATCAGCTACAGGTCTGTACGTCTTATCGCGGTTCATTTGCATCAACTCGTATGCTTACGAATACGCTATTCCCACAGTACATTGTTTTTAAAACAGTATCTGCAGAAATATCGTACTCTTGATTTTCCTATAAAAAAGTACCTGATTCAGTGCCCAAAAAGTTCTATTATTTTTTATCATTTCTAATGCCGTCGTAAAGTTGAGAATGCCCGATTTTTTCCCCTGTAAAACTTACCTCGCTTTATCCCTAATACTGTATAAATATAATCGTCATTTTGCTCCTTTACATGCGTCAGTATGCGTTGCTCATCTTGATCTAACGTATGCTCAAAATCTTGTTGTAATTGCCTGTATTTCAGTTCATGAATATCCAACTTTCGCAACTTCGGAAATAAGGTATCCGCTCCCAACTCCCTCCGTTCTCGCTGCTTCTGGAAACATACACGTAATCCCTTATATTTCTTCAATTCATCTATCACAAAAGGGTGGATTTTTCTCATCTACATATGGAAAAAAAGATAATTGCTTTATGTGTTACCCTCCTGCACAAAAGTTCGAATTATATCCATAATACAGGTAAGCTCTTATAAGGCTGTCCCTTTTAAATCACGACTGAAAGCCGCTTAATTTAATTGAAACACACAAAGCAATTAGCTTTGTTATTTTTTTGTATAAACATTTAAAGCATACACACAGCATAAACTCTTGAGTTCATTTTTCAGCGTTCCTATTGGAACCTCACCGCAGAGGCCTATTTTTGTTTAAGTCCATACCTTACGACTTAAACGTGAATTTAACCTGTTATATGAGGGCGTTTTTCTCAAAATATCAATTTTACACCGCTACCCTATCCATTTCTGGAATAATCCCTCGTTTTGTTAACATGTCATGGAAAAAAATTTGTTTTACATTTACACATACACTAAAAATATACATATAATATTATTGTAGTTACCTTTTTTGTTATAAGTCTTGGTAATAGAGCGCCCTGGCACAGGCGCTCTATTATTTTTTTACACCTTCCTTCAGTAATTACATATGCTATAAAAGCTGGTATCTTTGGGTACATTTCAGAACTCCTATTGCTCACAAACTGAGCAGTTAGTTTTTTACTAACTACTCTTTTAGTTATTATTCACTTCCATCCATTTATCATCATCTGAAAGCTAACCTTGTTTATATGATTTCGTTAACGGTTCATGTTTTTTTCTTTAACACTTATGTAATATGGTATGACCAGATAATCAAATGAAAAAATAAAGGAGATGATTCAAGTGATGGAACAGAGCGTCGTAAATATACAGACGCAAATTAATGAGAGCGACTATCAAAAGCTGATGTCCTACCTAACAGGCTTCCAAAAAACAGTGAATGCTTATTCTGGATTTGCTAATTCACAAGGCGCAAAAATTATTAACGATAATTTCAATACACTTATAGGCCCTATCATACCATTTCGAGGAAAGTGTAGTATGTTTAGACATATTTTAAGACATAAAAAAACATTCTTCATGTAAATAACCTAAAAATTTCCACATAAAGAATGAATATACTTTATCATTTTAGCCAAGAAGACTCCTTCCTCAAGGAGCGTGAAGGAGTAGGTAAAGTCATTGTCCTATCGAAAACATTTGCTTCCAGCCAATTATGTTCTTGTTGTGGATATCAAAACAAAGACGTTAAAAATCTAAATCTACGTAAATGGGACTGCCCCCTTCTTGTCGTACACACCATGATAGGATAGTAACACAAGTATTAATCTAAAGAATGAAGCGATAAGGCTTCTAACCGCAAGAAACTCCTCACTTCTAAACGGAGTGAAAGTGGGGGTAGTTCAAAGTTTCTCCGTTTGTTAAATCTCCATTTCATTTAGTATTATCTAAATCTCATATTACACATCGAATTTTTTGTTCTTTATTAAATTAATTGTTGTATGGAGGTCATCTGAATAATTTAAATTTATTTCATCTGCTAATTCTTTTAAATCATGATGAAGGATAGAACGTTTTTTTTCATCTATTCCCTCACTAAAATCATGTACATCATTTGTAACAAAATATATTTGATCATAATCACATTGATTGTTATTGTTAAATTTATTTGAAAAATGTTCATACATACTAAAGAAAATCACAGCATCTCCCATACTGTTTTTGTATCCAAAGGGTTTTTTTTTCTGTAATCCAAATTCAATTACCATGTTCTTTAATTGTGGATTTGTTAATTTTATTGGCGTTACTTTATTTTTTATCAAGTATTCAATATCTGTAACAAGTGATACATTCTGAACACCTGAGTTTAAATGTATTTGAGATTCGATTTTGTCTAAGGATTGATGATATGAATTATCGGTAGGATCATAAAAATAATTAATAAGCAATTTAGCTTGATCCAATGTATCTTTTGTAGTTGTGAGTGTTTGCTGTAAGATACTTGTATAGTGACGATTCCATTCTAGTAGGACTTGTTTTGGAGCAAATAAAATAATTTTATTCGCAGCTATTAATTCCTCCATTTTCTGAAAAATATGGACTTCTTGTTCATTTCCATTTAAAAAATTCAACCAAATATTAGTATCTAAAATTAATGCAGTTGGCTTCTCCCATATATATTTCATGTTATTCTCCTTTTTAAAATACACTAACGCTTGTTCTCTATGAATAAGCGTTAGTGTACTTTTTGTAAATTAGCAACGGTAAACAGGACTTGTATAAAATCGTTCCTTGTTAAGGATAATAAATTAACATTAGTTTATTTTAGAATATTATAGACAGCTAGCTATGTGGAGATTTTAATGTAGTTAAAAAAGGATACATATAATCTATGATATGAATGATGAAATCAAAATAATACTCAAAACTTTTCAATGGAATTAAACTCATATTTCGTACAGAATCAGCGAAGTTACTTTGATGAAACTCACGAAGTTTTTTTAAATCCTTGAGTGAAGAGGTTTCTATTTTTTTCTCCGTAAGCATCGCTTGAAGTAGTTTTAAATTATTAAGTTGTATTAAGTCTTGTAGGTGTATCATTTTAGAAGCAATAAGCGAGTGGATATCAAAAAAATCTTGTGCCCTTGCTCGTTTGAATTTTTCCGGTGTATCCCCTATATGAGGTGAATGTGCAAGAATTCCTATCATTTTTTTACACAATAAAATAAAAGGAGAAGGAGCTTTCAATGTATAGTTATTGATTTCATATTCCTGTTTTTCTATAATTGGTCCTTCCCATTTAAAATCAATTTCAAAAACATTCTTTTTATTTGGTAACGTTATAATGTTATCTTTGCATCGAGCCTCTCTTTGTTCTTTGGTACTACCAGTGAAATTACATATTTTTTGATATTCATGTAAATCCATTAGTTGAAAAGTATATTTATAAAGAATTTCTTTAGGGTTGAATAAATTTTCAAATGAAAATTTATTATGCAAATTTAGACTTCTAATCTCTAATCTTGAGTTTAGTATTTTATACTTTTCTTTTGAAAAAATCTTATCAAAATTATAATCCAATTCAGTTTCTAGTCGCACATATTCATGAGGTAATATGGGGGATTCTAAAGATAAATCTAAATCTACAGAGACTCTATTATGAACATTGTAAACTAAGTTCAAAACACTTCCTCCAGTTAATACTGTCTTATCTGTAAAGATATCACTGGATAAAATAGCGTATAAAGATAAGTTTTGAAATTTTTGTATATCCATTTTATTTTTAATCAGGGATTCTTGGTGCTGTTCACCTTTATCTAATTTATTGAACCCATTTGTATAAATAAACATCGGGGTTTTTTGATTGCTCATTTTCAGACTCCTACTACAAATTTTCAATTCATCAATCAAGTGTTAAAAAGTTATCTTTCATGTAAGGGACTCTATTATATTGCTACATTGTTCACACTAGCCAGTGCCGCTTGAGATCCTAACGCAAGTCCCACTGGCCATGTTTTGTGTAAAATAATTTCAGAACCTTCCGTTCGAATCGTTTTTCTAGTGACAAACATATTATTTCCTACATTTTCTGGGATAATCCCATGTAAAGCGTCCATTCCTAATGATGCAAACCAAATATTTGTAGTTAATTTATCTTTTATACAGTGCGTAGGTTGAAAATCATTAATATAAATTTTCCAGCCATCAAAAGAAGATTTCCCATCTACTACTGGTGGAATTTGATCTCTATTATAATAAGCTTTTCTAATCTGCTCATACCCTGATTGATTGGTAAAAATAACGCCAGATTCACCTTCTTTCACACGGATTTGTCCTTTAGCACGATCTAAATCTTCCAAGTTTAAAATATTCCCATTTAAATCCACAACATTACTTGGTTTGATAAGTTGTGTAAATCCAAGAAAACCATTTGTTCCAGATTCCAATTGCTCACTAAATTTATATAATAGCTGACGTGTAGCTAAATGCTCTTCGAGTTTAACCAAATCATTTGTATACGAATAGATATCTTGTCCTTTATATGCAACTAAAAAACTCGTAGCTAATTCACTCATAGGAAATGTGATTGGTTCGTCTGGGATTGTTGTATTATCCGGGATTGGATCTCCGAATCCAATAATAGATGCTGGGGTCAATTCAGGTGTTCGTACATACCTTAAGCTATCTCCTTCGACATGATGAAATGGGAATACCTCTAGATGTTGCAAGCGTTTTGGGCTATTTTCTAATAACCCTTTTGTTAATTCTAAAATAGATAAAAATTGTGCTTGTGCATTTAAAGCCATATTTTATCGCTCCTTTATAAATAATAAATGTAATACTAGTTTTTACCTTATGCTAGAGAACATTAAAATATGTAAAATTTAATTGTTTCTCTAATTGATAAAGTTTTTAAATGAATGGAGTAATCAGCAAAAGGCTAGTTTCTTTTTTTATCCAAAAAATTGTATGTTTTTGGACATGTTAATATTGAACAAAAAATTATAGAATTTCTCTTTTTTCATGTTCAAATACCCTGTAAACTTATCAATACTCAGATAAATATATAGAATTAAGTTTTTGAACAAACAAAAAGAAAAAAGAATAAAGGTTGGCTATGTTTGAGTATCTACAATTGATCAAAATTTAGACTTACAAATTGATGCTTTGAAATCTTATGGATACGATAAAATATTTCAAAATATAATTATTTTTCGATAAAAAGATGATTTTTACATATATCCTTTGACAGTATTCTTGCATAACAAAAATCATGCATACGTATCAAATTATTACTTATTCCCTTCGAAGAAATACTACGGTAATAGGATAAATGTAAAGTTTATAATCCCTTTTTGAAGGTTTTTCTACATCGTAATTAAAGTGGGGGGCGTTCAATTATAAACATAACCTTCCTTTTTAGGATGAATATCTTCTTAACGAAAAATAGAATGAATTTTCGGCTTTTTAAGTGTGATAAAATAAAAAAATCCATTAATTACAATGGATTTTTCTTAGACTGACAAAGAGTAACTCTTCCTCTTCATTCGCCTAGTATATATGAGTTCTGCTTAGAATTATATGAAAAAACCATACCTGTTTACGATGCTGATGTGAATACTAACTGGCTTTCCCTATTTGTATGAAAGGTGGCGTCAGAACCGATACAGGGTAACTACGTGTTTCCCCAATTGCATTTTTTGCTACCACATGATACATATAAGATTGTTTTGGCGTGATATTTAAATCTGTAATGGTATTTGTCGTGAAAGTTTGGATTTTTTGATTGTTTTTATATAAAGCGTATTCAGTCGCATTTTTTGCTGAAATATTGAATTTGATTCCAGAATAACTTATATCGGTAGTCACCATTTGCACACCAAATGGTGGATATTGTTTTTGAATGGGCTTAATCACATACGCTACACTATTTGACATCTCTAATAATGTCTGATAATGCATATATGCATATCCTTGTTTGCCAAATTTTGTTCCCCAACTATTTCTTACAATAAACCATTTGTTTGTTTCATCATACCCCACAACAACAAGAGCATGTCCTCCTCTTGATTTCTTTTCTGTAACAGGTGGGACAATTCCTGATGTAGGAGTTACATCAAAATTTGAATATACATGTATCCCTACTAAAACAGGATCCTGATTAGCTAATGCTTGTTTTATATCAGCAATCAAATTCTCTTGACGTATAACTTGATAGGAACTAATTTTATAGGGCACTGCATTTTTTTGTTGTACAGCGGTAAGAGGTTCTTTAAATTGGTTTGTATTTTCTGGATTCAAATCATATAAACGTTCTGTTTCAGGTGGCACGCCTTGTTGCTTTAAAACTTGAAACGCGGAATTGAAATACATACCTTCTTTAGGTCCATTCGGATAATAAATATAAGAGGGAGATAAGTATGTAATGTTTGCTCCTCGTGCACCTGTATCTTTCGCAATATAGTATTCTCTTAAAGCTGTTATAGCGAATGGGACACAAGTCGCAAATTTCCCTTGACTTCGTACCTCCGGAAAATATTCACGTAAATCAATTTGACTCGGAAGAATGTTTGGATTCGGAATTCCCTGTTGTTTTTGTTTGGTTGCTTCCTGTTTTGTAAAATAAGAAGTAGAAGGTATATATTCTGGTATATCTTTACTCACTTGAGTATCCTTTAAACCAAGACCATACGTAGAAAAATCATTGGATTGAAATGGTTTTTCAGTTTCAGCATTTACAGTAGGACCAAATAAAAATCCAATAATCCCCACTAAGGTAATCATAAAAAGGGTAGACGCATTATACTTCATTGTATTCTCCTTTCCAATTTTATTACATTTGCACAAACTGAAACATTGTTTGTACACTAAACATATACCAAATTATATACACTGACTAGATTGTGTGAGTTGATAAATGTTTTCGAAGTTCGCGTTCATAAAGATATACCTTTTTAAACGATTAAATAATTTCAAATTAATAAAGTGATTTTTTAGGCTATTTTTATGTTTTCGCAGTTATCCATAATAAATATTTGTAGATTTAATCAATACCTAAATATCCCTACCCAGGTTTATTTGGTATGCCCATTTTTTAGTCTATATGAACGAAAATTCATTGTATTCCTGCTCTTAAGTCGATGGACATTAAGCACGGCAACGATTCCTTTTTTGGGGATCATTCAAAAAACAGCTAAGACTCATTGAACTGCACCCCAATTGTTAGACACAGTCTAACAATTGGAGGTGTAGTTTTTTTATGACTAAATTTACTTCAGAAGACAAAATGAATGCAGTAATACATTATCAAGATGGAAGTGAGAGTATAAAAGATATTGCGAAATCATTGGGAGCGAATCACGAAGTGGTTCGCATGTGGATAAAACAAGTTGAATATCATGGAATCCGGGCCTTTGAAAAAGGCTATACAATGTATTCTGCACAGTATAAATTAGACGTACTAAATTATATGTTCGAAAATGGGACGTCTCCAAACGAAACGGCAGTCATTTTTAATATTTCTTCACCTGGACTTATTAGAAAATGGCGTATTCAGCTACATCAAAAAGGAGTAGACGCCCTTAAATCGAAGAAAAAGGGGCGTCAATCTATGACTAAGGACAATCAAAAATCAATTAAGAAACAAACACAAACAGAAGAGTCAATAGAAGCATTACAAGCTGAATTGGAGCGTTTGCGTATGGAGAATGCTTATTTAAAAAAGTTGAATGCCTTAGTTCAAAACAAGGAAAAATCACCAAACAAGATAAGGCGCAAGTAATCTATGAACTAAGGAAAGCATTTCCGGTGCAGGCACTTTTAAAATTAGCAGAACTCCCACGAAGTACATATTATTACTGGATACAGAATTCTAATCGGCCAGATAAAGAGCTAAAGATCTTAATTCAAAACATTTACGCTGAACACCAAGGTCTCGCCGTATTCGCGATGAGTTAATGAACCAAGGACACAAAATCAACCATAAAAAAGTTCAACGAATTATGAAAGAGTTAGGTTTAAAGAGTCTAGTTCGTATGAAAAAATATCGCTCGTATAAAGGACAAGTAGGTAAGATTGCGCCAAATATTTTAGAACGTAATTTTAAAGCTGAAAAGCCGAACGAAAAATGGGTTACAGACATAACAGAATTTAAATTATGCGGCGAGAAGCTCTACTTATCACCGATGTTAGATCTATTTAATGGAGAGATAATCGCTTATACAATTGATTCAAGACCAACCTATTCACTTGTATCGAAGATGTTGGAGAAGTCTTTTCAACAATTGACAGAAGAAGACGAACTCCTTATTCACTCTGATCAAGGCTGGCATTATCAAATGAAGAAGTATCGTCACACCCTAAAGGAACGCAAGATTACGCAAAGTATGTCTCGTAAAGGGAATTGTTACGATAATGCGGTTATTGAAAGTTTCTTTGGTATTATGAAATCTGAATTTCTTTATCTAAAAAATTTTGAAAGCATAGAACACTTTAAACAAGAATTTGAAAAATATATCGATTATTATAATCACAAAAGAATTAAGGCAAAACTAAAAGGCATGAGTCCGGTACAATATCGAACTCATGCCCTAAAGGCTGCCTAATGAAACGACCTGTCTAACTTTATGGGGTCAGTTCACTTTGAATCTTAGCTGTTTTTAATCTCTGTTAATACGTATATAATTTCAAATGATTTTATTCTAACAAGCTTGAATTATAATTAGGAGCTAGTACAATGTTCGTGCATGTTCCTACACCTGAACGATACTTGCATTTATGCTTGAAACCGGATGGAAGAAAAACAGATGCAGAACTCTCGATGATTTGTACGTCTCCTTGGATTTCCACCTCACATATAAGCCCTGTTCCATCTGTGTTATTACTCCAAAACGCATAAATATTATCACAATGATGTGCGTGATAATCCACATGAACTTCCAAATTTCCGTCCATATTGTAAAGAGACTGTTTCACATTTTTTTCAACATGATTTAGATTTCATCGATTGCCATGTGCCGCAGTTAATGCGTATGGAATTACAAACTACTTTTATTCTTAAAATATTTAATGAATCTTTTAAAAATGCTAAGAACATTGCAGAGAAATGTAGTTTACTAGAGGGTTCAAATACCTTCCAAAAACTTCTTACGAATACTTCTTCTGTCCTTTTCGCTAAAGCGCATAAATAAGAGCATAACGGGAATTTGATGAAAAATCCAATTGGATATTTTACACGAACGTTGAAAAAAATGGTCTATAACTACCTCGATGGCTTTAGAGAGGTACATGTTATGGCATAACGTAAATACTCATAAAAATACTAGTAATTTAGCAAGTAATTTTATAGCATTTATTGATGGACAAATTTAAAATTAAAGCACATTTCCACCTTAATATCCAATATATTCATTATCATTTTGGTGGCATGAAAATTCCTTTAAACCTTGATTTTATATGGAATTGAATTCGATTTTACCATATAACATTTCAACTATTTCACAAAGCAAACACGTCCAACCTCTGCAATAAAAGCGTACGAGATGGAATTTTTAAATGCGCCCCTATTTCTTCTATACTAGCGTTCCCAATACATCATATAGAGTTAATTGATAATTAATCTTTTTGAAATATCCACATTTTCCTATCATCTCATCTTCTGTATGTTTTTTATGATTTGCTATGAGTTGTTTACGTTCCTGAATGGTATGATTTCCTTGATGATATAATTCTACATATTTCTTGATTTGGCTAATTGACATACCTGTTGAACGTAATACCAAGATGTATTTTATCCATTCCACATTTTCATCATTATAGAGGCGACTCCCATGACAATCGCTCTTCACGAAAGGAAATAGCCCTTCTTTTTCATAATAACGTAAGGGCGCTTTAGAAAGACCCGTTTTCACACTTATATCTCTAATTGTATACAATATGTTGACACTCCTATCTCAACATCTTTTTTATAGAATAAAACGAATGCGCCCCTATGTTGCTATTCGATTAGATGATTCAGACATTTCAAAATACAGTGCATGGTACAATTATGAATGTCTGTATTCTATAATTTTTCGCATGTATCAAGAGAGTACAAGCGTTATTGATTATCGCTTTTTAAACGTGTTTTCTCATCATTGTATGAATATATATACTATTCCATGGTGATATATTCCTCAAAATAACACGTATTACGTATCATTCTGCATATGGTTATCAATTTTGAACGTTTTTCAAAAATCCACCTATTTATATTTAAAATTATTTATGTGAGATTATTCCATTTTAAAACCAAACCTTTACAATAAACGCAATATTCTGTTTCCCCCCTTTATGAAAGTGATGCGATAAAAATCAACAAACAATTATTCTTACTATTCAAATAATTATTTCTCGAATTTATTATGACTAATCATATTTGTTTCATCTAAGAATACGATTTGTCATGTTACTACATTGTGGATATTTTTCAAATTTAATGGCATTTTTGAAAAAGCCGTATTCTTTTAATTTGTTACATGCGCAAAGTAGCACTGGAACTTTGTTCGTTGTGAGAACCATTAGTTCACACAACGTTTTACAAGTATTTTCATACAATCATAAGCAGTCTGATAATTCTCTTTTTTTGAAGTTGAATATCCAATGTGTACTCTTTTTTATCCATTGTGCAATACGGGTAACACCAATCTCCCTTAACGTTGATATACGTTTCATCTAATTTCAAAGATATATGTACATGCTTATTTTCTCTCTTTCAAATTTGATAAATCAAATTGCAATCTTCATAAACCTACTGCATGATGGTTGTAGGACATTTCCTACTTTTATCTATCTTGATTTTTCATTATCTTACTCGTTGTACAGTTCAAGTTAATATTTATATGCATTAGATTTAAAGGAATTTTCCGGAAAGTATTTATCAATCTACAACACGTAGACACTAAAGGTTTTATTCCCTAGAATATGTTATGTACAAAACAAATAAATTATAAAGGGGATGTTCATTATGTTTACAACAAAACAAAAACTTATTACTGTAGCAACTACTCTAACATTAGGATGCGGATTTACTTTTAGTTCTGCACCTGCTTTTGCAGATGTAAACGACAATTCTACGAAAACTACTTCTGCTAAGAAAGAACAAGTGCGAGTACAAATTCCTTTCACCGGATACGTGATTGCGACAGAGGACAATTATTTAATTATTGCTAATACTGATACCAAAGAAGAAGCTCTTTCTTATCAAAATGATTGGTGGGAATTAGTTTCTCAAAATAAAATTTTAAGAGTTCCTATCTCTAATAGTGATAATTATTTAGTGGGCGACAAATTAAATGTATTTTCAGCAGCATGGACATTTTCGATTCCACCAATTGCTATTATGCCTACTATTGAAAAAATAGATGTATAATATATTAGTCTGTTAATTAGTAAAAGGCTTAGCTCCCCAATAGAAGCTAAGCCTTCTTTATGTTATATCTGCCTTTAACGATATTATATGCTATTTAAAATTATGGGCACGCTTCAACCGCTAAGCATATACCAAGTATGACTTTCTAATACAACGCTCACTTCATTAAACTCTTTTACATTTTGAGACTTCGTTTCTGCAGAGCTGTAATTCACTGTCCCACATAATTCTACGTGAACGAAGCGCTAATTTGCTGCCGATCTAGCACCATATGCAATATAACGAGTATCGGATTTTGTGAGCAATTAGAAAACAGACCTGTCTGTAAAAGCTCTTATAGAAAAAATAAGGTAGATAACTTAACGAAGCGACTTGAACAGACAGAATATTATGTCGATTATCCTTGAAACATATCTCACTCCTATGATAAATAGCGTCCCTACGCTCTGCCCAGATTTCTTTATACATAAAAAAATTATAACAAGACAAGTACCGGACACTGTACTGTTAAAAGAATTGAAACAATTCAGGAGACATATAAACGGAGATGAAATCTTCAAAAAGAATCCCCCCTTTCAACATACAATGAGCTTAATTAATTACTCGCTACTCCCTAAACGTTATCGCTCATTTACCAATCTTGTTATGTTTTTTTCAAATTTGCAGCAGAATCAAACCTTCTGATATTAATGAAATCAAACGTATTAAAAGTGATACAAAGCGTTGGTATATAAACTTTTTAGATTATCTTCAAGAAGTGAAATAATCGTGTTATTTTACATTTCCGTTACCAATTTGTTACCGGATTGAACAATTAAAAACAAAAGAGCACAGCGTGTTAATAGAGTGGTGAGACACTCTATTAATCATCCGCCTAATCACACTAGGCAAACACTTGCTGCAACTCTTTATGTACCTCATTTTATCGTACATAAGGGTTCCTCCGCAACAGTTTGCTTACATTTTGTGGCATACTGTTGCTTTTTTGTTTCCAAAAAGGAGACAAACCGTTATGAAAAAGAAGATTACATTTATTTTTTGTGTGTACCATTCACCAAACCTATCTTCCTATAAAGTTCCTCATTTCTCTTATATGAGTGGAAAGAGATTAGGAGGTGATCTTCATGTTACTCACTAATTTCTTGCTCAGCACAGCAAAACGAGAGCTCAGTCCTCAACTCACTCACGTATCCACTGGAACAATTAATCATGCGGTTAAACATGTGATTGCCGAAATAGATCCTATTCTTTTTAAGCATGAAGGTCAAACCACTAAAGAATTTTTAACACCACGTCGCTATCAAGCATTAGAGGTAGTATTATCCTACCTCGTACAAGAAGGCTATTCTCAAGTAGCTCAACAACGTTTAAGTGAAAAATCAGGGATTTCCCTTCCTCTCATCAATGAAACGCTTCAATGGTTAGAAGATTTAGAGATTTGCCACCAGATCAAAACAAGACGGCATGGGAAACTTGCACCATCTGTCTATATTCTAAGCCTACATAATAATTACTTAAAAATTATTGAGTATTTCAAACATAGATGGGCGTACACAGTCAATATATTTGCTACTTTTACCGAATCTCTATCTAACAAAATCAATCGAAACACAGATAAAGAAACGAATCAAGAAGAGGACGGCCCTCCTTCTACTTGCCATGGATTCAATTTATTTACTCCTCCCGAACCTATTACAAGAGAAGATGACATGGATAGGCAAGACAATGAAGTACAAAAAGCAAACCCTTTCGACGGTGAAAAATTAAAATTACGTTTCCAAGAGATGGACGAGCATATGAGTGAAGCGCAAAAGAGAATGTATATGTATATACTCACACAAGATACAAGCATCACGGAAAAAGATGCATATACAATTGCTTTACATATGCCACCAGATGTAGATTGGGAAATTACACAGACATTTGAAGAATGCGTACGTGAATTTAGACATATACAAGCGGACATCAGTACACCCGCGTATTTTATAACAAGGCATACAAACAAACTCCATGCATATAGAAAAATACACATGGAGAAGTAGCAAAAAAAGAAAGAGTCTCGCATAAACATTAACTTTACAAAGTTCAAAGAGATGCTAGATTCTAACTCTTAATTTATACGTCTCAAAATCACATACACTCGCTACAGCCTTGTTCAAAAAAATAACACTGACAAGGATTTTTTGTCATGCTGTGATTTCATTTGTATCTTTATATCCTTTTATAAGAATCAATAAATTTAATGGTTACCCAGTTTTCAGCCTGATTTCAGTCTAAATCAACAATCTATTTTCCCTCTCAAGCTATTCTATTGAATAAATATTTGAACAAGAAATTGAATAAGAAAAAACCTCTACTACCTTGTGGCTGTAAGCATGAAGTGTCAAAACTAAGTTCTAATTTATTTAATGGCTTTAATTTTTCAAAACAGGGTTTAGTTAAAGAAAAGGCTGCTTATTCTTAATACAAATAAATCCGTATAAAAAACACAACAGCCTATCTTATCAAGTTGATAAAGACTTTATTCACTAACGTGTCCCCATATCTTATTCGTACAAATTTGACCCCTACGTTTGATTCAAACGTTAGTAACGAATTGTTCCATAATCCTGTAAATATCAGTAAAAAGACCTCCAACACTTAATTACGGGGATAACGGAAAATTGATGACCAATCCGATTGGCTACTTTACACGAACGTTTAAAAAGATAGTCTCTAACTACAGCGATAGCTTTAGAGACATATATATTATGGTACAGCGTAACATTCACAACGGCACTAGGAATTTTAAAAGTAGTTTTATGCAATTTATTGAGGGATAAATTTAATACTAAAGCACGTCAACAACTTAATATCCAATATATTCATTCTCATTTTGGCGGCATAAATATTACTTTGAGTCTTAATTTTATATGGTATTGAATTTGATTATATCATATAGCTTTTCAACTAATTTACAAAGCAAACACGCCCAACTTCTGCAATAAAAGCGTAAAAACTCTTAATTAATTAGTCTTTTCCCCCTTAATTTTCACAATTATAATTCTCCCAAAACATATTACGCCCTAAAATGAAATTAAAACTATCACGTTAGCCAAAATCAGTTTTTGTTATATGTAACATAAAGTATCTTCCTATAATTAAGCACATCACTTCTTTACTTGATGTGATGCAAATGTTGACCAAATAATACAACCGGAAAGGAAGATTTACGTATGAAGTACCAAGATCGAAAAGATGCAAAGCGTAAATACAAACAAGCGCTTCTTGCAACAGTTACAACTATGACGTTAGGAGTAAGCACATTAGGAGGTTCAACTTCTGCATTTGCTGAGGAAAATACAGCGCCGTCACAATCAAGCGCCCAGGGAAATAGTGTCGCTCCAAAAGGACGGGTAATTCAAGGATATTTATTTAAAGATGGTATTCAAACACCTGTATATACAATGGGGGGGAAAATCCAGAAATCTTCATCAACGGAGGAGGATACAGCATTCCCTCAACTTGGATCTAATCCATATGATCCTATTCCTAAAGAAGGATCTGTTCACAGTGAAACTGGAAGTATAGGTTCCACTTTATATTTTTCTAGCCTGCCGATTCCTCGAGGAGTAATCAATGGAGTTCGCACGCTTAGTTGGGACCAAAATGTATACCTAGAAAAAAATACCGATGGATTTATTGAAGTTGGGAATTATGATCCAAAAACTTTAATTAGAACTCCAAAGACTGAAACATTTGATCAAGAAACCTTAAAAGGGTTCTTTGAGGATACCACAGTTAAACGAGACACTTCATATCAACTAGTACCAACAACAGATACGGTACAACCTAGAACATCTACATGGAAGTTTAGTAAGGCTGTAAAGTCTGGATTTTCTAAAGAAGATGCAATTAATGCCGGATTAACAGTAGGAGCAAAAATGGGTGCAAAAGCGAGCGGGGGCGTCCCAGGCATAGCTAGTGCGGAATTCTCAATGGAAGTGTCTACACAAGTATCGACCAGCTTTAATCATAAATGGGTAGCCACTACTGAGGAAACAACAACAATAGAGAGGACCTTACCTGCCATTACCAATACTACTTATAAATATGATTACTATGCGCTAGCCTTATATCAATTACATTCTACCTTTACAGTTAAACCTGGTAAGAAGTTGCAGGCGTTCTTAGACGAGAACAAGGACAATTTTACGCGGATTGATGCTAAAGGTACGAAAATACCGTATGCTGCTCTTGCTCAAACTGCATTTTCATATGCTGATTCTACCACATACCTAGCAGTTACGCCTGGAGCTGCAAGTCAGTAATTTTTTTATAAAAAATAATTCTAGTGCAAACAGAATAAAATACAGGTTATCAGATTTTATTCATTGATACACCATTTCTATAATCCCTGTACGTTGAAAAAGAGAAGTCTGGAATATGACTTCTCTTTTTGTTTATATAGTATGCATCCAATGTTTTTCAACTATATATTCTTTACACCTTCTTATTTGCTGCCATCATCGTGATGTCACCTAATATTCTCGCATGGATAAAATAAGCAGAGATGGCTCTATAAAAATGATTATTTTCACATGCAGTAAAAAGCTCACAATCTACTCATCAAATCTCACATATTCCCCAGAAACCCATTGATCCCCTCCAACGTTGTACCAGCCGTTTTGAATACCCCAAGATTGATAACGTTCTCCTCGGTACACCTTTTTCGCAATATCATAATTTGTTCCTGGACCCGTACGAACGCGTAATACATCTGCTGTTATGGTAACAACACCTATACCATTGTTAGACGGTTGTGTGGATGGTGCTGTATTCTCGCTACCGTTATATGCGTTTTGCACCCTTTCTATAAAAGAATTCCATCTTCCTTCATCCAACATACGATGTGGACAATATTTTCCGCTCCAGGATTGATGTGTTCGAACTTTACTTATTGGAATGTTATATTGCCTCATTAATTGCGCTACAACAATTGCCGCATTATAATATCTACCTCCCCCACTTAAAGAGTAGCAAATTTCCACCCCGATAGATTTACGATTTCCGTTACCTCCACCATCACCGCAATGCCAAGCGTTACGCTCTAAAGGAATTCCTTGTACCGCTTCCTTATCATCTACTGCGATGTGGAATGACACCTCATTATTATTTCGCATCATATATGCAATTTCATTCTCAGCTGGCGCATCATTATACGTATTGTGGACTGTAATAAACTCTGGATTCATTGTATAGGGACACTTTGTACCATATTTACTTGGGTCAACTAATTTTTTTCTAATTTCCATTATTGAACATCTCCGCTTCCTAAGATTTTTTGTTTAATTTCAGAAACATCTTTTGATAAATCCCCAAAAGCTTCTGCTTGTTTTGTGATAACGTCCTGATTCTTTTCAATGACTTTCTGGTACTGTGCTTCACGTTGTTCATTCTTTTTTTGCGTCGTAAAAAGCATCCACACGAATAATGCTGCGAATGCTCCCTGTTGAATCATGGAATTGAAGATTTGTTCTTCCATTGGTATCATCCCCTCATCATGGCAATAGAAAAAAGAGCCCTTGTTAGGAGCTCTTTATTTATAATCTGGTCTAAAAATTGTAATTCCCTCTCGTGCAAGTGTACGCATTTCTTCATCCAAACGATCTAATTCACTTCTTTTTGCTTCTGAATCCATTTCTGTATCCGATTTTACAACATAATATTCTTTACGTAACTTAGCCATCTCTCTATCAATTCTATTAAATGCTTTCATTTTTTCGACATTTGATGCATCTTCTTCATTCTTTTTACTATCCGCTTGAATCGCTTGTTGTTCATCCATGATGTTATAGTAATCTTCCATGATTTGCCCACCACCTTGTCCATTTACAAAGAACGCTTTCGCACCTGGTGTCGATTCATTCCATTCCTGTGCAATTGGCGTAGGCGCATCTTTATTAGATATTAAAGAAATAGCGCGATCTAATCCTTTCAATGGAAACTGACCTAACCCAGCCGTGTACCCTTTGTATAGATTATCAATTTTGTATGGAGAAGCTTCAATTCCTATCTTATCTAATGCACTTGCCATTTCACGAGCTGTTAGGCTCGTATTCGGACCGTATTGCTCTTTCGGTGAATTTTTCTCATCACGCTTTGGAACAATTGGACCATCTCTAAAAAAGCTATAGTTTGCCATATTCTCGACAATTGGTTGTAACGTAGTCGGTATCCAAGGGACTTTCACCGCATCATTTACAGTCTTATCAAATCCATCAAACGCATACTGATCTCCCCCTCTATATTTATTTGCTCTTTCTACTGTATTAGCTAGTAATGAGATATCGAAAGGCTTGGGAATCCGTCCCACTTTATCAGTACCAGGAATAGCATATGACCAATACGTGTCCTTCTCTTGTTGCGGCATATTATCCATCATTTCTTTTTGTTTATCATTTGCACTTGCATAACTTGCGATGGCTAGTGCACTTGGTGGTAGGGTTGAACCTGCAATACGGGCACTTGTTCGAACTGGATGTTCCTTCATGGCACGAATTAATTTGTCTTTTCCTTGTACGTTTGCATTTAAGAACGTAAAAATTCGATTCGCAGATTGCATGGAATTCCCCATACGGTTAAAATCCATTAAATCACGCGCCTGATAAGCTGATTCTTTTGGCGTTAACCCTTTTTTCAATCCTTTATTATAAGCCCCGACTTTTGTTGCTTCTTCCGATACTTCAGAGATATTTTGTAATACTTTCAGCCAATTTTTAGGATTGACAGGAGCTGTAATAGCCTTTATCGCTTTTGGAAGTCCAGATTCTTGTTTTTCTAATCCTGATAACTGTTCTTTCAACAAGTCACGATCGGCAGATAAATATCCACCATATGCACCGCCCTGATTTACCCAATCATCATATAGTTTTGAACCTTTCCCGAACTTTTTCTTTCCAACCTCTTTTAGTCCCTTTACAAAATCGAAAGGATTATAACCTGTATCACTTACCACATAAGATGCAAACTGGTCACGTATTGGATTCCGTAATGCGAATTCAGGCGTTAACGTTGCGCCTGCTCGTAACCAATCACTTGGTTTCCCCGCGGCCAATACAAATTTATTTGTAACTTCCTTATCCATTGCTTTTACAGCACGATATAATTCAGGCGCTAATTGATATTGTTGTTTTTCCCCGTTTCGAAAAACAGTTACAATGTTCTCTTTCGCTACCGATTCTTTTCCATCACCAGCAAGCTTTTCAATCCATTTCCCTGCCCCTTCGTTTTCCGCTAAATCTGCTAGAGCTAGTCCCACTTTATTCCGTTCTATTGCTTGCATAGACTTAAAGGTATTTTTCACAATGCTTTCAAATGGATCAATGACATTTCGACTCGAACCCTCTATACGCTTAACAGGATTGGTTAAATCTACAAAGCCCTTTCCTCCACCGACCCCTTCACCCACACCCTCTTCATCAAAATAACGGTTAAATGGCATATAGTTTGGATGCTTTTCACGCATGGCAGCAACAGCATCTTTAGATAACATATTTCCTTCAACCAACATATCCAACAAAGAATCATTGTAGGCTTTAATTTTTTGATGTGCTTCTTGTACTTCAGGCTTATCAAATTTCGTAATCGTTTTTTCAATCTCTTCAGGGGTGAATCCTGTTTTAATACCTTGTTTCTCCAAATCCTGTGCATGAATGGCAGTCACATAATCCCGTATATCTGCCATATCAACCTTTGAATCTCCAAAGATATTACGGAACTCTTCTACCTTCATTTGCGCCTTTTTAGGCGTTCCCGCTGCAAGCCTTGCTTTTTTATAAGGAGAAACAGAAGCATCCGCCAATTCTCCACCAAGTATCTCTTTCTCTGCTTTAGAAATTGGATACAATCTATCTATTACATCTGTATATAACTCTTCTTTCGAATTTGGTAGTTTTTGCAGCACTTGCTTCACACGCTCAAGACCCTTAGGTTTTTCATTTACATTAATTTTTCCGCGGAAACGCGCTTCATCCCCTTGATTCGCCCAAATTTGCGCATCTTCTTGTACTTTTTTCAATCCCTTTTGTACATCTTCTGGAATGGTATTTTGAAAATGCTTCATAAATGCAGGTGCCTCTTGTTCTGCCATGGCTGGGTTGAGTAAATAACGACGCATAAATTCCGCCATACCTTCTTGACGAATTTGTTCAGGTGTATAATTTTGACCGGATGTATGGGAACCAAGTTTCATTAATTCGTCAACAAATTTTGGATCATTCAATCCAAATTTCTTATCCAAATGATGACCTGTTTCATGCGCTAACGTTTCTAAGTCCCCATAATCACGTGTACGAATGACTTCGGGACCATTTTTATAAATACCCGAAACCGCATCGTCTCCCACTCCCATGCGTCCCGTACGAAGTGTGATATCCACATTATCACGGAAACTATCCATTAACTTTTTCTGCGTAATGGTCCGCCCATCTGGCGCCATAGCGGATTGAATGACCGGTGGTGCATGGCGCATCGCTTGTACGTCATCAGAAAGTTCTCCATTTGAAGAAGCTTTCTTACCATTTAGTTCTGTATAAAACTTTTGTAATCCGATTTCTCGTTCCTGCTCGAGTGCATCAATTACTGGTTGTAACGCTTCTTGGTCGGAAGGATTTTGTTTAATTAATGCCGTTGCCTGTTCAATTTGCTCGTCAATCTTTTTAACAGACGATGGACTCCAAGAAGGAATATCAACCCCGTTTTCTTGATATCCATTGCGAACATGACTTTCTGCCAATTCACGAAGTTCCGTGTTATTTGGTTTCCTTCCATTTGCTTTATAAAATTCTTGATACCAAGATGGATTATTTGAAATACGTCCATACCGATTAACAATATCTCCTAATTCATCCCGAATAATCCCACCTGGTTCTACACCTTTTCCAGATGAATTTTTCAAATATTTATATTGCTCATTTACTGCATCGTTATATTCTTTAAAAAAAATATTGCTTTCTAATTCAGATTGAATCGGTAAAGATTCCGGTTCGTTTTTGATACGCGTATTTTGTAATGCTTGTTCTTCCACAGCTTGATTGGTTAATTCCCTTTGATGTTTTTCCTGCTGAATGACATCATCCGATACACTGTCCCGATTTACTTGATAGTTATAATCACGTGTATCTTTTTGTTTCCCATAATTAAAACGACTCAAATCGAGATTGTAATTCCGATTATCATTATTTACGGAATGATTAAATCGGCTCACATCAAGATTATAATCACGTAAGTCTTTCTCCTTTCCATAATTAAAACGATTCAGGTCTAAATTATAATTCCGATCATCATTTTTCATTTGATAGTTAAATCTATTTTTATCAAGACTATAGTTTCTACCATCATTAAAAATCGTATAATTAAAACGCTGTTGGTCTAAATCATAATTTCGATCATCATTTTTCACGGTGTGGTTGAAACGATTTATATCCAGATCATAGTTTCTATCATCATTTCGAACCGTATGATCAAACCGGTCTCGTTCTAAACCATAGTTTCGATTATCATTTTTCACTTGATGGTCAAATCGTTTATTATCGAATTGATAATCTCTCCAATCTTTGTCTTTCGTATAATCAAACTTATCACGCTCTAAATCACGATTTAACGTGTCATTTTTCTGTTGATAATCGAAGCGCTCTTTATCAAAATTATGGTTTCGCAAATCATTTTTCTGTTGATAGGCAAAGCGGTCTTGATCCATCTTCATTCCTTGTTCTCCACTCCATTCCTGAAACGCCTGTTGGCGTTCACGGAAACCAAGGTCTTGGTCACGTTCCATTAGTTGGCGAGCTAAAGAAGCAACTTTTTGTGTACGCTCTGCTTCTAAATTTCCTCTTTGTGATAAACCTGCAATCGCGATTTTATTCATCGCATCTTGTGATAAACCCGAGCCTCCCATCCCTCTTGCAGCTGCTTGTTCTGCTGCTTGCATTTGACTATGTATTTAAAGCATCAGAATAGCTCAAATCACGCTTTAAAACGGATGTATACATCATATGTATCACCTTTCCTTTTTAGGTGTAAAAAATGTTTTATTACATGATAAAAAGCACTCTTTTTAATTGAGTGCTTTATCAATAAAGAATACTTGTACACTTAACGTGCCCCTGTATAAGGTAATGATATTGAAGAAATATGAGACGGATTAATTATAAATCTTTCAATATGAACTAATTCGTTCTTTAACTTTCCTTCATCTGTTTTGATTACCCCTTCAAATTGTTCTAAACTCATTGAAACTGGATATTGTTCTCCACCATTCATATGAACTATAAGTTTATTCATAACGACCACCACCTTTCTCTCACCCTAACTTCGACAAAATAAAACATTTCCCTTTATATAACCCATTACAGTATGTGATATTTCATATAATGAATATCATTTAAAACCTAACGCATACTATTTCTCAAAGGAGTCCGGAATGAAAATTGCACAATTTTTACTTATTCTTTTTATTTTTCTAATCCTTACATGGTTATGGTTTATGTGATTTAAAAAAAGAGCAACCACGCATCCGTTGCCCTTTCGTCAAATGTCTATGCTATTACTATAAGCCATTTTTTCAATGGATAATATCGGTGTAACTTACTGTTAAAAAAGTGTAAGTTTTTCAGCAAACTTAATTCTCCTCATAATCTCAGCATGCTTTTGATAAATGTAGCTTCGACTATAATCAAATTCAATTGCAAGACACTCTAATGTTTTCCCTTCAACATACTTACCGTACATAATCTTATGCTCTAAACCTTTAAAGGTACAAATTAACTTCTTCAAATCATGTAAATCATTCATCTTATGAGCAAGTTCATATTCAATCCGTTCAATATGATCTTCTACTTTGGTACCATCTGAGTCAGGCGCTAATTTATACTTCGATAAATCACCACCCCGCCAGCGTTTTAATTCCCTTTGACTACGCTGTAGGTTAAATTCAATATACTCAATTTCCCCTTCTAATTCTTGATATACCTTTAACCAGTTAAACAAATGATGATTCACCTGCCTTTTTTAGTAAAATGCGTTACCATCTGTTACCGCCTTCAAACCCTTGATACGACTGCGTTCATCGTACTTTCACAGTCAAAAAGTAACGCATTTACCCCCTAAATTTCTTTATATAGTATATTTTTTCATCTTTTCTCTTTATATATATTTTATAAAGAAAGTGAATTTATCTGTTACCTTAGATGAAACCCTTGATATGACTGCATTTATGAGGTAACAGATATCTGTTACTGGTAACGCATTTATCTGTTATTTTGATTACAAACACATGAGAATCTGTGATTTTTGAAGATTTTTGTGACCAAAAATGGTCAAACATATTTTTAAACCTATTGATATAACTGAGTTTAAAAAACGCTTTGACCCAAAAAACGGTCACGACCCTTTGACCATGTCTTTTGGAAGCGCGAAAAAATTCTATTCATTATTGATGAAAATGCGCTTATTCTTACCGTCAACCTTTTGAACATGTGATTTATAGCCAAATAACTGAGAAATTTGCTTACTAAAATTAATATTACTAACGGACTGAAAGCCATTTTCCGCACAATACACTTTATACTGAAGATACACATCTCCTACAACCGACCGTTCTAGCTCAATATTTTCATTGTTTACGAAACTAATAATTGGATTATTTTCTTCCTGGTATTTCACAAGTTCTTCTTCAACTGCTTTCGATTTCGTGAATTTCTTTTCATCAAGCAAACGTTTCAAGCTTTTTAACGCAAGTAGCAATACATATTGCATCGATTCATCCGATAACAATTTATCTGTAATAAATGGATCATAATCTTCATCCTCAGGTGTGAACTTTGCTTTAAATGGTACAATTTGAAGTCTTCGCCCTAATCCATCAGTAAAATCATTAATACGTGGCATTTCATTTGCACTAAAAATTAATTTTGCATAGTTCGTAAAATCAAATGGATCCTTTCCCTTTCTTTCCACGTTTAATGTTTCGCCAGTAGATAGTTTTTTAAATACCGATGATTCTTTAATGTACCCTTTACTGATGTCATCGCCAATGTTTGCTAACTTCCCGAATAACTCAGCCGTTTTAAATCGCTGATCTAATTCATTTAAATCTAATGAAGATGTATTTTCTTCTCCTACTAACTGACGAATGATCTTTAAATATGATGATTTTCCATTCGAACCATTCCCAGTTAAGATGAACGTAGCCGCAAATTCATTCCGACGGAATAAAATATAACCAAGAATCTCTTCTAAAATAGAGCGAATTGTTTTATCATTTACCGCAATTTTATTTAATGTTTTATCCGTAACTTTATAGTAAGCATCTGGAATATAAGCGACTGGAATTTTATTACGTGTAATAATTTCAGGTGTAAAGTCTTCTAATTGCCACGTTTCTAAATTAAATACACCGTTCTTCACAACAACATATTTGGTAGAAGCAAAATTTTTATGCTTTGCTTTTAACTGTAAATAAGCCAGTGTTTCTTGACGTTGCATCCTTTTTAAAGCTGGAATATGTTTAATCATGGCTTCTTCAATATCTTCTTGCTTGTCCGAATATACACCGTCTTTATAGATGTGTAGGATATTTGTGCTCTTACAGATATGATGTTCATTTATTAGAAAATCCCCGAATTTTTCATGTTGGAAGGCGCTCTTTATGTAAAAGGACTCCTTCATGAATGCTTCATCACGTAAAATTATATTTAATTCATTTTGTTCAACAGGCTCTTCCAAAATATAATTATTAATAATGGAAATGGTCTCTTTAATATCGTTTTTAGCCATTCCTTGAGATTGCAATTTTAATATATAAGTAAACAATTTATCATTTCGCCCATCACCTTCAGTCATTTTGGTGAGGTTCGGATTTTTCTTGTTGTACGGATATAACCAACTTGGTAATGGATCATATTCATTTGATTTTCATAACCATCTACGAGTTTCACCATTTATTTTAAGTGGATCGGCAGTGTTTTTTATTCCTAATTTATAATCACAAAGTAGCCCGATATTGGAAAACCACTTTATTTTATTTGCTGTAATGTCATAGCCTTTGAAATAAAAATGCATACCATTTGTTGTTTCTAATACGGAGCATCGAATATTTTTATCTTCTATGATGTCTAGAAGCATTTCAGCTTCATCTATATCATCAATATCAACCATAATGTAATCGTCATCTAAAATACCTACGAAGGAGTCATGTTTTCTTGCTGTATGATACGATAATAACTTCGTGCCATCCTTAAATTTACTAGCTGCATGTTTTCCGTTGCCCTTCAGGTACCCTTTATACAAAGAAATCACCAACTTTCATAAAACGCCCTTATAATTTATTTTAATAAACTTTAAATTGTCAGATACCTACGGTATTAAAAAAGATTTAAAAAACGAATTTAACCCATTATATGAGGTCATTTTTTCTAAAAACTGTTTAAAGCTCAATATTTTGTTAATAATGTAGATACAGTTTCTGATTTTCCTTCATACCCGAGGGCTTAGTGGCTAACTTTAGTTAGCTACTCTTTTATTTTTTGTTCACTTCCACCCATTTATCATCATCTAATAGCCAACCTTGCTTATATAATTCTGTTAATGTTTCACGTCTCTTTTCTCTCACACTACAAACCGCCTCGATCATACTTCTCAAACCCTTTTGATGCTCGGTTATTCTGTTTTCATAATCCAACATATCTTTTTCATAATTCCTAACATAATCTTTATAAGCTGCAATTCTTTCTTCAGACCACTTTTCCATATTATTTACCCTCCCCTAAAAAATCATTGATTCTCTTGTTTGTTAATTCCCAATACCACCAGTAATCTAATTTACCTGGTATTTTCATACTATTAATATCATCATTTACGATGAAACATCGTTCAGGTACATAAGCAATCTTTTCAGCTACTCCATCTTTTACTTTGCATAATTGTTTATCATTTAAATCCACACTTGCAAATACACGAAATACCTTTCCATTCATCCTTCTTGTGCCGTACCTTGCATAATCATATTTGCTACTTATCTTTACAATCTTTTGAAACTTCACTAGTTCCGTACAATGAAAGATTGTTTCCTCTGGATCAATGCCTTTTACGAAATAATTAACAACCGCTTCATTTACAATTGGTAAATCATAATCAAGTGGATTCAGTTTTTTTACATAAGCACCCTTAGATTTATATTTCCCTTCCGCATCTACCAAAATATAATTATTAACATCCTTCTGAATAACTTTTACAAACTCTTCAAACTCTAATTTCATTTTTGTACGTTGTTCCCATGCGTAACAAATATCATCAATCAAATCGTAATCATTATAATGCTGCAGCTTAACTAAGACACCATCCGTATTTGATTGGATAACCTCGCAATGTGGCTCTAATTTTTCAATTAAATCCAGAAGTAATGTCATTCCACCAATACAAACATTGTTGGCCATAAGTGGATCATAAAGTCCATTGTACTTATCCTTCATCGCTCCATATGTCCCATTAATTACAATCTTCAAGGGTGCTTGTCGTTTATCTTTAACAGCTTTATATTTAATCCTGGTGTCACGAATGCCACGAAATTTACCAGGATTCTTTACGTTTCTAGATAAATAGCCATACTCAATCATCAATGCAGGATAATAACTTTCTACGTCTATATTCAGAAAGTGACCAGTACCAGCGTAATTACTTCTTGCACCGTGCAAACCACCCCATGCGAAAAGGTGCGGTACACCTGCAATATTGAGTTCTAAAACCTTATTGTAATCTTTATTTTCTTTATAAAAATCCAGGACTTCGGTGTATTTATTGATTTTCAACGTTGCTGGAAATGTAAAGTCAAATTCATCATCCCTTGGAACAGTGGGTTGCTTAGCATCTAGAATAAAGGCACTTAATTGCGCTTTTGTTTTGGATATATGTGAGTTATATCCAAAACAAATATCATTTTTATGTTGATTATAAAAATCAATCAAAGCTTGTTCATCATTCACGAAAATTTCTTCTGATTGATCGTCTGTATTTGTAATGACTACTAACCAATCATTCGTGAACACTTCAAAGTCATAGAAAAGCATGCTGTCACTTCCTGTTCATTTAACTAACTATAAATAATTTTCATTATTATTACTTTTAATTTTATCAATAACGAAATTGAATAAAGCCTTTATAGACTGACATCATAGTATTGAACAAAATTATGAAAAGGTGGTTTTAATCAATGGATACTCAACAAATAATTGTGAATTTATCTAACAAACTGAATAACAAACCTTTTGCAGATCATGAAGATGATGTAACTCGTCGTAATCGCTTAGGAATTCCTTATTGCCATGGTAACGAAAGATGGGCTGAAGGACAGACAAGTACTTCAGAAATCACTGTACACGTTGAAAATGAAAACGACCCTTGGAATCTAAAGATATCATGTCATATTAAATTACCTTACCAAGCGAAATATAGAAGAAAGATATTTCATGGTGTGGGTTGCGAATATGATACCGAACATAAAGATTGTTCAGGTTTACTAGAGTTTGATGCAATTTTAACAATGGGTGGTGGAACAATCCAAAACTTAACCAATGTAAATCCTGATCCATCCACTGCACATGATTCAACAAGAATGTGCCAGGAAGGCATTCATACTGACATATTGAATCATCTGTTTGTTCAATAATTAAAAACCTATATTCATTCAATATCTTCAAAATAAAAGGGAGCTCATCGGCTCCCCTTATTCATTTATTCAACTTCAAACACTTCTAAAATTTTAAATTGATCGTAACCTTTTTTGTCCGTTTCTTTTTCAAGTAAATATTCAAATTTATCGTCGATGTCTTCATGAATATCAAGTATTAAATCTGCATACTCTCCAAAGCTAGTAAATTTAACGTCTTCTTCTTTGCAATCCCAAAGCTTACGTAACATTTCGTTATTTTGATGAACTTGATAACCCCACGCATTATCATTTTGAGGTTGCATTACTTTGTAATAGAAAATCTTTTGACCCTCGAATTCACCATCAACGATGTTGAACCAAATCATAAGCATTGGGTCACCTTTCTTAGATTCAGTGAGTTCCATTTTTTCAACCGCTACTTCATATTGACCATCCGGAACCTTTTCAAAGTCTCCGCCACCACCGTTTTCTTCTACTTCTTGTACATCTGCTGCTAACGCTTCTAAATCTACTTTTTTATCAAATTTAGACCAGTTAAATTTTTCCTCTGCCATTATTCATCTTCTCCTTCTTCATCGTCATTAACTGAAACTGTACCATCTGGATTCACACTATATTCCACACCTTCATGTTTTTCACCAGATTCTTCATCACCTTTTGGAGATGCTTCTGCATCTTCCATAATTTCACGTGGCGTGTTATAGCTGAAAGCTAGATCAACTAAGAAGTAAGTACCATATTTATTGTGTTTTTCACTAATTTTGAATGATGTTAGATATGCATTATCCTTTGCTTCTGTCACAATTCCTTCCGCTTCTTCACGAGTATCAGCATAATGCTGTTCTTTTGTATTCAGTTCCTTTACTGCCATAATTTATCTCTCCCTTTTTATAATTATTTATTTGACCTTGATCTACGCGTACGTTTAGGTGCTTCTTCTTCAGTTGGTCCATCAGCTTCACCTGGTGGCGTATCATCTTCAACCGCTTTACGTTGACGACGTTCACGCTTTGGCTTTTCGTCCTCTACATGTGTATCTAGTTCCTCCTTACGAATACGACGACTACGTTTCGGCTTTTCTTCTACCTTTTCTTCAGGTCCATCTTCTTCTTTTTCAGCAAGCCATTGTTCATATTCTTTTTTCGTACGTTCATCAAAAATATCTGTTTCTAAGAAATCTAATGACTCACCCTTTTTAACTACAATGAAATCATCAGAACCTTCATGTTGGAAATACATAATTTTTGTGGCCACATTTTCTTCAGACGTTTCTTCCTTTTGCTTACGACCTGTGCGTTTTGGCTTTTTCTCTTTCGCCTTTCCTTCTTGTGCAGCCGTAAGCTCTTCAATGAATGCTTCCATATCAAGTGGAATTGTATCTACTTGGAAATCATAACGACCACCACCGAATACATTTTGTTTTTTCGTAAGTTGTAAAAATCGTTTATCATCCGAATCGACATAAGCACGTAATGTTAAATCAACTGTTCCCGAAAGGAAATTTGCTACTTTGTCATTGATATTTGGTTTGAATGTTGTACGCTTCGCTCCACCTTTAAGGGTGTATTCCTCAACTTTTTCCTTACTGATATAAATAATTTGGTAACCTAACGCCTTCAATCGCTTCATAGCGTTATTAAACTCAGTTGTTACTAATGACCAACCTTTGCCGTATGAACCATCTGACTCATGCTCCCAACTGTTTTTATCAAATACATATACGCGGCAATGTTCATAAAGGTCTTCAACCAGGTCAATTGCTACAGCTTCATAATCATTTTCAGCCGCTTCTAATTCAGCAACTACATCCAGGAATAAATCCCAAGCTAATTTACGACTTGTCACACGTCCTTTTTTCGTTACTTCATCTACAATTGGGATAACAGGTGCTGTCGTATTATCCGTGTTACCATCCGTATTTAAGAAAAGAACGTTTTCCACTTGATCTACGAAAGTACTCTTTCCAGTGTAACTATCTGCATATAACCAAAAGTCTGGCTTTGTATCAATTTTTCTTTCACGACGTTCATTTTTAGGTAATACCATTTCAATCTCTCCCTTTTTATTTACTATGGCTTCTAAATAGTTAGGTCTGAAACGTGGGTTACAAGCAAAGCAATTTCCACTTGTATTTCTCTTTGAAAAGCTGTTGGCTTTTTCAATCTTTTTGATGCTATTTAAGAAATACACCGTTTTCAATTCATCAAATTCAATTGGAACAAATTCAACTTGCGATTCCTCCACTGTTTGTACTAAACGTTTTCTAAACGTGTGTAAATCTTCATCTTTCTTTTGCTTAATACTTGTTTTTGGAACAAATAAATACGCTATTTTTTTTATGTCAAACCCGTCTTGCTCAAGGTAATCTTTATAAATGTGCAACTGTCCGCTGTTCATATAATTCTTGATGTTATTTGAATACTTAAAATCAATTACCATACATGTACCGTCAGGTGCTTTTAAAATGAGATCAACAAATCCAATGTAATTCGGCTTATCAATCTTGTACTCGTGAATGAACTCAAATTCCCCGAATGCTTCTTCTAAAAAGTCTTTTACTTTTGGAATCAAAATTTCTAGCTTCATGGCTTCTTCTACAATGGCATCATTCATAACTGGAAATGCATTGTAGTATTCATTCAAAGCTTTTTTTACATCATTTTCTATTCCTGTATGCAAAGCATGACCAATGATTAATGGATTTGCTGCATTTGTTAAATCCTGAATTTCAGTTAAACGTTTGTTGTACCTTAGATCAAAGTGATAGGGACAATCTTCATACAGTGAAACTCGGCTATAACTATATTGCGTCATCAAAACCACCGTTCTTTCCATGCTTCAAAATCTTTTGGCCTTAAAATATAAGCTTGTCCGCCTGAATCTTTTATTTTACGAATGCTATATAGTTGTAGCTTTGAAGGTGTACCTACATCCGTTTTCAACTCGATTCCATGAAACATTCCACCAATACATGCTAAAATGTCGGGTATTCCTTCTTTGGTATACTGACTACCAGCCCAATACTTTACGTGCCATACATCTTTTTCTTTTAAATATTTGATAACTTTTGCTTGGAATTGTGACTCTTTCATTTACTTCACCACAAATTTCACATGAGCTTGTCGAACAGATGTCTTGGGATAATCTTCTAAAAGCTCACCATATAATTTTGGTTCTTTGTCCTTTAGCTTTTTCGTATCAATTGATGTTGTCTTACTTTCATCAACTCTTGTAATTTTGATTAGATCGTTATCAATGGACTTGATACCGTGCTCATCCATTTCTTTTTCAAGCTCCGCTTTCATTTCTTTTGACTTCTCAGCGAGTGCTTTCTCCTGTTGAGTATGAATTGCAATTGCTGTCATAACCGCTAAATATTTATTTTCAAATGCTTGCACTTCATTGGGCATTTACATCTTCCTCCTTTTCAAATAAAGCATCTGTATAATCCCTACGCTCTTTCAGAACATCTAACATGCGCCATTCTATCGATCCATCTGTAAGTAAGTAATAGTAAAAACAAGGTCTTTTTTGCCCTATACGATGCGTTCGTTTTTTACTTTGTTCAAACAACTCACTTTTATCTGTTAGCGTAAAATAAACAATCTTATTAGCTTTCTGTAGGTTTAATCCCATCGCACCAGCTTGATATTGAATTAACGTGACCGAGTTATCACAGTTTTCATAGGCTGAAAGGTCCTTAATATCACCGTTTATTGTAGCAATTGGTTTTTCAATCATATCAACCAATGTCTTATATTCCTTTTTAAAGTTGTAAAAGATAATGATGCGGTCATTTGTACTTTCTATAAGGTCCTTGATGTATTGTAATTTATGTTCGTTATAACTCCCTGCGAGTTGCCTTAAGTACAATTTTTTAGCTGCTGGTGTATCACCGATCAATAATTCTTCACCAATTTTTATAATGTGATGCTTCTTAAATTCGTTGTACATCTTGGTAACAGGTATCTTCACTGGAATCTCAATGGTATTTGGTAAATCAAAGACTTCCTCTGTTTTCATAAATACAGCACCATGCTTTTTTAACTTTGCTTTTAGCCGCTCTACGTTTTTATAGCCTGTAATTTTCATTTGTTGGTTTTTATCATCCCATTCCTGGACTACGAATTGTTTTAAGAATAGTTTTCTACTAATATTCCAACCTAACAAATGCAGTTGTGACCACAATTCTTCATACTTTCCACCTGTCGGTGTACCTGATAGTAAAATGACATTTTCAGCGTTTAATCCCAAGATAAATTTACTTCGATTAGACTTTTCATTTTTAATCATGGAAGACTCGTCCAGCATAATTGTGAAACCCTTTAACTTCTTTAGTTCATCCCTACGCCATACTTTGTCATAGTTGATAATTAAAACACTTTCAGGTGGTATATGTTCTAATTGTTGCTTATCGAACACAATTACTTTGTAGTCATAATGTTGTTCAAAATGCTCTTTCCAGTCGTCTATTTTGGACTTCTGACAGATTAATAAGTTATATGGTGTATTGAGCCCCCACATCTTTTCAGAGCCTACAAAGGTCTTCCCTAGCCCCATATCAAGGTAGTACGCCACTCGATTATGCTTGTATGTATCGTTCAACACTCTATCTTGGTGTGGAAAGAGTTGCATGTACATCACCAAATTTCGTGTTATAATGTCGTTAATGTATGTTTCTGTTAAATCACCAGCCCCAACTGGTGGTTTTCTCTTTTTCTACGATTTAATAATAAAGATTTTTCCCCTGTTTCTTTATAATTAGGATTTACTTTAAAGAAGGCCTGATGCTTTATTTGGGTAATAACCGGTCTACTTTTGCCAAGTAAGGACCCAATTTCAAGATCCGTAAACCCATATGATGTGTGCATCAAAACAAACTTTTCTCTCTCATCTAACACACCCATTATTTCTTCAAATTCAATTGCCTTCATCACATCTTCTTCTACATCGATATCTGATATAGCAAAAAATTCATTTTCTGTTTCTCCTTCATGATGCAAATCAATTGATTGGAAACTGACCTTTTCAATTTCTTCAGGTGTAGCGTGACACGTAAGTTTAATTAACTTTTTCCTATTAATTTCATCACTCATTCTCCATTTCATATGAGCCATCACATAAGCATTGAAAGTTTCTTTTTTATTTGGATCGTATTTCAAACATGCTTCCCATAAGGTTATAAAGCCTACTTGAATTAAGTCATCTAGTTCAATTTGATTCATTTGTGCCATTTGCTTCGCTTTTGGAAAACTCCCAAAGTGCTGTTTAATCGCTGCAAATACTAGCTTTTTCTTTCCCTCAAATAAATCATTTGGTAACATCCTCTACTCACATCCCTTCATTATTTTTCAAACAGCTCGTCCACTGTTGTTTTGAAATATTTTGCAAGCTTCTGGGCTTCTTTTAAGGTGAAATCACGTTTACAATTTTCTTTTAGATAATAAGTTTGCTTACACATGTTTACTAACTTCCCAGCCGCTTCTTGTGTCATACGCTTCTCTTTTCGAGCGATAAATAGATTCTTATACATTGAGATCATCCTTATTTAGCAATTGTTTCTTCGTGTAATTTAGCAGTATCTACAGCATGACGCCCTAACTCACTAACGATTTCTTGCGTTTTTTCTACCTCATGTATTTCAACCAAATCCAGTACAAACTGATTAAAACCCCACAGCTTTGATGTACCTATTAGCCTTACAAGCTTTTTTTCACGATCACCGTATTCTTGGATGTTCATTTTGGTTTATCCCCCTTCAGTTATAAATTTGGAATTACACGTGTAGCAAAGGTATTTCGATGCATTAAGTGAAGTTGTCCATCTGTTTTCTTAAAGATCAACCAGTTTTCAGGATTCAACTTATACGACGCAATATGGACTTTTTCACGTTTAGATGGTTTCTTGCCGTTTTTCATTTTTTCCACCTTCCTTCAGTTAACTTGTTTTCTTACAAGATTTCATTTTTCCGCAATTCGCGGAAATGCATTCAAAAAAATTTCTTCCGAAGGAAAATCCATTTGCATAGCTAGTTTCAATACCCATTTTTCCGCATTATGCAGATAAGAAGGTAATAGAAGCCACTCTACTGGAAACTCTAAAAATGTTGCGATTTTCATAGCCAAAGATGCCACGGGTGTTCTTCTTCCACTCTCGATGTCTGCATAGTGTGTAGGGCTTATACTTAAAGCTTCCGCGATGTCTGCTTGCGTCAACTCATGCTGTTTTCTTATTTTCACAAGCCAATCTCTTTTCATGAGGTACCCCCCTTACTTCGCTTATTGCTCACTATATTATACGCATTTCACGTAAAAGTAAATAGTATTTTATACGCTATATGCGTAGATTTTATTTTTATTTTAGTGTAAGCTGTTTATACAGGTATTCAAGTTATAGTAAAACGGTTAAATTACTCTATTTTAGGGGGATTATAGATGGATATAGGCGAAAACTTAAAGTTTCTACGTAAAAGATATGGGTGGACAACAGAACATGTGGCAAATCAATTAGAAGTCTCAATTTCAACCTACAATGGTTATGAAATAAACTACAGAAAACCAAATCCCGAAATGCTATGTAAATTAGCTGATGTATTTAATTCTACAACCGACTTCATTTTGGGAAGAACTGATAATCCAAATGGCTCCAAAGATAACCTACAAGATATTTTAGAAAACGGTACACTTAATTATGGTGGAAGAGAACTTACTATCGAGGAAACTGAAAAAGTAAGAGATTTTTTCAACATTGCTATAAAACGTATGTTGAGTTAACAAAAAAAGGAATAGCATTTGGCTAGTCCTTTTTTTGTTGCAATATATTCGTGATTTCATCAAATTCCTCTTTCGTATATATTCCTGTTTTATATAACTCATTTATCACATATTCAACATCACAACTGACTGTTTTAGACTCTAAGAGTTTTCCAATCATAAATTTTGTTTGTTCTACTACCCCTACGGTTTCTAACATCAAAATTCCTCCTATTTTCTATTAGTGAAAATTAGGTGACAACTTTTTCTCGCCCCCCTATAAGATAATGTCACCCCTTAAACGCACTGAAAGCCGCTACTTAGTAGCGACTTTCTATTTTATAATTAATTATCTTTAGTTAACTTCCTCCCGGGTCTTGTACATACATCCTTAATTCTTGTTTAATTTGTGGTTGTTGTTCCATTTTCTGAGCATGTGTTATATTCTCATTAACTCCTATTATTCCTACTACTAGCAGGAATATAGACATCATCTTTTTCATATTAGCCCTACCCCTTCCCTATTAAGTATCATTTTATACATTCGCCCGTAAAAACTCAATCCCATTAATTCAAACTCCAAAAGTGCCTGCTCCATACCTTCTAAGTCATTAATACATAATGAATATGAGATACGTTGGAACGGTGAAAATCCCTTTTTCTTTAATTCATCAAATATTGATAGTCCAAATTCTCGATTACCAAAAAGACATTCATATGTCGCTCTTTCGTTTGGATGCAGTAAAGAAACGTCAATTTTATCAATGTTGATATTATTATGTATACGCACATGAGCTAAAGTTGTATGCAGCGCTATGGATTTTTGGTTCTTTTGCTTAACATTAATTTTTTTCAATGACTCTGTAGCCTGAACTAAAAGCTCTTCAGCTTTCTTTGGGTTGTCTATTTGATACCCCTCTCCAAGCCCACAAATGGCCGTACACTTAATCATAGGAACGTCTACTTCAGATTCTATAATAGTATTAAAAAGCTTCCTACTTTGTTCTACTTCAATTCTCCACAAATGCATATATGCAATCCGCTCATCCGCTAGCATACGAAGATATTCCTTTATACGTCCAGATTCTATTAATTCCAGATTTGATTCAACCTCATCTACATATTGAATAATTGTATTATTATTTGGCTTATCTGCTAAAGCTAACATATACAAAATGTTAACCATAACTTGAACATGAGGATTTGCAGAAAATTGAGTCTCTCTAATTTTTTTATAGAGAGACTGTCCTCTCAATTCATTTTTATTACGACTATTAAATAATTTATAAATTGTAAAATAAATTGATAAACTAGAATTATCTTCATTTTTTTCAATTATATGACTCATTAAATCATACTCGCCTTGCACTTGACAATAAATTAATCCCACAATTATATTATTGGGTTGATTACAGGCAGTAAAATATTCGCTTGTAATCATTCTCTTTACCTCAGGGTTATCATATAAAAAATTTGTAGCTTTAAAAAATAATTCTACATTCATTTCACTACTACAAGTAATCCCCTTGCGAAACGTCTCACGGTTATCGCCCATTTTTACAGCAAACTGCCTTCTTGACAGCCCAACTGATTCTATCCTAGATAATAATTTATTCATTACCTGCTGCAAACTTACTTCCCCCTTCGCCGAACATAAACTTCCATCCTAACAATTTTTTCAATAAGGAACATTGCGTAAATGTGATATACTAAGATGGACTCATACGAGGCAAGTGGTTCCTAAGGCTGGGTTAGGGAACGGTGTAATTGTGGTAGGACACTCTTACACGCGCTTCTATGGGTCTTTATTTATGTTCAATAATATTATTTTGTTAATTTCTTAAACTTTCGAAACTGTAAATTTTCTTCCATAATTGGATATACGCACCCAATATAACACAATTCCATTTAAAATAATTGTCTTTTTCGATTTTTTCAACAATTGTTTCTTTAAAATGACAATTATTTCCCATTCTCATATTGTTTTGCTAGTATATTTCAATTTTAGTGATACAAAACCAGCCATTATGAAAAATTCACACCCAGCCAATCATTAATTTTGATTAATTTCCCAAAAATACCCTTTTATTTTTTTATCAATATTAACAGATGCACTATATGATAATATAAAAGTATCCTTTCTGTTTTAATTAATATGATGGTTTAATAATAATTGAGTTCCCTTACTCATTTGTTATTAAAAGTAAGATGGTTTAATTTTGTAGACATCCTTATTTGGATGTCTTTTTTTGTTTTATAGGAACTGTAATAATGCAATTTTGCATAATCACCAAAAAAATACATCATGTACATAACAAAAGTAGTACAATAAAAAACGCGGATACATTCTATAAAACAGATTTTCTTATTATTAGGAGCGTAATATGTCAATCGCACTAATGACATAGCGTTTATCTCAATATTTACCTCGCTTCTTTTTTATTGTGTGTGCTAACAATCTGGATTTAAAGATGATTCTGTTTTATTGGGTGTGTTTACATCCCAATAAAAGAGGTACCTCTATTTATTTAAAGAAATATTAAGCTGAAAGAAAAGGTACTCTCATATTGATTGTGCCTTTTCTTTTTTTATACACGCTGATATAAAGGACCTTTAGCTCAGTTGGTCAGAGCAGACGGCTCATAACCGTCCGGTCATAGGTTCAAATCCTATAAGGTCCATTTTGTTTTTAAACGGCATATGTTATAATCGAATTTCCATCACAAAACGTCTTAGTTGCTTCAAACTTCTAAGACTAGAATCCGTTGCATATTGTAGCGGGTTCTTTTTATTGGACTGACTCTTTTTATTAACAAATGGCATAACATAAAATCAGCCGTTTACCAATTGTTATTTCTTCAAATTTAAATCCATTATTAAGATGTTCTTATTAGAACATCTTTTCTTTTTATAAAACACAATGCTATACTATTTTCTAAACAATAAATTTATTTATAACTCTTTACGTATACAATGAGGAGGAATTCCTTTGGTAATCTATAAAGATGAACAACGCGGGACTTATTATTTTGTCACAAGGGTTCGACAATTAGACGGTACTTTAAAACAAGTAAAACGTCGTGGATTTAAAACAAAAAAAAAAGCTCGTGAAGCCGAAGCTAAAATGTTAGTTGAAAAAGTAACAACTTCTAGTCTTACTTTTTCACAAGTTGCAGATAGCTATTTTGATTGGTACTCACAAAGGAGAAAACAATCTTCTATAGTGACGATTAGAAACGTCATATACAATCATCTAATAACCGAGTTTGGAAAATTAAAAATCGAGCAGATTACCCCCAAACATATTATGAATTATCAAAATAAGATTATTAATCAGTATTCAGCCAAACATTTAAAGAAGATCCACGCAGTCCTTTCTGCTATATTTAATTTTTCAATTAAATTCCATGGTTTAACCACTAATCCCGCAAGAATTACGGGGAATTTTGAGAAAGAATCAAATAAACGAATGAACTTTTGGGAATTTGAAGAATTTAAGCAATTTATTGCAGTTGTGGACGAGCTATTATACAAAGCATTTTTTTCAACACTTTATTATAGTGGAGCAAGGAAAGGAGAACTACTTGCTTTGACTTGGTCGGATATTAATTTTGAAGAAAAAACAATTGATATTAATAAAACCGAATTTGAAAGAAAAGTAACAAAACCAAAAACTAAAGCTTCTAACAGAATAATCATGTTACCAACACATTGTATCGATTTACTAAAAGAGTTACATTGTGAAAAATCCAAAGAATTTTCTGTCAAAAATGATTATGTTGTATTTGGAGAATTTCGTAGCAGTATTGCCGTTTCCACTCTTAGTAGGAACTACCAAAAGTATTTGAAAATGTCTGACGTTAAAAAGATTTTAATCCACGAATTTAGGCATTCCCATGCATCTTATTTAATAAATAAAGGCGTCAGTCCACTTGTAGTAGCCCAACGCCTAGGTCATTCAAATGTGTCAACTACTTTAAATACTTATAGTCATTTGTATCCTTCTAAACAGGCGGAAGTGGTTGCATTTATGGAGAACGATTTGGTATAATTGTTTCCAAAATGTTACCACGACCTCCCTAAATACTGATATTACTCACTTCAAAAAGAAGTTAACCTACTAATCCACTATATACTCCCTATGAAAAATTCATATACTACGTTTACTCTTTATTTTCATCTATTTTTAACATTTCATATACTAAAGAGTCTACTTCATTACTAATATCAAGAACCTTTTCATGTGTTAAACCATATTGTTTTACAAGTAATATTAATTCTTCTTGTTTTTGTATAATTTGATCTAATTTTTGATAAGTAAGCATAGTTAATATTCACTCCTAAATTTTTGGGCTAAATGTTCATTAGTTGCTCTAATCAAATGACACAAATATTATTATCCGTTGCAAAATCAACGATTACACGACTTACTTTGTGGTCTTGGTCTTGCGAACACTGCGAAACTTACGTTTCATAAATTTGTTTTGCTTACCGTTCCCGAAGAAACGAACTTTATCATCATCTGTGATGGCTACCGCAGGAACTTTGAGACCTAAATCTACTCCTAAAATCTTTGTTCCCGTTTTTTCGTTTGTAGGAATCGTGACAGATATTTGAGCAATCCATTTAACAGATTTTTTCGTGATACAAAGTGCACCTAACTTGTGCTTCAACCATTTCAGATACAAGGGCATTAATGACTTTTATATACTCGTGGCTACTTTGTTCCAATAGCATGATTTGTTCTTTGGTTGGAAGCAATTTAACTTTAACCGTGAAGGTTTGTGGCACAAGTTTCACCCCCTCGTTTTTTGATTTTCAACATAATGTTTTATTGTCTTACTTGATACATTTCCAGCAGTAGAAACAAAATAAGAACGCGTCCATAGGCTCGGCAAGTGTTGAAAATGAGGAAACTCTTCTCTCAAATGTTTTGATGTCACTCCTTTAATTTTTGCCATTGTATCAGCAGGACTAAGTGTTAGCGGTGTATTTAAGAACAAGTGAACGTGGTCTTTGTCGCATTCCATTGCAACAATAGAAATATCCCATTCTCCGCATGTTTCTTGAACCAGCTCTTTGAAACATTCTTCTACTGTTGTATTAAGAAAAATCTTTCTTCTATATCGCGGGCAAAACACAAAATGGTAGTTAATTAATGACACGGTTGTTTTGGTTCTTCTATAATCATTCATCATGTTCGTATTGTATCAGTCTGGTTATGAAACTGCGACACGAAAGATAAAAATAAAATATAACAATATTCGGATAAGGAGTACCACAAACTTTACGGTTTTTAGTAGCACCCCGTGTTCAACCTCACTTTCATCTCACGCCTAAAGGCGAGGTCTTTCTCGTTCGGGAAGGGCTATAATAGTAATCTATGCATTAATTCTATTAATTATATACCAACAATTTATATTCTTAGTAGCAAACTTTAAATTAGTCAAACTCCTTTATAGGGGAATACCTGTTATTTATCACTTGACTTGTTTTTTATAAACTATTGTTTATCTTATTTGATTAACATTTAGTTTTTGGTATTTAAAATTAATTTGTTTTTTTCCTTAAAGTCCTAATATCACATTCAAACACGAAGCTAGTAGTGATTATCATACACGCTCATGGACTTAAGAGTCCAAAATTAAAAAAGAACAGAATGATCTACTGAATCAATCTATTCAAAATCAAAAAAATTCATACATCAATTATTTGGATTAACAGTATAAAGAACGATTCCAATAGAAGTTTTCATTGTTCATTAGAACATATCTTTAATTTGCACTATAGAACCTCTATTTTTTTGCCTTACAAATTCATACTATTTTATAGAGTTTTTATTATTTGTTTTTTTATATTCATTACGAGATCGATATTGCTGGAGTGTTCGTGCTGGATAGCGTTTTGGAAAACTGAACATATGTATCAGTTATGTAAAAGGAATGATTATAAAAATTAGAATTTATTCATGATTTATGATGTTGTACAAACAGTTGATATATAAGCGTTTTATCAGATTTTTTAAAACGTACGTTTTAATGATTATTGGAAAGTGCGATTCAAATTAAAAAGGATATATGAAAGTAAAGAATCATTATGTACAAAACATAGACAAAACGACTATAAATGAAAATGTTTCTCAACAGCATTGATGTAGTAATTAAATATCGATTTTTATATACTAGATTTAGCTTTAAAATATAACAGAAAAGGGAGGAATTATGATGGTTAAATTCGAAAAAATCAAAAAAATACTATTAGCAAGTGTAATTGGAGGCGGTGGCCTTGGCATCATCCCTCTGCAATCGCAAGCTGCTCAAGAACCAATAAGAGGTGAAAATATACATCAGATTTCATCATATGATAGCACTATCGACCAAATAAATATCGATACACTAGCACCAAGCACAACAAAATGGAAAATGGAAGTTTATACAGATGCATTAGGTATAACTTCAAAAGTTAATGATGTACTTCAAAATACAGTATTTCAGAATATTACAAGAGAACTCACTGATTCAACATTTTCTATTGCAAATAATCAGTATAATGTAATTATGTTTACTTCGCAATCTAATTATGAATATCATTTTCAAGGTACAAAATTCCAAGCAAAAGTAAATTTTAGAGGGAACCAATATGATTTATATGTATTTGAAAATGGTAAATTTTATAAAGATAATCCAAATTCAGATAAACCGTGGTCTTGGGGTTATAAGGGATGGACGATAAACCAAAATACACCAACATCCTATATACACTTTTATTTACCTTAAAATTATATAAATGTACTAATACGGTCATTTTAAAATCTCGTATATATATTTCGTAATTTGCTACTGTCTTTTTAATTTTGAAAAAACATGAAGAAAGTAAAATTCAACTCATTTATATTTCTTCATAATTAGTACCAGATTTAATCATTCGGAAATATTTTACTATAAACCGTAAAAAATATATAACTATTAAAATTATTGTTGCGAAATATAAGTATATAAAAAGGAAATTACTCTAAACAAGGTGATTTCCTTTTTCATTTGAACATCACCAATGTTTTACGTGTAGTAGAAGATTCACTTCTTTCAACCGAATATCGATTTTTTCTTTTTAACCATATGCTTTGAAAAAGGTCCACAAGCTCATTGTATGTATGATTGCATTTTATAAGATCTCGTAATTGATAAACCTCTGACGTAAATAGGCGTATTTGCAGAAAGCCGGGAAAGATTACATGTTGAACAGAATGCATTTGAGATAGATAACATAATACCAATTTCACTGTTTATTTGTACCAAATTATGAATGGATAACATGCTTATAGAAATATAAATGCTAAAGCATTTTGATACTTCCACGGCTAAAGCCACAAGCTGACTAACGTCAGTGGGATTCTTACTACAAAAGGCGAAGTCTACTTTCTAGTGCCGCTGACGTGCAAAATTGCAGTGTGCCATCACCACTCCGTATCCAGTGCATATAACAAATGCGGCACTCATTTTATTACCAAACGAATCAGATTGTGAGTTCTCAAATATGTTTTAACGTCTTGTGTTTGACGACTCAATACATTTTACGGAGTAGAAGAATTTGTTACTCCAACCTCATCTGTATTCTGTTTTCAGAGAACAAGATTGTTTTAAACACTTTTACTTGTCTATTATGAAAATGATACCCTTTCAAATTCTTGATGTATAGAACGTACCTTCGATGTTTTATTTGTACATCGCATTTGACCTCACGCTCATCCCGCCCCTAAAGTAGGTACTATCACACCGTAGCGGGCTGTCCCGTTCGGAAAATCTGTAATAGTTATTTCAATACCTTACTCATCAGCATACTCTCGTAACTCATTTATTGCCTTGTTATGTAATACACGCTCTGTACCCTACCACTAAACCCATATTTTTAGTCAAAGCATCTCCCTATTACAAACCCTGCATCAGCAACCATGCTCTCAGGATTTACTGTTACTTCGAATCCTGGTTCTTTCCCATTTAATAGAAACAAACTTCTCTTTTCTATCGTATCCCAATACTCTGTGCCTGCTATCGTTTTCCTTGTCTCTACAATCATCCTTCATCATCCTCCGGAATAAAAAAGTACCCCTTTGGCTACTTACTCACAACTTGCCAATTTATTATATGAACCTCCTGAATCAAATGATAAATGTGATGAACAAGAATATAAATGACTGCCACTATCATAGTCTCCATAACCCGAATTACTGTTCATTGCACCGGATATGAGTGTATGATGAACCCACGTATCGTTTGTTGAGTTAGCGTTATTCCTTTTTACAATACCTTACGCTATTTCTTATTCCTTTTTTCTTTTGAAAAAGAGTATTTCTATTTTTCACCTTAAGACAGAGAAGGCATCCATTACGGATGCTTTTCAGTCATATAAAATTCATTTTCTACCTATTTTCATGCCCTTACATCCATCTTTTTCGATATTTTCAAGAATCTTATCGCAAGCGCTTTTAAACCCTCTATATCAAATTTTGGTAGTATTACCTTTATATACGTACCCGAACCCGGAATAAGTTGTAAAGATTCCATTAATATCCGAATATTAATTTCTTTAGGAGGCGCATATACAGCAACGGCTTGAACTTGATAGCTCCCTCCAGGCAAATTGAATAGGCGGAACATCCCATCACTTTGAATAAAAGCTTCTTCGCCTTTGCCACAAGTTATAAATTTCGTCTGGTATTCTCTTATTATTTTTTTGCATGCTGATCCACTACAATCACAGGAAGCTCTCCCATTGGGCTACCTTCACTATTTACCACTTGTCCATAAAAAGACCCTAAAATCTCATACTACTCACCGTATGGAATTTGTGGATATTTAATTTCTTGCACAGCTGCACTCACATTCAACAATCCATATCCATAAAAAGGATCCCATTTCTTATCTCTTGTATCTATACTATGTGCAGAACGTTGTATCGCTTGAATAACCTCTTGATTACTTGCCGCTGATTTTATTGCACGTAACATTCCAGCTACGCCACTAACAAATGGAGCAGAAAACGACGTTCCATCCGATGCATCGTAATTAGTTTTTGAAAATATAGAAACTGTATATGTTGGCGCTGTAGATACAATTGCTGTACCTGGTGCTGCTATGCCTACTTCACTGCCCTAATTCGAAAAAGGAGATAATCGATTCGTTTGATCAGTCGCACTCACCGCTAAAACAAAATTATGTGCAGCTGGATAACTAGGTTGCTCATATCCTTCATTTCCTGCAGCTGCCACTAAGATACTACCTTGCTTCCAAGCGAGTTCTAATGCTAATTGTTCCAGCTGTGAATAACTAGGGCTACCAAAACTCATATTAATTACATCTACTTCTTTTTCAAGTGCATATAAAATCCCCTTAATAATTGCAAATGTTTCTAAAGTTTTCCCCCCTACTTTAACAGGAACAATATACGCTGTATTGCCGCTTGCGCTTGCAATCCCTATCTGATTATTCGTTATGGCGGCTGCAATTCCCGCTACAAAGGTTCCATGACCTACTGTATCCATATATTCTTCTGGCTTACCAGGACCAACATTAATCGGATCTATGATTTTTTCTTTTAAATCCGGATGGTTCGGATCAATCCCAGAATCTAATACAGCAATTTTTGCTACGGGTTTCGTATTCTTCACCTCACAAAATGCCTGTTCCGGATTAATACGTTGCAATCCCCACTGATTTTGTAGACCTTCACTTGTTTCGATTTTCTTTTCATAATACGGATCATTCGTTTTGCACCCACAGTGCCTATATTTACACCTTGAACACATGCATGATTTTCCATATAAATTTCGAATCACATTATATTCAACAAATTGAACATCTGGGTGCTGTTCATATAAATTTTTATATTTTGTTTCTTCTCCTACAGGGACTTCAATCAGCTCTACAAAAATTTCGGTAACTTCCTCTATTTTTTTACCACCAAATTGAATATGAGTTTGTTTTTTCATTTTGGAGTTTACTTGCTCATAAAATTTGATTAATAATTGTCCTTTTTTATCATACTTTCTCATCCTCTTCAGTTTGCTACTATAACGTATGCAAACAATCGGACAAGTGTTTCCCTTATGGATAAAATAGGTCTATATATCATACTTCCAGTCTCCCCTTTTATTCTAACCGAGCTACGTTTTGATAACGGTGTAACGCTATTCCCACAAGCTATTGTTTTTTCAAAGAATAATCCACTTTAGAAATGTCGCAAATTTAAGAGTGCCTAATTGTCTTTTTCATAAAATTTCCGTCGCACATTCGTACGCACACCCAAAACATACATATAATGTTAGTGTAGTAGCTTTTTTGATATAAGTCTTGGTCATAGAGCGCCGTAAAAAGCACTCTTTTTATTTAAAATAAGAATTTTTTTACATTCCATTCATCTTTTGCATTCTTTCGAATAGACTATTATCATTCAAAGGAATACATGGTTATCCTGGGCCCGTCTCCTTGAATGTCTTGTGCAAGAAACCTGTTATCCCTAACAGGTTCTTTAATTTTTCCGTCATGCAGTAACTATTGTATTAACTTTCTCCGCATACCAATGAAAAAATTCATATAAATTGAACAATTGCCCTTTAAACTCTTTAAAAACACACATTTTAGGAGATGATTAACTTGGAAAATAAATTAACAACATTAATAATTCCTCCTGATACGAAATTTGATTTCACTTTTTTTTCTTCCTCTGGCGAAATAATTTTCAAACAAACTCTTGCCAATGAAACTTTAAACCCCATCACAATTCCTGTTCATTTTCCTATTAAATACGAAAGATTTAAAGCTAAGAGAATGCCATTATCAAAAAAATAGTTCCATCTAGATATTTACGAACCCCCTTGAAATTTAAGGGGATTCCATACCTATTTTTTTGATGAAAAATGCCTTTAGTCCGGCTCCATAATTTCTTTTAATGTTCGGTTGGATACATATGCTTTAATAATTTGAATTCTATCGTATGCTTCTCCTGCCTTTTCTTTTGCTTCAGATTATTTCTTTAAATTGTCTCAAACAAATATTTTGCTGAATTGACGTCGCAAATTTCAAACTTGTGACAATACTTCTTTTTATTTGTAGTAATATCTAGTGAACTCCCCCCACTTAACGTCCTAACGGACTGTTTGAAGTGGGGGCTTCTCGGTTAGTCGTTACTTTTGGTAGCTAACGAATTCGTCCTAAGACAACCGGGCTAACACCCTTATTTTATTGCTATCTACGTACGCTAACGCTAATAGGCGTATTGCTTCATTTTTGATATTGATAGCTGCGTTAGATTTACACCGCATATACAAGAATAGACTCGCTCAGACAATGACATATTTTTCACATTTCCACAACTGCTACATGTTTTGGTAGAAGGAAACCATTTGTCTATTTTCACAAGTTGTTTTCCTTGTTCATTTAGTTTATAAGCTAAGAAAGAAGTGAACATACCCCACCCATTATCAGCGACACTTTTTCCAAAATGAAGTGCTTGCGACATTCCTTTCATGTTTAGATTTTCAATAGCTACGACATCAAAATGAGTAGCTACCTTTTTAGACTCATGATGAAGGAAATCCTTACGTTGGTTCGCTATTTTTTCATGTAACTTAGCTACATGTTTATGCCAACGCTCAGAACTGACGTATAATTGATCCATCGCAAAGTCTAATCCAACAACTGTTTCTACTTCTTTTTGTACGATCTCTTTTTCGTATTCAGGCAAAATGGACACATAGTATTTACCAGTAGGTGTCATAGAAATCGTACATGACCTGATTATATGGCCTTGTGGTATTTCTCTATGCTGTTTGATACGTACCATTTTCAGTTTTGGCAATTTGATATGACGGTTAAGCAACACAATATTTCCGTACACTACATTCGTTGTATAAGACTTTCTGCCTTTATAGGCAGTTTGCAAGTGTAGTTGAGCATTTGCAACAGCTAATGAATCCACTTCTTTTAACCACTCAAATTCTGCTTTGTATTTCGCAGGAGTGGGAAGCTTTTGTTTCTTTAGTTGATCCTTATCATCTTTATATTTTTCATACGCTTCTTTCCGTTCAGCTAACATTCTGTTATACACGAAACATACACAACCGAAGGTTTTACGCATAAGATGTGCTTGGTCTTCTATTGGATACAAACGGAATTTATATGTTTTATTCTGCTTTGTCATATCATTTCACCTCACTTTTCACTTTGATTTTCAATATATGTTTTTTACTACGTCTATTGGCGAACCACCAGTAGTTAGTAAGCAAAAACTCCTTGAACAAAACATCTCTTTCCAAAGTTTCTTTTTCACTTGTGGAAAGTCTCTTTTCATAAGTCGAGAACTTGTATTTTTATAAGCATTGATGAATTTTGTCATTTCTGTATTAGGGTGTGCCTTGAACAAAATATGAACATGGTCTACATCATGATTCCATTCAACTAATGTGATGTTATAGTTTTCAGATAGTCGAACAAACATATCTTTTGCAATAACTTAGCTATCAAAAGTAACAACTAACCGAGCCAGTCCGTTAGGACGTTAAGTGGCGGGCTGTTCACGCTAGAATAATAGGTATTCATACAATGCCCCATATATATTCATGCTGTAACCTCGCTCAATAACTTTTTACAAATCGCTCATCGAGTTCATTTTCGATTGCAGATGTTAAATAAAATAAAAACAAATAACCATTTTGTCTATTCGACGGACAAAATGGTTATTTGTTTTTATTTGTTAAAATTTTATAATAAATTTTATAATTTAATAAATTACATCCTACTTCTAATTGAAATTTACATAGAATAGATTATAAATACCCGCGCTATATTTCAAAGAAATCAGAGCTTTTAACGTGAGGGTCTACAGTCTTTATAGCTTTTATTACCGCTCGAATAACAGGTAACGATGGAGTGTGTTCTGAATCATTACACAAGCGATAACATGTAGTCCTGCTTATTCCAGATGCCTTTTGTAAAGCAGTTTGATTAATTCCCTTATAAGCTAACCATTGACCTAGTTTTGTTTTTTTCTGTTGTTTCATATATATCCCTTCTTTTAATAAGTATTATTGTAATTAAAAAACCTTCCATTTAAATCCGTGCATAAAATACAAAGCGCAATGTTTTAATTCTTTTTCCTGTTATATTACATTTACCATGGCTCATATAGATAAAATGATGTGTAATAATGAATTAAAAATAGCTTACAAATTAAAGAACTAGCTTTGTTGGATAAATTTCTTCGTAAAAATGTATTTAATTTTAATTCTTTTTCTTCTTTAGTAAGGGACAGTTATATATCTTGGTGATTTTTTTTAGATAGCCTTTCAAATTTTAATTTTTTATAGAATTTATATTTAATCGCACCTCCCTAAAGAAATTTTAATCCTCAATTATCCAAAAGATAATACCTTTCATTTTAAAACATAGTCCATCTTTTAAAATAAAAGCTAATTTATCTAAGGTATCGTATATTAATAATCATTCAGCATTCTTACCATATTCCCTTCTTATCTTGTTTTAAGTATCAACAAAATGCATTCATCGGTTAAATAGTTGAAAAAAAATACTTAAACTTTTCTCAGGACTAAAATAGTAATTAACTACAACTATAACGCATTATAAATCGAACACTTTATTCTCTACATGCTGACAAAAACAAAATATCCACCGTAAAATAATGTATCATACAATCGAAAGTAGGATCGTATCATCCTACTTTACAAGCTAACGCATCGCTTATCGACGGGTTGTTTTGCTTTATATTCAATACATTAGGTAAAAATTAATAGATTCTAAAAAATAACGGGACCCTCACAAACACAGCACAGGCTTTATTTTCTCATGTTTATTCGAAAATAACATCCAAACCTGTCTAGAATTCACCGAAATTCTAATACAAGCTCTTTTGATTCTAAAACGATTAATGAGGTTTTCAAAAATGCTAAGAACATCACGGAAAAAGCAGAAAAAAATGTAGTTTACTAGCAAACACAGTATATTTCGCAACCGCATTGCGAATACTTTTCCTATCCTGTTCTCTAAAACGTATGAGCACGAGCGTCACAGTACTCTGAAAAAAACAATTCACTATTTTACACGAATGTTCAAAAAGATAGCATATGATTACATCGATAACTTTAGAAAAATACATATTATTACACAGTGAAGGGAAAATGTACTCATTTATAGTCTGGGAGGTTATACATTTTTTTGAGGAGCAGAAGATACGTACGAGGCAAACAATTAATTTACGTATGTATACCGCATAATTTTCTAGATATAAATATCCATTTTATCTTTCATGATTTACGAAATTCTTAAAATACACACTTGTCAAAAACGATATTTTATCAGGATAGCATATTTCTTCCTACTTTTATTACATAATTACTCCTTTACCAAATGAACAATTCACAAAATTAATTAACTAAATAATTGTTACCACTGGAATATCGTGTTTTTTCAGGAATTACGCCGCAACAATAGCTGAATTATTTTCTGCTTTATAATACCTATCTCCACAAGCTCATACACTCCGTTCTAACAGAAGACCTTGTAAAACTTCTATATCATCTACCGCAATATTAAAATGACACTTCATTATTATTTCGTATCATGCAGGTTTATTGTATACGGACACTTATACATTATTAAAAGTTGGATTAGAAGCCATCCCCCTTGGATTTATGAATCCAGATATTGTAGCAATTCGAGAAAAATTTGCAACATCAACCACCGAGACAGATCCATTTCCATCATTATCTATAAAAACATTACAAATTTTCTTCACTCCGAAAGTGTTTTTTATTATAAAGCACCCCACACATCGATATCTTATTACTCATACTAGGAACCAATTTCATATGCTATGGCTTCTTCACACGAATTTTTTTGCTTTTTTGGATTGGGGGATGATTTTCTCATTCACTGCTATCATCATGCTTTCTCTTGACCTCTTGTGATCAATTTTATAATAAACCTTCAATTTATCATCTAACATTTCTAAATTACATTGATATTGGTTTACTATACATACCCCTTAGAGAATTACTACCTAAGAGAAACCTTCAACTGAGGAAAGTGTATTTTTTTGTTCTATTTCATATTCATTGTCCATATACTTGTATTGCCGACTCCATAAAGCATTATAATAAGCGACTGAGCAATCTCTCCCAACCTGAGATTGCTCTTTTTTTGTGGGCATATTTCCGCATTTCAGTGCATATATTTCTATTACTCCTAGCGCTAGGCATACACAAAAAGGCATTCTAGTTCACCACCATGCCTTTTTGTATATTCTCACGTATGATTTTACATACACTTATACTACGCGATCAAAACACCCACAATTCCCTTCACCCGAAGGGCACCTTCTACTCACTCCGAAGACGCTCTTTTTTATGTGATTCCCTACACCTCTTTAGGATTTCTTAATCTTCTTTATCCTTCAAATCTCACATACTCCCCAGATACCCATTGATTTCCCCCAACGTTGTACTAACCATTTTAAACGCCCCAAGATTGATATCGTTCCCCTTGGTACACCTCCTCATATGGTAGCTTGAGAGGAAAAAAATAGATTGTTGATTTAGACTGAAATCAGGCTGAAAACTAGGTAACCAAGAAAAATTTATTTGCTTTAGTTGGTACACCAGGGTTTGAAGAATTAAAAACAGAATTAGAAGAGCGTTTAAAATAATAGTAACTACTCAGCCTCCTCACGGGGGCTTTGTTAATTTACTAGTCTGATATGTACTTTTTGTGTGAATACTATATATACCCTATTGAATAAATATTTAAACAAGGAATTGAATAAAAAAAATCTCAAATACCTTATAACTGTAAGGATGAGATGTCAAAAATGAGTTCTAATATGTTTAATGGGTTTAATTTTTTAAAACAGGATTTAGTTAAAGAAAAGGATTCCTATTCTTCATACAAATAAATCCGCATAAGAAACACGAAAACCCCTCTTATCAAGTTGATAAAGACTTTATTCACTATCGTACCCCCATATCTTATTCGTACAAATTTGACTCCTGCATTTGATTCAAAAGTTAATAACAAATTGTTCCATCATCCTGTAAATATTGCTAATAAAACTCCAATACATAATTACGGGCATAACAGAAAATCGATAAAAACCCGATTGGCTACTTTACACGAACATTCAAATGTTCAACATGTGGTGAAAAAGTAAATATCCAGACTCGCAAATACTTTTACCTTGTGAATGTGGAGGACGCTGTCGAAGAGCATAACCGAATGATGGACCTAATAGACGAATTCAATAAAAATCAATAATTCCAACAGGATTGTAAACAACTTAATGGACAAGATTTATTTTAACAGTGAGTTTATGAGTATAAAAAAACACCCAGTTCTAGTAACTAGGTGTTCCAATTTTAAAATATACATAGCATGAATTTCATTTTATATTTCTTTTTATCTGTGGCGCTAGTTGATTTAGAATCTTAAAAGATACTGGAAAAACAAAAAAAGATTGCATATATTGAACTCAAAACGCTTAAGAAATGAGTGAATGATATGCAATACCCTAAATACACACATAATTATACTGGTACCTATACCGTTTTCAATCAAATTTTCGAAGTCGCTCTACAGCAAGATTTGAAAGTAAACTAAAAATCATTCTACTTGTTTATTGTCTCCTATTATATAAAACGAGGGAACAATTTGAAAATACTTTGAAGCACTCTTTAGGATGCTTCTAAATCAACTAACACCACAGATATCTATTTTAGAATAACATAAATATTCCTAAGTGGATGTTCGAAATTGCTGAATATACAAAATTCAAAATAAAATTATTTACTTCATTATGCTATTTGTATGATTGTAATCGAAGCATTGATAGAATTTGTTGCAGTCCAATCTCCAGTATAATCCGTAGGCGATTGCAATGTCAATGTAGTTGTATTCGCAGCATTAAAAATACTTATTTGATCACCTGCATTCAACGGTAGTATAATAGGTTGCGTCAAGTTTTGTGCATTTACTCCTGTAAAACGAAAATTATTACCTGGCACAGCCCCATTTACTCTTAATCCTAAATAAAAATTATTAAAGCCTGCATTCACATTTATATCCAATCTATATATCCCCGTATTATTCACTGTTACTACGCTTGATCCCGGAACAAATATTACATTATTTAAAGTTAAAGGATCTGCATTTGAAAAACTAATACTCGATCCTGCTGAAATAGTTCTTTGAGCAGTAGTGCCCGTTGCAATATTGAAAATATAACCAAAAGCTTGTGCTGCTAATCCTGTTGCTCCCGTTGGACCTGTTAAGCCTGTCGCCCCTGTTGCAACAGGACCCGTTGCTCCTGTCGGGCCTGGAATACCTTGAATCCCTTGTGCACCTTGAGGCCCTTGGACACCTTGCACTCCTTGAGGACCTACTGGACCATCATTACCTTGCGGACCTGCTGGTCCTTGAATCCCCGCTGGTCCTGTTGGACCAGTAGGCCCTGTCACTCCATTTCCTGTTCCCCCAGTTCCTGGAGGTCCCTGTGGTCCTGTTGCCCCCGTCGGTCCTGTTGCTCCGGTGGCTCCCACACCTGTTCCTCCTGATGCGCTAATTAATCCACTAACAGTATTTAATTTCGAATCCAACAGTAATTCTTTTTTCATTGCCACATCAAGTGTATCCCGGACACTATTATTAATATTCAAAACATCCTGCAACGAAGCTCCTGGTCCTGTAACTCCCGGTAAAGTCCCCAATACAAATTGAATTTTTTCCCCTTCTGCGTTTATAATATGTGCTAACCCTAGCTCTTCAAATGCGATGGAAGATAACAATAAATTTAATGCATCATCCCTTGTTAATGTAATATTCGGGGTTATATTTGGCAAATTAGGTTGTGACACTATCTCACCTCTCCTTTACATCTATTAGATACCTTATAATACTTAGCTATACTAATCTCCGACTTTTTGAAATCTGAACCGTATTTCCTTACCCTACACTAAATATCATAAATCTCACTCCCATAGTATGATGAGGAATAAGATGATGTTCGTTCATTTTTCTTATTTCCCTAAAAATAAGAAAAATCGATTGGTTAGCTGCTACATCAAAGTGAGAAGTCGTTCTCATTATAAATAATGCGATTTTTGTTTTTATCATTTTAGCCAAGAAGACTCCTTCTCAAGGAGCGTGGAGGGTCACAGCCCAGTAAATAGGTGAGAGATGAATTGTTCGACATACATAAAGTATCACTCCGCTACATACCGAACGGAAGGTGAATGAAATGATGATTCATAAAGCCTATACGTTTCGTATAAGCGCAAATAATCCTAATCAACAAAACGCTTGGTTGTTCTTACTTTGTATTCAATCATTTCCTATCTTTATGGGCTCACGCATACAAAGAGACAGGAAAAGGCTTGACCTATGGTACATGCTCTGCCAAACTTCCTGCCATGAAGAAAGAGTTTGTTTGGCTAAAAGAAGTGGATCGTATTGCGATTCAGTCGTCTGTCCGCAACCTTGCGGATGCCTATACACGCTTTTTCAAAAAACCAAACAGCCCCCTCCCCGCCGCTTTAAATCTAAGAAAAATAACGTACAATTTTACACCACAAAACAAACAAATGAAAACATTTCCGTTATAGAAAACAAAATTTAATCACCAAAACTAGTGCTTGTTCGATTTACCAAAAGTCGTGACGTAAAGGGGCGTATTTTACATGCTACAGTTAGACGGAATCCTTTTGGTAGATATTTTGTGTCAATATTAGTTGAAACAGAAATACAAGAATTTCTGAGAACACATTCTTACATTGGAATAGATGTAGGGCTAAAAGATTTCGTTATTCTGTCAGATGGAACACCCTATAAAAATCCGAAGTTTTTCCGATCATTAGAAGAGAAGTTGATAAAAGCACAGCGTGTTCTTTCTAGAAGTATGAAAGAATCTTCTCGCTGAAATAAACAACGAGTAAAAATAGCTAGAAAAGATGACTTAGACAAAATCTCAACTGAAACCATCAAAAAACACGATGTTATCGGTATGGAGGATTTGCAAGCATCGAATCTGTTAAAAAATCATAAGTTAGCAAAAGCAATTAGTGAAATATCTTGGTCACAATTTCGAATTATGTTGGAATACAAAGCAAAATGGTACGGCAAACAAATCATTGTTCTATCGAAAACATTTGCTTCCAGCCAATTATGTTCTGGTTGTGGATATCGAAACAAAGACGTTAAAAATCTAAACCTACGTAAATGGGGCTTTCCTTCTTATCGTACACACCATGATAGGGATAGTAACGTAAGTATCAAATGAAGCGATACGGCTTCTAACATCAAGCACTGCTGGGGTAGCCTTATCAATTAGAGTTCAATAGAACTTTTTACTTAGGAATCCCTCACTTCTAAACAAAATGAAAGTGGGGTAATTCAATTGTTTAGGCTAAGTAAATAAGAAACTTTTCAAACAACAATAAAATAAAAACCTATTATGACTCAATATCATTACTTGAAAACATCACTAAACTTATATATATCCAAAATAAAATTTATAAAAAATCTCTCTTAAAAAATTGCATTACAATTAAACGCCCCTTCAGCTAACTTTTTTAATTTATGAAATTCTGTGTTATCCCCCCTAATATCACCTCTTATTTGTCTATTCTAAAGACAAATAAGAGGTTTTTTATTCTTTCCTAAACAATAATAATAAATTTGTAGTGTTTTAATTTAATTAATTTTATTATTCACTTCCATCATAATAAAAACAGCACCACTAAAATCTAAATCTGTTAATTTGAGTTGTTTTATTTGATTAAGTTCTTTTTGCTACTTAATTATTGATCTATGTTTTCCAACCTAATATTCTTTTCCTTACAGATTTTTCATTCAGATTATAAATTTCATATTTTATATCCATATTTGAAACATAAGTTTATTTTATGAAACATATAATAAACTATATTTTAAATTTTTGTGTTTTTTTCTCGGAATATAGCATACATATACATTGCAACACTTGTTGTTAAAATCATGTGTAGTGACAAGTGTTGCATATCCACTTTCCTAAATAAAAAATCGAATTATCACTATAATAAGTATTTTTTCGATTTTTTTGTCGATTATCATTTTAAATGGTAACGCTTTGAGAATTGTTCGGCCCTTGATACTGCACTGATACATATCAAAATAAAACATAATAATATAATAACTACATTCTAGTTAAAAAACAGACTACAACTAATAACGATTCATTTTAATATCACTTCTAAAGAACGTAATTTCCAGACAATTAACACCTTCAATTATCTGATTTTACCATTTTAGCCAAGAAGACTCCTTCCTCAAGGAACGCGAAGTGAGTAGCTGGAAGATGAATTGGATTTGGACAAGAGATGGCAGAAAGCCACCTTAATTGTTCGATATACATAAAGTGTTACGTCATTATCTGTCGAGTGTATGTTCGTTATATAATAGGCACATGCCGAAATGGAGGTGAAATGAATGATGATTAATAAAGCATATAAATTCCGTATCTATCCAAATAAAACACAAGCAACCCTAATTAATAAAACAATTGGCTGTTCTCGTTTTATATTCAATCATTTCCTATCTCTATGGGATAACACATACAAAGAGACGGGGAAAGGTTTGACATATGGTACATGCTCTGCCAAACTTCCTGCCCTGAAGAAAGCGTTTGTTTGGTTGGATCGTATTGCGATTCAGTCGTCTGCTCGCAACCTTGCGGATGCTTATACACGCTTTTTCAAAAAACAAACTAGGTCCTGTTCGATTTGCCAAGAGTCGCGAAGTAAAGGGACGTATTGTAAATGCTGCAATTAGACGGAATCCTTCTGGCAGATACTTTATTTCCTTGTTAGTTGAAACAGAAGTACAAGAACTTCCGAAAACACAATCTTCCATTGGAATGGATGTAGGACTAAAAAATTTCGCCATTTTGTCAGATGGAACAATCTATAAAAATCCGAAATTTTTTCGATCATTAGAAGAGAAGTTGGCGAAAGCACAGCGTGTTCTTTCTAGAAGAACAAAAGGATCTTCTAGCTGGAATAAACAGCGAGTAAAGGTATCTAAGATTCATGAATATATGGCAAATGCTAGAAAAGATTACTTGGACAAAATCCCAACTGAAATCATCAAAAACCACGATGTTATCGGTATAGAGGATTTGCAAGTATCGAATATGTTAAAGAATCATAAGTTAGCAAAAGCAATAAGTGAGGTATCATGGTCACAGTTTCGAATCATGTTGGAATACAAAGCAAAATAGGACGGCAAACAAGTCATTGTCGTATCGAAAACATTTGCTTCCAGCCATTATGTTCTTGTTGTGAATATCAAAACAAAGACGTTAAAAATCTAAGCCTACGTAAATGGAACTGCCCTTCTTGTCGTACACACCATGATAGGGATAGTAACGCAAGTATCATTCTAAAAAATGGAGCGATAAAGCTTCTAACCGCAAGGACTGCGGAGATAGCCTAATCAATTAGAGTTCGGTAGAACTCTTTACTCAGGAATCCCCCTCTTCTAAACGAAGTGAAAGTGGGGGTAGTTCAAAGCTTCAAAAAACTAAATGAAATTCTTTTTCAAAGCATCCATGCAATAAAACAAAAAACAAAGCTTCTTGCATAAAATTTTCTTATACTAATAGGTGTAATAAGCATTACTTGAAATATTAGTTTCAGCCTTTTTCCATTTAGGGTATATAAAATTGAATTCTAACAAATCATTAAAAACCTCCACCCGCAGTTACATAATAAATAATTTACAGTCGATTATCGCGCAAAAGATTTAAAAACTTACCTTCCTTTTCATTATAAATTTCAAATATATATTCATTCTCATTTAAATGCTTAATAATTTTTGGTAAATCCTTAATTAACGGTATATCTCATACACTAATATAACTTCTTTATTATTTTGTTGCTTTTAGGGCTAAAAACACTTACTCACCAAACCGTAATATCTGCCCCTTCTTTTTTCCAACTAAAAATATATTGTTAGTTAACAATACTTGAAAAAATGCGTACAAAAAGAGCACCCACTCTAGTAGATGCTCTCAATATGATAAAGAATGAATGTAAAACAACGGAGAGATGGTTCCATGCTCTAATATATGCTTACCTTTTTCAAAAGGTGACCCATATTAACACTCCCACGGTTAAAGTCGCAAGCCACACATCTGGTGGTGTAACGGATGGGATTCTTGAATGACTAACCGTTCGCAGTTCATTTTTATTTTGAACAGCCTTCATTTCCGGAATTTTCTGCTATTAATATCTCATCTGCATCTAGCCAAATTATATATCCCTTTGTTGCCTGTTGAAAAACAAAATTACGTGCTGCTGAAAAATCAGCATTCCACTCAAAATCTAGAACATATGGGGGCCACTTTAGTGCACATTCTCCCCTTTCAAAAAACACTCTGATTAAACAGTTTATTCCCCTTGAATGTTTAATAAATCTACTGATTCATTAAACATTCAAATTATATGCATTTATTATTAATATGAAAAGAACTTATAAAAAAACTCTAAATCAAACGTCTACACTTCTTCGCTTTATTTAAAATCAAAAAGTTGCATTTAAAACAGCAGTTTGATATGGAGTATTACCAGGTATAGAATTGACAAGATTATTGGTACTTGGGTCAATCGTAACTACATTATTTCCAGTTGATACAGACACATAAACAATGTCGGTTGCAGGATCGATGTTAATTCCTCTTGGATTCGCACCTACTGTTACAGTTGCTATTGGAGCTATTGGAGCTAGCGTACTAGAATCAAAAATGCTCACAGTTCCTGACCCAAAATTAGATACATACACTTTACCGTTGGCACCCACTCTGAGATCCGTAGGGAATGTCCCAACAGTGACAGTAGCCGTTACCGAATTAGAAGCTGTACTAATCACAGAAACATTACCATCATTTACAGTAGTCACAAATGCTCTCTGTATACTCGGAACTACAGCAATATTTAATTGAGCTTCTGGTGAGGCCATATTCCCACGGTATCGTAGTAATAACGGTATTAGAAGCTAAATTGACAACGGCTACATTACCAGGATTTTGAGTTTCTGCAACATACAATAAATTAGCGGTAGGGTCTAGCGCTATAGCATCTATTCGGGGGCCAATCGTAATAGTGCTCACAATCGCTTTAGTCAATGTGTTTACTACTGAAACATTACCCCGACTCCAGTTTGTCACATAGAGCGTATTTGTACCATCGTTTCCCAATAGCTCAAACGGGCCAGCTCCTCCAACAGTAATAGTCGTTAAAATTGTATTAGTTTGTGCATCACCAACACTGACACTCGCTAAAGTTGAATTCCCTACATATACCCTTTTTAGCGCGGTATTAGTAACAACATCTCTTATGCTAGGGCCCCCAGTATTGTAATTGTACTAATTAGATTAAGGGATGCTTTATCAAATACAGATACCATATTACCGCCCAATCCTGGTATATTAGACACATATAATCGCGGACCTGTTGGACTAAGAGGAATGCCTGGCGCTCCTGTTACTCCTGTTGCCCCATGCCCGTTCCCCCTGATGCACTAATTAATCCACTAACAGTATTTAATTTCGAATCCAAAAGCAATTCTTTTTTCATTGCCATATCGAGTGTATCTCGAACACTATTATTAATATTCAGAACATCCTGCAAGCTACCCGGCCCTCTTCTAAGAATAACCTGATTACTATTTGTTACAGTACTAGCAACAATTTGAGTACCAGTTACTAGCGTTCCATCTAAATAAAAAGCTCCCCCCTACCGTTTCTGTTACTTTGCTTACTTGTAGAGAATACATAATAAGATAACTTTGATTTCCATTTAAAATTATTTCCCCATTATTTAAAGGATACATAATATCTGTACCTTGAATTGACGTTGTATCAAAAAGAACAAAATTCCCTTGTGCAACATTAATATCTGTGCTTAATAAAAATTCGGCATTACTTTCTGATGCCATTGGGCTCTCTAAAAAATAGACTATACTATGAAAAAGAACTAAATTAAACTCATCTCATATTCTATGCACATTTTATTTGGTTTGTTATATAATCCATTACGATATGTGCTATTCCATCCATCTTGATGATTACTATTTAAATTCTAATCCTGTACTATTTTCACCTATAATAAAGGTACATTCTGATATTTCACTAAACCCACCTCTTCAATCACTGCTATGCTCTGAAGATTTATAATAATATTTACCTTATTCCATGTTTTTACGTTTATTTGCTTGTCATGGATAAATTTATGTTTCTTTATTTACAAATTCTTCGAAAAAGGATACATTCTAACTTAGATTGTATGGTACTTCATTTCTTTAAATTTATGTATGTCCCCTTTCAAACTCATTTTGTACACCTTTTAATTCATTCTCAATTGATTCGGTCATAGATGCTATATTTTTTGTTTTAAAAAATGAAAAGAGTTAATATAGCTAGAACTCGTGTTTTGGTCTCTAAGCAAACAACTTCAACGGTTTCTAATGGCATTAATAATTTTATTTTTTTGAGTGCTCGATCTGTTTTGTCATGTACTTTTATGTACCTGTATTGTAGGCAATAAGTTTTTTAGTAATAACTCGTATCCTCCAGACATAAAAAACAACAGAATGCTAATATAAGCATTCTGTTGTGGAGAAATCCTACTGAGAAAACTAAAACGTTTACATTCAAATAACAAGATTATCTTATTATTTAATCTTTACACGGATTCAAAACAAACCCAACATCTGTGTCTCTTTTTTGTCTAGCATCGTGTTTTTAATTTAAAAATAGTTCACACAAATATTATCTATATACTTTCTTGCGAGTAATTAACATCACACTCGTCACTATCCGGGAGAATGACTCCCTGCTCATGTAACATTCCCTTTAAAACTCTCACATTATTTAATGTTTCATTGTCATCTGGTATATATTTAAGAACTTCTTTATTATGTTTGTAGGAACTCCTATAATCACCTATTTTATAATAGCACATACCTAATTGTTTGTGAGGCAACCATGTTTGATAAATAAACTGTTCAATATGATAATTTTGATTCAAAATTCCGTTTTCTATAGCAAGTAAATACCAAAAAATCGCTTGCTTAAATTGCTCTTGTTTTATAAAATGCTCCCCCATTCGACAACAAAAAACTGGTTGTGGTATATCGTACTTAAAGGACTCTACTGTCAATTCAAGCTCCTTTTCCGGTTTCTCAACCTGAAAATAACAGCATGCCAGGTTATGATAAGTAAAAACTCTTAATTCCTTAGGGATATTTTTCGATTCTAAAAAAAGATTATGAAATTTAATTGCTTTTTCATACATCTTATTTACTTGTAATTCCCGTGCATAGTTAAAATAATCTTGTGATGTAAACTTTTCCTCACTTCTTTCAGCCTTCTCATAAATCTCAAGATTTCGCTTAGATGGACTATGGTCTTTCGTATGCGTTACTACAATATCACTATTATAGCAACGATATATTTCTGATGTATTCACATCTTCATGCACCATCCCACTCCATTTAAAACCTTTGCCTTTTTTCAATAATCTAAGTCTATGTGTACTTGTGATAACATTATTGTGTTTATCTAATAAGGTATGGTATACCATCGATACCGCATCTATCGATTCATCTAAGTTTTGTTTTAATTCCAATAATTTTTTCTGCTCCTCTGGCAGCAGTATATCATCCGCATCTAGCCAGAATATATACTGCTGAGTTGCACACTCAAAAGCATAATTCCGTGCTGCCGCAAAATCATCAATCCACTTAAAGTCTAAAACATGCGTTGTCCATCTTCGTGCAATTTCTTTCGTACGATCTGTAGACCCAGTGTCTACAATAATAATCTCATCTGGAATACCTTTTATTGACTCTAAACATTTCTCTAAGTTACTCTCCTCATTTTTCACAATCATACATAAACTAATTGTAACCATCTGCTACCTCCTTTTGGCCCTTTCCATCTCCTTTAAACCTAAGTCCTTTTACGATACTTTATTAAAGCGCATCATCAAAATTATTCATGATACTATATTCAATACATCACCTAAACCTGAAAATGAGCTTCCAGTTTATCCTCACTATTTATGAATTTTACTTTGATAAAGTGACTAGATAGACGCATTCTACCTGAAAGTAATTTTGTCCATGATACTTCTGTAACTTATCATTCAAACAGTCTATATTCCCAGGTATAGTGACAACTTCTTTATCTAACCGTATATCATTATTAGCACTAGTAAATACAACCCATCTGGAAATATATCCCATTTACAGGCCCTTCCGTACAGAAGTAACTAGTAATACACTAGCTCTAACTGCTTATAAGTGTTTGTTTATACCTTTGGAACAAGCTTTTTATATACTGCTTAACTAGCCCTATGGTTTTGCAAAATATATAAAACGCATTAAATACCCTTATCGAATTCCATACAGTATTCAACTATAAAATGACGGAATCGATTTATAATTTTTTAATATGTTCTATATAGTTGTTATAAATAGGATAGTTTTTTGATAGACAAAAATTCTTTTTATTTGCGAGCTCAACTAGCACCACAAGTTAATAAAATATATGCACAAAAGTTTGATATATTTATTACTCCCGCAACTTTTGTGCACATCATAAAAATCAACGATTCCCTTTAGCTTGGGAATGTAGTATTTAAAATTGTAGTTTGATAAGGTCTATTTCCTGCAGGTATAGCATTAAGAAGCGTATTTGTTGCTCCATCAATTACCACAACACTGCCAATGCCGTCGCCAGTAGCTACATAAACATTATTTGTAGCTGAATCTACATACACTCCTCTAGGAGGAGACGGAACTGTAACTGTGACTATTACAGAATTTGAAGTTGTATCAATAACAGAAACATTTGAGCTACTAAAATTCGATACATAGGCCCGGTTCAAAACTGAATTTACATCTACATCGGTTGGATTCACTCCCACTGGGATGGTAGCCGTGATTGAATTAGTCCCACCGTCAATAACAGAAACATTGTTACTGCCGACATTTGCTACATATACCAAGTTTGATATCGTATTTATGGCGATATTTAACTGATCCTCCCCAAAACCGTTAGGCCCCACTGCAAGGGTCGCAATAATTGTATTAGTCGTTAAATCAACAATTGCGACTCGGCTACTATCATCCTCCGCCACATAAAGTCTATTTCTCGCTGGATCTAAGGCAAGGGCCTCTACTTCTGTTCCAAATGTAATTGTTCCAATTATTCCATTAGTTGCAGTATCTATTATTGATACATTACCTAAAGCAAAGTTTGCTGCATAAAGTCTATTTCCACTATCATCTATTGCTGAACCTAATACAATTCCCCCAGTTGGAATATTGACTAACAAGCTGTTTGTATCAGCATCAATCACGGCAACACCGGTAGATATCGAAGCATATACCCTATTACGACTTGGACTGGATACGATATTTCTCAGATTAGGAAATCCTGGTATCGTAGCAATACGAGCGAAAGTTGTTTTATCTACAACAGAGATATCCGAACCAAAAGCATTAGAGATATAGACCCGCGGACCTGTTGGACCAGCAAGTGTACCTGTTGGACCGGTTACTCCCGTTGCTCCTGTCACTCCCGTTGCTCCTGTTACCGAAGGGCCTTGAGGTCCTGTTGCTCCCGTCGGGCCAGGAACCCCCTGAACTCCTTGTGCACCTTGAGGCCCTTGGATACCTTGCACTCCTTGAGGACCCACTGGACCATCATTACCTTGCGGACCTATTGGTCCTTGAATACCCGCTGGACCTTGGGGACCTGTTGCTCCCGCTGGACCAGTAGGACCGGTCACTCCACTGCCTGTTCCCCCAGTTCCTGGAGGTCCCTGCGGTCCTGTTGCCCCCGTCGGTCCTGTTGCTCCGGTGGCTCCCACACCTGTTCCTCCTGATGTGCTAATTAATCCACTAACAGTATTTAATTTCGAATCCAAAAGTAATTCTTTTTTCATTGCCATATCAAGTGTATCTCGGACACTATTATTAATATTCAGAACATCCTGCAAAGATGCTCCTGGTCCTGTAACTCCCGGCAAGGTCCCCAATGCAAATTGTATTTTTTCCCCTTCTGCGTTTATAATATGCGCTAACCCCAGTTCTTCAAATGCGATGGAAGATAACAATAAATTTAATGCATCGTCCCGCGTTAATGTAATATTCGGCGTTATATTTGGTAAATTTGGTTGTGACATATTTCGTGTTTCACCCTTTCTTTAAAATTTAAGAACATATACATATATAGGATTCAAATCTCAATATATACACTTCTTTCAATCCTATACAAAAAAGATACTATTATTATGCAAAAAAACATAGTTTATAATTTTTATAAACTATGTTATAGTATGCAACTATTAAGAAATTCGTACTATATTTACGGTAGTAATATTATAATTTATTGTAACCGGATTTATATTACTTTGGGTAACACGCAATTCTAATATATGGCTACCCGGTCCTGTTCTAAGAATAGCCTGATTACTATTCGTTACAGTACTAGCAACAGTTTGAGTACCAGTTACTAGCGTTCCATCTAAATAAAAAGCTCCCCCTACCGTTTCTGTTACTTTGCTTACTTGTAGAGAATACATAATAAGATAACTTTGATTTCCATTTAAAATTATTTCCCCATTATTTGAAGGATACATAATATCTGTACCTTGAATTGACGCTGTATCAAAAAGAACAGAATTCCCTTGTGCAACATTAATATCTGTGCTTAATAAAAATTCGGCATTACTTTCTGATGCTACTGGACCTGTTGGGCCTGCTGATCCTGTTGGACCTGTTGGACCTGTTGGACCTGTTGGACCTGTTGGACCTGTTGGACCTGTTGGACCTGTTGGACCGTTTCTTTCTATGATATCGGAAATTTTATTTAGTTTAGATCCTAAAAGCAATTCCTTTTTCATAACAGTCTCTAATGTAGATTGAACACCCTTATTGACATTTAACACATCCTGTAATGTTGCATTAGAACCCGTCATCCCTGGTAAAGTACCTAGTGCAAATTGTATTTTTTCCCCTTCGGCATTCACAATATGGGCTAAGCCAAGCTCCTCAAATGCAATTGATGAAAGTAATAAATTAATTGCATCATCTCGAGTTAACGTGATGGCTGGCGTTACATTTGGCAAATTGGGTTGTGACATAATAATCTCCCATCCTTCTCTATAAAAATTTGCACACAATAAATTTATGCTACACATAATATAATTAAACTTAAATTTTTTTAAATTAATTACCTTGCATAGATAAAACATTTTATAATAGCATCATACAATCAAAAATACACGTCAGTCCAATCCCTTTAATCAATATGTACTGTAAAATATTTTTTAAATTATTCACCAATTAACATCCTAACGAATTATTCAAAATAGGAGATTCCTAAGTAATTCCTGCGGTTAGAAGGCGGCGTTTTTATTAGACATTCTATTGATTTTTAAGGTTCTTTGATTTTTTTTAAACATACATTTATATATTCTAAAGCTCTAAAACTGCCAACACCTTTTAAAATCAAATATTTAGGATTATTTTCACCTAAATTTAGACAGAGTTCAAAAGTTTTTAATGCATCTGTATAATTTTTTAGTTGAAATAATGATAATCCTTTATAATAATATAAATCTACATAGTCAGGATATAGTAATATAGCCTTTTCAATATTTGGATAAATTTCCTCTATAAATCCAGCATCAAAATAAATGCTATATTTTAGCCTGTAAATTAACGACGGTGGTTTAATTTTATTTTTTATAAACTTTAGAATAGTCACATTCAAAAAATATAGTGCCAAATTATAAAACTTCTCTCGGTATAATTCGCTAGCAATATGATAATCTATCCATGGGTTTGGATTTCTAATTTCTGCTATTAATAATTCGGTATTTCTTTTATTTTTCTTTTTTAATTTAACAACAGGGTTTAAATAACCAAAATGATGTATGTTAATTTTTAAAGTTTCAATATCAGATTCCAAAATTTCATCAGGCATACAAAGAGTTTCGTGCACACGCCCATGGAATTTTATCCCAATACCATTTTTAAATATACGTGTTTGATAAAAAATAAAGATTTGATCAGTATCAATCAAATTTTCTTCTCCTACATAATTTAAAATAGGAAGACTAATAATAGGGGCTTCGGTTTTTTTTAATAATTCTTTTAGACTAGCTGGTTTAATTTTTTCAATTACTTCATCTGCGTCTAAATAGAATATCCAATCTTTTGTTGCTTTTTCTATTCCAAAATTCCGTGCTTCGGCAAAATGATTATTCCAAGTTTTACAATACACATTTTTTGTGTATTTTTTACATATATTTATGGTATTATCAGAGGATCCTAAATCCACAATGATAATTTCATCTACTAAATTATAAACATGCTTTAAACATTCTTCGATACAATGTTCCTCATTTTTTACAATCATACATAAAGAAATAGTTGGGAATGACATGCAGCAACCCTCCTCATAGAATACAGTTTAGAAAAGCAGTTTTGCTTTTCACCAATTTTCCTTAAATTGTACAACAGGGTTCCTTACCGAAAATTTTTAAGTGAATGGATTTATGAAAAAGATGCATTGGAAATTTGTTATCTTTTCCTACAAGCTTTATCTATAGCAAAGAATTTGTTAACCGATCCATTATTATCACTATCAACACACTAGCTGCTTCGATAACTTGATTGGGATTTTGAATAATTGTTCAAAAGATAGTAGCCTAAATTTAGCATTATCTTTTTGTAGGCGAGGTTATGGTTATGTAATAAGCTTTAGGGAGATTTCTTAGCATCCATTTATCTGAATAGTCAGCAGTTCCTTTACAAATAGATCTATTCACTATTTTAGATGTCAGCTCTAGGAAGTGACATAAAAGATGTCAAACAAATCAAATGAAAAATCTCAGTGTTTCAAAAAATTTCACTCTTTTATATAAAATTATAATTGGCATGAAAGCCACCTATATGTGTAGCACCCTCTCTGTAAATTTTTAAACGCGGATAGAAAATATGCAATATACCAATACCATCGTTACAAGTGGAAAAGCCTCCTCGCATCAAAGAATTTAGTTGAACATTTGATAAAATTAAGGATAAAACCAATGCCATACGAATCATCGATTTTAAAGTAAACACAATTTAACAGATGATTACTACGTCTTACAAAATTTACGATACGAGAAAGATCACACAAGACTTTAGTCCGTCTTTAGACGTGGAATGAAAGCATCATTTTTGCATAAAAAAACATGGGATACGTTATTCATAGTCATGCAAAAGACGTTAAAGCATTTGAGAACCAACAATCTGCACGTTATGGTCACAGTACCGTCGCCCACGAACCTATAGTGGTGATGGCACACCGCATTCTTGCACGTCAGCGATACCAAAAAAGGACTTCGCCTTTGGTAGCAAAAATCTCACTACCTGTTTGAAGTGGGTGATCCCTACCAACACCGATGTTACCCACCGGATAATCTTAGTAGACTTAGCCCGCAGTCCCTACAGTGAAAACCTAAATGTCAAGCCCCACGCTGCTTACTGTAGTTTGATTTTCGCACCTCCAACATGCGTGGGGTAGATAGAACGTGAAAGTTTTTACAATTGCAACGTTTTTCTGCAACTAACCTTATATCCAGAATTTTCAAACGATATTCTGTACAAGTATATGATAGCGGATATATTGGCTTACCCCTCATGCATCTCCCACCTAAAATGAGTATTTCACATTTTTGAGGATGAATTTTTTTGATAAGAAAACAATAAAAATACAGTTTCTTATTTTTACACATTTGCTGAAAAAATGGAAATATCTTTAGCAATCCAGGTCTGATTAGGATAATTAATTTCTGTGTGTATTTTACTATGCATGTCTAACTCTAATATGTTATTTATAAATTTTTGAGCAAGCTTTTTATTTTTAAGAAATGGGTGGTTTTTTAAATGTTTTTTATATTTTTTTAAGCAAGTTAATTCTTGCTTCGAAAAAAAAGGGAGCTGAGAAGACCCTTCAAAAATCAATTTACTATGAGAAAAATTAGTGTATATTTGATACAGCAAATGTAAGGAATTCAATATATTTTCTTCTGTGGTTTTTTTTTCTTGCATATTTCCCTCTTCACTTTGATCCATATAATCTATGAGAAATAATAAAAAGGTTTCTAAAAAATCTATAGATATTTTGGATACGTTATGTTCGGCAAAATGTGATGGATAATGATAAATAACCATGTTGTTTATCTCCTTCTTTTAGTTTGTTTGTATTTTTTATAATTAGTCTGATTATGTTTACAAAATTTCACATAACACTCCATACACTGACAATCATTATCATGCTTATTCCGACACTCTACACAGTAGCAATCATTATTACGTTTATTACAACATTCCATACACTGACAATCGTTACCATGCTTATCCCGAAACTCTACACAGTTACAATCATTATTATGTTGATTACAACACTCCATACACTGATAATCGTTACCATGCTTATCTCGACATTCCACACAATAACAATCATTATTATGTTGATTACAACACTCCATACACTGACAATCATTACCATGCTTATCCCGAAACTCTACACAGTTACAATCATCATAATGTTCTAGGTTTGAACGCGATTTTAAACTTAGTACATCTTCTAATTTAAAATGTAATAACATTTGATTTTTCGCAACATTTCGCAAAGTTTCATTTATACTGTTATTAATATGCATATAATCTTTGAAATTTGTAGGGCATGTCGAGAGAAAGTGTTGTAATTTTTCTCCCTCAGCATTTAATATGTGGGATAATCCAATTTCCTCCAGAGCTATGGAGGCAAGTAATAAATTTAAAGTTTCATGATGATTTAATGAAATTATCGGTGTTACATTTGGAACATTAGGTAAAGACATGAGGTCCCCTCTTTTCTAAAGAAATATTGTAGTCTTTTTATCTTATTATTAAATCTTTTTTGTAATGCAATTTTGGATACTTTTTTATAAAAAATTGTGGGTTAAATCAAAGTAAAGAATACTAGTATAAATATATTATATAATATATTTTTAAAGGGGGAATTTATGCTACAAATCATCCCTCCAAGGATAAAATGACCTCCCAGGCTTCTATTGCAAAATTTTTTACAGATAGAAAATTAGGTTAGAGTATTACTGGACTCTACGGAATTGCGAATAATTGCTATGATCTATTGTATTGTTTCATTTATATATAGCCTGAATCATTTCAATAATTTTCAAGGTACACAAAACGCGGTAAAGATTTTGAAATCCTACAACGGTAGCACAACAGAATTTTACATGTCTACCACCTCATTTTGTTATATATAAATATTAAAGTTATTTATTGTAAAAACTTGTTCCTTTAATTGTACAAAGTAACACATGCTTTTGGTCTGTTGTTAGAACCGTTGATTCTCCAAACGTTTTTACGAATCTTTTTCTAACTTTGATAGATATTGAGAAAAAGCAGTGTTTGTTGTTTTTATCTATTTTAAAATGTTGTACATTATATGCGATATTTATTTTTATAATAATTGATTCTGTATATACATAGAATATTACTAAATTGATTAAAAGTTTTTTAATAGTGTTTAATAAATTATTTTTTCGGAGGAGGAAAGTATTTGGAAAGAAATGTTGATGCTATAAGAGAAGCTATTATTAAACAAATAGAAAAGGATATAAGTGATGGTGGCATAAAAAGACATTACCAGACTGTATGTCCATTATGTCAAGGGGAAATTAATATTATTTTGCAAGACCAATCCCAAAATAAATGTTCACAGTGTAATCAAATAATTACTTTACATATAGAGTTTGATTAGACTTTTTGTTGATCAATGTAATTTTTCAATGTTGATAATACTATTGTACTTTTTATATTCTATTGGCGCAAAACTAAAATAAAAATTAAATATTATGAATCAGGCAAACTAGTTAAACATGTAGGAGATGACAATTTTAATCATACCAACAGGGCAGCTCTAATTTTTTATCATTTAAATTACTAAGCTGTTGTTCATTTCCCCTTGGTTTTCCCGAAATTATATTAACAATATGAAATAATGTGCGATGATGTGAATTTTTGTTTTATTACCGATTACATGGAATAATTAAATTCACCGCAAAAATAGCAAATGTTTTTACAACTCTATAAATGTGTTGACTATTATAGGCGGTATCACAACGAAAAACCATACATTTGGTTCCTGTATATCTCGAAGTGATACAGGAACCACCTTTCTATAATACACATTCACTGCTGTGAATGCATACGCCCGTAGAGTATCTTACGGTTTAGAGCAGATATGAACTTTATATCAACCATACGCAATGAGTAGATTTTCGCCATCATCTTGAAAGTCATATAAAAGCTACCCCATAAGGTAATATTTAATTGATACTCAAATTCATCTCATATAAGTCTTGATCGTGAGTAAGAAAATCGCCTTCTTCATAAAAAAAGTACCTACACTCGCAAACGCGGAAATATGACGAACAAAAGAGCGGCCTCAAAATACGTTGAAACAAGAGGTACTGATGTAAAAAAATTTTAAGTAAAGTCTTTTTATAAATTGTTAGACGCCCCGCAACAAGAACACAATTGACGGGAATGAAATGTTTCTGATACGACAATGACTTGTTTACCGTACCATTTTTCTTTAGCTCGAAACTGTGACCATGATACCTCATTAATCGCTTTTGCTAGCTTATGATTCTTTAACGTATTCGATACTTGCAAATCCTCTATACTAATAACATCGTAGCTTTTAATGATTCCAGTTGAGAGTTTGTCCAAGTCATCTTTTCTAACATTCGTCTAATTTATCTTTATAAACCTTGATCTGCTATTCATTGCTTTTGTAAAGCCATATAATTATCTAAATTTATTTTAGACATAATTGTAGTCCCATTTGGCACTAAAATCTGCGAAATAGATTGTATCACAGCCTTCAATTGTCCCTGCTCAATTGACTGTGATAATAGGATAATATGAAAAAAATTTTCATGAAATATTTCATGTAACTGGTCATATTGAATACAATAAGTAGGAGCTATCATATTAGCTATGGCGACAGCATTTTGATTTCCCTCTACACCAAATATTGAAGCTGTTGGATAACGTACTTTCATTTCTAGTAATGTCGCACCACAACCAGCTCCAACATGAAGAATGTTTACTTGGTCTTCCATACATTTATCTGCAAATTCTAATAATTCATAATGAATATATAAACTTTCTGAAGTAAACCCCCATTTTCTATAGAATTTCTCATTATTTTCATCTAAAGTTAACGAGAAATTAATTGCATCTGCTTTCCACGAAACACTTCCGTAATGATGAATAAATGTATCTCTACATAAATATAATTTGTATCCTTTTTCAAACATTCGTAACGATAAATCATCATCTTCATAGTTTCCTGGTGTAAATTGTTCATCCAATAATCCTATTTCATCTAAAATTGTTTTCTTGATAAGTATACAAAAACCTATTAGTTTCATACGCTCTTCCCATTTAGTGCCATCACTTTGGTTATATAGCCTTGCAAATTCTTGCATCTCTTGAATATCCTTGTAAGAGGTAGGAATAATACTATAATAAGAGGCATTATTAGTTACAGGCCCTACAGCCGCAGTATTTTCTTTTGCATACAAACACCTCTGCAAGTTCGTTAGCCATTGTTCCGTTACAACCACATCGTTATTCAATAATAAAATGTTCTCACCCTTTGCTTTTCTAATTCCTTGATTACAGCCTCTAGGAAAACCCATATTCTCTTCATTTTTCACAAGCTTAATATCAGGCTGCATTTCTAGCCATTCTACAGTACCATCTATTGACGCATTATCCACTACAATTAATTCGTAATCTTCCTGTACTGTATATTTCCTAATACTATGGATACATTCTTTAGTGTACTGTAATTGATTATGGGTTAATATAATTATACTTGTTAACATAAACATTCTCCTTTCACCACCCAAGATAATATCATCTTACAATGAGCTACCCGCAACTGCTTCGTGCTTTTATGGAAGGAAACCATTAGTCTATTCTTACAAGCTATTTTCCTTGTTCATTTAGTTTATAAAGGTAAGCAAAAATTCAACCTATCCCTGCCATAATCAGCGCCACTTTTTCTAAAATGATGTACTTGTGACATTCCTCTATATTGTTTGATACGTACCATTTTCAGTTTTAGTAATTTGATATGAACCTTTCACAATATAACATTTCCAGTAATTATATTGCTTTCTAACTTCACTAATATACCAATCTTTATAATTTATAAGACTGATTATGTCATAGGGGAAATAAAAAAACACTGTTAAGCACTTTATAACTACAACAAACCGAAATACACCTCCCAGCTATCGTTAGGCCATCAACGTGCATAAACTTGAAAAAAGAAAATTCTTTAAATAATTTATCATTAAAAAACTATTTTTTATACAAATTATCAAAATATTCCCTGTTATGTTTAATGCTAGGGTGATTAGGAAGGAATTGTGCAGCCTGTTCATTATGATAAATTGCTTTTTCATATTCTTTTATACAATCATAGCAAATGCACAATTGAATGTGCGGCAACCATGTATAACACGCTTCACAAATGAATGGAGAATCTTTTGGCTTTGGTCCTTCAATTGCTGAAAGGTACCAATAAATAGCTTTTTGGTACTCCTCTTGTTGTAAAAACAGATATCCTAAATGGCAACAAATTTCCGCTCTAGGTGTATCAAACATAAATGAGTACAAACAAGAATAAATAGACTCTTTCCACTTACCTAATTCTAAATAACATTTTGCTCTTTTCAAGCAAGCTTGAATATTATCTTCAAACCACCCTTCTCCCTCATCTAAAAATTTTGAATACCACTTAATTGCTACATCATATAATTGATGATCTTTACATTCATTTGCATAATAATATACATCCCGAGGATTTAATATTTTCCCATCCGCCAGATGTTTTTCATATATTTTTAAATTACGGTCAGTATGCCCTTTTTCTTTTTTATGTGTAACACCTATATCACTGTTTATCAAATTTCCATATACGGCTAAATATTCATGAACAAAACCATTCCATTGAAAATCCCTATTTCTCTTGACTAATCGATACCTCCTCAGCTGATATGTAGGATTCCCTTCTGCATCAAAATTCAAATAATATTTCATAGAAACCGCATCAATGCTATCATCTAACGTATGCTTTAATTGGAGAAATTTCTTTTTATCTTCCTCTGCAATTACGTCGTCTGCATCAAGCCAGAGGACATATTCTTTAGTGGCCTTAGAAAACGCAAAATTTCGTGCTGCTGAAAAGTCATCAATCCATTTAAAATCATAAATTTCCGCCTGGTATCTTGTTACAATTTTTTTCGTGGCATCTGTTGAACCAGTATCTACAATAACAATTTCATCAACTATATCTACAACAGAATCCAAACACCTGGAAATAGTTTGTTCTTCATTTTTTACAATCATACATAAACTGATTGTGATCATACGTTTTTCACCTCTACCCAATGTATTTTGGATACATCTATACAGAAAATTATTTCAACATCCCCTCTTACCATTGCATTATATGCAAAAAACTTTAAGTGTAGCATAACACCTAAAGTTTTTGTTTATTTTTTGATACGGCACGCTTTTCTTTAGCTTGAAAATATAAAGTTCAAAACTGTTGTTATATTTAGTACCAATCCTGCCAGGGTATTGTTATAATTAACATATTATTTATTCTGTCAATAACGACCGCACTACTTACTCCTTGTACGGCTACATAAACATCGACCGTTGCTATAATTGCACTAAACGGAGATATAGATCCATCAATTACGGTATATTAAAATTCGTTACATACACCTTATTGTTAGCTGAATTAACCGCAAAACAACATGGATCGGTTCCAACTTTAATTGTGCCTATTACTGTATTTGTTGTGCCATCGCTTGCTACGATCAATACAGGACTACCCTACGTTTCAGCTATATAAATTCTATTTAAATGATTCTATTAGCCTTCTACTTAGCACCTTCATCCGAATTATGCATACCTCTCAAGCTCAAGTTAAAGAGATTAGAAAAGGAATACAAAGTTTAATGTCATCATTTCTTCAGACATTTGAAAATTTTCTGGATATCGGACCTGTATTCCCAGCGGGTATTATCATCAAGATTGACCAAATTGAAAAATTTCAGGATGAAACCAAGATAGTCAAATACACAGGACTACCTTGGAAAAATTATTCATTAGGGCAATTTATTGCAGAAAACGCATCCCTTATCACGAGCAAGAAATCAATTTTTACGTAATTGCTTTGTTATGAAGCCGCCACCTATGTAAGGCGTCATATCCCTGAATATAGTGATTACTTCACAACACACAAATTTACATATTTGAAAAGAGCGCCAATAGAAAATGTCTAATAATATTATCCCTTTTTTGAAATTTCATTAACTCACATGCGATTAATTGTCTAGCTTCATATTGGTATTTTTTAAGTAGTACTGGTTCATTGAACTCTTGAATCCTCAAAAATGTTACTTGATATTCCACATCACAGATTTAATTATTCTCATTCTAAATTCACTTAACTACAATCCATCGAATACGTTAATACGCAATCCCAAAAAGAGGATTATCTCCGCAGGGATGATTCAAATAAACCACACTTCTCCCCCTAAATATCCCCATTATGGTCCTGTTATTCCTATAATATCAACTACGCTCTGTAATTTTGTTTGAAGTAGTAGCTCTTTTTTCATAACAGTATCTAACGTAGCATTCACCGCCTTATTAATCTTTAAGATATCAGTTATTGTAGCTCCAGGTCCCGTGATACCTGGCAACGTCCCTAAGGCAAACTGTATTTTCTCCCCTTCAGCATTAACAATGTGCGCCAACCCTAATTCTTCAAATGCGATGGAAGATAAAAGTAAATTAACAGCATCATCACGTGTTAATGTAATATTCGGCGTTATATTTGGTATATTAGGTTGAGACAAATTCATCATTCCCTTCAATTTAATTCATCTTGCATATAAGTACTTTATGACATAAAGCAAGTCCATCATTCCTTTTTTCTTTCACTTCGTAATACTATCCCTTCTGATCTATCTAAATTCTAAATTAAGATAACCACACTTCGTAGATACCACCAGTTATCATGAAAGCTTCTATATTTGTAATAATTTCTGATTTTAGACTAAAAAATAGAGTAGACACAGGTTAATATAACAAAAAAAGAAACAAATGGGATGTCTATATTAAGAAGGCTAAACATCAAATCGTTAAATACATTTTACAAACTGAAAAGACTGTGGCTCAAATTGCTCGCGAATGGGAAGCTTCAGTAAATACCCTTCACGGTTAGGTAAAGAAGTAGAAATAAAAACACAGTTATAAAGCATCGTACATTCCATCCCAAAGACAAAAGACATCGGAAACAATATGCATCATGTTCGCAAGCACAGTTAAATATTTGGGGATAACTTGAAACTTCCTATAATCTTAAAAGAATCTATTCAGTGAATGATTATTTATTACATAATAAAAAGAGAGCACCTACATCAGTAGATGCTCTTAATATGATAAGGAGTTAATTTTGAGTAAATATAAAACAACGGAGGGTTGTCTCATACCTGATTAATATATGCATATTATTTTCAAAGTGTGTAGGAAAATAAAAATTTGTGCCATTGTGCTCTTTTCATTAATTATTTTTTTATAATATTTCCTGTTAAACTACTTACTTTTTTATAAACACCTATCCCACACCAATGTTTCTTTCTCTCATATACTATTCAATATAAAATTCAAAAAAAAAGAGGAGAAATTTCTATGCAACGTGATATTCGAAAGGCCGTCGAAGAACTAAAGAGCTCAGGGATGGAGGATTTTTTACATCAGGATCCTTGTCAGTTCGATTACGATGAGGACTGCTCTCCAAGAGAAAGCTGTAAATGTCCGAAAACTAAATGTCCACGTGTAAAGAAATGTACGTTTTTCACAAAATTTACACATGTAAAAAAATTCACATATATAACACGATATACTCGTGTACGTGTAAAAAAATGGACATTCGTGAAAAAACGTGTTCGTGAAAAAAGATGTATACTTGTTACGAAACGCATCCGTTTAAAAAAGTGTATATCCGTAACCACGTGCACCCGTTTTAATAAAAAATGTTATTGGACAAGAAAATGTGTCTGTGAAAAAACCGTAACTTTTCCTCATTGTAATCATCATCCTGCTAGATGCCCTAATTCCCCTCCTTGTTGCGACGAATGAAAATACAACACCATATGGATCTTACATCCAAACCAAATCAACAGGGATATTTGTCTCCCCCAAATTACGCAATTGAACTCTAATTGATTAAGCTATCTCTGATTCCTTGCGGTTAAAAACCTTATCGCCTCATTTCTTATATTGAGACTTGCGTTACTATCCCTATCATGGTGTATACGACAAGAAGGGCAGTCCCATTTACAGGAACTTAGTTTTTAATGTCTTTGTTTCGATGCCCACAACACGAACATAATTAACTGGAAGCAAATGCTTTGAATACGATAATGTCTTGTTTGCGGTATATTCCAACACAGTTCCAAATTATGTTCATAGCACCTCGCTACTTGCTTTTGCTAATTTATGATTTTGGAACACATTTGATACCTGCAAATCTTCTATACCATTAACATGGTGGCTTTTTTGTGGTATAAGATTGTACGTTGTTCTTAGATTTGAAAAAGCGTGTATAAACATCCGCAAGGTTGTGAACAAACGACTGAATCGCAATGCAATCCACTTCTTTTAGCCAAACAACTCTTTCTTCATGGCAGAAAGAGTTGTTTGACAAAGCATGTACCATATGTCAAACCTTTCCCTGTTTCTTTGCATGCGTAATCCCATAGGGATAAGAAATGATTGAATACACAGCGAGAACAACCAATCGTTTTGTTGTTTAAAATTGTTTGTGCTTGATTTAGATAGATTCGAAACATATAGGCTTTATGAATCATCATTTGATTCACTTCCATTTCGGTATATGACTATCACACACCAAACACACATCCGGAATATAACATTTTTACAATTTATGTATATTGAACAAGGGATGGCTTCCTGCCATCCCTTGTTCAAAGCCAATTCATCTCCCACCTACTCACTGGGATGTGACCCTTGAGGCCCCTTAAGAAAGGAGGCTTCTTGGCTACAATGATAAATATCACTTTTTTCAAAAAAAATTTTAATGTGCATAATTTCAGTTATTTTTTAAGTCCGTAAAATTATTACGTTAGTTAAAATTATTTTTCGTTATATACAGCCCCGATCATCTAAACTATAATCAGAGCACATCACCTCTCCTCTCCTCTAATTAGATGGGATGTGACTATTGGCAAGATAATATAATCAGAAAGGACGATTTGATGAAGTATAAAAACTGCACACAAACAAAACGAAAATACAAACAAGCACTTCTTGCAACCGTAGCAACCATGTCTTTAGGAGTAAGTGCATTAGGAGGAGCTACTTCTGTATTTGCTGATGAGGTAATTCCTATAGTAAACGCTAATACATTAGAACAAATCCCTGAAGATTCTCAGGAACGCACAAAAAAGCAAGATGAAACACGTGAACATTTCAAAAATACACCCCCAAAAACACTTACTGTTTTAATCGCAGCGGATAAACAGTATCGAGATGCTCATTCGGATTGGAAAGAGCGCACAAAAGAATTAATAGAAAAAGGAACAGCAGATTTCAAGGAATATTATAAAATTAAATATGTTCCCATCCAATTTTATGAATGGGACTCCAAAGGAGAGAATCGCTCTGATATAATGTATAATTTTGCCGATGATTACACTACATATATAACTGACAACTCGAATTTTTCGGGTAGTTTCAGTCTTGTCGTTGGGTTTACTGCTAACAAAAAATATGGTAGTGCTTACGGAGGAATGTTGCCACAAACAATAGGACTAGAAGGGATTGAATCTATTCCAGTAATCACTATTAAAGATGTCCCAAGTAATAATATAATTTGTAGTATGGAAAGCACAATTAAGCATGAATTATCACATACTTATAGTGTACCGGATGACCATAAAGCAGTAAGAAATAGTGTAATGTCTTCTAAAGCGGGGATTACTGAGTGGTCTTCAGCTGAAATGGAAATTATACGTAAAAACAGAGATCGTTATCAGAACCATACTCTTTAGAAAATAACTGTACTATTTTATAGAAGATGCTAATTTGTTTTTCTATCATGTAAGCAAGTCTTAATGTAAAAAATCAAACTCTTTATCAGTAACAGAGGACTGAGCACTCAAAAGAGTGCTTTTTCAAAATTGAACCTTTAGCTCAGCTGGTTAGAACAAACGACCCATAACCAGGCAGTCGTAGGATATATAATCACTATATACCAGTATACTATAAAAATCCGTCTGCAAAATTTTAAGGTGACAAAAGTACAGGTATTATTGTGAAAATTACTGGTATCGATAACAGAAAAAATTTATACTTCTCTAAAAATACTCATCTACATATAATGGGGAACACCCAAACCTAATAAAGTGAGCATTTCTGATTTATTGCCGTAGCATTCCCCATCAGCAATAAACGAAAAGGAGATTTACCATGAAATATAAAGAACGAACACATGCAAAACGTAGGTTCAAAAAAGCAGTATTTGTTACTGCTGCAGCTATGTCTTTAGGGATGAGTACATTTGGAGGTACTATTTCTGCATTCGCTGCCGATAATACAATAGAAACAACTACCTTTAAGAAAAACATACAAACAACAGATGAAATCCATGTAAAAAAAGGAACAGAAGCAATAGTTAGGGCTGGCTTAGTACCTAGTCATGTAGAAAATTTTAAAACCATCGCTAAAAATACTCATACATATATTTTCTTTCGACCGGTTAATACACTATCTACAAGTTTGATTAAACAGGGTGCCTCAACGAAAGGGCTAAATGTACATGGAAAAAGCTCCAATTGGGGACCTATGGCGGGTTATATTCCTGTTGACCAAGACTTATCTAAAAAATATGGAAATAAAAAAGCAGTCGAAAAAGGAAATAAGGATAATGAGGACTCTTTTGTCGCAAATAACGGATTAAACGGGAAAGATCACATAACCAAAATTATTTTAACTCTAAATCAAGAACGAATAGAAGAACTGCAAAAAGAAAAGCTTTTAACAAAAGGCATAGAGCAAAAAGAAGACAGTCATGTATACCTTATGTTCGATGTAAAAAACCTTTCTTATGAATTTAGAATGGACAAACAAACTGGTCAAGTGCAATACAAAACTAAAAAAGAGCAAACTACGACATTAGGTAAAGAATTAGAAAAGTGGACCTTTTTAGAAGTAATGGCTAAAGTGGTCAATGGAGGGGCTAAAGCTCTTACAGCTGACTATGACTTATTTGCACTGGCACCTAATTTATCAGAAATCAAAAAAAGAATTCCAGTAAGCGAATGGGAGCAATTATTAGGAATAGAGAAACCTGTAGAAAAATGGAAAACTACAACCCAATTAATGATTAAACATGGGCTGACTAGAGAAAATAAAGAAGATGGAAAAGGAACATTAACAGATTGGCAAAGAGATATGATTGCTGTTTTAAATCAAGCTGCCATTGACAGTGGTTATACTGGTGGAACTGTCATTAATCATGGGACCGAACAAGATAATACAGAATTCCCAGAACAAGATCAAGAAATTTTCGTGATTACACCAAATGGAGAAACATTTTTAACAAAGAGTTGGGAAGATACCCAAAACTTTATTGCAAAAAATGTTATACAGGAAGGGTATTTATTTTACCAAAATAGGTCTTATAATACAATCGCACCTGGTAGGAAAGCACAGATTCAATGGAAAGCGTCTATTCCGACGTCTGTAGAATTTGTACAGGAACTATCAAAAATCAGAACTGCCACCAATAATACGGAATTAAGTGAAACAGTGACAACTGCCTATACAAAAGAGATTATAGTATTACTTAAGCAATACTATAATCCAGCGACTCAATTTTTAAAGCAAGAACGTAAGCAAGAGGAAGTTTCTTTATTCCGTGGTTTACAACTTCTAGAAAAAGTAAATCAGTTGCTCAATAATGTGAGTTTACCAAATAAAGAATATCAAACATATTTTGAAATGTTGAAAAAAATAATAACAAATCAAGTTCAATTGATTCGAAAATCACAAAATATTAAAATTTCAATTGAATCTCTACAGGAAAAGTTGAATCTGAATAATGCTAATATAGATGAAGTCTTTGCTACGTTTCATGTATTAATCAAATAATTCTTAAAGCATAGGGAACTATTCGAACAGACAGAATATTATCGGAAATCACAATAGTTTTTTTTGAAGTAGCAAAAATGTCCCCCCATGCGTCTTGCCACTTCAAAAAAAACTATATTAAATGGCTAATCTATGACTATGTGGATAGCTTTAGAAACATATATAATATTTCGCATCGCAAGGAAAAATTCCACTTCTCACGCCAGAAATATAAACTCGATTTTACACTATCACCTCAGTAACAACAGTAAATCCTCTGTTAATACGTATAGGTTGAATGATACAGTTTTATTGATTTTAACCCATTTATTTTTTTACAGCGCAATATACATACTACTATATCAATACTCACTTATTTCACTCTAATCATGTCCCAATTAAACTCGCATTCTTTAAATATTTCTAACGCATAATTTGTAAAACCAGCTATTTTTCTTATCTTACAAGAAAGCTCCTATAGGATAAATTATTTTATTCTATAGGAGCCATTTTATTTTTGATTATCTTATTCTAATTACGTTTTAAAAGATACATTTATAATATTGTTCAACTTAATTTGTCCAATAAACACCTATAAAATTACATATTTCCGTTGCTTCTTTAAGCTATTTGGATTATCGTGATAGTTGCAGCAGGAATATCAAATGGCATCCACCCAGGGTTACTGAGAAGACTATACCCTGGGCCTTCTATATAAAAATTCGGATCATTTAATGCCGTATTAGTATTAACTACCTCAAGAGCATCGCCCGCACTCAGTGGAATAATAAGGTCCCCACTTGGCTTTGTATCCCGAATACTATATACAGTATTCGGCGGAGTTGGTGCAGCTCCATTTATTGATATCCCCCAACTAACTCCAAGTTGCGTTGTGTTCCCTGATTGAACTGTAAAATTAACCCGATAAACCCCAGTATTTGGTACGGTTATAGTCGGAGTTCCTGCCGTATGAGTAATCCCCCCAGCTAATACAGCATTATTACTCCAAGGTATAGGCGCTCCTGTACTAAACTGCTGAAGATAATTATTAGCTGCCGGCACCACGTGATAGATATATCCATATGCAAGCGCAGCTAATCCTGTTGCTCCTGTTACCCCTGTTGCTCCTGTTACTCCTGTTGCTCCTGTTACTCCTATTATTCCTGTTGCTCCTGTTGCTCCTGTTGCTCCTGTTGCTCCTGTTGCTCCTGTTACTCCTGTTGCTCCTGTTGCTCCTGTTACTCCTGTTGCTCCTGTTGCTCCTGTTGCTCCTGTTACTCCTGTTGCTCCTGTTGCTCCTGTTACTCCTGTTGCTCCTGTTGCTCCTGTTACTCCTGTTGCTCCTGTTGCTCCTGTTACTCCTGTTGCTCCTGTTGCTCCACTACCTGTTCCTCCCGTTCCCGGAGGGCCTTGAGGACCTGTTGCTCCCGTCGGACCGGGAATCCCCTGAACTCCTTGAGGACCTTGAGGACCTTGAACACCTTGTACTCCTTGAGGACCTATTGGACCATCATTACCTTGCGGGCCTACCGGTCCTTGAATACCCGCTGGCCCTTGAGCCCCTGTTGCTCCCGTTGGGCCAGTAGGACCGGTCACTCCACTGCCTGTTCCCCCAGTTCCTGGAGGTCCCTGCGGGCCTGTTGCCCCCGTCGGGCCTGTTGCTCCCATGCCCGTTCCCCCCGATGCGCTAATTAATCCACTAACAGTATTTAATTTCGAATCCAAAAGTAATTCTTTTTTCATTGCCATATCAAGTGTATCTCGAACACTATTATTAATATTCAGAACATCTTGCAAAGATGCTCCTGGTCCTGTAACTCCTGGTAAAGTCCCCAACGCAAATTGTATTTTTTCCCCTTCTGCGTTTATAATATGCGCTAACCCTAGCTCTTCAAATGCGATGGAGGATAATAATAAATTTAATGCATCATCCCGCGTTAATGTAATATTCGGGGTTATATTTGGTAAATTAGGTTGCGACACTAACTCATTCTCCTTTACATCTATTAGATAACTTATAATACTTAGCCATAATAACTTCCTATCCTATGAAACCTAAAATGTATTTTCTTACCACAAACTAAATATCATAAATCTCACTACCATAGTATGATGAGAAACAAAATGATGTTCGTTCATTTTTCTAAATATAATAACAGCGGATTGTAAAGTACTTCCTAGACTCACCTACTGTTCTTATTATTAACTGAATTAACAAAATTACTGTTGTATTAACTAGCCCATTGATAAGTTCTTACTTGCTTGTAATCCTACAATTACCCTCCATATTTTAATGTTTGCAAGTCAAAAAAGTGACCTTATACAGGCTAAAGCATTCACTTTAGCTTAGACTTCTTCTAAAAAGGGCCATATACTTTATCTTGCAAATCATACTACTGTCGGAAAACACACTCCGAAATTTTTTTATTCCGTTCTGAAAGTGCTCTTTATTACAAAATACCCCACGCCTCGCTATCTGACTTATTATTTTTCTATACGGTCATACTAAAAGCAATTTCATATTGGAGGTGTAGCTTACTATATGATCTTTACATCTTCATTTTATTACTCATACTAGGAACCCATTTCATATGCTATAGCTTCTTCACACGGATTTCTTCGCTTTTTTGGATAGAAAAAATCCTCTCATGTGCTGTCATCATCATGAAGTTACCTAATATCTTTGAAGAAATTTTATCATACACTTCCAATTTATCATCAAGCATTCATTCTAAATTACATTGATATTGCCCAGAGGAGAAAGTACTTTTGTTCTATTTCATATTCATTGACCATATACTTGTAATGCGGAATTCCATAAAGCGTTTGACTAAGCGATTGAGCATTCTCTCCTAACCTGAGATTGCTCTCTTTTTAAATTATCTCATCTGCTATGACGGAAACAGTGAGGTTAATTTTAAATTCCTTACCCACTTTTTCATACAACACCTTAGTAAAAACCTTACATCAATAATTAAAATGTACCCTATCGAATAGACACTCGAAAAAAGTCTATTCGATAGGGTACTTCTTGTATAATAAAAAAATTGGGATCGGAGAATCTTGAAAATGACAAAAAATCTATTTACAGAAAGCGAAATTCAAATTCTATCAAATAACCTATATGTAAAATATGGAAGACAGAAAGATATCACCTATACAGAGGAATGTAAGCATATTTTTATTGAGGAAAATAAAAAAGGAAAGCTACCTCGAAATATTTTTGAAGAATGTGGTTTTGATATAGATATGATTGGAATGAAACGAGTTATGTCATCGGGAAGTAGATGGCGTGCTGCTTATAGAAAAAATGGTGTATTGGGTTTAAGGGATACACGTATCGAAAACGCTGGAAGAGCTCCTGAGAGAGAGCTTACGTTAGAAGAAAAGTGTGCTTGTTTAGAAGCCGAACGAAACTTACTAAAGGCGGAAAACGAATCGCTAAAAAAATCCAACTTATGGAAGAGAGGATGAGAAGGAACTAACACTACCACCTAATCAGAAATTCATTTTGATTCGCTCTGTCATCATGAAATACAACTTAAGGAATATGGTCAGTCACTTGTGTAAAGTAGCTGGTGTATCCCGTTCGGGATACTATAATTACTTTTCAGTTTCATCTCAAGAACAACGGAAACAAAAGAGTAATCGAGATGAAATCTTGAAGGAAACTATATTAAAAGCACTTCTATTTATAAATAGAAAGGGGATCGTCAGATAAAAATGACATTGGCGGGTCAGTTTCAAGTTGTCTACAATTTAAAGCGTATCCGTAGAATTATAAAGAAATACGAAATTGTTTGTTCGGTTCGCAAAGCGAATCCTTATAAAAGAATGCTTAAAGCTACAAAAGAACATCGAATAGTACCGAATCAATTAAATCGGGAATTTAAACAAAATACCCTAGGGAAAACATTTCTTACAGATATCACCTATTTAGTTTACGGTAAGAATCAAAGGGCCTATTTATCTACAATTTTAGACGGCTCAACTAATGAAATTTTAGCTTACCATGTTTCTGAACAGATGACATTAGAGCTCGTAACGACAACTCTCCATAAACTAAAAAGGAATCCGCGGGTTCGATTGACTGAAGGTGCTTATATTCATTCAGATCAAGGAGCCCACTACACAAGCCCTACCTATCAAAAGCTAGTCAAAAAGCTAAACCTTGGACAATCCATGTCAAGAAGAGGAAATTGTTGGGATAACGCCCCACAAGAATCGTTTTTTGGTCATTTGAAAGATGAAGCTCATATAAAACCTTGCACGTCCTTTAATGAATTGAAACAAGAGATTAAGAAATATATGACGTATTATAATCATTATAGATATCAATGGAATTTAAAAAAGATGACTCCTGTTGGATGGTCTTACCCCTGTCAAGTAGACAGTAATAGATTAGATGCCTTTTCATTAAGCAGCCTTAGTTCCAAATTCAATAGGACTAAGGTTGTTTAATCTTTTTTGAAATCTTTTGTTATTGTAATAGCTAGTAGCCTTAAAAACTTCTGCCTTTTCATGAAACGTATGTCTATAGCCTTAAAATGACTAAAAAAGCTCTCTATACATGCATTATCATAACAATTTCCCTTCCTAGACATACTTACAGTTATTTTGTTCTTTTTAAGTAATTGGTTATATTTTTTTGACGTATACTGATAACCTCGGTCGCTATGTAATACTGTTTCGTGGACTTTTCTTTTTCTCAAGGCTTTATTGACTGTATCTGTAACTAATTTTAAATTGTTGTATTCACCCATTTGATAGGCCACAACTTCGTTATTGTAAAGGTCTAGTATCACTGAAAGATATATGCGCTTAGTATTAAAGGGAAGATAGGTTATATCTGTAACCCATTTTTCATTTGGTCTTGTAGTTGAAAACTCTCTGTTTAACAGATTTTCCGACACGACGCATTGTTCTTTTAAACCAAAATGTCTCCACTTTTTCTTTCGAATCTTAGCTTGTAGCCCCATTCTCCTATTTTAGACATGATAAATTGGTTCTCTTTCATCTTTTCAGTGGAATCGTTGATTCTTTTTTCCCACTTATAATATCCACTTCTTGAAACACCTGCAATTTCACAAAGCAATACAATTGAAAAATTCTGTTTTAAGGTATGAATGACCTCATATTCTACTGATTTACTTTTTTTGACCTCATCCCCCTTTTCGTAGCTAATAGCTTTTTTAAGTATGCGTTTTCCGCCTCTAATCGTTGTATTCTAGCATCTTGACTTATTTTATTTGTTTATTTGAATCCACCACGTTTTTCTTGTAGGCCCAGAATACCCTCATTTTTATATTTTTTAATCCATCTATCTATAACTGAATATGTAACTCCTAATTCCTTTCCAATTAACTTGCTTCCAATTCCTCTATGTAAGTATAATTCAATGGCTTTCATTTTAAAATCAATTGAAAAAGTTCTTCTAATTTTCCCCATAAAAAATCCCCTCCATAATAAACAGTAAAGTAACTTTCTTTCAACTGTCTACTATAAGGGGATCATATCAGGATACAGAAATCATCTTCTTAATGTTGCCTAACTTTTTTCAAATGTCCTTTACAAAGGGTACAGATTATGTGTCTTTTTTTATATGCGCTGATATACTTATATACATTCAGGGGACCTTTAGCTCAGTTGGTCAGAGCAGGCGGCTCATAACCGTCCGGTCGTAGGTTCAAATCCTACAAGGTCCATTTTAGTTTTTAACGTCAGATGTTATAATCAAATCATCATCACAAAATATCTTAGTCGCTCTAAGCTTCTAGGAAAGGAATCCGTTGGATATTGTAAAGGATTCTTTTTATTAGACTGGCTCCTTTTATTAACAAATTTCATAATATAAAATTAGCCGTTTACTAATTGTTATTTCTTCAAATTCAAATCCACTATTAAGGTGTTCTCTTCAGGACATCTTTTCTTTTTATAAAACACAATGATATACTTTCAAAACAATAAATTTATATATAATCAGCTGGATAGATAAAGCTACAGGAATGTAAGCATGCCCAGTTCTTGCTCAACCTAAAAAGTTAATAATCATTTCAGGTTGCATAAAACCATACACCATAATCGACGAGCGATCACCTGGATACTAAAAAGAAATCCAATGTGATAACGCATCAAAATCTTCTTTTAATTGTTTGTACATAATTTTCACATCTCGCCAAAGAAAGGCGATTTAATAAGGATTTCTGCAGCCACCTTCCAATTCCCCCCCAATAACTTCATAACGTTCCGACCATAGAATTCATTGTAACTAAATAGGATTGTATTTGTCTCATGAAAACCATACAACCAAATTAATACAAATAAAACTGGAAGGTAATAGATTAGTTTTACGACTCCTTACGCAAGAGAACGATACCATATTTCTTTTATAATTTTACTTCTAGACGGAAAATGGAGTGTGAATTCATACCAAATTATTACACAAATAGCTCCATACCTTTACAATCGATTGTCATGCCAAAAATTTAATATCAGATGTTCTTTTTCACTATACGCTTTGAATATATATCCCTTATTCTTTAGCTGCTTAATGATTTCCTGTAAAGCTTTAACCGATTGGAGATGTATGTCATGCATTAATACAATTTCTTGGTCTTTATTTGCTTGTGATACAACATTTTCAACTATCTTAGGAACAGATTGTTCTAATGGGATTTTGTTATACTTCCAGTCTAAAGAATCAATTGTCCAATCCCAAATTTTAAATCCAGCTTCAGCTAATTTATCGCGCAAATCTTGAATTAATCCAGGCTTTGATCCATATGGTGGTCTACAAAGTATCGGATTCTTATCTATAATACGTTGAAGGATTTGTTGAACTTGTTTCATTTCAGCCAAAAAACTTCCTTGCGTGTATAATTTTTTGTAATCATGTGTCATACTATGCAGACCTACGTAGTGGCCATTTTGTTTTTCACTTTTTATTAAATCTGGAAATTGTTCTGCATGTGAACCAATTACAAAAAATGTCGCTTTTACATTCTCTTGTTTTAAAATATTTAAAACTTCTTGTGTATATTTTCCTGGTCCATCATCAAAAGTTAAATATATAACTTTTTTATTTTGCGTTTCCTTCTTACCTTCTCCTTTTTCTTGTTTAGTTTTTATCTGAGATTCTTTTTCTTTTTTTAATTGCGCTACATCGGATTTAATACTAGACTCATTTTTTGCTCTTGCTCCAGCACTAGAAAAATAAGAAAATACAAATACCCCGATAAAAAATAAAATTAAAACCATTACGCTTTTTCTTATCATTCCAAATACCTCCTTCAATTCTATACAATGATTAATAATTCCCTATCTTTCTAAGAAAATCGTAATCATTACTGTTTTCAATTTAAAATACGTCTTTTATAAACTTTGATTCCAACAACCACTATCACTTCCCTACCTAATTAAGTTGATTACGAGATAAGTATATGTTTCTGGAAACAAACTGTAAAATAAGTACAATTGATTTCACCCATCATTTTTTATGATGAATTTTATACACACTTTTTGCATATTAAGAGTTATGTATAATAAATACTCTAAAAACACCATAACATAAACAATTTTTTGGGATTGATAACATACATTTCACCTTGAATTTTCTTAAGATTAGCACCTTTTCAAGGAGAATACCTATTTAATCGAAATGAATAAGTACAATATCACATTTGCTAATTCCAACACCAAATCCATACGGTAATACACTCCATTTATTAACAATAAAACAATTAGAAATTAATCTTTTCAACTTTCCTTCCTCATATAAAAACAAAACTTATCATTAAATTAAATAAATTTAAAGTTATACATAACTCATTGATATAAAAACTGAATATAGCATTTTATTAATCAGTGATTTTATAAATACCTCAAATTAGAAATTTAATAATTATATATCATATATAATTATTAAATCCGCTCTCAATTTAATGTAGAACTGTAAAAATGTCCATTTTACAGACAATTTAAATATTGTCGAGAGAGGCTCAGATTAATTACAATAGTTGCACACTATAATTAAGAATTTTATCCTTAACAAAATCTTAAAACATTCCATATCAATTAAACCTTGCTTTAAAGTGCACTTCAAGGTTTAGAATGTCTTTGTATTTTTTATACCAATCTAAACAGGAGGTCAAGAAGTTTATTGGACTTTTGCAAATTAGCGGAAAACCAATAAAAACAATCCATTATGCTAATTCAACGTCAATACAATATTCTAAACCATTTAGTATCTGAAGATCGATGGTTCTCAATGAATGAACTAGCCCGAAAACTAAACTGTTCGGTCAAAACAGTTCAAAGAGATCTACTATATTTACAAAAAAAATTACCGGATAAATGGCAGATAAAAAATAGTAAACATGCAGGTGTAAGATTGTACAAACCTTTTAATTCATCTATTGAAAACATAAATTATCTATATATCCGGCACACTCTACTTTTTAAAACATTAGACATATTAATGAATGATAACGTAGGGTCTAATTCAATACTAGCTGAAAAATTGTATATTCAAAACAAAAAGGTTAAAAAACTTTTAAAAGAAGTTGATTTGTATCTAAACCAATATAAGTTATCTCTAAAAAGGCGCCCTCTAAGAATATCAGGAAATAATATAAATATTCTTCTCATGTACCATAAACTATACCTTGATGCGTATAATGATGAAGAATGGCCCTTTGAAGAATTTAATCAAAAGCTTTATATAGAATTATTAAAACAATTAGAAAGATTAAAACAAAATAATTATTGCAAAGAAGCAACTAAAGAAATTTCATTCTTCATTTCTTTATACTTAAAGAGAAAATACAGAGGGTATTCAATAGTATTAAAGCATTGGCAGATAAAAAAAATAGAAAACTCAAATGATTACATAAAACTGAAGGGCTTGATAAAAAAGATTTTTCAAAAATATAATATTCAGTTATCAACAGTAGATATTACTATTATAATTTCGATAATTAATCGTTCAAAATATGCTTATACAAACCAAAATTATATAGAGTCTATTCAATCTATTACAAAACCTTCATGCCCTTTTGTTAAACAATTTATTCAGGATTTAGAAAAAAGTTTCAAACTAGAATTATTAAACGATACTAAGTTTATAAAAGTTTTAAATAATACCATTACTACTTCTAACACACATAACAACTGGATATTTAGCGATTATAATGATCATCCCGCTCTTATAACTCACATAAAAAAAAATCATTCTTCTGTATTTTTTACTATAAATAAAGAATTAATTAAGTTAAAAAATACATATGACAAGCTTCATATTCCTTTAAATAATTCAATACATACTACTATTTTATTAACAATGTATATTGCAACAAAGGAAATGAATCTTGAACGAAAAAATCCCCAAGTGATTTTGTATACAAAAGAAGGTGAGTATTGGAAACTCTATTTACAAGCCTTTATTTCATTGACTTTTAAAAAGACTATTGATTTTTTAGATATAAATCTTGAAAATTTAACTGAAGCATATATAAAATACCCAGAAATTTCTTGTGTAATAACCGATACATCTATTGAATGCGAACATATTCCTGTAATCCTAATCTCTTCAGTTCCCACTCAACGTAATTTAGAAGAAATAAAAAAAATTTTATAATATCTTTTATTACTAAATAATACTTTTTAATAATTTTTATACACAAATAAATTTCTAAACAAATACGGCTTACTTATTTCTAAAGTAAATTGAAATAAGTAAGCTGTATTTTTAGCTATTAAAAGAAACACATTCAATACAGTAATGAACACTCCCCCACTTAGCAAAGCTTGAAGTGGGGGTTTCTAACGTTTTGACCTAACGGACGATTAACGTCAGGGGAGTTAACACATTAGCGAGCTGTTTCACGCTTAACCCCTCTATCCCATTTGTCCATGCATTTGGGATTACTTTTCGTAAAATGTTAGCCGCAGCATTTACATCTGCATCAATTAAAGTTTTATTTGCTGAACGATATATGCCGCGCTTTATTTGTTTTCCATTTCTAAGAATGCTTGTAAAATGACTCTTCATTTTGTTGTAATATTGATTTATGCTTTTGACATGTTTGCCCTTAACAAGGACAGGTTTCATACCTGTGTTTGTTACGATGGTTGCAAGATTATCAATCCCTAAATCAATACTCATATAACGAGCATTCTCTTCAATCATTTGTTGTTCAGAAGGAACATCAATTACCAATTCCACTACATATTCATTGTATTTCGGAATCACACGAACTTGTTTCAGTTTACCTTCAGTGAAACCTAGTTTCCCAATATTTAATTGCAATTTCGTCTTTGGAAACTTTAAAAATCTACCGTTTTTAATGATGCAATCTTGGTTTGTATACAGAATCTCTTTTTCAGAAGAACGAATATACTTTGGAATCCTAGGCATTCCATCATATTTGTTTGGATTCTTTTTATAGTCCTTTAAACTAGCAAAAAAAGATTTCCAATTTTGGAACAAACCTTTCATGATTGACTGGCTACATTGCGTAGGCAAAGCTCGATAATCATTTTGAATCATAGCCTTAAATAGTGCATCTAGAAAGTTGTAATCTACATAAGGTTTTTCAAAATTAGGTTCTGAAAACAAATTACACTTAATCTCTTTCTGTTCTTCTTTAGGCATTAATTTCTCTTTTTCCAATTTCTTCTGATAGGCAAGAAGTTGTGTGTCATTCATCTTACCAATATTTTTATGAATATTATCCAGAACTTCTTTTTGCAAAGGCTGCAACTCTTTTTCTTGTGTTAATCCAGTGTACACCTGACGTATATAAAAGTTTGTGGTGTTGTACATGTTCTTAGCGTTATGACAACATTCTTAAAAATAAGAATACATACGATGCCCTTTTTTAATCCAAATTTGAAGAGTTTTATAGTTTGATGGATTTTCCTTTGTCATTTTATTCACCTCCTTGTTAAGGATATTACAGCAAAAAGAACATACGTTTCCGTTTTTTCTCGAAAATAAAATATTTCTTTCGATTCACCTCACCGCCTTCACTTACGTTTAGAGGTGGGAGTCCTCTCGAAAGGAATGATAGAAAATAATATTTCTTACTTTAAGTAAACGATTTCTCTAACTCACCCAAAAATAGGATTATCTTACAATTACGACAAATAATCCGTTTATACACATGATTATTTGTCGTAACTTCATTATTCTTCACAATACATACGAAGTAGAAAATTAGCTGAATTATAAAAAAAAAATATAGATACATTAGAGGTAAGTATTCAATGACTATTTCCATTAAACACGTTACAGACAGATTAAATATACCTATATCTACTATTCATTATTATGACAAAATGAGATTATTTCCATTTATCATTTTAGCCAAGAAAACTCCTTCCTCAAGGAGCGTGAAGGTCACAGCCCAATGAGTAGGTGGGAGAATGAGTTGATTTCGAACAAGGAATGGCAGGAAGCCACCTTAATTGTTCGAAATACATAAAGTGTTACTCTACCATTTATCGAAATGGAGGTGAATGAAGTGATGATTCATAAAGCCTATACGTTTCGTATCTATCTAAATCAAGCACAAGCAATTCTAATCAATAAAACGATTGGTTGTTCTCGCTTTGTATTCGACCATTTCCTATCCTTATAGGATCACGCATACAAAGAGACATGAAAAGGTTTGACCTATTGGATATCGTTGTTTTACCGAGGATGATTTATTTTGGATTGATTTAGTTACATGTATGAGATCTGTAGAAATGTCTATTACAACATTACAGCATCTTGTACACCTTTATATGCAAGGACCTAAAACCCTTCCAGAAAGAAAAGAAATTTTCCACAACCAAAAAGCAAAATTATTAGTAGAGAAGGAAAAAATAAAACAAGCAATTTATAAAGTGGATGAAAAAATGACTAGGTTAGATTCACTTAATCAGATATATAATAATAGTCTATTTTAGCCGATTTCCGCTCAATATTTCTCACTCTTGAAGCTTTTAATTAAAGAGTTCGATCAAACTCTAATTTGTTAAAAACTATCTCCGCAGTCCTTGCAGTTAGGACTATTAACACCTCATTCTCTATATTAAATACTCGCGCTAATATTCCTATCATGATGTACACTACAAAAGTGCAGTTCCATTTATAATTCACACCAAAACACATGACTATCATTCAAATACTTAGAAACCTATTCATATTGTAGAAATATCCATTTTTAAAATTTTGATATGCAGGTAACCTAGAGAATGACGGATTTTTAATGTCAGCTTCAACATAGTTTTCCGTATGAATTTATCTTAGATGTTCGATGATGCCATGAGTTCGTTAAAGTACCTAGTGGGATAGTCTGTGGATTACATTTGGTTTCTATTGCTGAGATTTCATTAGAAAAATTCTTTAAATATATATCATCGATTACAAACTCTTCTTCTCCTTGAATATATTCCTATCTGTGAAAAAACAATTTACAAATGAGGTACACCCTCTCTTTTGACTTCAAAATCAAAAGAGAGGTAAATTAGAATGAAAATAAGGAGCACGTGCCCCATATTCAATGATTTTCTTTACGTTTTAGTTAATTGTAAATTCCATCCATTTAGATATATTTTTCAAATTGCAAACTTACACTCCAGATTAATTCATATCTCACCTACTTACTCACATATTCCTTGAGGAAAAAACCCGCTTGACTAAAGTGATAAAACCCTATAAATAAAAATCACAAAAAGTGATTGCAGCAATCATTTTTTGTGATTTTTATTTATATCAAAAGTTATATATAATACTTCTACAAATTAGAAAATACTATATTTTCTCGCATACTAAAAATCCAGGAGGTGACAATGATGCCGCTAAAAATTTATAATGAATGTGTTGATGTACATATTAGAAGAAAAGAAGAAATATTAGAATTTTTATCTCAAGAAGATAGATGGTATCATTTATTAGAAATTAAAAATAGTTTAAATTGGTCTAGTAATACCTTAAGAAAAGATATAAACATTTTACAAGATTTCCTACCAAGCACCTGGGAAATCCAGATGAAAAAAGGATTCGGGGTCCGTTTAAAAAAACCTACAAATTCTACAATTGAAGATATTATATACAATATTAGAAACCAATCCAGTTTTTTTAAAATATTTTGTTACATATTAAACCATAAAAATGTGACTCTTTCATCACTGTCAAATGAATTTAATTTTTCTTACTATACTATTAAATGTACGTTAAATAAAATTGAAGCATTTATACAACAATATAATTTATATTTAACCAAGCGCCCCTTACAGATTAAAGGCGAAGAATGGCTAATTCGAAGATGCACTGTTGATATATATTTAAATATATATGGGCAAAACTGGCCTTTCAGTTATTATGAAAAAAATCGAATCCATTACTTTATTGAACTGTTTGAAAAAACATGGGATATTACTTTTTTCCAAAATGATAAACATTTGCTATCTTGTATATTAGCAATAACTGTGTCTAGAATTAAGACCAATAACCCTATCTATATTGATTCGAGAGATTACAGTATATTACGAGATACATTATACTATACAACTTGTGAAAAAATTATATCGCCTCTTGAAAAGGAAACAAATATTTCGTTCTCTACTGATGAGATACTATATTTTACCATCCATTTAATAGGTGCAAAATATTGGGGTGAAAATCATGATCTATCTAAAAGTATTACATTAAATCAAATATCAAAACAATTTATTTGTTTAAATAAAAATATAAATTGTTTCTTATCTAATCTAGAAAAAGCTTTACAGATTCCCCTACTTCAAAATGAAGAATTACTTAATCATATTACAAAGTGTATACAAAGGGTATTTTACTTAAGCAAAATACATTCTTTAAGTAAGTTCACACCCTCTTTAGAAAATAGTTTATATGAAACAAATACTTACTATATAAAAAACAATTTCCCTAATACATTTTTAAAAGTAAAAGACGAATATAAATTATTGTTTAATGAATATGATTTTAATATCCCCGAAGAAGAAGTCGCGATAATCAGTCTATTGATAGAATCCGTAAGGGGATATACAGAGCAGAAACCTCTCAAATTATTATTATACGTTTCTACTGATTCAGGAATACTTTTCTATTTAAAATCATGGTTGGATAAATATTTTCCTTTTCAATTTGAAATTATGATTTTTACACAACCTTTATCATGTTTACATAGTTTTATAAAAGACAATCATATTGCACTAGTTGTTACGAATACAAGTCTCCCTATTCAAAAATCAATACCTGTTATTAAAATTTTCAATTTACCTACTAAACGCGATTATAGATGTATAACACGATTTATTGAAAATGGTAAACTAAGTATATAAAATTATGCAAAAAAGGTTGTATTCGAATGTCTAAAATACAACCTTTTTTTACAACTTAATAAACGCAATAAATATATATTAACTTTTCACAATGCAGGTAATAAACCCTAACAAATCCTAGAAAATTAATGGGCGATTTTCTTGTTTATCTTCCCCTTAACCGCTATTATAATCTTAATGCAATTCATTGTTTCATTTCTATATTCCTCGTTTGTCCAGCGCTTTGATTTGGCCAATAATTTAACTTGACGTGTCTCTTCTACTATTGAAAGTAACAATTTCTCTATATAAATAGTCTCTAATTCTATAGACTCCAATTCCATTCTAGTCTTAGATAAATCTTTAACTACTTGCGGTAAAAATCCTCCTTGCCCATATCTATTGAAAAGCCCTACACTCCAATTTAAATTTAATACCCAATCTACCCATTTAGAAGTTGTAAGATGCTCCTCAATAGAGCCGGAACCTATCAAAGATTTCGAAAGTATATCTTTGATTAACGGATCCATGTCTTTCAAAAGTTTTTGTATTATACTTTTTTTTTCAATAATATTGGTAAATATATATTTACATTCATTAAATACCTGAATTGTTCTCTCTTCTTGTTTTTTAATTTCCATAAATAGTGAATTAGAATGATCAACTTCCATAAAATTCCCTCTCTTAAATTTAGTATTTACATAAATAATGACTAAGATGAAAACTACAATTTTTTTCTTTGATAATACGCTTTTTTGTAGTGTCTGAATTGTTCATACATAAGGTCTACTTTTATTTCCACCTGAACCTAGTCAAATATCAATTTCACCCTTTTAATCATTATATATAAATGTAGCGATTGTATCTCAAACTACCACTACTTTGGCTATATAACAACAGCCGATTAGTAATTCTTAATTTTCTAACCATCAATTATGATTAACCTTAGGATTTTTTATTTCACAAAAGTTTTTATTTTTATACTATCAAATACAAATTCTATCTTTTAATAAACTATTCCTCAAAAAACTCCCAACACTCTATAGTTAGAAGGGATAAATTTTTATCCCTATACTAAGACAAACTCCTTAACGCATACGAAGTTTGTCTTAAAAGTAATGCACCCAGAGTAATAGTCATGCTAATAAATGTAACCCAAATAGGTTTAAGAATTAATTTCAATAATTTCATTTTCCTTCTTTAAGGATACAAGAAAAGAAAAAATTACCCTAGTTGGGACTTTTCGCTCTTTAATTAGGGGGTACCTCTCGCGTTACAAAATAGTCCCAATAACCCATTTGAAATAATATTGTTTCTAAATTAAAATTATTGATTATTCCTCATTTAACACATTCTATATCCTCTAAATTTATTAATAAATTCTAAGGTGCACACTTTATATTCTATTGATTTCCTACCCATAATAAAATTAAAATAATGTCTCAAAAAAAGACAATAATAACATTGAAATTTATTTAATTTTAATATAAAAAAATTAAAGATTAATGCATTTTCGGGTAATTTATTCATGTTAGCCAAGAAGAAAGAGCTTGTTTGGCTAAAAGATTTCACTATTTTGTCTGATGGAACTCCCTATAAAAATCCGAAGTTTTTCCGATCATTAGAAGATAAGTTAGCAAAAGCACAGCGTGTTCTTTCTAGAAGAATGAAAGGATCTTCTCGCTGGAATAAACAGCGAGTAAAGGTAGCTAGAATTTATGAATACATGGAAAATACTAGAAAAGATTACCTAGACAAAATCTCAACTGAAATCATCAAAAACCACAATGTTATCGGTATTGAGGATTTGCAAATATCAAATATGTTAAAGAATCCTAAGCTAGCAAGAGCAATTAGTGAAGTATCTTGGTCACAATTTCGATTCATGTTAGCATACAAAGCAAAATGATACGGAAAACAAATCATTGTCGTATCGAAAACATTTGTTTCCAGCCAATTATGTTCTTGTTGTGAATATCAGAACAAAAGCGTTAAAAATCTAAACCTACGTAAATGAAACTGTCCTTCTCATCTCTACACTCATACTTCACCCTCCTCCCAAATAAAAAAAGTAACCCTTCGGCTACTTACTCACAACTTGACAAACTATTATATGAACTTTCTAAATCCAACGATAAATGTGTTGAACAAGAAGATAAATAAATAAACAAATAAATACCACCATCATAGTTTCCATAACCCAAATTAGAATTAATTGTATTGGATGTAGTGTATGATGAAACAACATATCGTTTGTTATGCAATGGTTATTTTTTTACATAATATTGCTTCATTTTCTTATTCTGTTCCTTCTTTTTCTTTCTTTTAAAAACATATTTCTTCATCTACTTAAAACAGTACAAGCAGCTAAATGGACGCTCCTTTTCAATCCCAATCTTCACTACCAAATAATAATAGGTGTTCCTTTTGCTACATGAGCGTTTAACCACTCCACATCCGCATTCTGCATCCGAATACACCCCTCACTTACTTTCGACTGGATTTGTTTCATATATCCCATACGTATTGCCCTCGGTTTCATTTATAATTAACCCCAACCACCTTGTTCTTATTGGATTCTTAGGTGCCTCTTCTTTATATACATCTGTACATCTTCCTGTAAGCGTCGGATTTTCATCTTGCCTGATTGCAACAGAAAATGATTTAAGCAGCAGCTTAGCTTTCACATAATACAATTTTTGTTCTGATTGTTTGATAATAATATAATGACCAGTTCTAGTTGATGTCTGTACTGATTAGATACAACTACATACTATTATCAATATTACTATGAATTTACGGATAAGCTTCAACTTTTATCACATCTTACCTATATTTTTCAACAAGAGGTAGTATTTTATGCACTACCAAGTTGACCGCTCTCCTTTAAGAATCACAGCTAATTTGGTATATAAATTAGTCTTTTTATTCTGTCATGAATTTTCTCAGATTCCTGTTTTCAAAACAGTAACTAAAAAAAATATCATACTTTTGATGCACCTATAAAATTGCCTATATTCCAACTTACGTAGTAACCATCCCTCTTTTGTTGCAATTGCTTGTTACTCTTTACAAATGTGAATTATTGCAGGCCCTTCCACAACCACTCCACCAACCTCCAATTTTTCGTAAGCCTCTACACAAATGGTAGTCACCTTTTCACGCTTTGACAGCTCTTTACTCAGATTTCTTGTGTCTATATACTTTGGGTTCATGTTGGCACCTTCTCTACTTGTATTTTATACAGAAATATATACACTGTAGGTCAGTGAACTACCCGCCACTTAACGTCCTAACGGACTGTTTGAATTGGGGGCTTCTCGGTTAGTCGTTACTTTTGGTAGCTAACAAATTCGTCCTAAGGCAGCCGAGCGAACTCCCTTGTTCCAAGGGTTATTTTATTGCTATCTATGCTAACGCTAATAGATGTATTGCTTCATTTTTGATATTGATAGCTGCGTTATAATCTCTATCGAGATTTACACCGCATATACAAGAATAGACTCGATTAGACAATGACATATTTTTCACATTTCCACAACTGCTACATGTTTTTGTGGAAGGAAACCATTTGTCTATTTTCACAAGCTGTTTGCCTTGTTCATTTAGTTTATAAGCTAAGAAAGAAGTGAACATACCCCAAGCATTATCAGCGACGCTTTTTCCAAAATGAAATGCTTGCGATATTCCCTTCATATTTAGATCTTCAATAACTACAACATCAAAATGAGTAGCTAACTCTTTAGACTTATGATGAAGGAAGTTCTTACGTTGGTTTGCTACTTTTTCATGTAGCTTAGCTACACGGATACGTTGTTTATTCCAACGCCCTGAACCTTTTGTACGTCTTGATAATACTCGTTGAGCCTTTGCTAATCGGTCTAACATTTCACGATAGAACTTAGGATAATTGGCTCTCTCATCCTCAGAACTGACGTATAATTGATTCATCGCAAAGTCTAATCCAACAACTGTTTCTACTTCTTTTTGTACGATCTCTTTTTCGTATTCAGTCAAAATGGACACATAGTATTTACCAGTAGGTGTCATAGAAATCGTACATGACTTGATTATATGGCCTTGTGGTATTTCTCTATGCTGTTTGATACGTACCATTTTCAGTTTTGGCAATTTGATATGACCGTTAAGCAACATAATATTTCCGTTCACTACATTCGTTGTATAAGACTTTCTGTCTTTTTTGCTTTTGAATGTTGGGAAGTCATTTTGACCACGAAAGAAATTTTTATAGGCAATTTGCAAGTTTAGTTGAGCATTTGCCAAAGCTAATGAATCCACTTCTTTTAACCACTCAAACTCTGCTTTGTATTTTGCAGGAGTGGGATGCTTTTGTTTCTTTAGTTGATCCTTATCATCTTTATGTTTTTCATACGCTTCTTTCCGTTCAGCTAACATTCTATTATACACGAAACGTACACAACCGAAGGTTTTACGCATAAGATGTGCTTGGCCTTCTGTTGGATACAAACGGGATTTATAGGCTTTATTCTGCTTTGTCATATCATATCATTTCACCTCACTTTTCACTTTGATTTTCAATATATGTTTTTACTACGTCTATTGGCGAACCACCAGTAGTTAGCAAGCAAAAACTTCTTGACCAAAACATCTCTTTCCAAAGTTTTTTTTCACTTGTGGAAAGTCTCTTTTAATAAGTCGAGAACTTGCACTTTTATAAGCATTGATGAATTTTGTCATTTCTGTATTAGGGTGTGCCTTGAACAAAATATGAACATGGTGTACATCATGATTCCATTCAACTAATGAGATGTTATAGTTTTCAGATAGTCGAACAAACATATCTTTTGCATAGTCTGCCATATCATCATGGAACACATTTCTTCTGTATTTCACGACCAACACAAGGTGATAATACAACAAGAATACTCAATGGTTATTACTATCTAATTTCATTTATATAACAGCCTTTATAATTTATAAAACTGATTCTATCACAAGCAAAATAAAAAGGAATTAAATTATCATTTTTGTTGTTTCCACAACTTTAAGCGTACAGCTATTACAAGCTTTATTATTAGATCTTGATTTACTATACGCTCAAAGAAAGGAAAATACCTCCCTTTTTATGAAAATAATTTAGTCCCATCGAAGTTCTAAACTTATTATCATTATTACAGAAACCTACCGAAAAAAATTCCGTTTTTTTACGTTTGTTAAAGACAAAAAATTATATTCTCTTGCTAAAATGATAAAAGAACAACCGTGCATCAGTTGCCCTTTCGTCATTTTCTTAGATTATTACTATAAATCATTTTTTCAACAGCTTGTATAAGCCTAAGTAGATATTAAGTTTTATTTGAATATTCAATCCTCTCTCGCATAGCAGCTTGTTTGTTATAAATATAATGTGGACTGGAGTTAAATTCTTCAGCAACCTTTTCTAATATCCTCCCCTCCACCACTTGAGATAAACAACTTTATATTCCACTCCTTTGAATGTATTAATTAAGTTTATTTATATCATTCATTTTGTGCGCTAATTCATATTCAATTGCTTCAATACGTACTTCTATCTTTGCACCTTCCGATTCAATAGTTAAATTTACCTACCGCAAATCACCACTGAGCTAGCGTTTTAATTCAGTTTTTATTTTTTCGACGGTGTAATTTTGATACGCAATGTCCCGTTTTAACTCTTGATATGCCTTCAGCTAGTTAAACAAATGATGATTCGATTCACCTACTTTCTACTAAAAAACTCTAAATCTCACAAAATATGATTATTTTTGTTTCTAAGAAGTTATAATACCTGTACACCAATTTTAGGTACTTTACTGAGTCTGCAACGAATAGTTGAATATTAATTTTAGATTAAATACAAATAGAAACCTTTTTAAAATATATTCATGATTAACTTAATAAAATAAATATTACTTTTATCTAGCCCTCCTTCTTCAATTGGACCAAATTTCAATTCAACAAAGCCAAAAAAAACACACTATAAAAAAGATTCTTATGGTCAATTACCAACAAGGCTATATATAGATGTGCCAACTAGACAGGATATTTATAGAATACCAACATATGAATTACGAAATAAGCTTGATATAGACGTTGCCAATAAGAAAGTATATATAAAAGAAGGTGAAATTTCTTTTAAAGGTGGTGTAAATCGTAAACTAATACAAAAAATTGAGGATGTGGACTCTGGAGATGTTATAAGTTATAGCTCTATATCAACAACTCCAATAATTTCAGAATAATTAAGCTACAAAGATCCCCATTAAATTCACTCAAGTTCTAAAAAAAACGGTATCCTCTCTTTCTAGGATTTATATGGAGAGGGCACCGTTTCCCTAAGTTTTTCACCCCGGCAGATACAAACGCAAAAAGTCTTCTAACAAAAGTGAAGTGACTCCGAAAGTTAGACCAGTCGCTGCCTTAATTTTTTTATAATTATAGTATTCTATATACTTCCAAATTTTTTTCGATACAGAAATTCTGATTTTATGATACCGAAGAAATTTTCAATAACGACATTGTCATAACCATTTCTTTTGCGAGACATACTTTGAGTTATGCCACAATTTTTAAGAGAATGACTGCATTGTTCCATTTGATAGTGCCCACCTTAATCAGAGTGAATGAGGAGTTTATCTGGATCGGTTACACAATAAAAGGCTTTATCACTGACGGTTTGATTTAACGCCCATTGTCTACGAGTGCCCTCGAGCCGCTTCGTATTGGGTTTGTTAGATTATTGCAAAATGATCTACGCTCATTTCAGTAGCATGAAAGAACGTCTTTAATTACCTTTGCAACTGTTGTCCCACTGTCTTAGCTTGTGTAAGCTGTGTTTTATACCTTTGTATTTCACTAGCATTTTTGCCCTGTTTCTATTTGGCTTGATCTAACGGCTTCCGATAGTTTTGTACTTTACTAGCTACAACAGTATGTTGCTTCCCAAGGTTATCTATTTTCAGACGTAATTTCTCTATTTTTGAAGCATTCTCACCAAACGTTACTTTTTGTAACTCATATTGAGCATTCAACTTAGAAAAAGAAGATTGTAATTGCTCTTCCTGTACACTCCTGAAATTTGTAATAAATAACTATTTCACTCAAATATACTCATGATTTATATAAATTAAGCATATATTTATATAGACACAGTTATCCATGGTACATGCACAATTTTTGTGCTTGCTTTTTTCCTCAGTACAATAACTATTTTGCGAAAACCTTTTCACCTTTTAGTCAGACAAACATATGATGTACTATCACTCATAGGGTTCTCTTTTTTTCAAGAGTATATATTTGATATGTACTCTTTTTTTATTCCCCTTTACGAATAATCTCTTTTACATTACACATACTATTTACAAGTCAACTTCCCATGACTACACTCTTTCAAAGCGGAGCTTTACCCTCCGGACTGTTTAGACACATGGTAGGTAATTTAGTTAATTACCTACCATTTTTACGTACAATCGTATTTTTTTACAAAATACTTATTTTGTAAAGAAGTTTTATAAGCTTCACAAAACCGAATATAATCGCCACGTTACAGAATCTAAAACAAAAGCATCTAATTGAATTATAATGTTACCTAGCTTTATAATGAATATGTTAAAAGACACATAAAAAACTGCAGGACTAACTGCGCCGATTAAAAACGATTATGTAGTTTTTGGAAAGTTCTACGATAGTATAGCTGCTAATACCTTACGACAAAAATTCATAAAATATGTAAAAATCGCCTAAGTTAAAAAGATTGTGCTTCATGAGTTCCGACATTCTCATGCATCGTATTTAATAAATAAAAGTGTTAGTCCACTTATAGTTGTACAACGTTTAGGTCATTCAGATGTTGCAACAACTTTAAATACGTATAGTCATTTATATCCATCAAAACAAGCGGAATTGGTTACATTTATCGTTTCTGACAAAAGACTCCTTCCTCAAAAATGTGAAGGTATGAAACAACATGCCTCCCCAAAATAGAAGAAAACAATGTGCTTTTTTACTAAACTTCACATAAGATGGATCCTTTTTAATCCATTGCTCCCCACCAATATTTAATCAACCATCCTTTTCGTTCCATACGACATAAGATTTTGGTTTATTTAGTTGATGAATTTTAGAATATCCTGGTGTCGGGCCCTTTACGTAAATTAACGTTATAGCCTTCAATGTAAGCCATACCGTCTTTTACAACTGTTGGTATTTCTGCCAGTTTAAATAGCTCCTCAGGAACAAAAACATCCGCACTTATTGTGTGCACCTTGCTCATAAGCTTGAAATTAAGTTTATGACACATCCTGTGACTTTAAGGAATCAAATGAATCTTCATAATCTGTTCCACCAAAATATTTTGTTACATCATAGTGAGTCCATAATCTTTTCCCACAGATAGTTTGTAATCTTTTAAAATTTTTGCTAAACGCTTCACGTATTTCCCATATCAACACTTAAACTTTGTATAGTCTACTGTTTCGCATAACTTTACATGTACAAATCGTTTATTTTCTCCTGTTCCTGCATAATGAACGATTGCTGAACGTGATGTATGAGACTCATCTTTTTGAATATTAATAGCTGGAGCTTCTGAAGTTATCGTAAAATGTGCTAAAAGCCCGCATAGCACCTACACCATTACGCTATGGTTGTCTAAGTAAATTAGGAATAACAAATGTTCTATCAGCAAAAGAACTAGGAAGTACTAGAATCATAAGGTATATTGTTTTTATAGTCACAACTGGAACATAATTGACTAGAAGCAAACATTCTAGTTTCCAAAACAACTTGTTTGCAATACCACTTCGTTTTACATTCCAGCACTATTCAACATTGTAATTCAAGCACTTCTCAAATTAATTTTATAAGCTTTCTTTAAAAGGTATATTTAAAACTTATTATTTGTATGTAAACCTAAACAGGAGTACAAACTAACTCTATATCTAATAAAAAAGGAGTAACTGTATAATGGATTACAATCATTCATCAGAAAAAAAAGAACAATTATTTTTACAACTCAAAAAAATGCATCAACAACTTGAAAATCATCAAAAAACAATTGAAACTTTAGAAAAAGAAAAGTCCAAAATGATGTCTCAAATCATGGAACATTATAAAAACCTAGACTATTGAAGTGAACCCGAATAGTGGTACATGAAAAAAACACCTCCTGAATTCGCATACTAAGTATGCAAATTCAATGGAGGTGTTTTTGGTTTGAAGGCAAGAGTTCATTACCCAGAAAAAATAAAGTGGAAAGTGATTGAAATGAAAAAGGATGGATATTCCAACCGGACCATTATGGAGAAGTTTGGAATTAAAAATGTTTCCCAAATTAAGACGTGGATGGAGTGGTATCGTACCGGTCAAACGTACCGTTTTCAGCAACCTGTAGGAAAACAATATTCTTATGGAAAAGGGCCAAAAGCGTTAAATGAATTGGAACAGCTACGGTTAGAAAATAAACAATTAAAAACAAAAGTACTGATATGGGGAAAGTATCTGGAAATCGAAAGGAGTTGAACCCGGAAACTGTAGTTACTTTATGGACCGATTTCAAAACAAAACTAACAGTAAAAGAATTATGTAATGTATTAGAATTACCCCGGTCTACATTTTATCGTTGGTTACAACGAACAATGGATCTAAGAGATGAGATAGAAGCGAAAATAAAGGATGTTTGTCTTCGGCATAAATTACGATATGGATATCGAAGAGTGACCGCAACTCTTCGGAAAATGGGGCTGTGTGTGAATCATAAAAAAGTATTACGAATCATGAGACAAAATCAGATTCTCTCAAAAGTTCGTCGAAAGAAAAAGAAATATATCAGTGGTGCGGAGCCAGTAGTAGCCCCTCATCGATTGGAACGCCAATTCGATGCATCCGCACCAAATGAAAAGTGGTTTACGGATGTGACATATCTATTATTCGGAGAGCGTACCTTGTATTTATCAACGATTATGGATGCCTTTAATCGTAAAATTATTAGTTATGTCATCAGCGAGTCGCAAGCACTACCATTAGCAATGAAGACATTAAAACAAGCAATGAGAGGGCGAAAAGTAAAAGATGTCCTTCTTCACTCAGATCAAGGAAGTATTTATACAGCGAAGGAATTTCAAGTATATGCCAAAGAAAACGGCATTATCACCAGCATGTCCCGGAGAGGAAATTGCCATGATAATGCCGTCATGGAAAGCTTCTTTGGTCATTTGAAAAGTGAAACCTTCTATTCACAAGAGGTAACAAAAGTATCCAACACAACTGTGCGAAAGATTGTGCTAGAATACATTCATTACTACAATTGTGTGCGAATTCAAGAAAAATTAAACCACTTGTTCCCTAAAGAATTTAGGGAACAAGTGGTTTAGGTGTTTTGATAGGTGTCCCGTTTTCGGGGTTCACTTCATATAACTAAAGTCTAGGTTTTATTAATAATGCATAACCAGTTCTTGATGCAAGCTCATTATCCTGTCAAACATTTCCTTTTACATTATCTATTTTTATAATATCTTATTCCCCTAACAATTTTAAAACAACTACACCTTGAATAGGCGTTAACGGTATGCACGAGTTATTTAGAACCAATTCACAGATGAGCAATTTTAACAATCTTAAAAATAAATTACAGAAAAAATCATAAAATTCAATGTACTTAAAAAATTAAATGGTAGCCAAAGTTAACATTTATGTATCCACCTTTGCCGTAATTTCAGAAGTTAAACAATAAGTGTATTAATAGCCAAACTATTCATTCGCGTTTTGCCGACCTAAACATCACTTTAAATTTCGATGTACTATCGTATCGAATTAGAGTCTAATATACAATTTACAACTCATTAACAAAATAAACGTAACTAAAGTTCTTATTGTTTTATCGATTTATTAACTGCGTGACTTTCGCAATTATTATCTCCCCAAAGCAAATCATATCCTAAATATACTTAAAAATAATTATATTAGCCATAAGTACTTTTCGTTATATGAAATGAATATGCTCCTACCTATAATAAAGGATGTTACTTATTTACTTGATGGAATAAAATTTCTTAAGAAATAATCCAAATAGAAAGGAATACTTATGTATGAAATAAAAAAGTCAAACAAATGCAAAGTGCAAGTACAAACAAACATTATTTGTAACAATTACAACCATGACTTTAGGGGGGCAGTATATTAGGACACATAGCCTCCGCATTTGCTGCTGAGAATCTAACGGAAAAACAGAAAGATATCAAAGATTTTACCGACACTGCTAGATCTCTTGTACTAGGTGCCACAGCACTTATTCCATATGTTGGATCATTTATTTCTCCAATAATTGGATTACTTTGGCCAGCTAACGTTGGAACAGCTATGACTGCACAAACTAAGACACTAGTTGCACTGATAAATGAACAATTTGCAGACTATGATATAGAGACTCTTGAACAAAAAAGAAAGATATTAAAAGATTTAATGTCCAGGTTAGATGACCTACAAAATAATAAACCGTTAACTTTTGGAGAGCAAGGAACGATACAATGAACGCCGCAAAAAAACAAGCTCTTGTAGGAATCATGAGCTGGTAGATGTTTGGATACCAAATGGAAAATATATAATTCGACCTGTACAAAATAGGAACATGGTTGTAGGTATGTCCGGTAATAACATACAGCTTGAAGAGAATAACGGCCATTTAAATAATCGACATATTTTGTCCAGTTTTTTTCATATATTCAATCCTATACAACTATATTCTACGTTCGATAGTTGTATATAGGGCACATTACAGAATTAATACTTATTTTTGGGCATAAATTACTGCTATGCACCCACAAATTGAAAAAAGGAAAAGGGATTGCCTTGGTTAAAAATAATAAACATTTGCTAAGACACTTCCTTTATCTAGTCTGCTTCCCAATATAATTGATGTATATTATTATAGATATTTCCCCAGTTTCCTTTTACAATTTGCACATCTGCACTAATAAAATTCATGCTAATATCAGAAGCATCATTTATATTTTGAATAAGCGATTGTAACTTAGCTTCTAGGGTCAACCAATTTGTATTCATAGTCTCTAGGTTATTCAGTAAACCTACTGTCCCCCTATTAACTCCATTAATATAGTTAATAATATCTAATACACAGTTTAATAAAATGTTCTCTCCTAGCACTGAATAACCTTGTTTTTCCTCTTCTATATCTATAATGTCCTGTATCGGTATACAATCATTTTGAAGTTGTCTAGAATTAATACCAACATTATTTCTGAAGCCCTGTATAGCTGTCAAAAACTTCATAACACCTTGTTTTTGAATTGTAATATCAGATTTAATAGTTTCTAATATTTGTAGAATTTTTTCTTTATTTTTATTTTGAATTTGTTGTTGTATATCATTAAATTTTTGTTGGAAGAGGGTATTATAAGAAAGAATGTGCTTTCGTGTAGTTTGCATATGTGGTGCTATTTCAACGGACCATTCTTTCCCTAGCATTCCCGTATTATCTACATGTTTGATCACAAGTATTAAAATATCTGTAGGAATAAGTTTATGTTCTAGACGCTTATATTGCTCCAGGGTATTATAAAATCCAGAACTTAAATCTAGCATCCTGCCAGCTTCTAAATTTATCATAGCTCCTGGGCTCATAATTTGGGCAAATACAGGAGTTGAATTGAAAAATAAAGATATCGTACACATACATAAAAAACAATACACAATTACTTTTTTTACAGATGACATGCACACCTCCTCTTTTCTATACTAATATAGTTATCCCTGTGCGATTTATAATGCACAGGGATAACTATATTAGTATCATTTGTTAATTGTAATTTTCGAATGCAAAGTGTCTGCATAAGATTTAATATTTAACCAACTATCTTTTGCTGTTTTTAGATCTTCCTTAACAAACGCAAGAGAGCTTGGTGAAATACCATCTATATTTTCCATTAATGATTTATATTTAGATCCCATTGTAGTCCACTGATCTTTTAACGTTTCTGCTGAATCAATCGCTGTATTAATTGTATCTGCAAATGTCTTAGTTTGATCGCTTGCTACTTTTAACGCCGCCACTTGTAAATCTGTATCTTTTAATTGCATTGTCAATTTTGTAATTTGAGAATTTGCTTCTTTTAATTTATTATTTCCTGTCACAATAAGAGCCACTCCACCACCAACGCTCCCCGCTGCAACGGTACCTGTAATGGCTGCAAAAGGTAAGCCCACACCACTTAAAGTTAATACTACCGTTAGGGCACCGAATCCTGTGCCCACAAGCGTTAGGACACCACCAGAAGCTATCATAGCAATTGCTGCACTTACTTGAGAATTATAAGCATCAATTTGTTGTTTTAGAGATGGCATAATTGCATTTTTTCCTTCTAAAGTTGTAAGCATTTGATTTGTATTAGTTTGAAATTCAATGGTATCTGTAAGCAATTTATCACGAAAACTCTTTAAATCTACTACCAATTTATCTACTTTTTCTTTATTCTGTTCGACGTTTTTATATAAACGCTCAATACCTTGCTTAGTAGTTGCCTTATCCTTTTCATCAACAGCATCCACAATAGTTTGATAATAATTATCAAACTTGGATCCATAATTGACAATACTTTGGTTTACATTAATCAATTCCAGCTTTAATACATCTATCCAATGTGTTGCATTTCCTTGTGCAATTTTTTGTGTATTTATAACGGCGTCCGCCAAATCTTTATCTTTCTTTTCTGTAAATATATTTTTATCTAGTTTAATCTGAGGAGACTTTAATAAAGTAAGGGCGTAAGCATCTAACACTATTACATGTGATCCCGTTTCTTGCAACACTTTTTGCAATTCCTCTGGCCCTAAATATTTATCTGGTAAGTTAGGCTGTTTTTCATTTTTCACCGTAACTTCTTTAGTTTCATCCGCAAACGCATAAGATAGCATAATATTTTCCATAGATAAAGTTGTAACCAGTGCAGCACATGTTATTAACTTAACAGGTATTTTTCTCATAAATATCCTCCCTTTTGATCTATAAATAATTTAAATACTTATTCCAAATGCTCTCTATTGATAGGAAATGTCCGTTATTACCTTTTCTTGTTGCTTAGCTTGAGCAGCCAAATCATCTACCCTTTTTTTAATTTGCGCTAAATTTTTTTGTAATATAGAGCTATCTGGATTAATTTTATTTACATATTGCTGCAGTTCAGTAAAAATTTTTTTTAATTCAAACCAATTGTCGTCAAATCCCTCCAAACTTTCTTTTCCTTTTGCGACATTATCTTTAAATGCGTTCACTTGCCCTACTAAAAGCGTTAAAACTACTGCATCTGCTTTCGCATTTGTTAATTTCCGTGTGATTTCTTGTAGTTCTTTACGCTTTTCCTCTAATTTTTTTGCAGCAAATCCTACTGTCACACCACCACCTATAAGCCCACCCGTTCCACCTACTATTCCACCTAATGCAGGTGCAATACTACCCAGTGCGGGTACCACAACTGCAGCCCCAACACCTCCTGTAGCTACAGTTGTGGTAAATAAAACGACAGTTCCAAAAACAATAGTTCCTATCCCAGCTACCATACCGATGGTTCCACCTACAATTACTCCAATTTGGGATCTGATATCACCATTAATTACTTCAATTTGTTTTGTTAATTGTTCAACTTCTCCATTCTTATTCGCTAAAGATGTCGTCGCTTGAGCAGCTGCATTCATAAAATTTTCTGCATCAACATTAAAATATTGTTGGAATTTTTCTAAATCTAACGACATCTTTTCGATTTGATTTTGATAACTATTCAAGCTCTCTTGTAATTTTGTAATTCCCATCACAAAATCTTTTTTAGCCTGATCATCCGTGCTTATTTTAGAAGATAATTCAATCAATTTATTATAATAAATTAGAAATTTTTGTTGAAATGAGATAGATTGTTGATTTGCAGTAATAAAACTTGGTTGAACTGTATCCAACCAATAATAGGCATGTTGCTTCGCCTTTTCTTGGTTGGATTCCAAGTTCGGCATGGCCTCAATTGCTACAGTAGGTTGCTTTAATAATGATAATGCATATGCTTTTAATAAAACGCTCTGTGTTCCTAAATTTTGTAGTGCTGGAAAAACCTCGATATTACTTGTATTTATGTTATGGTTTTCCATTTGTTTTTTTTCAGCTGCGCATGCTGGTAACGGTAATACTTGACTAGCTATCACAGCTGTAATTACAAACCCTGTTAATATTGGTAACTTTTTCATCCTATCTCCCCTTTCAAGTTTCAGATAACAAATTGATTACCCAGTAAAGGAAAAATCTATTTTAGACCTATACTTCAGACATAAATTTCTCTATAAGCATCATATTTAGATCAAATTCATATAAATAAATGTACAATAAATAAACAGTTTCAATTATCAATTAAGTAATTTGGTAAGATGATTTTTTAGATGATTTAGATTTCTGAAATAATGAAAACATCTATCCGCGCTCCCCTTTTGATTATCACCTTTTAAATATTGCTAGATGATTTAGATGAAGTTATTCACTTAATCCATGCCGACATATAAAGAATTAAAGCAACAACTTCAAGCTTCACTAGAATATCTCAATAAACATATTAAAAAAGAGTGTTGGGAAACCCTTCAGGGTTCCCAACACTCTGGAATCATTTTGATTTTAGCGAATAAAAACAACATAAAATAATAGAGTTTCAAAAAAATAGCCCTCCACCAGCCCTTTTTAGGTCAGATGAAGGGCTATTTTTTCATATTTTGACAAGTTGCGGTGAGATAAGCCTGCATTTGGACAGACTTCAGCCCCCGAAATCGAGCATATCGATAGCCATGTAGTTCTTTGGCGTCCGCAAAGCTTCGCTCTATAGTTGAACAGCGTACTTTGTACAACTTTTTCCCTGTAACTGTTGGTTTGTTTTTTCTAGCGATATCCTTATATTTCGCCCATATATGATGAGTGATAACTTTTTGTTTTTGTTTCTCTGAAAAACATACCTCACGTAGTGGACAAACAGAGCAGTCTTCTGGATTGGATTTATATTGACGATATTCTTCACGATCCGTTGTCGCATACTCTAAAATACACCCCATCGAACAAACAAATACATTCATTTCTTCTACATATTTAAATTGGCTTTTTGGTACGTCTTTATTTCGTTTTCCAAATCGGCGATACCCCATCACCATAAATATATTTCTCTCCGATAATTTCTTACAGATACACCCTGTAAAATAACCTGCATCAAGAGCTACAGCTTCCACTTTAAATCCGAATTTATCAATTTAAGCTTGTAGACGTGCTAAATATGGCTCGGAATCTGCCATATTTCCAGCCGTTACATAAGTATCTGTAATAATATTGTACTTCGCATCAGTCGTACGATGGTCTAAGAAATGAAAACCGTTCAGTTTTCCATCTCTCATTAAAAATCCACTATCTGGATCCGTAGTACTTATACGAGTTTTTTAGTGGGAGTATCACTTTCCTTTCTGGGTTTTAATTCTTTTTTTCGTGTACTTCACGATTTTCAATTACCGCAGCTTCTAGTTCATCTATATAAAATTTTGCCTTTTCTTTTTTATATTTATGTACAAACTTATTTTTATTAGCATTGGCCTTAATGTGCGTAGAATCTGTCATCAGCGCACGTCTTCCCACCATCCGGTGCTCTGTCGCTTGCCTCACAATCTCATCAAAAATTTCTTCGAAAATATTTGCATGAATAAAGCGAGTACGGCGATTCCAACTGATTGTAGAATGATCTGGAATAGTATCTGATAGAGAAAACCCTAAAAACCAACGGTAGGCGATATTCGTTTTAATCTCTTTTTCCAATTGACGCTCCGAACGAATACCGTAAAAATATCCACTAAACATCATTTTAAATAAAAAGAGAGGATGGATTGACGGACGTCCATTGTTTTCGCAGTAATAAGGGCGTAACTTCTCTTCAATAAAATCAAAACTAATTGTCGCTTCAATCGTACGAAGGAAATAATCTTGTGGAACCCACTCTTCTACAGAAACAGATTCACGTTCCTCACGATGATTTTTTAAAGCACCCATCATAAAAAATCTCTCCTTTACCTCTTTTTATCAGCGTTGACACATAAAAAGAGGTTCAAATACAAAAACAACAATTACATCCTCGTTTTTGTATATAGACATTATAATTAAAAAATATTTTTGTTATAGTATTTCTTAATTGCATCTGACCAATTTCTACATTGACAAACTCCAAAATCCAAGCAAAGCATGTTAAAAATTTACTCATGAAAATCTGGTTACAATTTTTAAATTTCCATGCATCATTCCAAGTTGCTTCTATTTCTTTAAGAGCACATTTATTTTTGTGTTCTACTTACTTAGAACTAACTAGAAATTTCATATAAATATTTTATAATCAAAGAAAAAATACATGTTTAATGCATTTTTCACCCTTAAGTAACTTCTAGCATTTTCATTATAATGTAAAACACTGACTTTGACACTCCCACAGCTAACGCCACAAGTCCTACACCTTACGGTGTAACGGATGGGATTCTTGCATGACTAAGCATTCGCAGTCCATTTCTGTTTTGAACAGCCTTCAAGATGAGGGTGTGCCATCCCCCTCCTAAGACAGACCATATAGGTTCTTAGGCTGATGCCAACACAGTTACGTAGCGAATATTCATCGCCCCAACGATATCACGATGTTTCTCAAATCCACATTGACACTTGTATTTTCTGTCTTGCGCCTTGTTCTTTTCAGAACATTTCGGACATGTTTGACTTGTATAAGAAGGGTTCACATATTCGACCTTTATGCCAACTAATGTCGCTTTGTACTCGATGAATTGTGCTAAACGATGGAATGACCAAGTGTGTAGATTTTTTTCGTTTTTACGGCTTGTTCGTGCCGTCTGTCTAATGTTCGTTAGTCGCTCTAATCGAATGACAGAAATATTATTATCCGTTGCAAAATCAACGATTACACGACTTGCTTTGTGTTCTTGGTCTTGCATCATCAAGTTGACGAAGGGCATTCAGTTTCTTAGCTTCTCCTAACTTCCTGCGAAATTTACGTTTCATAAATTTGTTTTGCCTACTGTTCCCGAAGAAACGAACTTTATCCTCATCTGTGATGGCTACCGCAGGAACTTTGAGACCTAAATCTACTCCTAAAATCTTTGTTCCCGTTTTTTCGTTTGTAGGAATCGTGATAGATATTTGAGCAATCCATTTAGCAGATTTCTTCATACGAAGTGCACCTAACTTGCGCTTCAACAATTCGAAATTGCGATTATATTTGTCGATTAATAAAGCACGAACCTTTAAACGAGTTGACTTTCCGTTTACTATAAACGGAATTAAAATGTGCGTGAAGTCAAATGAATAGTTTTGGTTATTCCATACACAAACAGGTCTTTTTAAAATCGGAACGATCTTGTATTTACTCTTTTTCACCTTTGTAGAAAACACACTTTTCGCATCTTTAATTGCTTGATTTTTCACCGCACTTGGGATATTAGCCTCAATATCCTTTGTACTTTTCTTCGTGCTTTTCTTTGCTTCAACCATTTCAGATACAAGGGTATTAATGATTTTTATATACTCGTGACTACTTTGTTCCAATAGCATGATTTATTCTTTGGTTGGAAGCAATTTCACTTTAACCGTGATGGCTTATAGCACAAGTTTCACCCCCTCGTTTTTTGATTTTCAACATAATGTTTTATTGTCTCACTTGATACATTTTCAGCAGTAGAAACAAAATAAGAACGCGTCCATAGGATCGGCAAATGTTGAAGATGAGGAAATTCTTCTCTCAAACGTTTTGATGTCACTCCTTTAATTTTTGCCATTGTATCAGCTGAACTAAGTGTTGGTGGTGTATTTAAGAGCAAGTGACTTGGTCTTTGTCGCATTTCATTGCAACAATAGAAATACCCCATTCTCCGCATATTTCTTGAACCAACTCTTTGAAACATTCTTCTACTTTTATGTTAAGAAAAATCTTTTTTCTGTATCGCGGGCAAAACACAAAATGCTAGTTAATTAATGACACGGCTATTTTGGCTCTTCTATAATCATTCATCATGTTCGTATCGTATTAGTTAGATTATAAAACTGCAACACAAAAGATAAAAAATAAACATACTAAGATTAGTAGTGCAGACCAAGGCATTGGTTCGCACTACTATTTTTTTATATAGTAGAAGTGAAGAAAGGGCCGAGGTTTCTTTAGGATTTAGAATCCGTAAAATAAACTGGCTTTCTTCGCTTACCTTATTTGAATCAATTTTTAGTGTGTAGATCCTTGAGATCGTGTATAAGAAATGGGAATCGATAAGTGTAAGCCGAAGACTTCCATTCCATATAAGGAGGAACTTTATGAAACATGTAATCGCGTTTGACATCAGTATGGGTAAAAGTTATATGGTTATTTATAATGCGCACAAACAATGCATTTTTGAACAGGAATTGAAACATTCTAAACCTGCATTTGAAGAACTACAGGAAAAGATTCTTAAGCTTACAAACGAAACAGGTGAACCACCTGCCATCGTATTTGAAGCCACAGGTATTTATTCTAGACAGCTAGAACGCTTCATGCAAAATAATCAGTACAGCTATTGTTTATTAAATCCCTTAGAAGCAAAACTACAATGCGATTCCTTACGAATCCATAAAACGGACCGAAGTGATGCACATCGGTTAGCTCTTACCCACTTTACAGTTACCCGAAGGGTATCCCATAAAACCGATAATGTGTACCTTCAATTACGATCTCTTTCGAGATTTTACAGCGAACTGGATGGAGAGTTATCTATTCTTCGTGGCCGTATGCATAAAGTAATCCAACTAACATTTCCAGAATTAGAAAAAATGTTTACGAGTAAATCTGATTTATTTTTAAACTTTGTTCAACTATTTCCTCATCCAGATTACGTAGTACCTCTCTCTAAAACGGTTATAAAAAATCGTATTCGTGCTAACACCAATAAGAAAATATCAACTACGCTAGCCGAGAAAAAAGCTCTTCAAATTCTTGAATTAGCCAAACATTCTTACCCAGCTGTTTCTCAAGAAGATGTACTATGTGATCAGCTCAAAGCATATGCAAAACGCTATCAAGAACTTCTTCACCAAAAGCAGTGCTGTATTAACAAAATGGTAGATATGGCCGAACAACGCCCAGAATATCGTATCATTCTAAGTATCCCTGGAATTGGCCCCAATACAGCGGTACGTTTAATGGCTGAAATAGGCGATATGACACGTTTCGAAAACAATAAACAATTAAATGCATATGCCGGTATCGATATACGTCGCTTTCAATCAGGCAAAACCTTTTATAAAGATAAAATTAATAAACGCGGAAATAAGCATTTACGTAAATTACTGTACCTTATTATTCAAAACATGATTAAAATACGGCGGTACGGTCGCAATCACCTTGTAGAGTATTACGATAAATTAAAAACGCAACCCTATAACAAGTGTCATAAAGTTGCGTCCATTGCATGTGTAAATAAGTTATTGAAGCTTCTCCTTCACCTTATTACACACAATATACACTATGATTATCGGTTAACGGCCTAACATCATAGTTTCATTCATTCTACCACATCCTACCCCTACTAAAAAAACGAATTCATAGTGGGGATATTTAGTATGCCCGCAAATGAATACTTATATTTTGTAATAACCAATGTATTAAAAATTTAAAAATACAGATTGACTAATCGTAAGAAAAGATACCAACATTTTAGATAAGGAGTGCCCCCTTTTCATCCTTCTCCCAAACACAAAAATTACATATTTTTAATAACAGATATATTGCTTTGCATTAAATTTCTTCACTCTGCTAATCCTATAGAAAAAAGATGATCCTTTAAGCAAACTATATTAAGGTCATTCAATTTATTAAGTTAGAATAATTTTGTCTACCACATAGACAAAATTACCGTTGCTTCTAACGTATTGTTTTAATTAAACTAATTAAACTTAAGCTTCCAATATTAAAATAGTGTAAACAATAAATTCTACGCTGTTTTGAACCTAATATACTTAGATACAATTCTTCTCTTGCCTTAAAGTGCACTTTATACCTTAAAATAATTTTGCACTCAACATACTTATAGTATTACTAACAAAATATCTTAATCTGGAGGTGGAATTAATTTATTGACTATTCCAACATTAAGTTGGAATCAATAATTTAAACCATTATGCTAATTCAACGTCAATATCATATTTTAAAACACTTATTACAAGAATTTAGATGGTTTTCACTGAACGAACTGGCTTTTAAACTTAATTGTTCCACCAAAACAATAAATAGAGACTTATTATACCTTCAAAAGATAATCCCGAATAACTGGTATATCATGTTCCACAAAACTAAAGGTGTGAAATTATATAAACCTTTAAATACATCCAATAATGAGATAGATCTATTATATTGGAAACATACTCTATTGTTTAAAACCCTAAATATTTTATTAGATACAAATGTGACATCTAATTCAATACTAGCTGAAAAATTATATATTCAGAATAAAAAAATACCTAATCTATTAAAGCAGGTTACATGCTACTTACAGCGTTACAATATAACGTTGAAAAAATCCCCATTGAGACTTTCGGGGAAAAATGTAGATATTCTCATTATGTATTATGATTTATATATGAATGCATATGACGATCAAGATTGGCCTTTTACAGAATTTAAACGCGAGTTGCTCATGGAATATTTGACGGAAGTTGAAAAAACAAAAAAAATTATATTTTATAAAGAGTCTATAAAAACATTATCCTTTTTTATTTGTTTATATTTAAAAAGAAAAAACAATGGATATTCAATATTATTAAAACATTGGCAGATTAGACATATAAAAAAATCTAATCAGTATAATAAATTAAAAAACATCACTAAATGTATATTCGAAAAATATAATATCCAATTGTCATCAACGGATATTGTTATTTTTATTATGGCAATAAAATGTTCAGCGTACACATACAAAAAAGAAAATAATCCACAACCTATTCGCGACATAGAGCAGCCATCCAATCCAATTTTAATCACATTTATACAAAAACTTGAAAAAAGATTTAAAATGGACCTTTTATGTGATATTGATTTTATAAACATATTAAACCAAATGTTGTTGCCTAAAAAACAAAATTTCCTCCCATCTAATTATTGGAGCAATTTTTCAACTATCTCACATATAAGAAAGAAACACGCAGCTATTTTCTATGTGATAAACAAAAAAATAAATTTTTTAGAAAAATCATACAAGGAAAATAACTCCGAATTTCAGCCAAATATATCACCGTATTATATCGCTTTATTAACTATACATATTGCGACGAGAAAAATGAAATTACAACAAAAAAAATCTCAGATTATTCTACATACAAAAGAAGGAAAGTACTGGCATAAATATTTAATAGAGTTCTTTAACTTAACATTTAAACAAAATATAAATTTTATAAGTGTACACTATGAAGATTTAATACAGTTGGATATAGAATACTCAGATGTATCTTGTATCATAACTGATACACCTATTGAAATTAGTCATATTCCGACTATCTTTATTTCTACTATACCCACTAGACGTAACTTAGAGGAAATCAGAAAATTCTTATAATTTAACTTTTTATAACAAAAATCATACTTAGACAGCATAACGAGAATGAATCCATTATAATTGTGGATTCATTCTCCATTATTCTGTCTAAATTTAAATTCCATCGTTACTTTCTCTAAGAGAAGACCTTGGTCCATTGGGTTTCACATCTTTTAATATAATTTCTTTGAACTACTCACCATAATCCCTATTTTGGCTTGGTTCTTGCAACTTCGGCAAGCTTTGGCCGATGGAACGTTGAAAAGTAATTTGCACAAGTATATGATAGCAAACATGTTAACCTATGCCAACTGACATTCGTCTCCCACCTAAATTTGATGTTTCACACCTTTATATTTTTGAAGAAGGAGTCTTCTGACGGAAAACCGATAAACTTTTTCTACCAGCTCTTATTTTATCTTCAATGTCAACAAGAATTAAATTTGAAACATTAAAACATTTTTATCTACACGTATTACAACCCTACTTAGACTTTCAATTAAAACCATGCGAGTTATTCTTAATAAAAGAATCTTCTCACTGGAATAAAAGACGAGTAAAGGTAGCTTGAATTCATGAATACATGGAAAATACTAGAGAAATTTTTTTAAACAAAACCTCGACTGAAATCATCAAAAACCACATTATTATAGGTATAGGGGATTCGCAAGTTTCAATCTAAAAAATGAAACGATAAGATTTCTATATGCAAGGACTGTGAAGCTAGCCTAATCAATTTGAGTTCGATCGAACTCTTTACTTTGGAATCCCCCTCTTCTAAACGAATTGAAGGTAGGGGCAGTTCAATTCTTATTACTAGGATACATAAAATTCCCTCTTTTTTTTAGCTCCCTATATAAACTACTTATATGACAGCCCACTATCTTAGCGATAATTGGGTATTCTATTCCATTTTCAAACAACCAAATTGCATATTCACATTTTCTATCCCATTTTTCTTCTTTCGTTTCTCTCGATTTTTGTCGTTTATCTAATTTCATTTCATATAATTTGTTTAATTCTTGCCCTATCTCGCATTCCTCAATACAATAATAAGGTTTTTTATCCCTATAAATACATTTTCTACAATGCTCTTTCTGTAAATCTAAAATTCTAATTTTACGCTCAACCAGTCTCATATATTTTCCTTTCACGACTATATTGTATGTAATTAGTCCCCAGTTATTATGACTAAAAATAAAAATACTTCTATAGTTTGCATTTCATACTTTCATTAGAATAATAACAATCCTTTTTACTTCTTCGTTATAAATTTTATATATTTTCATCACACCTTCACTTCTACACCTCACAATATCCAGACTTTTCAGAACACCCAAATGTTGAGATGTTGTAGATTGTGGAATCCCTAATAGATTACGTAATTCATCCACACTACAACTCCCCCGTTGAATTAATTGCTGTAATATACATAAACGAACGGGATGTCCTATTTTTTTTAGTATTTTTGCCTGCTTTATATATATATGTAAATTCCCCACTTAGTTCCCCTCCAATCTTTTCTATATATTTCAATTCGATATATCCCTTGTTTATATTTTATGTCTATTGTTTTTATAAAATTTAATTGCAATAGTTGTCTGTTAACTAAATTTTCTACTATTTTTTATACTTTACAACAACAATACTGTCTTTGTTTGAGACAAATATTACCTTTCTTTAATGTGTAGATATATTTCACAAAGATTCTATTAAACATTTCTTTTTACAACACTTGAAGTGTTCAATAATCTATAACGTAATCCTAATAAGTTACTCCCTCTTCATCTATATCCTACTTACATTTTATAGAAGTTTTTTGTTTATTAACAATTTCCATTACAACTAAAAAATTATGGTTTGAAGTACATAAGCACAACTTAAAACAGCAATTCAAGTGAAAAAACCTTATACTGCTGAAATATTAATCAAATTAAAATTTTATATATTTTCTCAAAACATTCCCTGTTTTATATGAAAAGCTTTTTCTTGCTGTGATAATAATGTGAAACACCGGTATATAGCTTGTAAGAAAACATTGACAACTATGTTAGACTCCTTCTTTATAATTTTCGCTACCCTGCTTCGAATTAATTGTGCTTTCTTCGCCAAAAACACCTTCATTAAATTTTACATACTTACTATGCAAAATTTAATGAAGGTGTTTTTATATATCACTATTCAAGTTCACTTCAGAATTAAAATGTATACTTTTTATACAATAATTGTAACGAATTTATTTTGCAATAAAACGCCATAATGTTTCTTCTTGTATATTATCCTTTCTAGCATCTAACCATGATTTTGAATTCGTGTTGTTATATGACAAGTATTTATTATTATATAAATTTCGGAAGGTAAAATAATTATTTTTTTTCAATACATTAATACTTTCAGAATATGAATCAGGAATCCAAACTTGTGTATCTTTGGGTAATTTAGGAGCACTTGCTACTGTACCTAATTGCACACCATAATATGTAGGATTATACCCAAACATATCTACCCCCTCCACTGGGGGACTATCCGCCCTAATTATCGTCCAATCTCCCATTTGTACATACCTATTACCACCAATTCCCGCATAATGATCAAACCTAATAGTTTGCCCACTTGGACTTGGGCTGCTTTCATGCTGAAGCAAAACAAATTCTTCACCTAACCAAGTTTCATAAGCCATACCACGACCATTAAATACATAAGGTTCCATATAATATGATTTATTGTATTCAATAGGATTCCCATCTATATCTAATAAACAACTTGCAGTTTCTGCATTTATTGTAATGGAATTAAAACTAAACATTACAATAATAGTAAAAATAAATTGATATATTTTCAGTGTAGCATTTATAAAAATTACCCCCATGCTCTAATTTATTTACAACAACAAAATACCACAATTTTCAGCGAATAATTCTTTAAAAAGGTTATTTGTCAAATACACAAGTTCAATATGCTAATTGAGCTTGTACAGCAACAAGCTATTTTACTATGTCAATGAATGTTTCATTGTTAATATCATTGCAATTTTTTAATCGTAAACCTGTAAATCTTGCAGTGCCTTTTACTAACATCTGATTTTATGTATCATACAAATAATTGCATTTTACACTGATTAATCGTTTCTTATTTTTTATGTTGAATGCCTTTTCCTTTCTTAAATGTGTATAACATAAAACAAACCCTACGATTGAACTACCCCCACTTCAATCCGACCGTAAGGTCGATAAGTGGGGGTAGTTCTAAATCATATTGACATTGGATATACTATACATGTCATCTAGAGAATTACCATATGAGAGGCACCTTCAACTGAGAAAGGTGTCTTTTTGTCTTTAAAGAACATTACACACTTTAAAAATATATGATACACTACCCCCAATAAACTCCATTTTGTATCCGAAAAAAGCAACTCAGATCACCACCCTGGATTGTTTTTTCTTTTCTTTAAGTTATATAACGTGCTTCTTATGCATATATATATATAATGGTTCGAGAAAAACCACGAAAAAGAGTATTCCTCCCCATCCAACTGGGAATACTCTTTTTTCATATTTTTACACTTCATGACACATATAAAGAAGCAGCATTCGATTTTATTCTTCTTTGACTAAACAGGGGACCCTCCATTTTTATTTCTATCTTATTCTCGTCTGTCATTACATAAAGTAAAATACAGAATAACCCTTTTTATTATTTTTTTAATTTACATACACATAGGCCTCATTTGCTGTTATATAGTATGTGTTCCCTTTACTGTTATGCACCGTGTATTGTGGCGATTCATTTACACTTACCTTCACCTGCATGTAAAATACCAGCACTATCTTGGCAAGATAGTGCTGAATAGAATCGCAAATTGGCTACTTTGACCACCTCGCTTCTAAATAAAAAGAGAGACTTTCGTCTCTCTTTCATAGGTACATTTAAACAAGTGTTCTAAATTCCACCTTTTAATATTAGCCCGAGAACTTCCATTACTATTGCACTAATTACAATTCTTAAGATCCAAGTTGTATTTGCGCTTATTTTTTCTAATTGTTTATTAATTGTTATAATGTCTTTTTCATTAATGGCTGTACGAATTTCTAGATTACGAAGATCTCGCATAATTTCTTTTTGTTCTGATTTGAGTCTATCAATATTTGCATATACGTCTTCCATATATTCACACCTCTCTAGAATCTTAATAAAGTAATCTTTATATAATATGGGACAATCTTTTTTACTGTGAATATATGAAAGCCCTTTTCCATCAAAACCGTATTTTATAAAAATAAAACCTACTAATTATTTTAGACTTAAAAATTAACAAAAAATATATTTTTTTACACAAATATCACCCCAACGAAAATAACCGTACGCAAGATATATTGATACACCGCATTATCTTTAGTTGGCCTTACTGTTTTTAAACTTTGAACAATTTCATAGAGAACTTCCCTCAAATATTTTGAACCCCTTTTTGTTATTTTTCGTTCTCTTGCTTCAAGTTAGCCAGATTGATACAGTGATACATTAATTCCTGCATATGCCACTAATGCTTTTGAGGAATGAAAACGTCGAATATCTCCTATTTCTGCTAATAATCTTGGCCCTGTACGATCTCCCACACCAGACATTTCTCTTACTACTTCACATTTAGGAATAGATTCCGCTATTGTTTTCATCTGTGCTAAAATAGGTGTGGTTATTTCGATTTGCTCTCGAAGTGACTTAATCAACAGGCTCATCATCAGTTCTGCACATTCTGATAAAGGAACTGTTTGTACTCCTTTAACTGTAAATTCATATATTTGTATGGTTTTTTCCTCTGTAATTATATGTCCATTTTTAGTTGCCCATTTTACAAATAGATTATTGAACCTCTTTTGTCCCAACCTTGAAACATGATCTATGGTTGGATACTTCTCTAATACATCTAATAAAGTCCTTTCCATATTGTTATGATAAATCTTTTTTATACCTGGAAAGCACTTATCTATCAACTGAGTTAACTGATTTTTTATTTTCACTTTGATCCCCATTCTTGGCTGACTGATCTCTCCTTCACTACACTATCCCTTCATTTTCACCTGTTACTCGAGTGTTTGAACTCTACCTACTTAATCGAATTCTTGATAGTGAGTGATGGTTGACAGTTTTATTTACGAATGTTTCAATTCTAAAGTCTGCTCGCCAACCAGTCGTTCTCATCATATATGAAAAAATTATGACAAGCTATTCTTCGAATAACTCCTCATACTTATATAATACGAAAAGTTATACAAGTTTGACTTATACTATCTAAATTAGAAAGCTTATGGCATGTAAAAAGTACTTCCACTTTTAACACCGTTCACCAAAATTCTATCAGCTACATTATCTGCTTCAGTTGTCAGGAGATTCCCCCTTGTATAGGTTGCTTCTTTAATTGTTTCATCCGGCTAAATTCTAAACGCCTTATTCCAATCCCAGTCAGATCCTCCAGATTGTAATACTAGGAACAAATAAACACTCTCCATTACCCAATCTGTACATTTTCCAACGCACAGCATTGTTACCGACACTTGAAACGATACTGGAACCTAGCGAATCAACCATCGATGCTTCTTCCAAACTGACCATTTAACAACTTTCTGAATGAAACTTGTATTGTTTGGCGCCCAAATGTATTCTACATGAAAATAAGCATTTGAGCCCCCAGAAGAATTGTTTGAATTGTTCCCTAAATAACAACCTATCTCCGCTAATACATTTAAGTCTTTACCATGAATCCTAGTAAGTATATCCGATAGGTTGTACGAAAGTAGAGTAGCTCTCAATCTTTCTAACAACATCCATCTTATCAACAACCTTTTGACAAACGACCTCTTCTTTTCGAAAGAAGAATCTTCCCACGTATCTTAGGTAAATGCTGACATACAGTTGATTGAGGCACTTCTAACAACCCCGTTAAATGTAAATACTCTTCCACAACAACTACCTTTATATTTTCACTAAGATGCTCCATGTAGTCCGCAAACTTATATTATGTTTCCATTAACTTTCATCCTCCTATTCAAGTTCTTGTTTAGTGTGCAATTTCTATAACTACAAAGGATAAAGCATCCATTGTAGTTATAGGATGCCTAACTTTAAGATATAATGGTCACAGGCTTTTTTTAACACCTTCATTTGCTACATCAAATAAAATATTTTTATAATCCGTAGAATTAATCAATACTTCTGTAGTTCCATGCCTCCGCCACCCCGAACTATATTTTTACTATAATTTGATTTTTGGTTTTTAAATCTCAATTAGGTACGTGAAATTTTACTATCTCGTTATTAAATAATAGAAACATGCATAACGAACAGCACAGCTTATACCCTCCACTCTAGTATGGCCCCATTATCCATTAAGACACCGCTTACAGGTTTGTTGACCATCTTCGCTGTTTTCTCCAAGTATCAAACTAATCCAGCACTATGCTCTACAAGTCAAGTCATCTCATGCTTACCAAAGCTGCGCAAACTAAGTTGAATTAAAATTTTTTTAAAAATTTCTATGAGTATTCATATTGTAGGATTTTTCACACATAAAGCTCTTAATACTAAAGAGTTTTTCGATTAATATTTTAATTATATTTATTTTATTTCTTTTTTATATAAATTTGATTTATATATTATTTTCATTAGAATTCTTCATATCATATAATAAATCTAATTCTATACTATAACAACGTATCTTTTTTTAAATATATCCATACTGCTTATAAACTAAAAAAATATACCTACCTAATTTATTACATACCCTCTTCTACTGTATCTGCTGGCAGATCATGTTCAGATTTTGAGAACATTGTATTATATAGAATCATATACAGCATGATAATCACGTTAGAGTATCTATGTGTAATGTGACATTCTAGTTCAAACTTATGTGCCAAAACATGATTAATACCAAGAAACACATTCATAAACGGCATACCTGTACTTGCAGAAGCGTTATGCATTTCCTTGCATATTTTATTATTTTTATATGTTTTTGATAAATATTTAAATATGAGATTAATGGTTTTTAAAACCAATCCATTTGTATAGTCATTTTTCATAATAAATACTAAAACGGCACCGTCATTACAAATTGCGGATTAATAATCGCTACAAATTATGATATTTATCCTAGTGTTGAAAATGTATATTTCTGGGGATTTATGTATAATTTTTATTATCCTATTTTTTTGTCTATTTATTCTCATACACACCTCGATCAATTTCTCCAATCTTCATTTTTACTAATGGTATATATTGATCTAAATCAGATAATTCCGTTTAAGGAACTATTTGATTTATTTGCTCTTATATATAAGATTCTAGTACTTCATCATTTAATTCCATAGGTGTTACCTCTATTTTGTCTATAATTATTAAATCCCTAAGTCTGCAGTCATTTATCTCTTTGTAAATGACTATTAATTTATTTTAATAAGTAAAATCTTATTGTTGTAATAATTTTACTAAAAAAGGCATTTTACACTTATATGTAATTTATTTAGTGTTATTATTTAATGTGTATAGCAGTTAAAACTTTTTAAAATAATAGTATATATACTATTATTAATTTTTACTTGAAAATATATTTGTTGTCCCCATTCTATTTAAAATATATTTGTTGTCCCCATTCTATTTGAAATATGAATCCTTTTCTTAAAATCTTATATAAATATATATCTTATATATATTAAAAATATAAAGAAAAAACTTATATAGGATCATAAAATATAGAATAAAACTTGCTATGACAATGTTTTTAACTTACCTTACTGTAAAAAATCATAAATGGTATGTAATGGGAGCGTGAAAATAGACTTTGTTGTACTATCCTATCTACATAAAATCATAAAAAATACCACTATTTCTACATAAAACAATAAGGAAAATAATTCAAAAATAAGTATGTTTATTCAATTGTAAATAAGAAGATATTTTCTATATTTGTCCACAATTTTTAGTTATCTGTACACAATTTATACACATTGGGCATTATTTTATCCACTTAATTCAGTTATTTATATTTAATCACATAAAACTTGATGAATTTTAGTAGTTTTACTTATAGACCCCTTATATAACAATAATAGTGTGATAATTCTATTCACAAATGATACTTTTTATAAACATATCCACTAAAAATATATTTTTTCTTATGATTTTATGTATAGTAAATTCCGTATTTGTATATAAATTGGATGTATTTTAAGTTACTATTGTGGAAGTTAAGAATGAAGAATAACATTTACTGTATAGAGTTGCATAAAAAAAGATTCTATTTTCAATAGAATCTTTTAGAAAAATATATA